>CAZRBY010000001.1:0-21900 GCA_964598495.1 uncultured Muribaculaceae bacterium
CACGCGTAGTTGAAAGGGTTACTTTCACTCTGAAGATCCCCGTAAGGGTTGTATACTATTTACAATGGCTTGAAGATAAAGTCAGCAACCCCAACGCCCCGGTTCCCTACAAAGATGAAGTACTAACCTGTAAATTTTATACGGACATTGGTTTTAGATAGGAATGTTTGACTTAAGATAATTTTAAAAAACCTAATAAGTTTATTCACTCCTACTCTATTCTGCGATGAAAATAATATATTACTCTGCCATACTATTGTTCGCAGGTTTGCTATGCGCTTCCTGTGTCGAGACTATCTATCCGGAGTCGGTCGAGGAGGCACCGATAGTGGTCAATTCTGTTTTGGACACATCAGATACACAATCGCTTTATTTGGCCTTTTCCAGCACAGTGAGGTTGAAGATTTCATAATAATTGATAATGCTGATGCGGTGTTGAGAGAAATCACTGCCGGCGATACTCTCACTGTCGCCACCTTTTCGTTTGAAAATGACGGTATGTGGAGAACCAGGTTTCGACCTGTCGGTGGTAAGGAATATCAACTGCTGATAGAGATTCCGGGACAAAAGAGAGTAACTGCAACTACCCGAATGCCCCAAAAAGTTCATATTATATATGGTATGGGCGCAGGTTACGGCCCGGTAGAGGAGCAAGAGTATCTCGCTTATGCATATCAGGTATTTATTACGCATAATACATTGTATTTGTCTATGTCGGGTAAGGATGACGAGGGGAATGTAAAAATTGCAAACAATATTGCAACCGACCATACATTTGCCGACCTTTTCAATATAACCGGAGATTATTATGCGCCTGATACTTCACAAGTCCGCGTTTGGTATACCACCGTGGTCAACCGCCCTTTTCACAAGCGATTTATCAGAATACCCGATACTGACAAATATCTCAATCCAAACTACAATAGTGGCAAAGAAGAATATAAAGGCCAATTCACGGTTGCCACAAATGAAAAATCTATACGTAACCTTACTATTTTGCAGGTTTCTGATGAATTGGATGCTTATTATAAGGATGTTCTTACATATCAAAACAAATATGAAGTAATGGACAATTTGCTTATTGTGTATGATAGAGCTAATGTATACAATAATGTTACCAATGCCATAGGAATATTTGGCGCTTATAACAAATATATACTGCCATGGGCTCCATTGCCATGAAAAGAATATACTACATTGCCACACTATTTTTAATATTTATCGGCTGCGGAAGCCTCGCCGCTCAGGAGACCGTTCCCATAAGGGATACCATCAAGCAGTCCGTCATCGTAGACTCGAGGATAATGAGGCAGCAACAGGGATTGACCACCATTCAGATAGAGGCTATCAAAGGAATAATTTCCCCTGCCGGTGAGGGCGATGCTATCAAATTCATACAGACACTGCCGGGAGTCTCCACAGGTGCGGAAGGAACCTCCTCCTACTATGTGAGAGGAGGCAATTCCGGCAATAATGCCGTTACCCTGGATGGAGTCCCTATCTACGGCATAAGTCACCTCATGGGCATGACCTCCACAATTCCTGCGGAAATTGTAACTTCGGCCGACTATCGGGCAGGTGGTTTTGATGCGGAGTTCAACAATTTTACTTCATCCGTAGTCAATCTTAAGAGCAAAGGAGGAGGGTTTGTAAAGCCCGATTATTCAGCTTTCATCAACAATATTTTTGCGGGAGCTTCGGCCAATATTCCCCTCTCAAAGGAGAAGGCATCATTGCTCCTCTCAGGAAGATACTCCCCTTTCCAACTCGAGTACAAGGCATTGAAATCCTTTCTCCCGAAAGAAAAACTCCCATTTGATAAGCTGCAGACCAATATTTTCGACCTCTACGGAAAGTTTTCATACAGGATTGATGATGCTTCCCGATTTGAGTTCTTTCTGTTTGGAACTGAAGATAGCTACGGCTTTGGAAAGGAGGATTTGTCCAAGAATTATCTCAGATGGGGCAATATTGTGAGCAAGGCGACCTACAGTCGGATAATGAAGAGCGGCAGACTCTACGATGCCTCATTGGCTTACAACCGCTTTTCCTCCGGACAGAGACAGGAAGTCTATTTGGAGGGAACCTTGAATGAATTGGCAATCAAATCCGGTCTGAATGAGATTACATTGAACCTGAAAACAGAAAAGGAAAGGCGCGGTCATTCTTTTATTACAGGATTGAAGCTGATGTACTCCCTGAATGCCCCCGGATCATCAAAACTCTATGAGGGAGAAGGTCGTAATGTGGAAAAAGAGGCTTATGTGAGGAATCCGCATCATTCGATCCTGAATACTCTCTATTTCCAATACTCCACCACGGCCATAAGAAACTTCTTTTTTAAGCTATCGCTGAAAGCATCTCTCTACACTCCCGATCTCCAGTCGGAACTCCACACAGAAGGAGGGGTGTTGTTCAGACCCGAAGGAAGCCTCCTTGCAAGCTATATTTTCTCAAAATATCTCCAACTCGAAGCATCGGTGGACAGGACGGTGCAGTTCTATCACGTACTTGAAGGATTGCCGATAGGATGGTCGATGGACCTGATGGTCCCTGCCTGCAAAAAGAACAAGCCGGAGGAGTCAACTCAGTTCTATTTCGGACTAAGTTCACGTCCGGGCAATCATTATCTTTCTCTCGGCGGATACTACAAGTTCATGAATAATCTCGTCTTTTATACCGATGCCACTACTCTGTTCAGCGCTTCCCTATCAGGCTGGAGTGACAATATCGAGATGGGAAAAGGAACATCCTACGGAGGCGAGTTCATGTATCGATATACTACACCTAAAACTCATATCAGAGTTGCTTACACCCTCTCCAAAACCGACAGGACATTCGAGAACATCAACTATGGAGAGAGTTTCCCCGCAAAATTTGACCGTCGGCATATATTGAATCTCGCAGCCTCTTACGGCGGATTCAACACCTCATTCACGTTGCAGAGCGGCCACTGGGAAAGTGTAAAAACCTCTATTTACCCCGGAGTGCTTCCGGACGGATCCCCCATTATCCTCGATTATTTCGGGCGGCCCAACAACTACCGGATGCCCACCTACATAAGATGGGATATCGGCTACAGCTTCAAATGGGAACGACAGAAGGTCAAACACTATCTGAATGTGGGTATATTCAACGTCCTCAACAGACACAATGCCTTCACACTCTGGTACGACTCCGAAAACAATAATTGGAAACAACTTTCGTTATTCCCAATCATGCCCTCAATAAGTTATAGGGTTACGTTTTGAGTGAAGTAAACTCGGAGTTCTGAGAGTTTGAAACAGAAGATTTTTATTTTATTTGTTAATCCGAACATAATGGTTTACATTTGCAAAAGGATACGGATTGCGTATCCTTTTGCAAATGTAAACAAAAATGGCAAGTATCGAACAAACCTCATATAATTATCTCGAAAGATATCTCGGCAATATCCGTTCAAAAGGACGATATTCTTTTACCCTTGAAGAACTTCAGCAGGAGTTTAATATATCTTATCGTGCTTTAAAGCAGAATTTATATCGTCTCAAGCTTAAAAAAACAATAGCACAAGTTCGTCAGGGATTTTATGTAGTAATTCCGCCGGAATACTCCAATCAGGGAATTTTGCCTCCAACTATGTTTATTGATGATTTAATGAAATCATTGAATAAGCCCTACTACATTTCGCATATTTCAGCTGCTGCAATGTTAGGTGCTGCACATCAACAGCCCATGGCATTTACTGTAACCACAGAAACACCTGCGCCTCGGAGCATAAAAACTCATAGTTTATCAATTAATTTTTATTCAAAAAAAGAGTGGCCGGTGGAAAGTATTGTTCAAAAGAAAACAAACGCCGGTTATGTAAATGTATCTGTCCCTGAACTAACGGCATTGGATTTACTGGATAAGAGCCATGTTTTCGGAATTAACCGCATTGCAACCATTGTGAGTGAATTATCAGAGGAAATGAATAGCAGCAATTTGACAAAAATTGCAAGTCAGTTTCCAAACAATGCTGCACTACAACGACTAGGATATATTCTTGAAAATGTTGTTGGAAACGATAATTTAGCTGAAAGTTTATGGATAGTATTGAATAAAAGAAAATTTTCAACTATACCGCTTTCACCGAAAAGAGAAAAACGAGGAACTTCAAAAAACCGTTGGAAGGTAATTGAAAATATGAAAATAGAGAGTGATATATGATACCTCAGAGATATATAGATGAATGGAAATCCGTAGCTCCATGGCCTATAAATGCGCAGGTAGAGCAAGACTTGATTATATGTAGGGCGTTAGTTGAGATTTTTTCAGATGACTTACTTAGATCATCATTGGCTTTTCGTGGCGGTACAGCACTTTACAAGTTGTATTTAACCCCACAAATACGTTATTCGGAGGACATAGATCTAGTGCAAATTAAATCAGAGCCTATAAATCCCATTCTCAAAAGAATTCGTGAACGATTATCATTTCTGGGAACAAAAAGAACAGTAAACCAACACATACATAATAACACCATTATTTATCGATTTGAACCGGAAGACACCTCTGTTACAAGTATGCGGTTGAAAATAGAAATAAATACACGAGAACATTTTAATGTACTTGGACTAAAAGAAATTCCATATAAGGTGGAGAATGGATGGTTTTCAGGAAAGTGTTTAATAACAAGTTATGAGATAGAAGAGCTACTCGGCACTAAGCTCAGGGCATTATATCAACGCAGTAAAGGTCGAGATTTGTTTGACCTGTATTGGGCATTAACCAATTATACTATTGACAGTGATAAACTTATCAAATGCTACAACGCATATATGGAGTTTTCAGTTGACAAACCACCAACTCAAAAACAATTTATGGTAAATATGGAAGAAAAAATTAATGATGAGGAATTTCTTTCTGATATCCATAATATCCTAAAGCCTGATGTGGAGTATGATAACGACACAGCTTGGAAATCCTTGATAAAGTTATTGGAAAAGATTTAGCAATTTGCTCTCGGATTTGCTTATAGCCCTCAGGAAGTTTCAATTCTTCAATCAACCCTATGTGGAGGCGATGACTGTAATATAAATTATTCTTATATTATAGAACACCACTCATATACACACTTAGAACGAGATAACAAATAGCACCTGAGGTCTCTCTTGTTTAAGCATTCTGTTCAGTTCTTTTTCTCTGCCGTTGCAAAGAGAGTTGAGCAGGGCGTGAAATTGGGGTCCGTGGTTTTTATGAATCAAATGACACAATTCGTGAATAATCACGAAGTCGGAAAGCTCCGGAGTGAGTCGCATAAGGTGGATGTTGAGGCTGATATTTCCCGATTTAGAGCAGCTTCCCCAGTTTGTGCGATTATTTCTTACCGTCACTTTACCGGGTTTGAAACCATATTTGGCTGCAAGCAGCTCCACTCGTTGCGGAAGATATTTTTTGGCCTCTGCACGGATTACCTTTACAATATCCTCTTCCGATATAATACCTTCCGCCGAGGCTCTTTTGAGCCTCTCGTATGGAATCTCTCCGGTAATCAATTTAAGGGGTTGGTAAGGAGCGATCCGAACTGCCTCCTCCTTCCTCTTTTTGCTCTGTTTTAGAAGCGTTGCCGCTATCCACTCCTCTTTCTCCTCAACAAAAGCGATTGCCCTCGAATAGCTGACGAGCCAGGGCATCGTTACCGAAATCCCGTTTATCGGGTGCACAGCCAGCCTCACTCTTCTCGATAGCCGGCTTTTTCTTATAATAATCTCACCAAGCCTCGGATGGATATATGTTTTTGACATCATTTGGCAGCCCTACAAAGAATCCATAAATTCCCCGAAACGCAAAATTTTCTCACTACTTGTTTTGTTGAAAAGCAAGTGTTCAAAATCCTTTTGCTTTTTATTCAAGTCAACTGTTTTGAGCAGCTCGGCTGTTGCTTGTTTGAACTCTTGCAAATTGTGTATTCCACAACGTTTTGAAAGAAAGTCATAATCCGGTTTTGACTGCGGAAGTAAAAACATCAAGTCGTAAAAATCACGTCCTTTTGCTCGAGTTAACATTGCTACTATCTTCATGCTGCACAACACACCATTGGAAGGAACGGGAAAAGGGAAAAAGAATCCGCAACCTTTGATATTTGTCATAACATTAGAGTATGCGATCCCCTGATCCTGGCTTTCAATTTTTATCATAAAACGTTCTTCTTTATGACCGCTCAATCCCAAATCAAACAACAATTCGGGAAAATAAATATTCCTTCTAAATGCCGTCAGTTTTGGATTCTCTTTATCCCTGACTTCCACACGAAGGCCGGAACGTTCCAAAAATTGAACTACACTATTTGTCATTTCAACAAATTCCTCTTTTGAGAACTCTTTACAATCGAAATCCAAATCTTCGGAAAAACGATCTATTCCTTTGACCAAACGAAGATTCGTTTCTCCGATAAAAGCCATCTTTCGGATGCTTGGAGTAGATGAAAGATAATCCAGAATCATCAATTGCAAATACTCTTTCAGCATATATTTATCAAATCCCGAATCTCCGCGGATTTGAGCCGGGAAAAAATTTCCTATTTGTTCAATCCGTATCATAAATCATAAGCCTTAAAAAGTAACCCTACCCGATTGTCAAGCGCCTTGCTTTGAAACTTTTCGCAGTTTTCCATCAGTAAATCCTTATTCAAATCTTCATGCATGAAATATTCATCCAAACGCAACTCCTCCAACTCCTGTTCCGTGTTATAGAAGGGATAGAGATAGAGCAAATCGAGCAGCGCTTTTTCCGGTGTGGCAAACCGTATGGTACGGTTGTCAATCATTTGCTTTAAATCATATCCGAACATCAGGTTTGCCTTGACATTTTTGTAGGAGTATTCGCCGAAATTATTGGCGAAGAATGCTGTTTTCAGCGATGAGACACTGGTGATCTGTACCACCGCTTCCGGTATCATCCCGTAGAAGGATAATGCCGTGTGGAGGCTTATATAAGAGGGATGGTATATCCTATTGGCGAAATAGAGAGGATAATCAGGCTTGCCCTTATATTCAGAAAAGGCATAATATCCCTGCCTCAGCCGGATAAGGTAGCCTTTTTTCACCCAGCGCGTAAAGTTATTCCGGTCAAAATCGGGTTGCCATGCATAGATCTGATGGATATTGAAGCATGCCAAATCAAATAACTGCGCTCTAAATTCCAGATATGTCATTTTTCTTATTTTATTTCTATTATGCTGCAAATATAATGCGTTTTAGAAATAAAACAAAAGATTTGTTACTTATATCACTTCAACAATATAAGCCCTGGAAACACTAAATTATAGCAGACAGATGTTGTTTGAAGACTATTTAGCAAAATAATACCCCCTAAACAACTCCAAACTCAAAGCTAAACCCGCATCCCGTAACTCTACACTCCTTGCCACGTAACTCGCAACGCGCATCCCGCACCACTACACACTACATACTACCCACTACAGACTATTATATACTCCCGCGAACAGCATCACGCCGGAGGACTTTTCAACTATGGCATACACGAAGGGATGGTCGGCAAAGAATTCAATCGCCTTATCAGGTTGACCGGGTATTGAGGTCACTCCAATCATCACCGCTGTAACTGCTGCAGCCTCTGTACCCCATTCAGTTACATTTATACGAGCCTTTTGAAGAACCGACTCGATAAAGAAATTATTTATGCCGGAATGAGAAAGCAATTTGTCAAATTGGGCCTTATTAGGTATAAAAGCACGACGAATGCCTAATGCTTGTAACATCTCATTGAGGTTGTATTTATCCTCTATCTCAAACCTGGGGAACCGAAGCTGTACAAGGGCATCATTCGACATTGATGATAAGGCCTCCGACCAACTCTTCTGAGTGAGGGATGAGAGCAGGCTCTCTACACCATTACCGCCCTTTATGTCGGGCAAAATGACATACATGGCAAACTTACCGTGTGCATAAGGAAGTTCCACGATACTATTTTTCCCAATCTTCCCATAACGGAAATTCCTGGAAGCAACCATATAATCGACCTTTCTTGTTCCTCCTCCATCCAGGTAGAAGGGTCTGGATTTCTCAATATCGTCACTGTTAAACATAGGTTTTCCTGACTCTTCGCTCCATTTTGCCTTGAAATAAAGTGCATTCAGTATTGCAGCGGCAAAATTATCGCTAATATCACTCTCTTCGAGAAAAGGATAGATAAATCCGTTGGTGCTGCGATGTGCCCATTCGTTGATTCGGTCAACAACAATCTTAGGATTTGTAGCATCCACATACTCCACGGGTGCATAGTAAACCTTTTCTGCTATATTGCGAAAAGCATCCTGAACACGGAATTCTTTATTTACAATCACCGCATCAGTCAATTTTACTTCAACAGAATCATCGAGAGCAGGCAACTGATTAAGCAAAAGGTTACAATACTCATTCAGGGCATCTTGATCTTCTCCATAGCCCAATGTGCTGATAATCTCCGAAGCTGTCTCACCGCTTGCACCGTTTGCGGTAATGGCAAGGGCATACTGCAAACTGAGCGGAGAATAGATGACGCTAGCTTTTTCCTGCTGGTAAAGGAGCTTTAAACTATTTATCGCAAAAGCATTGCCGGCACCGACATAGCCTTTTTGCTCTTCACTCAATGTCACTTTGGTTATAGGATCTTTCGGAGAGGGAGAAACAATATCAATGGGGTCTTTTACCTGCGGAACATCTTTTTTTTCACATGCTGCCAGACTAAGAGCAGCAATAAAGAGAACTAATAAAATTTTTACTCGTTTCATAACTTATAGTTTACTGAGATTTTGAAATAAAATAATGTCTGTCTAATTACATTTACGCAGCGACTCACCAAATACTTCCATCACTGATTTAAAATAATGACACACCCCGCACCCCGTAACACGCACCAAGTACCACGCAACTCGCACCCCGCTCAAAAAAGTCCGAACAGACGGGCATCGATCCGGTTGGTAATGGAAGCAAAATCCTCCGGCCTGTTTTCAAAATCGAGATTATCGGCATCGATGACAAGTACTTCACCAGAATATTCCGATATCCATTTCTCATAGCGCTCATTGAGACCGCCGAGATACTCCAGACTCATGCTCTGCTCATAGTCGCGTCCGCGTTTCTGAATCCGGCTCACCAAATGAGGAATTGAGGATTTCAGGTAAATAAGCAAGTCGGGGACCTTGATCATCTTGACCATTACCCCGAAAAGGTCCATATAGGCATCAAAATCACGCTGAGAAAGATTGCCCATATCCTTGTTGTTGGCCACGAAGACATAGACTCCCTCAAATATGGTTCTATCTTGGATGATGACCTTGTCGCTGTTTGCAATCTCCATCAGATCCTTTATTCTCTGGGTGAGAAAATAGACTTCGAGATTGAAAGACCAGCGCGGAATATCCTTGTAATAATCTTCAAGATAGGGATTGTAGGTGACAGCTTCATATTTGGGCGTCCAGCCGTAATGCTGCGCCAACATTCGGGTAAGAGTGGTCTTACCGCTTCCTATATTTCCGGCTATACCTATATGCATTGCTCCTGTTTTTGAGACTACAAGATAGCACTATTTTTTGAATAATCCGTAGAGGGTACTTCCGGAACCCGACATTGAGGCGTATACTGCACCTCTCGCATAAAGAGCCTCTTTTTCTGCCGCAAGGCTTGGATATTTGAGGAAAAGCGACTCCTCGAAATCATTTTTGAGAAGGCCCCACCACTCTTCTACAGGCCTTTTGATAATTTCAGAGATAGAAATTTCAGGCTTGCGCGGGGTCACTCCGGCATAAGCTTCTTTTGTGGAGATAAAGATGTCGGGGTTCACAAGTTCGATACGATAATCATCCGGAAATATTTCCACAGGAGAAAGAATTTCGCCACGACCGGTCGCATACATCGGACGATTGTATATGAAAAAGGGACAATCACTGCCGAGCGAAGCTGCGTGAGCGGCAAGTACTTCATCGGTAAGTTCAAGAGAAAACATCTTGTTGAGCAGAATCAGTGTACCCGCAGCATCGGAAGAACCGCCGCCGAGGCCGGCGCCGACAGGAATTTTTTTGTAGAGATGAATGGCTACCGGCGGTAAGTCGTAAATATCTGCCAGCAGACGATAGGCCTTTACGCAAAGGTTATCCATAGGATCACCATCTAGCACTATTCCGTAGAGGTGCATTGAAAATTTCTCTGCATAGAGAACTTCAAGGATATCGCAATATTCCGAACAGGGCACAAAGAGAGTCTCAATATTGTGAAAACCGTCAGGACGTTTCTCTATAATATTGAGACCCAGATTGATTTTCGCATTCGGAAAAAATATCATCTTATCTCAGTAAAAGTTCTTTCGCTAACTGCACTTCGAATAGCCACATTCCATACATACCAGACAACCCTCTTGATAGACGAGGTTTTTGCTGGCGCAATTGCCGCATTTCTGGCCTGTCTCATCACGGGTACCGTCGGGAATATAGCGTTTAAGTGCCCTCTCAACGCCATTTTTCCATGTGTTGATGGATTCGCTGTCAAGCTCGAGTCCCTGAACGAGGTTGAGGATGTCAACGATGGGCATACCGTTGCGTATAACGCCTGATATTAGCTTGGCATAGTTCCAGAACTCTTTGTTGAACATATGGGAGATACCTCCAAGCACACTCGGATAGCCGAGAGCATCAACGTAGTGGAAATCATATCTGGACTTGCCGCTCTTTAGATCCTTCTCCTTTACGATCCAACCCTTCTCGATGGATCTGGGGATAACACGGGTATCTTCATCCACGATACCGGTGAAAATCTCGTAAGGCTGTCCGTTGAGTTTCCCTACAAATGCAATCCATTTCTCAGATCTGTTGCGGAAACGGATGATGTCAGCCTCAAGTGTCTGAGGGCGCTTTTTGGGTTTTAGAACAGGTGTATTGCTCGTTGCAACAAGAACACCGGAACGGCTGCCTTCACGATAGACGGTCATACCTTTACAACCCGACTTCCAGGCCGTTTTGTAAACTTCGGCAACGGTCTCTTCAGTTATATCTTCGGGAAGATTGACTGTAACGCTGATGGAATGGTCTACCCATTTCTGAATTTCACCCTGCATCTTTACCTTTGATACCCAGTCAATGTCATTGGCCGTTGCCTTGTAGTATGGAGATTTTTTAAGAATCTCCTCCAGTTCATCTTCGTTCATTTCCATCACACGATCTTTTTCATAACCATTGGTTGTCGCCCAGGTCAGGAACTTGTGGTGGAACACGAAATACTCTTCAAAGCAGTCGCCCATGTCATCGGTATAGGATATTTTGACATTCTTGTCATTAGGATTGACTTTTTTGCGACGGAGATAGAATGGCCTGAACACAGGTTCGATACCGGAGGTGGTCTGCGTCATAAGACTTGTAGTGCCGGTTGGTGCGATTGTCAGCATGGAAATATTGCGGCGGCCTGTTTTGACCATACGTTGATAAAGATCCGGATCTTCCGTTTTGATGCGGATGATCATAGGGTTGTTGATCTCTTTTGATGCATCGTATATGGGGAATGCTCCACGTTCCTCAGCCATTATCACCGATGATCTGTAGGCCTCCACAGCAAGTGTTTTCTGCACCTGAACAGCAAATTCTATAGCCTCCATTGTGCCGTATGTAAGTCCCAGGGCCGCCAGCATATCTCCTTCAGCTGTAATGCCGAGGCCTGTCCTGCGTCCGCCCAGTGATTTTTTACGGATTTTCTCCCAAAGTTCAAACTCGGTCCTCTTGACATAATCATCCTCGGGATCAGCTTTAATTTTGGCCATGATCAGGTCAATTTTTTCCATCTCGAGGTCAATAAGGTCATCCATCAGACGCATCGCCATTGCGCAATGCTCCTTGAAGAGAGGAAAATTGAATGTGGCCTTGGAGGTGAATGGATTGTCAACGTAGGAGTAGAGGTTGATGGCAATCAGACGGCAGGAATCATAGGGACAAAGGGGAATCTCCCCGCATGGATTGGTGCTGACAGTCCTGTAACCTTTATCGGCATAACAGTCGGCTACGGATTCCCGAAGAATGGTATCCCAGAATAGAACTCCGGGCTCTGCACTTTTCCACGCATTGTGAATGATTTTTTTCCAAAGCGATGAGGCATCCGTATCCACGGTTACCTTCGGCTTTTTGCTGTAAACCGGATATTGCTGAGTATAATTGCTGCCCGAAAGAGCTGCACGCATAAAGTCATCATCTACCTTTACGGATACATTGGCTCCGGTCACCTTACCCTGTTCCATCTTTGCATCGATAAAATTCTCCGCATCGGGATGCTTGATGGAAATTGTGAGCATAAGTGCGCCTCTGCGGCCATCTTGCGCCACCTCACGGGTAGAGTTGGAATATCTCTCCATGAAAGGAACTACACCTGTCGATGTTAGAGCGCTGTTGAGCACAGCGCTACCTGTAGGCCTTATATGAGAAAGGTCGTGCCCCACGCCACCTCTGCGTTTCATAAGCTGTACCTGCTCTTCGTCAATCATCATGATGCCGCCATACGAATCGGCAGGATGCTCGTGACCTATCACAAAGCAATTGGAAAGCGAAGCCACCTGATGGTCATTGCCGATACCGGTCATCGGACCTCCCTGGGGAATGATATACTTGAAATCCTTGAGCAACTCAAAGATCTCCGAAGCTTTCATCGGATTGGGATATTTCTTCTCTATTCTGGCAAACTCCGCCGCCAAACGCTTGTGCATATCGGCGGGGGATTTTTCGTAAATATTGCCAAAAGAATCCTTTAGGGCATATTTGTTAACCCATACATTGGCGGCCAATTCGTCGCCCTTGAAATAAATCTTACTGGCGGCAAGAGCTTCATCAAAATAGTACTTCATGATTGACATTTGTAGTAGTTAGGTAAGCTAAAAGGGGCCGAAACCCCTTGGGCATTATTCCGGGGCCAATAATGCCTGTTTACATATGTAAATTCAGGTACGCAAGTTACAGCAAAATGCATAGGCCTTTCCTATAATATCAACATAGTTATCAACAAAGTTATCAACAATTTTAACAAGACCCTATCTTTCTTACTATTACATTGCTGTTACACTATTTTTTGTAATTTTGTGAAAATTCCTAAATACAATGGGCACATCTCGTACTGAAATCTCATCCATCGGCAAAGAAACCTTCATTGATCGTCTTTTCGAAAACACCGGATACATTAACGAACGCACAATAAGGCTCTCTGAAAAAGGCGAGTGCTGCACTTCTCATAAAATTCTCCTCGAAGGAATCAATTTCGACCTGGTCTATACCCCTTTTAAACATCTCGGATACAAGGCAGCGCTCTGCGCACTTGGAGAAGTCTACGCTCTTCTGCGCCAGCCGGTCTCACTCTCGCTAAATCTCGGGCTTTCCAGCCGCTTCTGTGCGGAGGATGTAACCGATCTGTGGTCGGGCTTCGTGGCCGCTGCAAAAGAGCACGCCGTAAAACATCTCTCCCTCGACCTCAACCCTTCGGTAACAGGACTCTGTATCAGCGTATCCTGCGCCGGTGTTCAAAAAAAGGGCATCATAGCCAAAGTGCCGGCACCCAAAAACATGGATCTGATTTGCCTTTCAGGTAATATTGGTGCCGCATATATGGGACTTCACGTGCTCCAAAGGGAAAAAGTATCCTTTATCAATGAGGGATCTCAACAGCCCGATCTCTCAAAATACAAACATATCCTGGCCGCCTACCTAAGTCCTGAAATCAATCCCTCTGTGGTGACAAGATTTGTGAAAGAGGAGCTCTATCCCTCCGCAGGACATTTCCTCACCAGAGGTCTGGGTGCGGCAGTCTTGGATCTTGTGAAAGATACCGGCTTCGGAGCCAAAATTTACCTCGACAGGATACCTGTCTCCTCACAGAGCCTCGAAATGGCTCAAGAAATAGATATGGATATGGTTACCGCCATAATCAATGGAGGAGAGGACTACAAATTCATCTTTACCGTGCCTATTGAGAAGCACGATGTAATCAGAAAGGATTTTCAGGATTATGATGTCATAGGACACCTCGCACGTCCCGAAGTGGGCGCGGTGCTGGTAACTCCCGACGGTGCCGAACTCACCATCCGCGCACAGGGCTATGAAGCCTCAAAGGATTAGCAGCAGTTTCTTATACAGTTGCTGCAATGTGAGAATTCACCGCGAAGGCGTCTTTCCACCAAACTGAGCATCCTTTCGCGGAGTTCCGTATTGGAAATTTTCTCCAGCACTTCGTATGCAAATGCCTTCTGCTGAAGGATACGGGCTTCCGCCGCGGGTATGCCTCTCGTGCGCATATAGAAGAGTTCATCTTCATTTAGGCGGCCGATGGTTGCTCCATGGCTGCATTTCACATCATCAGCATATATTTCAAGCTGGGGGCTGGTATATGCCTTCGCCATGTCGGAGATAAGCAGATTGTGGTTGGCCTGATAGGCTTCTGTCTTCTGAGCATCCGGTGCAACATTGATGCGGCCGTAGAAGCGGGCCACACCTTCATCATCAAGTATGCCCTTGAAGAGTTGGTTACTGTTACATTCGGGAACAAGGTGATTGACGTGGATATTGTTATCCATCAGCTGCTTGGAGTCGGTAAGATAGAGTCCTGCAAGGTCGCATTGCGCATGCCTTTCATTGAGGTTGAGAAGTATATCGTTGCGTATGACTCCTCCATGGAGTGATAGGAACACCATTTTCAGGGAGGCTCCAAAGGATAGATTGACCTCAAATGAGGTGCTGTGTTCCGCATTATTGTGCTCGTTCTGCATAATGTAAAACTCTGCGGACGCATCTCTTTCCAATGTTATGGAGACCTGCTCCGTAGTTCTGAACTTGTCCGGCGAAAAAGTGTGGGAACATTGGACTATCCTGCCGGAGGAGCCTTTTCCGAAATGAAAATCCTGTCGAGAGGAGAGGTGCTCTTTGTAGGATTTGTGGCGCACGGAGATGATCTGAAGCATCTCTTTCATCACCTCACCCTCTTCGAGCCGAAGGGAGAAGGGAGTTTTGCCTCCCTGTACCTTTCCGTTGATAATAAAGAGCTGTCGTGTCTCTTTTAAAGGCACTTTACATCTGAATTCGCCGGTAAAAGCGGGTGCGTATATGTAGTTCTGTTTCATTTTCAGTTTATCAGCCAGTCGTAACCCCTTTGTTCGATTTCCTGCGCAAGTTCGCGGCCTGCACTTTTGATGATACGTCCCTTATAAATGACATGAATGTAGTCGGGCACGATGTAGTCAAGCAGACGCTGGTAGTGTGTGATTACGATAGTTGCATTTTGAGGAGTTTTGAGGCGGTTAATCCCACCAGCAACTACACGAAGCGCATCTACGTCCAGTCCGGAATCCGTCTCATCGAGGATTGCGAGTTTCGGCTCAAGCATTGCCATGTGGAAGATTTCATTACGCTTCTTCTCCCCTCCGGAAAATCCTACGTTGACGCCTCTGGAGGTAAAACTGCTGTCCATTTCTACATAAGCCATCCTCTCGCGCATCAATTTAAGAAACTGTGCGGCACTCAGTTCAGGAAGTTCCTTCCGTTTGCGGTGCTCGTTTATTGCTGTCTTTATGAAATTGACATTTGTCACTCCGGGGATTTCTATCGGATATTGGAAACCAAGGAAAATGCCCGCCCAAGAGCGTTCTTCAGGAGAGAGTTTGAGCAGATCTTCACCCTCGAAGAGGATCTCTCCTTCGGTCACTTTATAATTTTCCTTGCCCGCAAGCACTGCAGAAAGAGTGCTCTTACCGGAGCCGTTTGGACCCATAATGGCATGCACTTCTCCCGGCCTTACCTCAAGGTTCACACCTGTGAGGATTTCACGATCATTGATAGAGGCTTTGAGTCCCTTTATTTTTAGCATAATGTTGTCGCTGTTCATATATTATCTTTTTTTTCTTTTTTATACAATTTGAACCAGGTATAAAGTGAGGCCAGACCATTGATGAGGTAAAGCGCACTCACAATCGGCATGAAGATGTGGCCAACCGAGATATGAAGCACTATCTGAGTGATGTTGACAAAGAGCCAGACAATCCAGCAATCCCATTTCTTTTGAGCCGAAAGGAATTGTGCCACAAGTATCAGTACCGTAACTAAGGCATCCAAATAGGGTATCGGATCCGAAGGAAATACTCCTACAAACCATCTTGTGCCCAGCTGACGCAGCAGCCATCCCCAAAAGAGTGCCAGAACGAATACCGATACCATGGTGATTATCCTCTGACGCCATGTAAGCATAGTCACCTTGAGAGATTTCGGGTCTGAAGAACTCTCCTCCCCCTTTTTAGGATGTGTCCACCTGTAATGACCCAAAATATTTATTCCAAGAGATATCGGCTGAAGAATGAGGCTGGCATAGAGATTTTTGTTCCAAAACATCAGGAACAGGAGTGCCGTATAGAAATAGCCCACCCAGAAGTTATACTTGCTGTTGCGACCGGCAAGAAAGACACAGGTCAGACCGAATATCGAGGTGACAAGGTCGATAAGCAACACCGGCACATCACCGGCGATAGTAAAAAGGGTATGGTTAATTATTTCCTTAATCATCCTACACTTCCTTCAAGTGATACCTGTAATAGTTTCTGGGCCTCAACGGCAAATTCCATCGGTAGCTGATTGAGTACCTCCCTTGCATAACCGTTGACAATAAGGCCTACTGCATCTTCCTCCGGAATACCTCTCTGACGGCAATAGAATAGTTGATCTTCGCTGATCCGAGAGGTAGTAGCCTCGTGTTCCACTACGGAACTTCGGTTATCGCACTCAATGACGGGAAAGGTATGAGCTCCGCATTTATCACCAAGCAAAAGAGAGTCGCACTGGGAGTGGTTGCGCGCTCCGGTGGCGTTAGGAGCCACCTTCACCAACCCACGGTAACTATTCTGACTGTATCCCGCAGAGATGCCCTTACTTACAATGCGGCTGACGGTATTTTTGCCCAGATGGATCATCTTGGTGCCGGTATCGGCCTGCTGGCGGTTGTTTGTCACGGCCACCGAATAGAACTCCGAGGTGGAGTTGTCACCCTTAAGTATGGTGCTCGGATATTTCCAGGTAATGGAGGATCCCGTTTCCACCTGCGTCCAGGATAAACGGCTGCCTGAGCCTTTGCATAGGCCCCTCTTTGTTACAAAATTGTAGATGCCACCCTTGCCTTCTTTGTCGCCAGGATACCAGTTCTGAACCGTAGAATATTTGACCTCCGCATCGCGCTCCACTATGATCTCGACTACTGCCGCATGAAGTTGCGCCTCATCGCGTATCGGGGCGGTACAGCCCTCCAGATAGCTCACATATGACCCTTCGTCAGCAACAATCAGAGTCCTCTCAAATTGTCCGGTGCCTTTTGCGTTGATACGGAAGTAACTTGAAAGCTCCATCGGACATCTGACCCCTTTGGGAATGTAGCAGAAGGAGCCATCGCTGAAGACCGCAGAGTTGAGAGCCGCATAAAAGTTATCGCCGATGGGCACAACCGTAGCCAGATATTTTCGTACCAAATCGGGATAATCCCTAACCGCTTCCGAAAAGGAGCAGAAAATGATTCCTTTCTCCGCAAGTGACTCCCTAAAGGTGGTCTTTACTGAAACGGAGTCGAATACGGCATCCACCGCCACTCCGGCGAGCACATTCCGCTCGTGCAGAGGAATTCCAAGTTTGTCAAAAGTAGCTTCGAGCTCGGGATCTATCTCACCTGAAGTGTTCGTTGGCTTCGGTGCCGCATAGTATATGATATCCTGGAAGTCGATTTCGGGAATATCGAGATGGGCCCATGTCGGCAAAGTCATCTTCTGCCATCTGGCAAAAGCCTTAAGACGGAAATCCAGCATCCACTGAGGTTCTTCTTTTTTACGGGAAATCAGACGTATTATATCTTCGTTCAATCCTTTGGGAATGAACTCCTGTTCAAGATCGGTTTCGAAGCCGTGCCGGTACTCTCCACCGGCAATTTCTTCTATGACTTTCCTCTCTTTTTTCATTATTTTAAAAAAAATCAACTTTTTTATAAAAATGATGCAACGTTTTTGCCATTTATTGCATCTATGTAATAGGTTTAGGTTTTAGTACACAAGGAAAGGGGTTTGATTCCGGCAGAGGATCAGCCCTTTTTTTTGTCCAGATACCTATCAATTAGCCGCTCGTGAAACAACAGCCGCCAGGTAACCTATCAATCCCACACCTCCGGCGATGACCAGAATGTCACTCCAACGTATCACCACGGGATAATATTCAACGATAAAATTGCCCGGCATCTTCACAAGTCCCACCTTTTGCTGCAATAGACAGACCAAAAGGCCCAAAGCGATACCGACCACAATGCCCAATAGCGAAATCATCCATCCTTCCTTCACAAAAATCTTCTTTATCAGTCTATCATCTGCTCCCATCGACCTCAATATCTCTATGTCATCCCGCTTCTCGATGATAAGCATAGAAAGCGAACCGAAGATATTGCACGAAATTATTATCATCACAAAGAGCAATATGGCATAAATAGCGATTTTCTCATAAGAGAGAAGCTTGTAGAGAGACTCATTCTGCTGCTGCCTGTTTTTAACCGTAAAAGAGTCACCCAACGCTGCACTCACCTTCTTCTGGAAATCCGCAGTCACCACCCCGTTAGGAGCAATCACATCGGAATCCGCATATATCTCAACCGACGTAACCTCGTTATCATACTCAAGCAGGGAACGGAGGGTCTCAACCGGCAAGAACATATACTTCTTGTCGAAATTCTGATCAAGGGAGATTATGCCGCCCGGATGGAGCCTTTCGCTGCGAAGCGAAGCAAAAGGATTGACAGTCGAAAAATCTCCTGTTCTTGAAGGAAAATATACTTCCAACGGTGAAACGAATGCTATCTTCAGGCCCAATTCCTGAGCAAGTGTACGGCCGATAACTACCTGCTTCAGAGCTCCGAACTCCAGCTCGAAATTCCCCTCCACCACATAATCCTTAAGGCCGGTAGCACTTATATAGACCGAATCCACACCTCTCGCAGTCGCAACTATATGACTGTCTCCGTATGTGACGAACACATTTTCCTCCAGCACCTCGCAAAACGAGAGTACTGCGGTATCATGCCTTATTTCATAGAACCCTTCACTGTCGGTTGTGAAGACTTTACCCTCTGTGGGGATTACCAGAAGATCAGGAGTATAACTGTTGTAAAGTGTACGTATGATGGAGTCAAAACCATTGTATATTGACATTATCACCACCAGGGCGGCACAACCTATGGCAATGCCCGCCGCAGAGATGCCGGATATGATATTGATCACATTGTGGGACTTCTTTGCGAAGAGATAGCGCCTGGCAATGAAAGTCGAGAGGTTCATTACTCTTTATTGTTGAGCAACTCGTCTATATGCTCAACATAATCAAGTGAATCATCTATAAAGAACGTCAGTTCCGGTACAACCCTCAACTGTTTGGCCACGAGGTTGCCCAACTCTCCGCGCAGACCTCTGTTCTGATAAGAGAGGATATCCATTACCTTACGGCTCTTGTCGGAAGGAAATATGCTCACATATACTTTTGCAAGCGTGAGGTCAGGACTCATCTTCACTCCGCTCACCGTTACCATGGCCCCGTCAAAGGCAGCCATACCTTTGCCCCTGATGATTTCGGCCAAATCCCGCTGGATCTGCCTTGCCACCATGCGCTGTCTTTTGCTTTCGTTTTCCATAACCTTTTGATTGTTTTTTATTGTTATTCGAATTTCAATATGAAATAGTTCTTCTTACCCTTCTGCACCAAAATATACTTACCGTCAAGCAGATGTTCCGATGTCAGCGTAAAATCGGTTTCCGTTACCTTCTCCTTGTTGATGGAAAGACCTCCGCCCTGAATCATCTTGCGACATTCACCCTTGGATGGGTATACGGATGTGGTCACAGCCAGCATCTCAATAATATCCGAAGATAGTTGCTCTTTACGAAGTTCAAACTGGGGTACTCCTTCAAATACCGAGAGGAATGTCTGCTCGTCAAGTGCCTTTAAAGCTTCCGAAGTGGCATTGCCAAAAAGAATGGAAGAAGCATCCACGGCATTTCGGTACTCCTGCTCCCCATGCACCATCACGGTAACCTCTTTTGCGAGAAGCTTTTGTAGGTTTCTCAAGTGTGGTGCCTGCAAGTGTTCGGCAACGGCCGCTTCCACCTCTTCACGAGTGAGCATTGTGAAAATCCTGATATATTTCTGTGCATCCTCGTCGCTCACATTGAGCCAGAACTGGTAAAAGGTGTAAGGAGAGGTATATCTTGCATCAAGCCAAATATTGCCCTGTTCCGTCTTTCCAAATTTGCCGCCATCCGCCCTTGTAATTAAAGGACAGGTCATAGCAAAGGCATCTCCCGAAAGTTTGCGACGAATAAGCTCGGTGCCGGTGGTGATGTTGCCCCACTGGTCGCTGCCGCCCATCTGGAGTTTGCAGCCCTCATGTTCATATAGCCATAAGAAGTCGTAACCTTGAACAAGTTGATATGTAAATTCGGTAAAGGACATTCCCTCGCGCTCGTCGCCGGAGATGCGTTTTTTGACCGAATCCTTGCTCATCATATAATTGACGGTGATATGCTTGCCTACATCGCGTATGAAGTCCAGGAAGGTGAAATCCTTCATCCAGTCATAATTGTTGACCAGTTTGGCCGCATTGGGTACATCGCTGTCAAAATCGAGGAATCCGGAGAGTTGGGCCTTAATGGCAGCTTCGTTGTGCCTTAGAGTTGCCTCATCAATGAGGTTGCGTTCGGATGATTTCATGGAAGGGTCACCGATCATACCCGTTGCACCACCCACCAGGGCTATCGGCCTGTGGCCGCAGTTCTGGAAATGCTTGAGCATCATAATGCTCACCAAGTGACCTATATGGAGTGAATCCGCAGTGGGATCAATTCCCACATAAGCAGATGTGCGCTCTTTCATCAGCTGTTCTTCCGTACCCGGCATTATGTCATGTATCATCCCTCTCCACTCCAACTCCTTTACGAAGTTCTTTAATATCTGTGTCATATGTTTCTCTCTGTTTTTGTTATCATTTTAACTTACAAAGGTAGTTATTTTATACGGATTAAAAAACCGCTGACACCGTAAACGGCAACAGCGGCTATACCTGCGCAGGATGCTGATAGAAAGGCATTAACCTACCACCCAGACCATCACGTGATTCTCAAAAACCATATATTCGAGTTCAAAATCCATCTCGATGCCATCCTTGTGTGTAAAAGTGGCTTCCAGTTCGCCATCATCATCAGGGCTGAATCGTTCAAGCTCTATTTGCTCTGCAAAATCGACTCCATGGAGGGACATTCTCTTGTAGATGGCCTCCTTAGCACACCAATAGATGGCCAGGTGTAGATTTTTATTTCTTTCGGAGAGATCCTCAATCTCATCCTCTGATAGAGCCTTGTTCTCTACTGCAGAGAAATCACGGTCGAGAGACTCAATGTCAATGCCCAGTGTTTCATCCGGGTGAATTATGATGGCCACAAAACGGTTGGTATGTGCAATACTGAGCTCCGTCGCCATATTCTGGAGGTAGGGGCGGCCGTTATCGTGGTGGCCCAAATATACCTTATCCTCGAATATCTCGTTGAGAAGAGCTCTAACTGCGAGTTTCTCCCTCCTGCGGGCTTCGCTCTTGATAAAACTCAGGTCTTCGAGCTCATATTTGGGAATCGGGGACGATAGAGCCATAAGCTGCTCTTCAGTCTCAGTAACCTCCCACACGAAGATTTGTGCATCATTGTCAAGTTCTTTTTTAAGATAAAGTGCCATAGTTATGATATAGGATAAGGCATCCGCCGCCTCCTGAAGCGGGGATCGGATAAACAAAAGTGAATCGGATTGCACTGTATAGGGAGGAAGGCTCGGAAGAGCTTTCGTCCGGACATAGAAATTGACAACTCGGAGGT
>CAZRBY010000001.1:21910-53852 GCA_964598495.1 uncultured Muribaculaceae bacterium
ATTGGTTAATCAGTTGAGATACCAGGATTCGAACCTAGACAGACAGAACCAAAACCTGTAGTGCTACCATTACACCATATCTCAGTGAACTGCAAAGGTAAGAATATTTTAAATTAATCAAAACTATTCCACCTTAAGGAAATAGATATGAGCAGTAGCAATATACCTTTATGCCTATTCTCAATCTCTCATTTTAATCCTTGTCTTTCTCATGGACTTGCGGCTCTTTTCTGCTGCAAAGCCCATCACATGGCTCTCGACGGATGCTTCAAGCGTGCTGCTGAGCTTGGATTGGTCTTGAGCGGCTACTGCCTCAAGAAAATCCCGTACCAACGCCCAATCGCCTCCGCCATGACCTGAGCCCTTATATTCCTCCAATTCCTCAACTTCACTCGACCAAACTTTTGTCTTCTTTGTCCTGAAGTCCCATGATACAAACTTGCTCATATCTCCTTCAATAAAGCCATTAGTTCCCATAATTCGAGTACGGCGACCTCCCCAAGGCGTAAAGGCATCCATTGTAAATGAAGCTGTCTTGTCCTTTTCAAATAGCATGGTTGTAACGTAATGGTCCGGCTGATCATTATCGCATTGGAAGACACAGCGGCCATATTCTGTAGTGCGAAGTTTCTCTAAAATTTCCTCATCATCATTCCTATCCTTAAGGTCAAAGACTCCAAGATGAATTTTACGTCTCACATATATATCAATTGCCGAATATGGGCATGTCCCTTCATGTGGGCATCCATCGGTACATTTGAATGGTGCACCCTCAGGCTTATTTTCTGCTTTGAATAAATGCAGCGACCCTTCTGCTGAAATGACCTTGCAAGGCTCATCCATGAGCCAACGTAAGATGTCGAGGTCGTGACAAGATTTTGCAAGAATAATAGGAGTTGTTTCCTTCTCTATCCTCCATTTGCCGCGAACATAAGAATGTGCCATGTAAGCGGATTCTATCGGCTCCATATGTTGGATGCTCACAACTTCTCCGATAGCTCCGGACTTGAGATATTCCCTCAATGCAATGAAGTAAGGTGCATATCTTAGCACATGACATACTGCCACTATTCCACCATATTTTTCCGTCTGACGCAGGATATTCCTACACTCTCTTTCGGTTGGGGAGATCGGTTTTTCCAAAAGCACGTCATAACCAAGCTCCAAAGCCTTCATACATGGCTCATAGTGCAGGTCATCCGGAGTGGCAATTACCACGACATCGGCAAGCTTTGGTTGCTCCAAAAGTTCTTTAAAGCCTATGAAGGCATTTTCCTTCGGAATACCATGTTTGTTAATCATGGCATCCCTACGGCTCTCTATCGGCTCCGCTACGCCCACGATCTTAAAGTTCTCCGGATATCTTTCCGCATAAGCCGCATAGATTCTTCCCCGGTTTCCGGCTCCGACTATTATACCCGTTATCCGTTTACCCCCCGTATCGGGCCTCAAACTGCGTAACGGATAATGAATCAGCTCTTCCGGTGAAAGCTTTGCAAGCTCTTCTGCAGACGGGGCGGTCAAACCTCTCGCCATCGCAAAGGGGTCTGTAATAGCTAATCCTGCAGTTACCAGACCTATACTCTTAAGGAAATCTCTTCTAATCATATTATCTCTTTTAGTGTTATTATCATCATTGTCTACAAATATATAAAAGGTTTCAAAACCTTGCAACCCCTTTTGGATCAAGAAATCAAAAACTCCCTCCCGCCATTACGGCGGGAGGGAATTTTGGTTTAATGAGTTTTGTCTGTGGTCTCTAAGGCGCCGGAGTTGATTCAACTGCCTTAACCTTTATAACAGAACCGGTATTATCGGTATATACCGCATATAATTTGTTCGTTGTATTGACTTTATTAACCGCAGCTACTTTTGTGCCGCTCTTTACCGTTATATCCGA
The DNA here is from genome assembly GCA_964598495.1 of uncultured Muribaculaceae bacterium. Lineage (GTDB taxonomy): Bacteria > Bacteroidota > Bacteroidia > Bacteroidales > UBA932 > Cacconaster. The sequence continues at coordinate 23,811 of CAZRBY010000001.1, forward strand.
ATAGACTGTTTCCGTCGGATTTCCTGCAACTAAATGCTTGACAAACAAGTTAGAACCGGCAAGACCGGCAACTTCACACTTATGCGATAGACTATGGGGAGATAGAGTCCCTGAAATACCACTATGATTAATGAAGGCTGCGGCATTTCCGTTAACCTGAATAGTAGCTGTGCGATTTCCATTGCTATCTTTATAAAGAGCAACAACATTAGTTCCGTCATATTCTAAGTCATATAACAAATGCTTATCAGATGAAGAGGATGAAGCGCCTCCGCTTGCTGTAGCAGTTTTTATGACTATGTTGTAATCTTTAGAATTTCCACCCATCCACTGTTCCAGAAGGTACTGATGTGCTATAATGTAATAATTACCGGCTGCACCCACAGCGATAAAAGAACCTTTACTATAATATTGAGAATAATAAGATGCTCCACCATAGGAATCACGATATCCGTTATATATAAGAGTCTTTTGGAATGCGCCGGTAGTATTTTCTGCGTACATAATATCCGGATGATTGGTCCAGTCTCCTGTATTTCCCATAGTATCGGTATAAGTAACATGGGCATAACCGGCAGCATCAACATCTATATCAGGTTTTGAACAAGAGCCTCCATAATTTGTTTCAATATAAACAAGTGCAGTCCAGTTCGAGCCATCAAATTTGGTATAGGCAATTTTACCCCCTGTAGTGAATACAACATGAGGTTTGTTGGTTCCGTCGATTGCGATGCGCGCTTCCGTACCTGCTCCTAAAAGGGTTTCACCCGACCAGGTGTTTCCATCTTGCGTGCTGTTATAATATACATTTCCGCTCTTGGAGTAAACCACACCTATAAAGTCGTTGCCGCCGTCGGCATGCATCAAATCACCCGTAGGAGGTGGAGCCGGAGGGGTAAATGTATTGTCGGTAAAATAGAGCTTAGTTCCATTCCACAAGGCATATAGATGATAGGCTTTACCTATCTGCAAGGCTGAACTGCGTGCCGGCTTGCTATTATCGGAAACATGGTTCGTTCCTCCTGAAGATAGAGCATTCAATTTGATTTCCGGAGTATTGACGGCTTTGGGCATCACCCACTGTGCTAATTGTACGGTACTTCCGGTAGGGATAGTTACAGTTCCGGCACTTGAAGGGGTTACCGTAGCATCTGCAACCTGTTTTCCAATCAAATCGTAATGAGGAGCTGTAGTACCGCCCGTATAAGTGTAATACCAAGAAGTTCCTCCCTCATTTGTCAATGTGGGAGTAATAACAAAGTCCGATCCTGAACTATTCTTGAAATTTAGGCATTGCAATACTCCCAAATGATTGAAGTTGATGGTAATTGGACCTACCGGAGGGATAACTGCAAATTCGCCCGATACAGGCACATTGTTTAACGCCGTTAATAAACTAAAGCCTACAGGAGAAACATTCACATTTATCTTACCCCCAAGAGCGTCTAAAATATACGGTGCCCCGTGAAGTGCGTAAATAATGAAGTCATAATTTGTGTTAATTCCTGACGGAACAGTGACGGTAAAGGTAGCTTTCTTTCCGTCCTCGGAAATAGTCTGCGAAGCCAATGTTACAGGGGTTCCCTGCAAAAGCGTGGTACCGCCTTGCTTAAAGAAGAAATTTATTACATCTCCCGCTTTCCATTTAACGATAATATCCAGTGACCCTGCATCTTTTTCCAAGCTTAGACGGGTTTGTGGTGATTCATCCGGTACGGATGCCGTCATAACAAGTGTTTGTCCTTCCGTCTCCGGAGTCGGCTGTTCGTTGTCAATCTCATTTTTGGTGCATCCTGTGATAATAAGAAGCGCCGATGCTATCCATATAAAATATTTATTTCTCATATCTCTGTTCTTTAATAAGTGCATAATTACCAATCCTCACCTTCAAAATCACCCGGTGCATTACCAAAACCACTTCCCTGAAGGATGTTCTGAGTCAATTCAATTTCGACAACTTCGATTGTCGGGGAGGCGTATTCTTCCTCCGTTTTGAATTCTTCCTTGTTCATAGTTTTTATTTTTTTATAGTTACTGTCATGCGTATCCACTAAAAGTTGCGGACGATTATTATAAAATTTAGAAATTTGAATTAAAGTTAAATAGAATCAAGAGCTTCGACAGCCTGTTTTTAACCACCGTTAGGATTCACGTAACAGTCGGTATGATTTACGTAACAACCGGTCTGTTCTTGAGTGAAAATCGGCGAGATTTTCTGTGTCTACTTTTTCCAAGCAGTGCACAAAAACACACAGCCAAATACTTGTTACCCCTACAATGGAACAAAAAACGGCCAAATATACCTATGCAATGGAACAAAAGTTACATATTTTTACCCCTGCAATGAAACATTTTACTTATATTTGCGTTTGAATGTCAAATAGTTATATGATGTTTAAAAGAAATATAGAAACTCAACTGCATAAATGGGCCGAAAATCCCTCTCGCAAACCACTGATTCTGCGGGGTGCAAGGCAAGTAGGAAAGACAACCGTAGTAAATCAATTTGCGGAAAACTTTGAAAATTTCATTTCAATTAATCTCGAAAAGTCTGCCGCTAAAAATCTTATGGAGAGCGTGGATGAAGTGAAAAAATTGATTCCGCTGCTTTTTCTTTATGCCAATAAAACACAAAAAGAGGGACGCACTCTGTTGTTTCTAGATGAGATTCAAAACTCGCCGCACACAGTCTCATTACTGCGGTACTTCTATGAAGAAACTCCCGAGATTTACGTCATTGCTGCGGGATCACTTTTGGAGACAATGCTCGACAAGCATATTTCATTGCCTGTGGGACGAGTGGAATATATGGCCCTTCATCCTTGCTCTTTTTCCGAATATTTGGTTGCCCTAAATGAGAACGGACTCTTGCAAGTGATTGATGAGAAAAAGAGTGTGAATATTTTTCATCAACCACTAATAGAACATTTTGAACGTTATGCCCTTATCGGCGGAATGCCGGAAGTGGTTGCCCGTTACGCTGCCGACCGAGATATTGTCGCACTTGGTAAAACTTATAACGATCTATTGAACGCTTATAAAAATGATGTGGAAAAGTATGCTGAAACCAATGCGCAAGCTTCAGTTCTTCGTTATATTCTCGAAGAAGGATGGGCTTTTTCGGGACAAACCATCACGTTTGGTGGTTTTGCCGAATCACCCTACAAAGCCAGAGAAACAGGCGAAGCATTTCGCACACTTAGTAAAGCGATGTTATTGGAATTAGTATATCCTACAACAAATACGATAATGCCTGCTATCTCCGACCTTAAAAAAACGCCCAAACTTTTTTGGCTTGATGCCGGCTTAGTGAACTACGCAGCAGGTATTCAGCGGGAATATCTGCTTCACAAAGACTTGATTGATACATGGCGTGGCGCCGCTGCAGAACAAATTGTCGCTCAAGAGTTGAAGGCTCTCTCCAACGATGTGGGGTTCAGACGAAATTATTGGCGTCGAAACAAGCGTGGCAGCACAGCTGTAGTTGATTTTGTTTGGATTCAGGATGGTTTGGCCATCCCCGTAGAGGTGAAAAGCGGACACAAAGCCCATCTAAAATCAATTCATCAATTTATGGATGAAACCAATCATAATGTTGCTGTGAGAATTTGGTCGGGTAAATATAGTATCGATGATGTCAAAACCAATGCAGGAAAGAGTTTTAGATTGATTAATCTCCCCTTTTATTTGATTTCAAAACTACCCGATATTGTCAGAAACATAATATAATGAGAGATTAATTTTCGGCGTTAATTATTAATTTTGTAAACTAGCCTTTACTGTAACGAATAGCGGTTGAAATGTATGCCTTTTTAAAACGGATGTACCTTGTTTGCCTCTTTGGTCTCGCCTTAATTCCCATTAAGGCGGGTGCGCAGCATTTACCTTACATTAACTACAACACGCACAACGGTTTGCCGCAAATACAGGTACAGTGGTTATATCAAGACGGCAAAGGCTATATTTGGATAGGCACGAAAGGAGGGTTGGCAAAATTCAACGGTTCCACTTTTCAACAATTTCTTCATAACGAATATATATACGGTATGGGCGAGACCCTAAATGGGGACCTCTATTTTGTAACGCTCTATAATATCTATAAACATGAAAGAGGGACAATGAAGAGCGTGGCATCACTCAATGGAGAAGGAATGAATCTATTAGCAGGCAAAGAGCGCTATTGGTTGTACTCGGTTAAAGAAGTAAGGGAATATAGGTCGGACACGCTATACCTAACCATACAGAGCAATATCGACTTTGGAGGAAGTTTCACAAGCAGGGCATATGATCGGAAAAATGACCGTCTCGTATTTTCTACCTCAACGAACAAGATTTACGGTTTAAAGGAGAAAGAGATAATAGAGTTGGCTGAATTTGAGTCGCCGGTGAAGGTTTCATCCTTTTCAAACGGTCTTATCTATTATCGTCTTCTCACCTCCTCAACTGAAAATATCTGTATCGATTCCGAGAGTCGGGAAATATTACTGCGATACAAAGATGATAAGCATATCCACGACGTTGAAATCCACAAACTTCCCGTCCGGCAACATCTGTTATTCAATTTCAACACAAGGCAATACCTGTTGCTTGATAGTACAACACACAGTGTGCAACCCATTGAGTTACCATTCGAGGAAGAGGTCTATCCCTTTCTCATAGACAAGGACTATAATTGTTGGCTCGGAACCGATAATGGATTATATCAACTCAACAACAAGTCCTTCCGCACATACCCTCGTACATTCATGAACAATTTTTGGACGATGATACGGGGTAATGATGGTAATTATTATGGTGCACAGTATAGGGTGGGGTTGTTTAAGCTGGACCTATCAAAACAAGAAAAGAAAGAGATATTGGTGGAAGGTGCTGTTGATGTATATGATAAGGCTTTTTACTACGGCTCATCAATGGATAAGCAGGGGAATCTCTATTTTCCTACGCATAAGGGGTTGGTAAAATATGACTACAAGAAAGCGAGAATATTTGAAACCGGGATTTCGATGATATCAAAATATGATCCACATGAAGATAAAATTGTGTTTGGTCACGATTATGGTATCGGGTTTATCGATAGCAACGAGAAAATTGAGGCTTTTATGGACAACTCCGGTGAAATCTTAACCTTTCACCCCTCAGCCCTCGAGGTTAAATCCGACGGCAATATCTGGATTGGAAACCGCTCGGGACTGGTACTTTTCGACAAGGCTGACAAACAACTGAAGCATGTATCAAAGCTACATTACGAGGATTATCCGAGAGAACAGGTGGTATCGATGGCAAAAGATCATAAAGGCAATGTGTGGATCGGTGGAAAGTCTGAACTATGGCTATACAATGGGCGAGAAGAGAGTTTCACGCATGTTGGAAAAGATTATTTCAACACTAAAATCCTCAGCCTTCTCTCTCCCGACTCCACGCTGTTGCTGATCGGCACATCGCGAGAAATATTTGCTATGAGATTGGACAAATATTATGAGGATGGGACAGTTGAGTTTAAAATGTTCAATCATCGCAACGGTTTTTTCAGCGAAGAAGTGGCGCAAAATGGGTTCCTTCTCGATGGCGACAGGGTATTCATACCCTCTTCAACCACCACAAGTGAACTTTACTACAAGAAAATATCGTTTACACCCGATTACTTTAACCTATTTGTAACCTCCATCAACGAAACGGGATTAAGCGAGGAAGAACAGAGTTGCCGGCAACCATTTTATGTCGAAAAGGGCAATAACAGGCTGACGATTCATTACGAAACCGTGGGGTTCGGATTGCCTACCTATCCTGTTTTCAAATACAAGTTGGAGGGAAAAGAGAATGATTGGAGCGAATGGACGCAGGCCGGAAGCGCCTATTATTCGGGTTTAAGTTCAGGAAAGTACATTTTCCGTGTCGTTGCCAAAAACGGAGATAAGCTTGCCCCCTACGAAGAAAAAGAGAGTTCGGTGGAGATCATAATTGATATGCCTTTCTTTAGAGAACCTGATTTCTTCAAATATGCTTTTTTCGTTTTCGCCCTGCTGACGATTGTCGTGGCATTTTTAATATGGAGAACATATAAAGACCGAATGGCGGTTCAGGCTCGCGAAAGAGATATAAAGCTCTTGGAGGTGGGGACACTTCAGACTCAATTGAGTCCGCACTTCATTTTTAACTTTTTGTCCTCCATTCAAAACCTTATCGGTCAAAACAAACCTGAAAAAGCCAATGATTACCTGGTGAAATTTTCGCGGTTGATTCGCGCCTATATGGAATCTTCCATCAAGTCTTCTAAACTACTTGGTCGATCATTTACAGAGAATGAAAACAGCATCAAAGAGGAGATTGATTTGCTGAGGACCTATGTGGATTTGGAAAAAATGAAGTATCCCGACGGAAAAATAACATTTGAAGTTGAACTGGAGTCCGATTCACTATTGGATCGCTCAATTCCTCCGATGCTCTTGCAGCCATTCGTGGAAAACGCCATCAAACATGGCATTCTACCAAAAGAGGGAATGGGAAAAGTTATCGTTCGGTTTGAACAAGATGATAATGCGCTTGTTTGCAAAATCATCGATGATGGCATTGGACGGAAACAGTCGGCTCTAAACAAGGAAAAAGAGATTCTGGCACACAAATCGAGGGGATTACAGTTGATCATGCAACGAGTAAAACTGCTCAACGAGCTTGGTTACTACATAAAAATAGATTTCGAAGATCCCAAGTCGGGTGGAACGATCGTTATCATTACCATTCAAAATTAATCTGTTATGGAGAAATATAGTGCGCTTATTGTAGAGGATGTAAAAGAGACTTCCGATTATATTTGCCGGCGAGTCTCATTGCTTTGTCCATCAATAAAAAAAATTGACCAGGCATTGACCTTAAGCGAGGCGGAGGATTTAATAGAAAGCAACCGTTACGACATTGTTTTTCTCGATATCCGTATGCAAGCCGGTACCAGTTTCGATCTGTTGAAACGCTTGTCGGATAAAGGTGTCATCAACTTTGAAATTATCTTTATTACCGGAGAAAGCGATAAGGAGCATATTCTAAGGGCCATAAAATATTCGGCCATAGATTTTTTATACAAACCGTTAGATGACGGCGAACTCGTGATGGCCGTAAATAGAGCACTGGACAAACGAGAAAGCCAGGACCTTAACAATCAAGTTAAATTGCTGTTGCAACGGATGGATGAACGCTCCACGGTGAAACCGGATAAAATAACGGTTCACTTACATAGCGGGATCTTGCAAATGATATCCGTCGATGAACTCAAATACATTGAGGCCGACGGGGTGGTATCTAAAGTACACTTAAAAAATGGTGAAACCATAACAGTGAATAGAAACTTGGGGTACTATAAGGATCTCCTGATTCTTGAACATGACTTTGTTCCTCTCAGCAACAGCATTTTGCTCAATAGGGAGTACATCAAGCGTTACAACCACCAAACTCTTAAAATTACCCTTACAGATAATACCGAGTTACCGGTATCGCGACGGAGAGGTAAAGAATTGAAGGAGATGTTAGGTGAACGTAAAGGGTTAAGCGGCATGATCTCGACCTTTATGTCGATATACGGGAACAATAAAAAACGTTGATGGAGAGAGTGAAAGTACCACCGTTTAGCGCAAGCGCAGACTAAAAAATATAATTCATTACGGCCTCGCCGTATTTGATGAACAGAAGGGTCCAGAGCAGAAATCTCAGACCTTTCCCTACAAACATATAGAAGGAAGATTTCCAGAATGGAACCTTATAAAAACCGAGTGCAATAGCAAAAACATCACCAACGAAGGGTAGCCAAGTAACGAGGGCCAGAGGTGCTCCCCAGCGATCTATCTTTGCCTTTTGTGCAGCCAGAGTTTCCGGCTTGACCTTGAACCATCTCTCCATCCACTCCCATTTGCCGATACGGCCGACACCATAAGAGGTCAATCCGCCCGACCAGTTGCCCAGCGTACCGACCAGCCACACTATCCAGGGATTTACTCCCGTCATGAGTATGCCTATATATAATACATCCGAACTGAAAGGCACTACCGTTGCAGCCAGAAATGTGCCCATAAAAAGTCCCAAAAGACCCAGCCCTTGAAGCCACTCCATAATAAATCCTTGAAATTGACATTAACTATTAGCCATTAGCTGTTAGCCGTTGGCCACTTGCTTCCGCAACGCGCACCTAACTCCTTTTATCTCTGAAAAAATCCGTTACCAAAGTACCGCACTCATCGGCGAGAATCCCTTTGGTTACCTCTGTCTTCGGATGAAGCAAAGAAGGAGAAAAGAGCGAATATCCCCTCTTTGGATCGTCGGCTCCATAAACGAGACGTCCGAGCTGTGCCCAAGCCAACGCTGCGGCACACATCGGACAGGGCTCTACAGTCACATAAAGCGTGCACTCCTTCAAATACTTGCCTCCAAGTGTTTCTGTAGCCATTGTGATCAACTGCATCTCCGCATGAGCAGTGGGGTCGGTGAGAAGTTCGGTAAGATTGTGGGCACGCGCAATGATGTGGTCTCTGCATACCATAACCCCGCCTATAGGCACTTCTCCACTTTTGAGTGCTAAAGTTGCTTCTTTGAGGGATTCGCGCATATATTTTAAATCGTCCATTTTTTAAAAAACATAAAAAGGGGAGCAACCATAAATGATTGCTCCCCGCAAATATAATATTTTATCCGACATGGGGACTACATCATACCCATTCCGGGAGCGCCACCGCCCATCGGCATTGGAGGCATTTCCTCCTTGATGTCGGCGAGAGCACATTCGGTAGTGAGCAACATTCCGGCTACTGAAGCTGCATTCTCAAGAGCCACGCGCATCACCTTTGTAGGATCTATTACACCTGTCTTGAAGAAGTTCTCGAAAGTATCGGTGTGGGCATTATAACCGTAGTCACCCTTTCCCTCCTTAACCTTTTGTACGATCACGCTGCCCTCTTTGCCGGCATTTTCGCAAATCATCCTGATAGGCTCCTCGATGGCACGTGCGATGATGTTTATGCCTGTGGTCTCATCATCATTATCTCCCTTGAGACCCTTAAGAGCGGAAGTAGCACGTATAAAGGCTACGCCACCGCCGGGGATTATACCCTCTTCAACTGCAGCGCGGGTAGCATTGAGTGCATCTTCTACTCTATCTTTCTTCTCTTTCATTTCAACCTCGGTGGCGGCACCCACATAGAGCACGGCTACTCCACCTGCAAGCTTACCCAGACGCTCCTGGAGTTTCTCACGGTCATAGTCGGATGTTGTGGTTGAGATCTGCTTGCGAATCTGGTTGGCACGGTCATCGATCTGCTCCTTCTTGCCTGCACCATTGACAATGGTGGTGTTCTCCTTGTCGATTACTATCTTTTCAGCCTGTCCGAGCATTGCTACGGTTGCGTTCTCAAGGGTAAATCCTCTCTCCTCGGAGATTACGGTTCCTCCGGTGAGGATTGCTATATCCTGGAGCATCTCCTTGCGACGGTCACCGAAGCCCGGTGCCTTCACTGCAGCAATCTTGATGGTGCCGCGTAGTCTGTTGACCACAAGGGTGGTAAGTGCTTCGCCTTCCACATCCTCTGCTATGATGAGCAGAGATTTGCCGTCTCTCGCTATGGGCTCGAGCACGGGAAGGAGATCCTTCATGGTGGAAATTTTCTTATCGGTGATGAGAATGTAGGGATTCTCAAGCACTGCCTCCATTTTGTCGGGATTAGTCATGAAGTAGGCTGAAATATAGCCTCTGTCAAACTGCATTCCCTCTACCAGTTTCACCTCGGTAGTGGTACCCTTTGCCTCCTCAACGGTAATAACGCCGTCTTTCTTAACTTTGGACATAGCGTCTGCTATGAGCTTGCCAATGGCGTTGTCATTGTTGGCGGAGATAGTGCCAACCTGCTCGATCTTTGAGTAATCGTCACCTACGGGAGTAGTTTGCGACCTGAGACTCTCCACAACAACGGCAACTGCTTTGTCGATACCGCGCTTTAGGTCCATTGGATTGGCACCTGCCGTAACATTCTTAAGTCCTACGTTGATGATGGACTGTGCGAGAACGGTAGCGGTAGTAGTACCGTCACCTGCCTGGTCGTTGGTCTGAGAGGCTACCTCTTTAACCATCTGCGCGCCCATATTGGCGAATCTGTCCTCGAGTTCAATTTCTTTTGCTACGGTAACTCCGTCCTTGGTTACCTGAGGGGCGCCATATTTCTTATCAATAACTACGTTGCGGCCTTTGGGTCCGAGAGTGACCTTAACTGCGTTGGCCAAAGCATCAGCACCCTCTTTAATTAGGTTGCGAGCTTCTATGTCAAATTTGATTTCTTTTGCCATAATATGGAAATTTCTTTAATTATTTTAGTACTGCGACTACGTCCGATTGACGCATTATAAGATAATTTTTACCGTCTACACTGATTTCGGTGCCGGCATATTTGCCGTACAACACGGTGTCACCTGCCTTGAGCTCCATGGGTTCATCTTTTTTACCGTTGCCTACGGCTACTACAATACCCTGCTGGGGCTTTTCTTTTGCGGTGTCCGGAATGAACAATCCGCCTGCGGTCTTTGTTTCCGCCTCTTTTGGTTCAATCAGAACCCTGTCTGCCAATGGTTTAATATTCATAGTATGAAATGTTTAAATATTTAAAAATCTTATGCTCCATTTTGGGCAAAATAAGTGCCACCGGCATATTTCTGCCAATTTGTCACAGTATTTTATTTACATTTGCAAAAAAATTGATCCATAATGACAAAACAATCACTGATATCTCTCCTTCTTGCATCATTACTGCTAATTACCGCTTGTAAAAACAGGAGTCAAGAGCCCGCCAGACCATTTCCCACTCCTCAGGTACCCGCAATGCTCGGAAGCAATATGCAGCAGGCATTCCAGTATATCTCGCTGCACTTCTGGGATAAACTATACGCCCCCGGAATCGAATATTCCAAAGATACCTCTCTGGTTATGGGAGTTACTCATGAAGATTTTGAAGAGGCCTTTGCCACATATCTTACAGCGCTGGACAATGTAACCCTTCCTGTAATGAATGCTGCTCAAGATACTATGCTCGCCCGAGCTGCCCGACACAAACTCTCCCATCCTGAGAGCAAAGTGTGGAAAACTATCACCGAGCTTTCTGAAAAATATCTTTACGACCCCAATTCTCCCTACAGAAACGAAGAGATGTTTCTCCCCGTACTGGCTCACCTCAAGGAGTCGCCTTTCACCACCGATGCAGAAAAAAATCACTACGGCAATCTACACCGCCTATGCTCCTATAATCGTATCGGCACACCGGCGGCAGATTTCAAATATACGCTCAAGACCGGTCGAACAGGCACCCTTCATCAGATAAAAGCCGAGTACGTACTCCTATTTTTCAGCAATCCGGAGTGCCAAAACTGCAAGGCAATAATTGATGCGCTCGCCAATGCGCCTGAAATATTGCAACTTATCGAGCGGAAGAGACTTGCAGTACTCAACATCTATCCTGACGCCGACCTCGCTGCATGGTATGACTATCTGCCTAACTATCCGGAGATTTGGATCAACGGTTACGACCAGGATCTGGCACTAAATATGCAGACCATATACAACATCCGCGCTATACCTTCACTCTATCTCCTTGACAAAGATAAAAACGTTATCTTCAAGGATGCTCCACCTGAGAAGATAATCTCCTGGCTGATTAGGATGACGGACTGATAACGGTTTTTCAAGTATCTATCGCAAAATTGCTATCTTTGAGCCCTTATTTATGAGAATCACACTCCCTGCAGGCCGTTTTGCCCTTCCGGCGTTACTCTTCGCAGCCCTTTTGTTGTCACAGAATCGGGCTGCGGCGCAGTATTATACGCTTGGCAATGACCCCGCAAGTGCAAAGTGGTCGGTTATACGGGGCGATACATACAAGGTAATATATCCGCAACAGACAGATTCCCTGGCAAGGAGGTATCTCTACCTTTTGGAGAAATACCGGCACACCAACCTCACCGGACTCAAGATAGAATCGCCTAAAATGCCCATAATTCTTCACCCTTACACCACAACGAGCAATGCAACTGTGGTATGGGCCCCAAAGCGAATGGAAATATTTACCTCGCCACCTGCAACCGGCGGATATGCCCAGAACTGGGAGACGCAGCTTGCTCTTCACGAAGGACGGCATCTCGGACAGATGCAGCACTACACAAAAGGCGTGTTCAGTTTTTTAAACATACTCTTCGGAGAGCAGTCGCTGGCACTGGGCGTAGGATTTTACCCTTCAGTATGGCTTCTGGAAGGCGATGCAGTCCTCAACGAGACAGACTTTTCCAATGTCGGCCGTGGTCGAAGCGGGGAGTTTTTGATGTACTACAGAACGGCATTTCTGCAAGACGATATCCGTTCATATTACCATTGGAGGTATGGTTCGTATCAATATTTTGCTCCCAATAAATATGCTTTCGGCTATATGCTGACAAGTATGATGAGATATGCCTCCGGCAACTATTATGCTACCGGCGACGCAATGTCAATACAGGTAAAAAGATGGTGGGATTTCTTCGGCGTATGGAATACCAGCTTTATCAGAGCCACGGGACGCACACCGAGAAGACACTGGCGTTTGGCAGTCTCATTCATGAGTGATATCTGGCAGAAGGATTATCTAAGCAGGGAACCATATCACATAGCGGAGCCTTTACTTGCAAAAGAACCCCGCATATATACTAATTATACCGACATCCTTCCGACTGAAAGGGGAGTTATTGCTACCAAAAGCGGATACCACGATTCCAGGACACTCGTATCCATAGACTCTATCGGGAAGGAACGAAGGATAAGACCCTTTGCATCCACCACAAGTAATATCATATCTGACGGGGACAGTACCCTTATCTGGGCTGAAACAGTGCCGGACCTGCGCTGGGAATTGCAAAATTACTCCATCATACGCAGCTACGACCTCAAAACCGGAAAAATCAAGGACATCACATCCCGAACAAAATACTTCAACCCAGCGCTCTCTGCTGACGGACAATCTCTATTTGCAGTGGAATATCCTATCGGCGGCGGTTCCAGGGTGATACAAATGGACAAAAATGAAGGGCATATAACAAAACGAATCCCTGCACCGCACGGTGGCCAGATTACCGAAGTGGCACCAATCGGTGATTCGCTTTATGCACTGATTATCACAGAATCGGGCATGGGTCTTTATTGGACGGAGATTTCATTAAACAACGGAATATGGCATAACGAGATCCCCGACCAGTACAAATACGTTCAAGACCTGACCGTCAGTGGCAAAAACCTCTGCTTTACATCCGATCTGGACGGCCTTGTCAATAGTTACATTTACAACCCCGACCTCAAACTGATGCGTAAGCTCACCAATTCGCGCTTCGGAGCCAAACATCCGCATATTGACAATAACTCCGGACGCCTCTACTGGGCAGACTTCGGACTCAAAGGCTATCAACCGGTATCTGCTCCGCTGGACTCGCTCGACTGGAGAGTGGCAGACTTCAGAAAACCCTTTGTAAATGATGTTGCCGAGCACCTTTCTCTCCAAGCAAGGCTCAATACCGAACCCATCTCCGAAGAGGAAGATGCCGAACTGAAGGCAAGGATAGATTCAATCCCCGCACAAGATTACAAGAAATTTCCGCACCTACTCAGAATCCACTCCTGGGCTCCTTTCTACGCCAATATCAACAGGATTATGACTATGAGTTACGATCACTTCTATCAGCTGGTGTCAGCCGGTGCCACGGTTATTTCTCAGAACGACTTGAGTACTGCAACAATGCAACTCGGATATTCATACCACAAAGGATTTCACTCCGGACACCTCAACTTCAACTACTCCGGACTTTATCCCGTTTTTGAGGTGGCGGTGGATTACAACGACAGATATCGCACCAATACCACAATTGATGAGGTACACCACAACCAGACTACCAGGACATCCCACCCGGGTGTGCTTCCCGGAGAGATCTATCCGATTAGATACACCATCGACACCACTGACATACCCTCCTGGGATGTTTCGTTGAGCGCTTATGTGCCTTTAAAACTCAGCAAATCGGGATGGGACAGCGGTCTGATACCTCAGCTGAGATACGATTTCGGCAACGATAAATATTCTCTTTTTGGCCACAAAAGCATCTATCGCCATAGTCTGACCTACGGAGTGCGCTACTATAAGATGCTGCCTAATCCCAAGGGACGACTCTTCCCAAAATTTGGATTCGGTGTACAGCTAAGCGGAGCATATTCCCTCGGCCCGCACAACTCTTCCGGCAATATTGCATATATCTACACTTACGGCTATCTCCCGGGTATTTTCAACAACCAGGGCATAAAACTCTCGGCCGCATACCAAAAGCAATTCAACCAAAGGGCATTCGGATACCTTCCCAACCTGGCGTCAATGCCGAGAGGTTTCAGCAACATAGTGCTGATGGATTATGCTAAATTCACCGCCGACTATGCCATTCCAATCTATCTCGGGGATGTAAGCTGGCCCTGGCTCTACTATCTCAAACGCCTGCAGATAATACCTTTCGGTGATTTTGCCATTAACAGGGCATCCTGGCATCCTCAGAATGGAATTATCAAGCCCATTGAGCACAAATATCTCTATTCGTACGGAGTGGATGTGCTGGTCAATGCCCACATCCTGCGTATCGGAAGTGAACTTTCGTTTGGTTTTCGCTATGCGAGAACAAGTCTCGGAACTAATCACTGGAGTGCGCTCTTCAGTACCGGCCTCTTTTGAAGCACTCCGCCATGAACAAAACACCCGCACTAAAATTATCCTGGTTTGACTGGTTCCTGATAGGGGGAGTCACGGTCACAAGCATTATCACATCTGCATTTGCTGAGCGTTTCGATTGGCTGGGGCTGATAATCAACATCACGGGCATCATCAATCTGGTGCTTTGCGCCAAAGGCAATCTGATAAACTACTTTTTCGGCATAATATACAATGCTCTTTATGTCTATGTGGCATTTTCCACTAAATTATATGCCGATTCCGCTATATATATGCTCTATTATCTGCCGATGCAGTTTGTAGGATGGGCAAACTGGAAGAAGAACCAAAGCAAGGAGAGTGGAGCTGTAATGGTCAGGCAGCTCACCCTAAGGAGCGCTGCCATGCTTATTGCAATAGCCGCAGTGCTTGTGCCCTTATTTGCCCGGATACTCTCATTGCCTGCCATTGGAGATGCCCAGCCGTGGGCCGATTCCGCCACTACGGTGGCTTCAATAATTGCGATGTATATGATGGTCAAAGCCTATGTGGAACAATGGTACATCTGGCTTGTACTTGACCTGATTCAGAGCGTTAAATGGCTTGTTGAGACCATCCGCGGAGGGGAACACGCTGCGATGATGCTGATAATGTTCCTGTTTTTCACGGCAAATGCCATCTATGGTCTCATTCAGTGGAACCGGCTTGAGAAGAGTGAAAGTAATCGAAAATGAGCTTTGCAAGATGAGGTCCGACGCACTCTCCGAGAGCTTCAAGTGATGCCCGGCGAATGCGTGCCACGCTTCTGAACCTTTTGAGAAGTTTTGTCCGTGTAGCTTCTCCCACCCCCTTGATTTGTGTAAGTTCGCTACTGATTTGGCGTTTACTGCGTTTGCCCCTGTGATGAGCTATGCCGAACCTGTGAGCTTCGTCACGAAGCTGCATCAGCAAGCGCAGAGATGTGGAATTTTTGTCGAGCCAGAGTGGTGTGGGGTCTCCGGGGATTATTATTTCTTCAAGTCTTTCTGCAATGCCTGCCAGCGCCACTTCATCGGCGATGCCGAGCTCTTCCAATGCCTCGTAAGCAAAGTTGACCTGTCCCCGCCCTCCATCTATGATCACGAGCTGTGGCAGAGATTCCCCTTCGGCAATCATACGCGAGTAGCGACGATTGACCACCTCTTTCATTGAGGCATAGTCATTTGCCCCTACAACACTCTTTATATTGAAGTGACGGTACTCATTTTTGCTTGGAACTCCCTCTCTGAACACAACACAGGCAGCAACGGGATCAGTACCCTGGATATTGGAGTTGTCGAAACATTCAATGTGAACGGGGAGTTTGTGCAGCCCCAGATCCTTTTTGAGATTGGCGATTATGCGTTCTCTATGTTCTTCGGGGCGGAGAGCCTCCTCCTGCTTGAGGCGATTGATCTTCATTTGAGCTGCATTCTTTCTGCTGAGCTCGAGCAGGGATTTTTTGTCACCTTTGACCGGAACATGAATATTCTTCCCCTCGAACTCCTGATCAGGCAGGAAGGGTACCAGCACCTCCTGAGAGAGTTCTCCAAATCTGGAAATTATTTCCGCCATAATGACACTCAGTATTTCCTCCCTGCTTTCTTCGATCCTTATCTTGAGTTCCATATTGAAGGAGTGTACAATAGAACCCTGCCGGACGCGGATAAAGTTGGAAAATATCTCGTTCCCATCTTCGACAAATGAAAATGCATCGATATCGCGGCCTCCAAAGCCCACTATCACCGATTTGCTGTAATACTGCTCGAGCAACCGGAGTTTTTCCTTGTACTCCTGTGCTTTCTCAAACTCCAGACGTTGCGAATGGAGGATCATTATCTCTTTGAATTCCCGCTTGAGGGCGGAAAAATCACCTTTTAACAGGGAAATAATGCCCTCAATTTGACGATTGTACTCCTCCTCCTTCATCAATCCGACACAAGGAGCTGCACATTTTCCAATATGATGGTTCAGGCAGGGACGGTACTTGCCGACAGAAATTCTTTCAGGAGTAAGTGAGAGTTTGCAGTCTCGCAGCTTATAGAGGCTGGAAATCAAAAGAATCAACTGATTTGCATGATAAGCCGAACTATAAGGTCCGAAATAGAGTGAACCGTCCTTTACATATCTTCTCGTGGTGGATATTCTTGGAAAAGGCTCGTTGCGTATGCATATCCATGGGTAGGTTTTTCCATCCTTGAGTAGAATATTGTATTTTGGCTGATACTCCTTGATAAGCAAATTCTCGAGCAATAGAGCATCCTGCTCGCTTCCGACTACGGTATACTCGAGATCTGCAATTTTCGACACCATTACCCGTGTCTTGCGATCGAGAGATTCCGGTGGTCCGAAATATTGGGAAACTCTTTTTTTAAGGTTCTTTGCCTTGCCCACATATATTATTGTCCCTTCCGAATCCAGATATCTGTAGACACCGGGGTTTTGCGGAAGAAATTCTATTTTATCCCTCACTTCCATTTTTTGAGCAAGATATGAGCAAAATATGTATATTTGTGGCGAACTTAAACTAAGCCAGCCAATGGATATAACAAAAGTAATCAATAAATCGGACATAATGAAAGTCATTAAGATGAAGGGTCCGATTGGTTGGGTTGTGTCAACGCTGGCTATGTACCTTCTGGGATTCAATAAGGTTAATCGTAGTTTTTACAGATGCAGACACCTTTCCGGCCATGATTTTTCCGAAGCCATTCTTAAAGATATAGGCATCTCCTGCGATGTAAATTCCGCACAACTGGATTACCTGCCACTTGAGGGGCCATTCATTACCATTTCCAACCATCATTTCGGCGGAGCCGACGGACTGCTGCTGAGCTCGATTGTGGGAGCAATTCGTCCCGATCTAAAGATTCTCACCAACTTTCTCCTCTCAATGATTCCCACAATGAAGGAGAGTTTTCTACCGGTAAATCCATTCTCCGATTCCACCAGCAAACGCAAAAGTATTGCCGGCATCAGGATGGCAATGGAACACATGGAAAAGGGAGGCTGCCTGGGTCTTTTCCCAGCAGGTGAAGTCGCCACTATCCAGAAAGGAGAGAATCGTACTTCGCTTAAAAGCGGCAGAGTGGTGGAAGATATCCCCTGGCCGTCCAATATGGTTAAGCTAATAAAAAACGCCAATGTACCGGTAATCCCAATCTACTTTGAAGGGGAAAACAGCCGTTGGTTTCACTTCCTTGGCAGGATACACCCGATGCTTAGGACCCTATCCTTGGCCAACCAACTCTTCAAAAAGCGAGGAAAGACCATACCCATACGCATAGGCTGGCCCATTTTCCCTTCGGAAATCGCCGACTTTGACAATCTTGAAGACCTTGGACAACACCTACGCAGCAGAGTATATGCTCTACAAGTGGATTTTGCGGATCCAAACAAGGAGAACAAAATGGAGCATGTCGCCCCGATTGCCCTTCCCAAAGACCGCAAGGCGATACTTAAGGAGCTATCCCGCATAAAGGATAAAAAACTCTATCAAACGGCCCAATACCACTGTTTCCTGGCGGACTACGATGATATTCCAAATCTGATCCACGAGATTGGCCGTAGACGCGAAGAGGCCTTCAGAGCCAGTGGAGAGGGTACCAATACCGCTCTCGATATAGACTGCTTTGACCAATACTTCAAACATTTGATCCTATGGGACTCCTCCCAGAAAAAAATAGCGGGTGCCTATCGCCTAGGCATCGGAGAGGAGATATTTGAAAAGCACGGCGGTATCGGCGGGTTCTACTCGTCCAGCCTTTTCGTCTACAAAGATGAGTTCGAACCTATTCTGCGCAAGACCATAGAATTGGGGAGAAGTTTTGTCTGTGTTGAATACCAGAAAGAAGCACTACCCCTGATGCTGCTCATAAAGGGACTTATGCACTCTTTGATGCTCTATCCACATGCGGAGTACTTCATTGGTCCCGTAAGCATATCCAACTCCTATCCGAGATTTTTCCAGAGTCTGATGTTCTATTATCTCAGTGAGCAATGCAGCACTGACTTCGGACGTGACCTGGTATCACCACGCAGACCATTCGTGCCCGACTATCTCAAGACTAATCCGGATCATCTGCTGATGGGAAAGATGGGCACCCTCGAGAAATTTGACAAATATCTGATGCGCCTTTCCGACAACAGGTATCGTATGCCAACCCTTGTCAAGAAATATGTCAAAATCAACTCCCGGATCATCTGTTTTAATGTTGACCCGCTATTCAACTACTGTCTGGACGGACTTGTGCTGCTAAAAATCGAAGATTTTCCCAAACAGGAACTTCTGATGATGACAAGGGATATCGAGAATCCTTTCGAGCGTGAAAAGATATTTAACCGTTTCGGCTATTCACTCAAGGAGTAGAAGATAGTCACTCTTTTTTAAGGAACTGGGTCATAACCGGAACCGCCCCATGGGTGGCAACGCAGAATGCGTTTTACTGCAAGATATGTCCCTTTGAAAATTCCATGTTTTTGTAAGGCCTCCATGGCATAGACCGAGCAGGTTGGAGTATACCTGCAGGCATTGCCGAGATATGGAGAGATGAAAAACTTATAAAACTTCAGCAGCATCAGTAGCGGGAAGATCACCGCTTTGCGTGCCATTGTCAACAATTTTGGCCAAAATCTCTCCCATTTTTGAGAAAATGGAGCCATAATCCTTTATATCTTTTGCCACATAAACAAACATCAAATCGCAGAACGGCTCTCCTCCCAAAAGGTGTTTCAGGTGCCTGTAAGACTCACGCATCCTCCTTTTAAGTAGGTTGCGCGCCACGGCACGCCTAAAAGACTTTTTGGGCACGGAAAAGAGTGCGCGATGACATTCCGACCCGGTGTTTTTTCTATATATAACTCTTAAGGGGTATCTGAACACGACATCCCCGCTTTCTAAAAGAGCATCTATGTCTTTTTTCAAGCAGACCCTCTCGCGTTTTGGAAACCCGAAATCCATCTAATGTAACTTTTCAAAATAATTGAGCAAAGCCTTCGCAATCGAAGGAGCCTCAGGAGTAGGAGCCTCTATCTCAGTCTTGAGCTTTGCATCCTTCATGGCTTTGGCGGTAGTTGAGCCGTAGGTGGCAAAGAGAAGTGAGCCTTGTCTGAATTCAGGGTAACTTTCGAAAAGAGACTTAACATCTGAAGGGCTGTAGAATACCACCATCTGATATTTGTCCAGATCCAGTGACCTAAGGTCGGAGCTTACCGTCTTTACAAAAACCGCACTGCCATGTTTGAGTTTTGCTTTGGTAAAGAGCTTTTTTACATCGGGACGGAGTCCGTCTGTGCATGCAATCAGGAAATTTTCTCCTTTATGCTTTGCTCCGATGTTGTCCACCATTGATGATAATGTACCGCTACCGAAAAATATTTTTCTCTTTCGATAAACAATGTAGGTCTGGAGGTATTGTGCAATCAACTCGGATTGGCAAAAATATTTCATTGTCTCGGGTACGGTCACTCTGGTCTCTTCACATATTCTGAAAAAAGCGTCAATGGCAATTTTAGAGGTAAACACTATGGCTGTGTAGTCAAGAATGTTGACCTTACTGGCTCTGAACTCGCGAGCTGTAACGCCTTCAACGGTAAAAAAGGGATGAAAGTCCACATTTACACCATATTTTGAGATAAGCTCCGCATATGGTGAAGAGTTAGTGGGAGCAGGTTGCGAGATTAGGATGTTCTTAATTGTCATATATCAAAACCTTATTGCAATGTCTGCCAAAAGGATGACAGGCAGCAATTCCAAACCGCAAAGATACAAAAAGCCTAAAAAATGCGAAAATCCTGCTGAAATAAATATTCCGACACACTTGACTAAGTAGAGAAGATACCATACAAGAAATATCACTCCCAGACATATCAGGACCACAATATGTCCCATATCGGGGAAAATACGCAACATCACGGGTACCGGTATTGAAGTCAGCGTCACCATTATCACTGCTGCAAAATTTAGGCGATATACAATCTGCACAACCTCCTTTTTGCCCCAAAGCCACGCCATTATCAGAAAAGAGATTTGCTTTAAGAGGAAAAACCCGGCAAAAGCGGCCATGGTGAGCAAAAAACCGTGTGCTGCCGATCCGGACCTGAATAGAATGAAACTGAGTAGGGGTATGCAGATGAGAAATGTTATCCGTATCGAGACAATGTTGTAATTTTCATTGAATACTTCACGGATCTTCCGTTTATCAGTCAAAACCAAAAATGAGCAAAAAGCCGCATTGATTACCCTGCGATTGAATATTATGAAAATAATAAGCAGTGATGCTATAACGATAGTGAAGAGAATATCATTCTCCAGCGGCTCTATTGGCATAGCAGAAGGGCTGTTCGCCAACGAGAGACGGCTCCCTTGCCAACAATCGTCAATGCTCCGTATGGTATCCCGAATCATCATCAGTTGCCCCTTTTGGCATTATAACCCATTGACTGAAGCAGAGCGACCACTCTGTCGCGAAAATCTCCCTGAATTATTATTTCACCCTCTTTTACAGAGCCTCCCACACCGCATTTGGTCTTCAGAGTTTTGCCCAGCGAGGCCAGATCCTCTTCACTTCCGACAAACCCTTTGATGAGGGTAACCTGCTTGCCGCCTCGATTGCGGCGATCGATTGAGACTATCAGCCTTTGTTGTCCTGCAGGAAGGGTCTGCACCGCAGCATCATCTCGATCGGTATCATATTTGAAGTCGGGATTAGTTGAAAAAACTACACCCAGTCTACTTTTCCAGTCGTTACCCGCCATAGTTGCCCATTTTTTGCAAAGGTAGTCATAAATATTTTTAACTTTGTTGTTTGTATAAAAGTATATAGATTATAACAGATATTATGAATTCCAAGAAATTCACCTTTTACAACAGGATCATCGCCTCATTAGTTTTGCTGGTTGCGGGCTTTGTTTATCTCATGACCATCGAACCTACCACAAGTTTTTGGGATTGCGGCGAGTTTATCGCATCTTCATACAAACTTGAAGTCGGACACCCTCCCGGAAACCCGGTTTTTCAGCTTTTCGCCCGATTTTTCACGATGTTTGTCGACAACACGCACGCTGCGGCAGCAGTAAATGCAATGAGCGCAATTTGTTCGGCATTCACCATATTTTTCCTCTATCTGACGATAGTCCATCTGGGAAGGCGACTCAATGAGAAGAGTGGCAGAGGCATGACAATGGCTAATGCCATCGCTATCTACGGTGCCGGTGCGGTGGGAGCTCTCGCATATTGCTTTTCCGATACCTTCTGGTTTTCGGCAGTCGAGGCTGAAGTGTATGCTATGTCATCTCTCTTCACGGCAGTCGTTTTCTGGGCAATTCTCAAGTGGGAGGAAGAGGCTGACAGCAAATATGCCAACCGATGGATTATCCTGATATCATTTCTGATGGGGCTCTCCATAGGAGTACATCTGTTAAACCTTCTGGCAATTCCTGCCATAACTTTCATTATTTATTACAAAAAATCGAAGAAAGTCAACTGGAAAAGCGGTATCGGGATGCTTCTTCTCTCCGGTGCAATCATTTTGGCTATAATGATCGGGGTTGTACAGTATCTGCCGAGAATTGCCGGTTTCGTTGACAGGATTTTTGTAAACGGTTTCGGTGCTCCTTTCAATTTGGGCGCAGTGACTTTCCTGGTACTGCTTTTTGTAGCTTGTTTCTTGGGAATGTATTGGCTTAGAAAAAAGGAGAAAGCAATTTTACACACGGTCGTACTCTGCTTTACCACCATTCTTATCGGTTATTCGACCTTCGCCGTTGTGGTGATCCGCGCAAGCGCAAATACCCCTACCAACGAGTACCAGCCCGATAACCCCTATACCCTTGTGAGATATCTCAGCCGTGAGCAATACGGCAGCAATCCCATTATTTACGGACAAGCTTACACATCTCCTTACGATGCCAAGATGGTGAATTATTACACCCCGCTGGACGGTCGTTACTATAAAGCGGAAAACATCGAAGTGGTGTTTCCTTCGGAGGGGAAAATGTTCTTCCCGAGAATGTGGAATGCAACTGATAAAAAATATGTTGCATTATACGACACATATGCAAAGGTTAAGAAGAACCGCACGATAACCGTCAGAGGAGAGAGGAAGGTAATTCAGATGCCCAAATTCAAGGACAATCTGAGGTTTTTCTTCGATTACCAGCTCAATTACATGTATTTCCGCTACTTTATGTGGAATTTTGCCGGAAGACAGAATGATTTCCACGGACAAGAGCCATCCGACCTTATTTCGGGCAACTGGGAAAGCGGTATCGGATTTATTGACAAAATACGTCTGGGAGATCAATCCGAGGCTCCGGATATTCTAAAGAATAATAACGCCAAGAACCATTACTATTTCCTTCCTCTGATTTTGGGTCTGATAGGATTCTTCTTCCAGCTGCGAAAAGATCAACGTAACTGCTGGGTCGTCTCGTTGCTTTTCCTCCTCACGGGAATAGCTATAGTGGTATACCTCAACCAACCTCCTTTCCAAGTTCGTGAACGTGACTATGCCTATGCGGGT
Organism: uncultured Muribaculaceae bacterium; assembly: GCA_964598495.1. Taxonomy (GTDB): domain Bacteria; phylum Bacteroidota; class Bacteroidia; order Bacteroidales; family UBA932; genus Cacconaster. Next base: position 47,074 of record CAZRBY010000001.1, read on the forward strand.
TCTTTCTATGTCTTCACAATTTGGATAGGTCTGGCAGTATTGGCGATTCAGAGTTGGATTGAAAAACTCCACAAAAAGGAAAAGGATGGCGCGGCGATAGCAGGTGCAGGAGTGGCAACGGCTCTCTGCCTCTCCGTAACCATATTGATGGGTTGCGAAAACTGGGATGACCACGACCGCAGCGGACGCTATACGGCAAATGAATGGGGATATAATTTCCTTGCCGGTACCGATCCCAATGCTATCTTGATCACCTATGGCGACAATGACACCTTCCCTCTCTGGTATCAACAGGAGGTGGAGGGAGAGCGTACGGATGTACGCATAGTCAACACATCGCTCCTCGGAACCGACTGGTACATTGACCAGATGCAGCGCAGACAATATGAGTCCGAGCCTCTTAAAATCACCATCCCGAGAATCCAATACCTTTATGGTACAAATGACTATCCTTATGTAATCGACGCTTTTGAGAGGCCTATCCTAGCCTCGCAAGCAATAGATATTTTCCGCAATCCAAAGTATAAACTCTCAGACGGGAAGAGTGATTTCCTACCCGCCAAACAATTATTGATTCCCGTCAACAAAGAGAATGTCAAGAAGTATGGGATTGTGGCTGAAAAGGATTATGACAAGATCGTAGACACGGTTGTGCTCAATATTAACGCCGACAGGATAGGCAAGACCTCTCTCATAATCCTCGACTTCCTCTCGACTTACGAATGGGACAGACCTGTCTATTGCGTCACAAGCGGAACCGATCTGAATCTGGGCATTGAAAATTGGCTCCAGGTCGATGGTATGGTCAACAAATTTGTACCCATCCACACCCCCAACATGCGTGAGAATCCTCAGATTGATGAGGATAAGATGTATAAGATACTTACTGAAACATACAGATTTGATTCGCTCAAAGACACTACTATCCACGTGGATTACCAGAATATCTATTCATTTATGGCCGTGCAACCGAATAGGGAAATGTTTGCCGAGGTTTCAAATAAATTCATACGGAGAGGTGAGATTGAAAAGGCCGAAACATTGCTGGATATGGCCATAAATATCATGCCCAGGAAGAATTTCCCCTACAACATCTCGTTTTTGCACTCCATGAATGAGTATTCGATCATGGATATGATGGAACAATACCTCTCCATAGGCAAAAACGAAAAGGCAAAAGCGCTCGCCGAACAGTTTGTGGAAGAAACTATCCGGATGGTCAGATTCTTTGCCACACCTTACGGCAATGCATCGCTCTCGAATAGAGAGCTGGACACAAATGTGACTCTGCTCTATTATGTGGTAAACATTTTTGATCGCTATGGTGAGAAAGAATATGCCAATTCGATCAAACGCCGGATGACCGAAATGTAATGGTACGTTCTGATTATGGAGTATCGAATGTCGAGCCTATGAACAAAGCCCCGAAAGTTTTTATACTTTCGGGGCTTTGTTGTCGCTGTTGGCCGTTAGCCATTGGCTGTTGGCTACTCGGAACTCATGACCTCAACACGTAACCTGGAACCCGCACCGCGCAACTCGCACTGCTACACACTACTTCGCTTTCTCGAGTTCCACGGTAAAATGCCTCATGATCGGCAATTCTTTCGTTATGACATAACCTCGGGTTATGCTTTCTCTACGGTCATACACATTTTTGAGAGCGGCGGCTATGTAGTCCATATGATTGTTGGTATAGACACGGCGGGGTATTGCAAGACGTAGCAGCTCGAGTGCCGGATAGCGATTTTCTTTGGTTTCGGGATCACGGTCCGCCAGAAGCGCTCCTATCTCAACACCGCGTATACCTGCTTCCAAGTAGAGCTCAATACCGAGTGTCTGGGCTATAAACTCCTCTTTGGGAACCTTTGTGAGGATCTTTTTGGCGTCTACGAAAATGGCATGTCCGCCTGCAGGCCTTTGATAAGGAATGCCGTACTCTTCAAGTTTTTTGCCAAGATACTCCACCTGCTTGATACGTGTCTCGAGATAGTCAAACTCGGTACCTTCACGCAATCCCTGTGCAAGCGCATTCATATCCCTGCCGGCCTGTCCGCCGTACGTGAGATAACCTTCGTTCATGATGCAGTACATGTGGCATTTCTGCATATCCTCTTCAGCCCTGAATGCCACGAAGCCGCCTATATTGACGATAGCATCCTTCTTGGATGACATCGTCATCATATCTGCGTATGAAAACAATTCGCGGGTTATCTCCCTTATCTCCTTATCCCGATAGCCCTCTTCGCGGGTTTTGATAAAATATGCATTCTCTGCAAAACGGGCTGAGTCAACCAGAAGTTTCACGCCATATTTTTTTGCCAGAGCGGCCACGCCTTTGACGTTAGCCATCGACACCGGCTGACCTCCGGCCGTATTGTTGGTCACTGTAAGCACGATTGCAGGAATCTTCTCCACGGGATTGCTCTTTAGGACATTCTCGAGCTTGTCAAGATCCATATTGCCCTTGAAGGGAATTTCAAGTTCGGTATCTTTGGCATCATCGATCGTACAATCAATTGCATGAGCCTTGCGGAATTCGATATGACCTTTTGTCGTATCGAAATGCGAATTGCCCGGAAGGATGTCTCCCTCTTTAATGATTGCCGAGAAAAGCACGTTTTCAGCCGCTCTGCCTTGATGTGTGGGAATAAAATACCTGAACCCCGTCACCTCCTCGATCGATTGTTTAAGGGCATAATAAGACCTTGCGCCGGCATAACTTTCATCGCCTTCCATGATGGCTGCCCATTGTTTGTCACTCATCGCTCCCGTACCTGAATCTGTCAGCAGGTCGATGAATACATAGTCGCTCTTGAGGTTGAAGAGGTTGTATTTTGCCTCAGCAATCCACTTTTCTCTCTCTTCACGGGTGCTACGTTTGAGATTTTCAACTGTCTTTATCTTATAAGATTCTGCAAAAGGTAACTTCATAATTACATTTTTTAAAGTTAAACGGTTGCAAAGTTACAAAAAATAAGAGCAAACCGAAGATTTGCTCTTATTTGAAAGTAAAATTATTCTTCCGAAAGATTATTACTTAGCAGTTGTTGCTGCAAGCTTTTTCTCCCTGCGAGTGTTTAGGTCGTACATAACCGGAGTTCCCACGAAGATGGAAGCGTAAGTTCCTACTACAACACCGAGTGCAAGTGCAACTGCAAAACCGCGGATGCTCTCACCACCGAAAATAGCAATCGCGACAAGCACAATCAGAGTAGTGAGTGCGGTATTGACTGTTCTGGAAAGCGTACTGTTGAGTGCCTCGTTAACGTTGATGTTAAGAGCACGCTTGGGATAGAGAGTCCTATACTCACGGATACGGTCGAAGATAACCACGTTGTCGTTGATAGAATAACCGATGATAGTCAGTACCGCTGCAATGAACTGCTGGTCAACGTCAAGTGTGAAGGGAAGAACACCTGTAAAGATTGAGAAGAATCCCACTACTACGATGGTGTTGTGTACAAGTGAAACAACACCTCCCATTCCCCACGTCCAGTTGCGGAATCTGATAGCGATATAAGCGAATATGGCTATCAGCGAAAGGATAACTGCAATAATTGCATCTCTCTGCATTTCACTTGCAACAGAGGCATCCACGCGGTCCGAACTTATGATACCGTTGGGGTTTTCGAGAGTAGATGTAAAGTGGTCAAGAGTAAGAGGGGTTGCAAAGAAGCCCTTGAGAGCCTCATAAAGCTTAGCCTCAACCTCTTTATCAACCTCTTGAGACTGCTCGCTCACTTTATATTTGGTGGTAATTCTCATCTGGCTTGCACCTCCGAATTGTTTTACTTCGGCTGCTTCGCCAAATTCATCCATTGTAGCTGCACGTACATCCTCAGGAGTCACGGGAGTGTCAAATCTTACTACATAAGTACGTCCGCCGCTGAAATCCACACCGTAGGTGAAACCCTTTGTGAAGATAAATACTATACAAATGATAGAAACACCAATTGAAATGATGTACGACCATTTCCTGATACCAAGGAAATTTATCTTTGTATTCTTGAGGAAGTTCTTTGTAGCAGAAGAGTCGAAAGAGATATCCTTGTTCTTCTTTAGTCTTGCTTCCATGCAGAGACGGGAAATGAAGATGGATGTCAACACGGAAGTAATAATACCGATGATCAATACCGCAGCAAAACCCTTAACTGCACCCGAACCGAAGAAGTAAAGTACAATACCTGTGATAATGGTAGTTAACTGACCGTCTATAATGGCAGAATAAGCGTTCTTGTAACCATCGGAGATGGCCAGACGGAGTGCCTTTCCTGCTCTGAGTTCCTCTTTCACGCGCTCGTAGATAATAACGTTGGCGTCCACCGCCATACCCATCGTCAAAACGAGACCGGCGATACCGGGCAATGTCAGCACGGCTCCGAATGATACAAGGGCTCCGAAGAGGAAGAGCACGTTGCAGAGCAATGCGATGTCTGCATAGATACCGGCTCTTCTGTAAAAGAGAGCCATATAAAGCAGCACGAGGAGGAATGCGATTGCAAACGAGATCATACCCGATCTGATGGAAGCGCTACCGAGTGAAGGACCTACAACCTGCTCCTGAACGATACGCGCAGGAGTTGAGAGTTTTCCTGACTTGAGTACGGTTGCAAGGTCATCAGCCTCCGCCTGGGTAAACTTACCTGTAATCTGAGAATTACCTCCGGAAATCTTGTTCTGTACGTTGGGGTATGAATATACGGAACCATCCATAACGATGGCAATCTGCTTGCCGATGTTCTGCTCGGTAATAACCTCCCATCTGGCGGAACCTGCGCTGTTCATTGTCATACTAACCTCTGCAGCAGCAGTCATCTGATTATAGTTAACTCTTGCAGATGTAATTACCGAACCGTCGAGAACCGCACCCTTACCGGCTATATCCTTGAGAGCAACAAGTTCGAAATATGTATCAGGCTCTATACCGGAAGCGCTGAACGCTTTAAAACTCCATGCGGGAACAAAGTCATTGGGGAAAGCGATATGAGATTGGTTGAGCCATGCGTTGATGGCTGCCGTATCGCGATAATGTGCAAGACCGAGACAAGCGGAGTTTGCTCCGTAAGGAGAAGGCTGGAGCTTTGCAAAGAGAGGATTGGCTTTCTCTGCTGCTGTGCCGGCGTTAACATCACCGGTAGCTGCTGCAAGTTCTTGCTCAATACTGCTGATATCACTATTATCACCATCTGTGGTTTCCGCATCTGCGGTCTCAGCGGCTTCTGCTGCCTCAATAAGACCACGGATTTCAGTGTTGAGCTCAAGTAAGAAGGGTTGGATTTCCTGGAATGTATAGGTCTGCCAAAACTCCAGTGATGCAGTACCCTGAAGGAGTTTTCTAACACGCTCAGGCTCTTTTACACCGGGAAGTTCCACGAGAATTCGACCGGTACGGGCAATCTTCTGAATATTGGGCTGTGCAACACCAAACTGGTTGATACGCCTCTCCACAACAGTGTAAGAGTTGTTGATAACGGCATCTGCCTCATTTTGCAGTAGGGAGATAATTTCCTCATTGGTTGCCCTTGATTTGTTTTTGATATCGCCGCTGAGCTTATCGAGGTCTATATCGAATGACATTCTCTGGTTTGGAGCCACTTCATTCCATGCCTCTGCAAAAAGGGTGATGAAGTCCGTGTGAGTCTCGGCAGCCCTTGCCCTTGCAAGCGCCATTGCCTTATCAAACTCGGGAGTGGTCTTTTCGCGAGCACAAGAGCGTACCAGCTCGGCCATATCAAGCTGGAGCATAACGTTCATACCGCCCTTGAGGTCGAGACCAAGGTTGAGTTCTTTTTCTTTTACATCTTTGTAGGTGTAACCGAGGTAAACCTTCTTGTTGGCTATAGAGTCGAGATATGCACTCTTGGCCTCTGTTCTTATTCCGTCAAGATAAAATGCTTGGTCCAGCTCCGAAATTTCGCTGAACGAGGGCTTGGACTGCTCTGCAAGAACGACTTCCTCTGCATACTTGGAGGCTTTGTTCTCGTGGATGTATGTAACCGCCGTAAATGACAGCTGGAAAACACAGGCCAGTCCGATCAAAATTGCCACAAATGTGATGGCGCCTTTACTTTGCATACTTTTTATTTTTAAATTATTTATTGTCCTTTATTCCGAAAATAGGGAGCAAAATTACGATTATTTTTTAATATATAAAGTATTTCCTATTTTTGTTTGGTTTTTTCGGCAGCAATTATGAGATACAGGTGTATGGACAGGGCTTTTTTTTTAATTCTGACACTTTTTGCGTCATCATGCCTCATGGGTCAGGATTTTGGGGTGGAAATACGCCGTGCCCAAGCATTGCACGATACCTACGATTTTGATAAAGCACTGGAAATATGGCACTCGCTTCTTGAAAGAAGCAGCGATTCGCTTCAGCGGATAGACCTGCTTGAGAGGATTGTACGCAGTGAGAATGGGCGCAATATGCTCAGCTATGCTACAGAGCCGAGAGTCATTTCCTCTCTCACAGTGCCACGAGACGACTTTTTTCTGTGGTACTCGCATCTGGAAGAGAAGTCCTGGCTTCCTATTCCCAACGCTTTTGTCCGGAACACCACCTCTCCTCACGAATTTTATACATCCATCTATTTTCCCGAAGGCATAAGGAACATTGTATTCTCGTCACAGGACGAGAGCGGTTCGTGGAATATATCCACTTCCACTCCTGTGGGAATGTCCGTAAAGCCATGAAGCTAATCCGCTCAGTGGAAGAGATCGGTAGATACAAGAACCTTGAAGTAGTATCACAAGCAGATCTGGATGATTGAGGTCAT
>CAZRBY010000001.1:53862-74033 GCA_964598495.1 uncultured Muribaculaceae bacterium
GAGAGCGGTTCGTGGAATCTATACACTTCCACCTGCTCCGGAGACACACTATGGAGCTACCCCACTCTAATCAACGAAAATCTCACATCCCCTGCGGATGACATCTTTCCCATTCTTAGCCGTAACGGAAGAGAACTCTACTTCTCCACCGGAGGCCTCTTCGGAATGGGCGGATACGATCTATTCGTCAGCAGATGGGATGACGGAATCAATGACTGGGGAGTGCCGGAGAATCTCGGATTTCCCTACTCTTCTCCTTTCGACGACTTTCTCTTCTGCAATACTCCTGACGGCAATTTTTCCATTTTCGCATCCAACAGAAGTTGCAACAGGGACAGTATGACAATATATGTTTTGGAATTTGAGAACAAGCCGATCAAAAAACCCATTACTTCATTGGAACAGGTACGGAAAATAGCATCGCTGATACCTGCAGATGAGGAGTCCCTGCCCAATCCGGAACAGCTTGAAGAGCTTCCCGTCGCATCGGCAGCAGACTCTCTCTTTTTGAATTACACCTCCCTGTTGGTCACTCTTCGCGGATTGCAGGATTCACTGGCTACAATCGGCAAAGAACTGAAGATGATGAGGGAACTCTACACCTCTACTGAAAATGAGCAGGAACTCCAAACGATCTCAAGACTGCTGCTCGATACCGAACACCGCGCAATCGTGCTTCAATCGGAGATAAACAGTGCTACCGGCTCACTTCAGCAGATGGAAATGAATTTTCTGATGGAGGGTATCATCATCAATCTCGAAGATATTTCGGAAAAGCCGCAAGGAACTCCCTCGATTGAACGCAAACAGTACGCCTTTGTCAAACAAAGTTTTTCAAAACCCTTTGATATCCCCATCGAGACACCCAGGGAGAGCTTTGACTACTCATTCCGAATCCTTGATACCGCAGTTATAGCAGAACCCGTCATTACGCCTGGGATCTCCTACTCCATTCAGCTTTACGTAACCTCACATAAAGCCCAATTGCGCCAACTCAAGGGATTGAGTCCCGTCTTCGAGAAGAGACAGTCCTCAGGCAAATATCTTTACACTGCAGGCATTTTCCACTCCTACAAAGAAGCACTCTCCCAAATCAACGTAGTGAAGAAAAGAGGTTTTCCTTCGGCATTTTTGGTAGCCTACCGAGATGGTAAAAGCATATCTGTCAATGAGGCCCGTAATGCGGAAAAATTGCCCGTTGCAGGACCGAAATATCGTGTTATTTTGGAGAATTTTGCGGGCGGCATTCCCGATGCAGTAATGGCTATCATAAGAAATAATACATCAAAAGAGATCGTGAGAAGCACCTCCGAAGGGAAAGTGCTCTACATTATAGCTCCTTTCGACCATAAAGAGGAAGCGGAAGCATTTGCCGAAATCCTCAAGGGCAATGGTGTGGACGGAATAATAACAGAACAAATTAAATAAAAAAATATTATGGGAACCGGACTTATTATAATGCTAATCGTATTGGGTATAATCCTGATACTTGTAGAAATACTTCTCATACCCGGATTTGCCGTCACCGGCGTGCTCGGTGTCGGATCCCTGGTCTTTGCCAGCTATTTGGGGTTCACACATCTGGGACCACGTGCCGGGGTAATAATCATTGTGGTAGAGGTTATACTCATTTCGGTATTGCTATACTATGCACTTCGCGCCAAGACCTGGAAAAAGCTCTCTCTCCACACCAATATAGATGCTAAAGTGGATGAACATCCCGAGACCAAGGGTCTCACACCCGGTATGGGAGGTATCACAACCACCCGCCTCAACCCTATGGGAAGGGCGAAAATCGGGGGATTTGACCTTGAGGTGCGCTCAATTGACGGACTTCTCGACGAGCGTACGGAGATCGTCATAGACACAATCGAAGACGAAAAAATATTTGTAAAAAAGAAATAACAATTTAAAATCAATCTTTTATGACACCAGTTTTTATTTGGATAGGAGTCGGTATAGTTGGACTCATTATTCTTTTATGGTTTTTCCCGATCACAATGTGGTTCCAGGCACTTATTTCAGGTGTCAGGATGTCACTCCTTCAACTCATTCTCATGCGTTGGAGAAAAGTTCCTCCCGGAACCATCGTTATGGCTATGATTACCGGCACAAAAGCAGGACTTACACTAAATGCAAACGAACTTGAAGCCCACTATCTTGCCAAAGGCAATGTACCTAAAGTTGTCAATGCGCTGGTCTCTGCCGACAAGGCCAACATTGCCCTCAATTTCAAAATGGCAGCCGCCATCGATTTGGCCGGTCGCGATGTTTTTGAGGCGGTACAGATGTCCGTCAATCCCAAAGTAATCAACACTCCTCCCGTTACAGCGGTTGCCAAAGATGGTATTCAGCTCATCGTAAAGGCTCGTGTAACCGTACGCGCCAATATCAGACAACTTGTCGGAGGTGCCGGTGAAGAGACCGTGCTTGCACGTGTAGGCGAGGGTATCGTCTCCAGTATCGGTTCGGCCGAATCCCACAAAGAGGTGCTCGAGAACCCCGACTCCATCTCAAAGGTGGTGCTCAACAAGGGTCTTGATGCCGGTACGGCATTTGAGATCCTCTCTATCGACATCGCCGATATTGATATCGGAAAGAATATCGGAGCCGTACTTAAGATTGATCAGGCCAACGCTGACAAGAATATTGCCCAGGCCCGCGCCGAGGAGAAACGCGCAATGGCTGTGGCAATAGAGCAGGAAATGAAGGCAAAAGCACAGGAAGCACGCGCGAAGGTTATTCAGGCCGAGGCACAGGTACCTCTCGCAATAGCTGAAGCATTCCGCAGCGGTAATCTCGGCATTATGGATTACTACAAATTCCAGAACATCAAAGCCGATACCGATATGCGCGAAAGCATCTCAAAAGGAAGCAAATAGTCTTCCAAGATTATTTGATGAAAAATGCACCCGCCAATCTGCAGGTGCATTTTTTTTCTTACCTTTGGAAAAATACGATTACGATGGACTCCTTTATCAAGAAACTCTATTCGCGAGTCTCTGTACTTGCCTTTTTCCTGCTTGTTTCTGCTTTTTCATCAGCTCAAAACCCTTCAAAGGGTACTCTTGAATGGTATCTTCCAAGCGGAGATCACCAATTCAACACCTCAATACCGACTCCCGAAGAAGTTCTGGGCTATCAGATAGGGACTTATTTTCTCAATTGGGACGATGTCTGCAAATATATGGAGCGGCTTGATGCTGCTTCCGACAGGGTCTCCCTCAAAAGATTCGGCCGAACATATAACCACAGAGAATTTATACAGATATGCATCTCTTCTGAAAACAACATCTCCAACCTTGAGAAAATAAGAGAAGAACATCTGCAGCTCTGTGACCCGTCGCGCTCTTCGCTGCTTGAAACGGACAAAATGCCGGTCATTGTAAATTTGATGGCATCAGTTCACGGAAATGAAACCTCGGGAGTTAATGCCGCCGTACTTGCTGCATATTTTTTCGCAGCGGCAGACTCTCCACAAATCAGAGAAATGCTGGAAAATACGATTGTTGTCATCACTCCGGGACTTAATCCGGATGGCATCAGCAGATTTGCTCACTGGACCAACTCCACGGCAAGCAAAAACAAGAGAGCAGACACAAACGGCCCCGGACAGATGGAACCTTGGCCCAGCAGCCGCACCAACCACTATTATGCCGACTGCAACCGTGACTGGCTCATCGTCCGGCATCCTGAAGGAGTCAACAGTGTCGCCATGTATAAATGGTGGATGCCCAATGTCGTGCTTGATATGCACGAACAAGGTACTACATCGGGCTTCTTTTTCAGTCCGGGAGACCCCAACAGAACCTATGGCGGCATCTCGCAGACCAACCAGGACCTGACTCTCAAAATTGCGAAGAATACCGCGGCAGAACTGGACAAAAAGGGTCTTTTATATTTCTCTAAAGAGAGTTATGATGACTTTTACATTGGTAAAGGTGCCTCCTATGGTGATCTTCAGGGTTCGATTTGCATACTTCACGAGCAGGGAGCCTCTTACGGATATCTCCGAAATACTCCGTGGGGAATCCTGACATTTCCCGAAACGATACGTACTCAGACTCTCGCTGCCATTTCCGTGGCCACATCCGGCTTTCGAATGAGAGAAGAACTGCTCGATTATCAGAAAAATTATTTCACCGACCAGATAAAAACAGCAAAAAATGACCCTGTTGCAGGAGTGAGATTTTCTGTCAAAGGGGATCGGGCGCGCGAGTTCCATCTACTTGAGATTCTCCTGACTCACGATATAGAGGTTTACCGCGACAGTAAAGAACAGGGCTACATAGTGCCGACAATCCAGAACCGCTATTACATTTTCAAGGCAATGTGGGATCACATTACCTCATTTAAAGACAGTGTATTCTACGATATCTCAACATGGAGTTTTCCTTCAGCATTTGGTGTCGAAAGCGAAAATCTCAAATCTATACAGGGACGTCTTTCCGAGAGGGTCACGGAAGCATTGTTCCCTAAGGGCGGGATAAGCGGCGGCATAAGCAATATCGGATATGCGTTTGACAACAACGAGTATTATGCTCCGAAGATGGCCTCAGACCTACTCAAGGAGGGCTTTTTCTTGAGAGTGACCGGTAAGAGTTTTACCTCCCTGGAAGAAAATCAGGAATACGTTTTCCCCGCCGGCACCATTTTGATACCTGTTAACGGACAACCTGCAAACAAAGAAGAGCTCTATGAAAAGATTTCGGCTCTTGCGGAGCAGACCGGAGTGCATGTACATTCGTTCAAGAGTTCCCTGATGAAGGATTACGATCTCGGCAGCACAATGTACTCAAGCCTCAAAAAACCCGATGTTGCCATAGTCACGGGACGCGGACTGAGCTCTTCCAACGTAGGTGAAGCCTGGTTATCCATTGACCGCAGATTTGGGTTTGATCATACGTTAATTGACCATTCGCGCATAACTTCTTCACGCGACCTTTCGTCATACAATGTAATGGTTATACTTGGAGGAGTGCCGTCCCCTCTGCAGCAGAATGATTTTTATGAGACTGTAGGCAGTTGGGTAAGGAGCGGAGGCACGCTTATCCTCGGAGGAGACGCAGCGCCTATAGCTCAGAAAGCGGGGCTTGCTGAGATTACTACAACCTCTGCCAGAGGCATTTCAGGAGTAATTTTGGAGTGCGAAATTGATTTGGACTCCCCGCTTTTCTGGGGTTTCAATGAAAATAGTTTGCAGGTATTCAAGTACAGGGCTACAGTCTATTCGTGTGAAAAGGGAACAACCCCAATGAAATACTCGCAGGATCCTTACATTTCCGGCTATATAACTGAAGACAATATCGACAGATTTCGTGGCGGACAGTCTATAATCACCTATAAAGCAGGACGCGGACGGGTGATTTTCTTTGCGGATGAGATGAATTTCCGTTCATATTGGTATGGCACGTCCAAAGTATTTGCAAACGCCATTTTGTACGGTGAATTGATTTAGAACTGCTTTAATTCCATATTCATCATGAAAAGGAGAGTGTTTTTAACGATTTTGACGGCCTTCGTTTTCTGCTGTTTTCAGGTAGCGGGACAATCTCCCGCCAACTCCATTCTCATAAAAGGCGGCCTTGTGTATGACGGCTCCCTCAATAAACCTGTCAAATGTGACGTGTTGGTCATCGGAGAACGAATTGCATTTGTCGGAGACTATTCCGGCAAAACGGCTGACAGAGTAATTGATGCTTCAGGTTATATTGTAACTCCGGGCTTCATAGATCCTCACTCACACTCGGACGGAGATTTCCTCAAAGAGAGAAAATCCAATGAAAACTACCTGCAAATGGGCGTAACCACCGTTCTTTGCGGACAATGCGGATCGGGATCCTGGCCGATGACCGAGACATTTGAAAAGATGAGAACTCAGGGTATGGGCACCAACTGCGGACTCTTTCTGGGTCACTCTCCTTTGCGCAGGGCAGTACTGGGAGAGGATCAGATGAGAGATGCCACTAAGGAGGAAATAGAAAAAATGAAACAACTGGCAACCGAAGCGATGAATCTGGGTGCCTTCGGTATTTCCACCGGACTTTATTACCTTCCCGGAACATTTACAAGTACTGAAGAGCTTATTGAAGTAATATCCGCCATCTCTGATTACGGCGGCATCTACACTACCCATATCCGTAGCGAAGGTACATCCGGAGTAGGGCTTGACAGTGCAGTCAACGAAGCAATACGAATAGCACGGGAAGCTCAAGTGCAATTAAATATATCACATATAAAATCAAGCGGAGCCACAAACGGCAGTTCGGGCAGGATTATAGCAGCCATAGAAGCTGCTCGGAAAGAAGGATTGTACATTACCGCGGACCAATATCCTTATCTGGCCTCAAGCACCGCACTTTCATCAGCATTACTTCCTAAATGGGCCCAGCTCGGCGGCAGAAGTGCCTACCTGCGCAGATTTGACCATCCTGATACCCTGCGTATGATAAAAGAGGAGATCAAGGCCAATATCACCGTTCGTGGCGGAGCAGGTTCTATAATGATCATCAAAGGCAATATCAGGGAGTATATCGGGAAACACCTCAACTCAATTGCAAAAGAGATGAAACTTTCCCTCGAAGATGCAGTGGTGGAAATCCTCCGACAAGGGGCTCCTTCCATCGCAAACTTCAACTTAAGCGAAAAAGATGTCTGCAACTATATGCAACAGCTCTGGGTGATGACTTGTACCGACGGCAGTTTTGGAGGCCACCCGCGAGCCACCGGTTCATACCCGCACAAAATACAACACTACGTTCTAAAAAAGAAAATCCTTACGCTGCAACAGATGATCCACAAAAGCACCGGAAAAGTGGCGCAGACATATGGCATTGAGGGACGCGGCTTCATCAAAGAGGGCTTTTATGCCGATATACTGGTATTCAAACCGAAAGAATTTCGGGCAAATTCAACCTATGCCAACGCCTCCGCATACGCCTCAGGACTGAAGCTCCAGCTTGTCAACGGTGAAATTACCATCGAAAACAGCAAATACAACGGCACTCTTGCCGGCAAACCGCTTAAAATGAAAAACAGCTCCAAGGATCCCGCAATATTTGAGTCACTGATGAATCAGAGAATGAAAAAATATGGGGCAATCGGACTCATAACCGCTGTCGTAAGAGACAATGAAATCGTATATCACCATTCCTTCGGCAGCAAAGACCTTGAAGGCAATCCTTTTAGGGGTGATGAGCGCGACGTCGTGCGCATCGCTTCAATTTCCAAATCATTCTGCGCCCTTTCGATAATGCAGTTGCTGGAACAAGGCAAGATGGATCTGGATGCCGATGTAGGAGAAATTCTCGGTTTCAAGGTGAGAAATCCGTTATTTCCGGATGACAAAATAACCGTTTCGATGCTTTTGAGCCATACGTCATCACTGAATGATTCACAAGGCTATAAAACTCTCGACAGGATCAATCCATCGAAAAACCTCAACTACACCAAATGTTATGGCAATTATGCTCCGGGAATGGGATACAGATATTGTAATCTCAACTTCAATATGCTCGGTGCAATTGTGGAAAAAATTTCCGGCGTAAGGTATGACCGCTATGTCAAGCAGAACATACTGGATCCTCTCGGTCTTACCGGAAGTCTCAACATAGCCGACATACCGGATACGACAATCTGTGTTCCGCTTTATGAATACAACGAAGGTAAAGGGGGTTTTATACATAGACCTGAGGCCTATGATCCTTTGGCAAAGAGTGATCAAGACTATGTGTTGGGCTATGATCCCGCTCTATTCTCCACCACGGGCGGAATGAAAATGAGTGCACTCGATCTTGCCCTATATATGATGATGCACATCAATTACGGCACACTTGACGGAGTCAGGATTGTCGATGAGAGCAGTGCACGTTTGATGCAGTCAATACAAACTCCGACCGATGTTCCGGGCATCTATTACGGCTATGCGATGAGGACAATGCAGGATGTCTGGATTCCCGGCTTTGTAACTCATGGTCACACAGGATCGGCATACGGTATGAAAAGCAGCATGACATTTGATCCGATTCGTAAAAACGGAGTTGTAACTCTCTGCAACGGACATAAAAGCAAAGAGCGGCCTACCGAAGATTTCGACAGACTGCTCTTTGCATTCTTTTTCAGATAGAGACTACAGCGGATTCTGCTCGCAAAGCGGATTTGAGGCGATCTCGTTGTAGGGAATCAGCCACTGCCAGAACTCGTCAACAGAAGGTTTACCGGTTGTCCTGGCCTTTTCGCCAGGCATCTGTTCACCGTACATGTTGTAGTTTGAAGCCAAAGGGTCAAGAGGTGCTACTTTCGAGTTTTTCCAAGGAGCCACTTTGACGTTTGTTCCCCATCCGTTGGCCGTACCACCCTGATTGTAACCATCACGGGGCTTGGGTCCTCGATCTATGGCTTGATCAAGTCGTTTAAGGTCGTGCCAGCGAGCGCCGTGTTCGGCCCAGAGTTCAACCCTTCTCTGCCAGATTACTGCTTCCGCAAGAGCCTCTCCCGTACTTGTGGGCTTCGCATATTGGGGGTCGCGATGATGCGCTATGGTGTAGAGCATATCTTGCGCCTTGTCATTTTGACCGGCACGGGCGTAGCCCTCTGCCGCTATCAAATACATCTCGGGAAGACGCATATAGGCAACATCATGGTAGTCATTCTGCGTCTGGTTGTCATCCACAATCCATTTCTGCGACATCCAGCAAGCCAAACGCGATGAGGTACTGCCGGGGAGATAGAGTTCCTTGGCTGTGTAGGGATCCTCCACCCAAAGGCGTTTTCTCACGTCAGACTCGGGAATTGTTTTATATAAAAGATTGAGGATAGCCCTCGGACTGCTTCTGTTGTAGGCTGCGTAGTTGTTGGAGATGAAATTGTGCCAAGATCTATTTCCACCTCCCTGTGAATTGTCTTCTTTGGCAATAAGTCCCCATAGCCACTCTGTGTTAGTTGCGTCACTGGCTCGGTTGACTACGGTAGTATAAGTATCAGCCTGGAGCTTGGCTCCGGAATTTTTGATGACATATTCTGCATCGGCTGCAGCTTCACTCCATTTACCCATAGTCAAATAGACTCTGGCGCGAATGCCTCTCACAACATATTTGTCAAAATGTGACTTGTTAACCTTTTTGATATTGCATTTGTCGAGATATTCGAATGCAGTACCAAGGTCTGCCAGAATCTGCGCATAGGTCTCTTCAACCGAACTCCTGGCCATAGGATCCGGGGAAGGAGTCAGACGCAGAATTACACCGGGTTGAGTATTGTTGCCGGCAGGATCATATCTTTTAGCCCAAGCCTGCACAAGCTCGAACAATGCGAATGCACGATAGGCGTAAGCCTCTCCCGCCGCCAAATAGCCATATTGTTCCGAACCTGGCATACCGGCATCATAGGCCTCGATTACCTTGTTGGCATTGTTAATTACCCTGTAAAATAATTTCCAGTAATAATTTAGGTCATTGTATTTGTGAGAGAGATCGCGGTGATGCGTCAGCTGCGCACAGAATTTGTACATCACATTGTCGTAGGTCCATACCACATCATCAGCCATAAAGGCGAGATGGAGGCAGAAAGTTGGATAACCTCCCTGTCCGTTCCAGGAAGTAGTGGTGCCGCTGGAGTTACCTTCGTACATCATACGGTGAATACCGTTGATGGCCATCATGGCATTTTCGGTGCTGCTGAAGATACTCGCCTCATCAACTGAAGATGTAGGTGCCGTATCCAGAAACTCTTTACTGCAAGACCAGACGGTAAGCAGAGCGGCTGTAATTAGCATGATAGGATATATTCGTTTCATATCAGTAAGCTTTATAGAGTAATATTAACACCAAGTGAAATGGTCCTTGAAGGACTGAAGCGGTCTCCGCCGGAGTCATAATTGCTCAACGTATAGTTAGAATTAAGACCCATGCGGGCATTGAATACATAGAGATGATCTCCTGCTAAATACACCTGGATTTTGCTGAGTTTGATCCTTTCGCACCACTTCTTAGGAAGCGAATAGGCAATGTTGAGACTGTTTATCTCGAGCATATTGGTGGTGGTAAGCCATCTGGTTGAACGCGCACCATGGACATTTGATGCGTAGGTAGAGTTGGTTGTCAAAATGGGCACATTCGTAACATCGCCCGGTTTGCGCCACATATTGGCGGCAAGGTCGGGTGAGAGGTTGACCAGATTAGTACTTACCAGAGCACCTACCATCACATTTTCATAAGCCCGGTCATAGGTCCATCCACCCAGTTGATAATATAGATCAAGTGCGACTGTGAAGTTTTTCCAACTGAAGGAGGTGTTGATGCCTCCGAAAAGGTTTGGTATTGAAGATCCGCTGTAATCTTCACGCGCCTTGTCCATATTGGTGGTGTAATCAATACCGTTGATATTCACAATATCATCTGAAGTATCACCAATATAGTCTTCAGCAATCTCATATATGCTCAAACCTGTCTGTGGATCCACGCCTGCCCATTGATATAGCCACCATTCATATACGGAGTGTCCCTCCTCCACCTTATTGTAAGAAGCATTTCTCAAGAAGGGCTCGATAGGCAGAGAGGAAATGCGGTTTTTAAGGTATGTACCGGTGAGTCCCACATTCCACCTCATATTGCCGGTCTTGACAATATCATAACCAAGCTGAAATTCAACTCCTCTGTTGTAGAGGCCGCCGGCATTTTCATTGTGCGAGGTGAGACCGGTTGACGGGGGAAGGGTTACCTCCATCAAAAGGTTGGTAGTTCTGCGATCGAAGTATTCCAACGATCCAGTCAAACGCCTGTTGAAGAGGGAAAATTCGATTGCCGCATCCCAGTTGGTGCTTACCTCCCACTGGAGATCGGGATTACCTGTAGAGGTCATGCTCTGAGTATAACCCGGCTCGTCCACATTTTGGTTTATCACATAGAGTGCCATCCAGGGGAAATAGCTGCCCAAGTCATCGCTACCGACAGTTCCTACGGATGCACGCAGTTTGAGTCCGTTAATCCAGTCAATACTCTTAATAAACGGTTCCCTATCAAGGACCCAGGATCCTCCAACTGACCAAAAGTTGCCCCAGCGCGAATTCCTCGCGAATTTTGAACTGCCGTCCCGACGGAATGATCCGGAAAAGAAATATTTGCCGTCATAGTCATAATTGGCACGGGCAAAATAGCCTTCAGTATTGTAAACACTGTTATAAGAGCTCGGTTGCGCACTCACCTCAACATAGTTGTCAAACTCATAATTGTCACCGATTACAATCTGATAACGCATTGAAGCCGATGCGCTTAGTGAATATGTGTAACTGTTGCTTTCGTGACCGAGCAATGCATCCACATGGTGTTTTCCGAAGTTACGGCCCCAGGTTAGGAGCTGGTTGAAAGTCCAGGTACGGGTATTTGAGATTGTCTTGGAAGTGGCAGGGGTATTTGATGTCAACTCTGAATAGAATGGTGTAGCTGAATGTGCAACATAGTTACTGTTGTATAGAGCGGCATTTGCTGTAAACTTGAAGTCTTTGAGAAATGAAATTTCAATGTATGGTTTTATATCCATCATTGTTCTTTCTTGCTGGTTGAATCGGTCCTGAAGCTGTCTCGGAGCATTTACACCGGGATAGATCATACGACCGGGAATCGCAAATCCCGAAGCTGTGGTGAAGCCTTCTCCAAAATCATAAATGGGATTTCCGTTTTCATCTAGCACCAGTGCTCCGGTGTTGTCGTGAAGATGTACGCCATAGACTGGAGGCATACGTCTCGCAATCATGAAGACATTGCCCATTGTTCCCTGTGAGGTCGACTGAATGCCGTATTGTGTACTCAATGTGGAGGCCAGATTGACCCCTATATTGAGCCAATCCATAGCATTTGCAGAGACATTGGCCCTTGCGGTGTAACGTTCAAATCCGGATCCGACGATATATCCTTCATTGTCGGAATAGCCAACGGAAGCATAGTAACTGCTTTTTCCATGACGGCCGTTTGCGCTTACCGAATAATCCTGGACAAGTCCAACCTGCTCAATTCCCTTCCTCCAATCAGTGTCATCCAGCCATTTGAAAGTGGCGCCGGAATTGTAGTTGCCGTTTGTATCAACAACCTCGGTAATGCCGCAGGACCAGGGATTGTATTCTTCGGTGAAATTAAGACCGGTTGCAACGGAGTGGGAGGCCTGGCGAGCTGCTTCTTCGGGGCTGACACCATTGAGAATGTGGTTGTTATAATAGAGGCGCCAGTAGGTCTCCATATAGTCCTTGATGCCCATTGTCTTATAGTCTTCACTTTCTCGAGTAACCCAGCCTGTAGCAACTTTGACATTGATGTTGGCTTTTTCGCTTTTTCCCTGCTTGGTCGTGACCATTATCACACCATTTGCGGCACGTGCACCATAGAGTGCAGTAGAAGCGGCATCCTTGAGTACGGTAATACTTTCGATATCACCGGAGGGTATACTTGAGAGTATTCCGGAGTAGATAATACCGTCCAGCACTATGAGCGGGTCAATATTACCATTTATGGACCCTATTCCGCGGATGGTTATGGTGGCATCTGCTCCGGGTTGTCCGAGGGCGGAGGTAAGACGGATACCCGGCGTAGAGCCGTTGAGCGTGTTTAGAGGGTTTGAATTAGGGATGAGTTCAATCTTTTCACCGCTAATTTTGCCTGCAGAACCCGTAAATGAAGATTTGGTAGCAGTACCATAGGCCACTACCATCACCTCCTCCAAGGCTTCCGAATCAGGTACCAGGACCACATCTATTACGGCACGCCCATTAACCGGAATTTCCTGATTTATGTACCCAATGGAAGAGAAAATCAGTACGCTGTTACGCGGTACCGTGATAGAATATCTGCCGTCGGCATCAGCCGCGACTCCGGAAGTTGTGCCTTTTAAAACAACGCTTGCAAAAGGTACCGGATCGTGATTCTCATCGAATATGGTACCTTTGACGGAAATATTCCCGCTTTGGGCAAGCATCTTGAAAGGCAGTAATAACAGCAACACCATTACTGTTATCATGTAATGTTTGTAATGCATATATAGAAGTTTTATGAGAGTTCAAAAAAAATACTCTACGGCACCTTCAATTCGACAATTCTCAAATATACCAGAAGGAGCTTCAATAAAATCCCCCTTTATCCACAATAAAATCCCTGTTTATGAAATTTTCCATTAGGAAAGCATCAATTTCCCGACACAGGCGGTCCCTTTCCTTATCCGATATATGCCCATCACTTCTCCACTTTGCAAGCAACGGGAGCGTGATATCCCTGATGTGTGCCTCTACCGGAGCAAGACGCTGAATAATACCGGTACCGCGGCTATTGTAAAGGCCGCTAAAACGAAAATAATTCTTACCGTTGCCTCTTGTGACAGGGAATATCTCCGATTTCAAAGCGCAGGCTTTGCGGCATATCGGGGAATCGTGGTTCTCATCTCCCTTGATCTGCCTTAAGACCATCGGTAAGCCCTCCTTACCGCAACTAACCCAGGCCGGGACCGCAACTGAACAGGGAGGATAACCCAAAGCCGTCCAAAGAGTGGTCAGCTGCGGATTTTCACCTGGACGCACGGCCTGTATAACTGAAGCAACGGCACTTAATCTACGTGGAATAAAGTCACTGTCAGGGAAAAATCCTCCCGGCAGATCATATCCCTCATCAGCCATCTTCCTCAGGTCCAATCCGAGTAACGGTTGATAAAAACTCCGCGACATTTTATCAAATATGAAATGTGGAGTCAATGCTTCTCCGCCGGCAATGGCATCCCTTAATATCTGTACCGCTGCATAATATCGGATATAACCCATACCTGCATCTCTCTCCCCATGTCTTGAATAGTTTGTATAAACGAGAAAACCTTCAGGGGCAATGGCAGGGTCATTGACATCCACTACGTGGTAACCGGTCGGGTAGGTCTCAACATAAACGGCATTGCCGAGGGTATCTATCACCCCATAATTGGAAGATACGGGTATCGGCTTGGCAATGGTATCCAGCAGGTGGAGAAAATCCCGAAGGGAA
This sequence comes from uncultured Muribaculaceae bacterium, assembly GCA_964598495.1. GTDB lineage: Bacteria > Bacteroidota > Bacteroidia > Bacteroidales > UBA932 > Cacconaster. The sequence continues at coordinate 67,869 of CAZRBY010000001.1, forward strand.
GCACATTTGTCCAATGCCATTTTCATTATGAATCCATTGTTGATATCCCAGGATTCGTTGTCCACGAAGTTGTAGGACATGGTATTCATTATGCAGAATCCTGCTGAATTGGTACCGAACCAGGCATTGACGGGATTCTCTTCCAATGCCAGACCAATCCAATCATATTTTTCTCCGTTGACAAATGAAAGACGCTGCGCAAAAACACTCCCATCAGTGTTTTTCCACATCAGAGGACGGCCGTCAGGCGTAATTTTACCCGTTATTATAACGGACGTGCAGCAGTGTGAAGGGATTGGAAATGCGAAAAACAGAACAAGCAAGCAGAACAAGGTGCCCACGTGGCGCATCCTGAAAGGATTGAAATGTTCTCTGCAGAAAACCATGATTAACGATAGTTTGAGGTTCTTCCGCAAATATAAGTTATTTTACACAAACAAACAACAACAAAATGCTCTTTGCCGGATACTATTAGATTATTACATTGACATTCACTTTCCTATGTGGCAATTTGGAATAAACGCCCCAATAATACATTATACCGAATGATGGCCATACTCCTTCCGATATGCTCTTTGGTTGATTTAAAAAAACAAGAAGATTCGGTTACTAATGGTAAATTATTTTCAAAAAAGAGAGTTACCTGTTCCGGAAGGTTATCTGTAGGATAAATTATTTCGACTTTATCTCAAACCCCGCTCCGAAAAGTAATGCGCCCATTAGTATTAGGAATATTCTTTTCGTTTTGATAGCGATGATTATATTTCTTATCAACTCTTTCACATGACCAGATGGTGCCAACAAGCTTGACTTTTTCAAAAAACTCATCCCAGCCTTCAGGTATTGGTCCTTCTACTCCATAAAATAAGAGCTGAACTCCGTCGCACGAATATACTGATTCCGAAAATATGCAAGAAGGCGAGCGCCCGGGAATAAAGTCCGATTTGCTCTCAATTACAAAATAATTGGCGTTAGTTTCAAGATCTTTATATAAAGAAATTTTTATGAAATATGCCTTTGAATGCTCAGCACAATAATTTTTAATCCACTCCATATTTCTTAGCGGATCTTTTACTCCACATACGGTTATATCGTGGTTTTCATAAATTTCATATTGAGGCCTCTTTTCACACCCTGACACAAAAAATAGCGTAAAGAGGAAACCAAGAATCAGAATAGTAATCATTTTCATTTTCACTGCTAAAAATGGTTTAAATTTTGACAACATTGAATATAACTTTTGCTGTTTTAGCCAATTTTTCAACAACAATCCCGTAATGAAAATGGGGATCGGGTTGTGTTGCATCACCCCCTATCTCTACGAAAAAAATAAAATCGTCATCCTTATTTTTATAAAAAGCATAATTAAGGTGCGCCAGAGATGGAAGACCGTCGCATCCTATCAGCAAAGTTTGTGTAGAAAAATCAATACCCTTTAAATCAGGATATTTATCTATCTCATCTTGACTAAACAGAGCCAATAACTCCTGTCTCGATTGGACCACCTTTCCTTCTCCCTGCTTCATTTTTCCATCCAGAAGATACATTTTAGGCAATTCCTTAATGATAATGGCATCAGTAGTGAGGGTTTTTTCTTCACACCCCACTCCGAAAAGCAATAGAGCGATTATTGCGAAGATGAATTTTCCGGCTCTCATTATTATTTGAATCTGTCGATAACAACTTTACCCTCCAAAGAGGAATTGTACTCGATGGTAAACTTCACAAATTCATGTTTGTTATTACTGAAAATCAAAGTGTACTCTTTGTTATTGGATAGAGGACCTATCTTAAATACCAAATCATAACCACAAATACATTTACACTGGGGGTTTGTCTCGGTTTCAACGACATTAATGATGTTGCCCTCCATGGAAACATCCGCCTTGATAGTGCCGGGACAGCAGTTGAATACGGCATTGACATGCTTGATATAAAGGTAGCCGCCGGCTACTGCTCTATATTCTATAGATTCTTCACTTTCAGCTGATTTTGTAAAATTGGTCACAATCTCTTTACATCCCACAAATGAAAAATCTTCAATTTTAATACTTTCATTGGCATTCTCTCTATTACAACCGGCTCCGCCAATCAGGAAAAACAGAGCAATCAGTGTAATTAAAACCTTTTTCGTTTTCATAACTATTTCTTTATTAAAGTGGTTAATACATAATCATAATAAAAACGTAAACCGTCAGTATGTCCGGTAAACTCTTGACAAGATACATAAGTTTGCCCCTCAAAATAGACATCCTGACCTTTATCGGATATGTTCCATTGTTTTGCAAAATCAGGAAAGTTGCAAATCCGGCAAACATTTACCGTACAGCCTGCAAGATAAATTATATGAGCCATATCTGATTGCCGATTATAGATTATATCAATGGGATCATCATGCGATCGGGGTTGCAGTTTCATCTCTTCCTCATCCGTGGCGACAATGCGAAAAACGGCTTTTTCCTTTGTCAGATTCAGATCGGCTTTTTCCATTTTAAGACAATCGCATTTGCCATACGGCATGTCGTTTTTCTCACACCCCGCCCCGAAAAGTAAAGCGGCAACCATCATTAATGGCAATAATTTCGTTTTCATAACTGCTCAGTTTTGAACAATTATTTTACCCTCCAAAGATGGAGTATAATTGATAATTAACTTCGAAAACACAAAAGTGCCTCTGCTGAAAATCAATATATACTCTTTATTGGATTTTAGGGGGCCTAACGTATATTCCAAATCATAATCACAAATACAATCGCATATTGGATCTGTTTCGCTCTCGACAACGGTAATGATGTTGCCCTCCATGGAAACATCCGCCTTAATGGTGCCGGGACAGCAGTTGAATAGGGCATTGACATGCTTGATATCAAGATATCCGTCTGCTACCGCTTTATATTCGATAGACTCTTCACCGTGAAATGATGCTCTGAGACTTTTAGTCTCTTTGCATCCTAAATAGGAAAAGTCTTTAATCCGAAGACTTTCATTCGATGTCTCTTTCTTGCAGCCCGCTCCAAAGAGCAGGATGGCAATCAGCGCAAATAAAAATAATTTCGTTTTCATAGTTTATAGTATAATGAGATTTTTAAATATAATAACTTCTGTCTAATTATATATACGCATTGACTCACGAAACACTTCCATCACTGATTAAAAATTGTGCGAAAAGACATCTTATATTGTATAGATGCAAAAAATAGCCCAAACGTTGCATACAATGAGATTAATCTTCTCAAGCCTAATGGTTTGCAAAACTTGAAAGTTCCTTACAAAGATAAGTTTTTAAAACGAAAAAAGAGCGATTGCTCGCTCCTTTTGTCGGGATACTCCGACTCGAACGGAGGACCCCTTGGTCCCAAACCAAGTGCGCTACCAACTGCGCCACATCCCGAAATCATCCCTTAATGGGGAAGGCAAAGGTAGCCATTTTTTTGTACTTGCCGAAATATTTTGCAGAAAGATCAAAATTGCATACCTTTGCCCTCCCAACGGTGAGGTGGGTGAGTGGCTGAAACCATCAGTTTGCTAAACTGACGTACGGGCAACCGTATCGGGGGTTCGAATCCCCCCCTCACCGCAAACCAACAAAACAGCGCCTGGAGTATATCCTGGCGCAGTTTTTTTATTAAAATCTGTCGGAAATTCCGACAGGTTGAACTGTCATATTATTCTTGTTTCCTATAACAAACAGTTATTAAGTATTTCTTAACAACTGATTTTCTAGAGCTTTTCGAGTAAGCTTCGAAGACTCACTTTTTCCTCCATTATGCTGCGCAGTGAAGCGATGGGAACTCTCTCCTGTTCCATTGTATCACGATAGCGGATGGTGACGCGATTATCTTCCAGTGTATCGTGGTCGATTGTGATGCAGAAAGGGGTACCGATGGCATCTTGGCGGCGATAACGCTTACCGATGCTATCTTTTTCATCGTATTGGCAATTGAAATCATACTTGAGGTCCTGCATGATTTCGCGCGCCTTCTCGGGGAGAGAGTCTTTTCTCACAAGAGGCAATACGGCCAATTTGACGGGGGCGATTGCGGGCGGAATGCGCAACACTACCCTCATTTCTCCATTCTCAAGTTCCTCTTCGCAGTATGCTGCGGAAAGTATGGCAAGGAAGGTCCTGTCAAGTCCGATAGAGGTCTCGACCACATAAGGCACATAGCTTTCGCCGGTCTCGGGATCGAAGTATTGCATTTTGCGTCCGGTGAATTTTTGATGCTGCGCAAGGTCGAAGTCTGTGCGGGAGTGAATGCCCTCAAGTTCTTTGAAACCGAAGGGGAACTCAAACTCGATATCGGTGGCTGCGTTGGCATAGTGTGCAAGTTTTTCGTGATCGTGGTAGCGATATTTTTCATCACCAAGTCCGAGGGCCCTGTGCCATGCAAGACGAGCCTCTTTCCATTTTACGAACCACTCCAGTTCGCTGCCCGGGCGTACGAAGAACTGCATCTCCATCTGTTCAAACTCCCTCATACGGAAGATAAACTGTCTTGCTACAATCTCGTTTCTGAAGGCTTTTCCGATCTGTGCTATCCCGAAAGGGACCTTCATTCTGCCGGTCTTCTGCACGTTGAGGAAATTCACAAAGATACCCTGCGCAGTCTCAGGGCGAAGGTAAATAGTGCCGGCCTCCTCGGAGATGGTACCCAGCTGAGTGCTGAACATTAGATTGAATTGACGTACATCCGTCCAATTTTTAGTACCGGAAATAGGGCATACAATCTCACAATCTATAATAATCTGTTTGAGTTCGGTAAGGTCGTTATCATTTAGTGCCTTAACCATCCGGACGTGCACTTCGTCCCATTTCACCTTATTGCGGAGAACGTTGGGATTGGTGGCTCTGAACTGCTCTTCGTCAAAGGCTTCGCCAAATTTGCGGCGACCCTTTTCGACCTCCTTATTCATTTTTTCCTCGAGCTTGGCCAAATAATCTTCAATCAGAACATCTGCACGATAGCGTTTTTTTGAATCCCTGTTGTCAATCAGAGGATCGTTGAATGCGCTCACGTGACCTGATGCCTCCCAAATTTTGGGATGCATGAAGATTGCCGAGTCGATACCTACGATATTTTCGTTGAGGTGGACCATTGCTTCCCACCAATATTTTTTGATGTTATTTTTCAGTTCAACTCCCATCTGTCCGTAATCATATACGGCACCCAGACCATCATAAATCTCGCTTGATGGGAAAATGAATCCATACTCTTTGGCATGAGCTGTCAGATTCTTGAAAAGTTCTTCTTGTGTCATATAATCGTTTCTAATTGTTTACAATCGTTTGAAAATATTTAAAAATAGGTTCCGGTAGCAATGCCGCAATCTCCCTCACAAAAGGTCTGCTCCAAATCTGAGGATGGGGCAATGTCAAACTTTTCGTATTGCACCGCACATCATCGAAGGCAAGAATATCTATATCTATAATCCTATCCTTATAAATCCTTCGTCCCACCTCGTCATACTCTGCCTGATGTGCTTCGCGCCCCATTTCAATCTCAATATTCTTGCAGACATTCAGCAATTTCCGCGGAGCGATATCCAATCTCTCAAAAACCACAATCTGGTTGAGGAAAAATGGGCCCTCAAATCCCACTGCCTCGGTCTTAACTTCGGGCGAAAAGTAGACCTGCAGCGACTCCTTAGCCTCAAATCCTACTGCTTCACTCCTCACTTCCGGCGAGAAATGGACTTGCGGCAACTTACAGTTCCCAAAGCTTTCAAATCCAAGTCTCTCACGTAATTTTTTTCGCGCAGCGGCAAGATTTGCGGCCCTATCGCCCAAATTGCTCCCCAGAAGCAGGAAAATCACAACATCCCCAGCTCAAGCAGAGCCGCCTCGCTCATCATTTTCATGTTCCATTCGGGCTCAAAAACTATCTTTACATCCACATCTGCCACCTTGGGTACATCTTCAACGGCCCTTTTGACATCCTCCACAAGCTGATCCGCCGCGGGACAATTGGGTGCAGTAAGGGTCATTGTCACGGTAACATTGTTGGCTTTGTCCACATCAAGCCCGTAAATCAGACCAAGTTCGTAGATATTGACCGGAACTTCGGGGTCGAATACCTGCTGTAAAGCGAGGATAATGTCCTTTTCCATATCGCTTTTAGGTTCTATCATTGTTGTGCCTCCTTCTCTTTGTATGCCAAAGCATAA
>CAZRBY010000001.1:74043-94629 GCA_964598495.1 uncultured Muribaculaceae bacterium
GCTTTTATCTGTTTTATCATTGACAAAAGGCCGTTGGCTCGTGTAGGTGAGAGGTTTTCCTTAAGTCCGATTTGTTCGATGAATGAAAAATCAGAGGCTATGATATCGTCATATCTCTGTCCGTTATACACCTTTATCAAAAGCGATATTATGCCTTTTGTGATAACAGCGTCACTGTCTGCACCAAACCACAGACGTCCTCCGCTACTACGGCAAACGAGCCAGACACGCGACTGACAGCCCCTGATGAGGTTGTCATCGGTTTTATCGCTCTCGTTGATGCTTTCCAGTTCTTTACCGAGCTCAATCAGGTACTCATATTTGTCGAGCCATTCATCAAAAATCGTGAATTCGGAAACAATCTCCTCCTCAATTTCGCCAATGCTCCTAATATTTTCTATTTCAATCATTTTAACATCTCTGTTATAATAACATATTTATTACAAGCTTCAACTTGCTTATAAACGTTTCACACTCGGAAAGAGTGTTGTATGGGGCAAAAGATACCCTCAGCAATCCGCGGTCTGAAAAGCGGTTCACAAGCGGTTCTGCGCACATTAGTCCGGAGCGTACAGCAATGCCCATCTTATCGAGCATCTGTGCAGCATCCGAAGGATGAATACCATCTATGCCAATGGAGAAAATCGGTACCTTATGAGAAAGATCCTGCGGTAAACCGCATATCTTGAGCCCCTCTATTTGCTGCAGTTCATGCACCATAGTACTCACAATGCTCTTTTCGTGCTCCCGCACCCACACATCATCCCTCACTTCTGCGGCAAATTCCAGTGCGGGTTTTAGGCAGGCAGCAGCCACAAAATTTGGAGTACCGGCCTCAAATTTGAGCGGAAGCGGGGCATAAGTGGTGTGGCTGAAGCTAACTCTATCCACCATATCGCCTCCACCCATATAAGGAGGCATACTCTCGAGGAGCGATCGCCGTCCGTAGAGTGCACCAATACCGGCGGGTGCATATATCTTGTGTCCTGAGAAAACATAGAAATCGCAATCCAACTCTTTGACCGATACCTTGTCATGCACTACTCCCTGTGCACCGTCAATCACTACTAAAACCCCCTTAGAATGGGCTATACGCACGATTTCAGATACCGGATTGATAATTCCCAATACATTGGAAATGTGACTGACGGAGAGGATGCGAATGCGATCATCCGCCTCCAGCAACTTACTCAGCCGTTCCATAGATATCTCACCGCTCTCCTCCACCGGCAACACCTCTACCGATGTTCCAAAGGTTTCGCAGGCAAGCTGCCAGGGAACAATATTGGAGTGGTGTTCTGCTTCGCATACCAGCACTTTGTCACCGGGGATCAGATGACTGCGAACAAGTGAAGATGCAATAAGATTGAGGGCGGCAGTGGCGCCGGAAGTAAAAACTATCTCCTCCCTGCTCTCCGCCCCTATAAAATTGCGCACAGCTTCGCGACCCGCTTCGTAAAGATCAGTAGCATCCGCACTGAGTTTATGCAGGGCACGGTGGATATTTGCATTGGTACGCGAACTCATGCGCTCCTGCAATTCGAGTACCTTGCGGTGCTTCTGTGCAGTAGCGGCATTATCCAGATATATCAGCGGCTTACCCCAGACTTGCTGGTGTAGTGCCGGAAAATCTTCACGTATTTGTTCGATAATCTTCATAACTTGCAAAAGTACTAAACAAACTTTGGTTTTTGGCCTAAAAAGCATATTTTTACGAGAAAATTAACAAAAACAGAATGTACGATTATATCAGGGGTGCTCTTACCGAGCTTAACCCCACGGATGTGACTCTCGAGGCCGGCGGCATAGGTTATCACATACTTATTTCACTCACTACCTACTCCAACCTACAAAAAGGCGGCAGAGAGGGTGTTAAACTCTATATTCACCAGCACTTACGCGAAGATGAAGAACTTCTGTTCGGCTTTTTTAACACGGATGAGCGCATTATGTTCCGCCATCTGATCTCCGTGAGCGGTATCGGTCCGGGAACTGCACGTATGATGCTCTCGAGCATGACGCCGGATGAGATTTTCAACGCTATTGTCACGCAAGATGTCAACCGCATAAAGAGCGTTAAGGGTATCGGTTTAAAGACAGCGCAAAGGGTTATTCTTGAACTTCGGGACAAGATCAGCAAGGGCACTTCCAGTGCCGGATTTCCCTTTGAGGGCGGTGCAACAACTTCCGCAGTACGTCAAGAGGCAGCCACAGCGCTGGTGCTACTGGGTTTCACCAAACCAAATGTCGAAAAAGCACTTGACAAGCTCCTCAAAGAGAATCCTTCGATTACTCTTGAGGAATTGATAAAACAAGCACTCAAACTACTCTGATTTTCAGATTTTTTTGTTAGTTTCAAATATTAATGCTATATTTGTACACTCATTTTTTGAATCAGTATTAATTTTTTAATCGGTTTTTGTAATGAATATTCCTGCAGAACTCAAGTACACCAAAGATCATGAGTGGGTAAGGATCGAGGGTGACATCGCAGTAGTTGGTATCACTGATTTCGCTCAGAGCGAACTTGGTGATATAGTTTTCGTCGATATTCAAACTGAGGGTGAATTTGTGGAGAAAGATGAAATATTCGGCGCTATTGAAGCTGTAAAGACGGTTGCTGACACCTTGATGCCTCTCACAGGAGAGATCATAGAGGTCAATCCTGAGCTTGAAGATGCTCCCGAGCTCGTCAACAGCGACCCTTATGGTGCAGGATGGATGATTAAGATCAAGTTTTCCGTCGCTTCGGAAATTGATACTCTTCTTTCTGCTAAGCAGTATGAAGAAATAATCTGATTTGTAAATCAAATGTGATGTGTTGAGGGAGGCCCGAGCGAGGGCCTCCCTTGTTATTTTTTTATTTCTTACAGTTTTTTTATTAATTTTGGAGTTCCAACTTTTTTAAACTATGACAATAACCCGCACATTTGACCTGCTTTCCAATTTGAAAGCCTCCTTCCCTCCTAAAGATGATATACTGGCACGCAAAGTACAAGGCCGGTGGATTAAGTATAGTATCGATGATTATGTAGAACACTCGCACAACGTTGCGTACGGCCTTCTGGCGCTTGGTTATAAAGCGGGCACCAAGGTAATAACAATCTGTGGCAATCGTCCCGAGTGGAATTTCGTGGATATGGGTTCCAACCTTGCCCATATGATACACGTACCGGTATACAGTACGCTTAGCAAAAAGGATTTCTCGTACATTTTCGACCATTCGGACGCTGAAATCATTATCGTTGGCAACAAAAACCTCTACAATAAAATCGCTCCAAGCGTTGCGGAGATAAAGCGCGACATCAAGGTAATACTGATGGATGACTCTGAGGATATTTTCTGTATGTCGAAGCTTGAGGCACTCGGACGCGAGAATAAAGAACAATTTGCTCCTATTGTTGAGCGAAACAAAGAAGAAATATCTCCTGATGAATGCTGTAGCATAGTCTATACCTCAGGCACCACAGGTTTGCCGAAAGGCGTTATGCTCTCCCACCGTAACTTAACCTTCAACTCCCATGGTCATGCAGTGCGCCAGATATGGAATTACAATCATAAAATGCTCAGCTTTCTCCCTCTCTGCCACGTGTATGAGCGCACAATGAACTATGAGTTTCAGGAACTGGCCATAAGTATTTATTACGCCGAATCTCTCAGTACTATAGCAGCAGACCTCCTAGATAGCCGGGCAGACGGATTTTGCTCTGTTCCCCGCGTACTGGAGATAATGTACGGCAAGCTTGAGGCGGCAGGCAAGAGGTTGAAAGGCATCAAGAAGCTTATATATAACCTTGCTTGGAAATTTGCAAACAATTTTGACTTCTACAACAAAAAGAAGCTCTACCTTGCCAAACGCAATCTCTACGACAAACTTGTTTACAGCAAGTGGAGAGCAGCTCTCGGAGGTAAGGAAATGATTGTAGTTTCAGGCGGGTCTTCAATCCAGGCCAAGATTGTGCGTACTTTCAACGCGGCAAACCTCCATATATATGAAGGATATGGTATGACGGAAACCTCCCCCGTAATAGCCGTAAATAGCCCTGCTGACGGCATAAATGTAATTGGCACGGTAGGAAAGGCACTCGGGGGTACGGAACTCTCATTTGCCGAAGACGGGGAGATTCTGACCAGAGGACCTCATGTGATGCTCGGATACTACAAGGATCCCGAAGCCACCGCCCAAATCATAGACAAGGATGGGTGGCTGCACACAGGAGATATTGGATATCTTGTTGATGGTCAATTCCTTAAGATAACTGACCGCAAAAAAGAAATCTTCAAACTCTCAGTAGGAAAATATGTGGCTCCTCAAGTTATCGAAACCAAGCTTAAAGAGTCACCATACATTGAGAACTGTATCGTCTTCGGCGAAAACCAAAAATTTGCCTCTGCAATCATAATCCCCTCATTACCAAAGCTTAACGAGTATGCTCAGAAGCGTAAAATCCAATATGGGACAGACCTGGAACTCATCGCCTCTGAAGATATTGTTAAACTTATCCACGCTGAAGTTGAGAAGGTAAATAAAACCCTGGCAGCCCATGAAGCCATTAAACGTGAAAGAATTGTGCTTGACGATTGGACCGCAGATAATGATATGCTCTCTCAGACCCTCAAGCTTAAACGTCGCAACATACACAAGAAATACGCAAACCTCATCAACGAAATATTCAAGACTGAAAAATCAGACGATTAGAATAGCTTAACTTAGCCATGATTCGCTCAGCCACAAAACAGGACATATCGGATATACGCCGCATCTATAGGAAATGCTTTGATACGAGCGATGAATATATCGATTTCTTCCTGAAAAAATGCACCCCAAGACATACTCTTGTTTATGAACAGGATGGCAAGGCCGTCTCTGTGGTGCAGACTATGAGCATATCATATATCTCAAGTTCACGCACCAGAGGACACAGGGACTCCCATCCGGGAGTATACGTTTGTGGCCTTGCCACATTGCCGGCATATCGTGGTCGCGGTTTTGCGAAATCACTTATAGCCTACATTAGAAATAATGCTAAACGGCAGGGCTGGAAATTTATGATGGTGCACCCTACCAATGCGGAGATTATACCTTTTTACGACAAAATCGGGTTTAACACTCCGATTTACAGGAATTCCGAATCGCTGCCTTTGTTTGAAAACAGAGCATTCATTTCCAATTTTGACGGTGTTAGTCTGTTTCTGACAAGAGATGAAAAATTGATATCGGACTATTTTCAGTGGAATCATTATTTACTGGATTACATCATTGAGGAAACCGCATTTAATCCTCCATCCCCATTCCAGTACGACACCAGGTATCCCTATCTGTTGCTCACGTCACTCAACGACGGTTTTTCAACCGAGTCAACTCATTCGACCTTTTCTTTCCCTATTTGAGGTTAATATTATTTTAACTTAGGCCGCAAATGTTCCACGTGGAACGTTTGCGGTTTTTATTGTGCGGCATCAATACCTTGACTGATGGCAGTGCATGTATTTACCGCCATTATTGTTTATTTCCGTTACTATTGAGGCAGAGGAAAGCAATAGGCATATCTTATACAAATCCGGATGCGAGAGGCTGAACAAATAGTCGTAAGGCCTGAGATGAGAAATAAATATTACCTACCGAAATAGATCAAAAGTACCTGTATATCGGCCGGAGATACGCCGGAAATACGCGAAGCCTGAGCAATTGTTCTTGGACGATATCGATTGAGCTTAATACGACATTCCATTGATAAGGAAGTGACTTTTGAAAAGTCGAAATCATCCGGAATTCTAAGGTTTTCCAAGCGCCTGATCTTGTCTGCAATTCCTTTTTCTCGTTCGATGTAGCCTTTATACTTTATGCTGATTTCCGCAGACTGAAGTATTTCTTCAGACACAAATTCAGGGTCTATCTCATCTTTGCCTTCAGTTTTACCCCAAGGCAACTCAAGAAGGTTTTTAATTTGCTCTGTTTCTATCGTCGACAGTGATATCAATTCTTCGACGAGATTTGTCTCAATCTTTGTTCCACGTGGAACAAATTCAAGAAGGGCTTTAATAGAGGTTGATGGACGGGATAAAAGGTCTGATATCTTCTTCTTGGATATAATTTCTGCACTATCAATGGAACTGAGGTAGTCATTAACATCTTCCGGTCTTAGAGAAGTGGAATGTGAAAAATCAATATAATGAGATATAATATCATATTTTAGTTTCGTATATTCATATCTGAACTTATCTACAAGACCTAGTTTGTATCCAAACTCAGTAAGGCGACTGTCTGCATTGTCCTGCCTTAAAAGAATACGATATTCAGCTCTTGAAGTAAACATCCTATAGGGTTCATCAACGCCTTTTGTAATAAGGTCGTCTATTAAAACTCCTATATAAGCCTCATCACGCTTGAGAATAAAAGGCTCTTTGCCGTTTATTTTAAGATGGGCATTGATACCGGCCATTAGCCCTTGGGCTGCTGCCTCCTCATAGCCCGTAGTACCATTTACCTGTCCGGCAAAATAGAGATTCGGAAGAATCTTGGACTCAAGAGTAACCTGTAACTCTGTAGGGTCAAAAAAGTCATATTCGACCGCATAGGCAGGTGTGAATATTTTGACGCCACGAAGTCCCTCTATCTCCTGTAGGGCATCCATCTGAACCTTCAGAGGAAGGGAAGAAGAGAAACCTTGAAGATAATATTCATGAGTATTCCACCCTTCAGGTTCCAGAAATAGTTGATGAGTCTCCTTTCCCGCAAATGTGCGTAGCTTATCTTCTATGGAAGGGCAATAACGAGGTCCAATACCCTTGATCTTTCCACTAAATAGCGGTGATTCATTAAAACCGGTACGAAGTATATTATGAACTTCATTATTTGTATGTACGATATAACAAGGCTTTTGCTCTCTACCTCGCTGAATACTTGTCTTAAAAGGTAGGTAGGAAAACTTGGAGGGATTGGGATCGAATTCCTGAATATCAAGTTTTGAAAGGTCAAGCGAGCGGGCATCAATTCTCGGAGGTGTACCAGTCTTCATTCTGGCTGTCGAACAACCCATGCTTGAGAGTTGTTCAGTCAAACCGAGGGAAGGCGATTCCCCCATTCTACCACCGTGAACCATCTCGTTTCCTATATAAAGTCGGCCATTGAGAAATGTTCCTGCAGTCAAAATGACGCTTTTACAGGCAAATTCCGCACCCATGGAGACACGGACACCGCAAATTAATGAACCACGGAAGGTTAAATAAGTAACAGTATCCTGCCAAATGTCTAAGTTAGAGGTATTTTCGAGCACATAGCGCCAGTTCATGGAAAAATGTAGTTTATCGCATTGAGCACGAGGACTCCACATTGCAGGACCCTTTGAGAGGTTCAGCATCCTGAATTGTATGGTTGATGAGTCGGTAACAATCGCAGAGTATCCTCCCAAAGCATCTATTTCACAGACTATCTGACCTTTAGCAATACCACCAATGGCAGGGTTGCAGGACATTTGTGCAATTTTATTCATATCCTTCGTTATGAGCAAAACTTTTGAACCCAAACGTGCAGCAGCAACTGCCGCCTCACAACCTGCATGTCCGGCACCTATTACTATTATATCATATTGCGGAGTTTTCATTTAACTAACTGATAATAAAGTAGATAGTGACTCGAGCGCCATCTCTTCACGAACTCTCATTTCTACCTGCTGTTCTTTTGTAACATCGTCAAAACCCAAGAGGTGCAGCAGACCGTGCGCTATTACACGATGAAGTTCTCTCTCAAAACCTTCCCCATAAATTTCTGCATTGCGACTAACCGTGTCAATACTTATATATATATCACCGCTAATAGAGTCCGGACCATAGCGGAACTCAAAATCACCGGAATAATCAAATGTGATGACATCAGTAAAATAGTCATGTCCGAGGTAATCCTTATTAAGTCGAAGTAAATAAGGGTCGCTGCAGAAGATATAATTGAGTTGTCCGATTTTATATCCTCTTTCAGATGCCAAATTTCTCAACCATTTTGTGGCAATTCTCTTAAGGGTCAAATCAAATTTTATATCCTCATTAAAAAAACTTATCATAGTATTGCTAAAAAGTACAAACAGAGCTGTTTTGGCTCGTTATTTGCTACAAAAATAGTGAATAGAGTGCACAAATAGCAAATATTTAACAAAATTGTTATTTAATGTGAAAGGCAGAATCTATTCTGAAAAGATTGATTGTAAATGGAATTTTTACAAACGTTTGCGAAAAAATTAAATATAAGATATAGAATGGTGTTTCGTGACACAAAAAAGTTGATGCTGCGTAATTGCCAACAAAATTAAAAATAAATCAAGGAATATAAAAACTTAATTGTCAAGTATATAGAAAATATTTAATAAAATTATCAACAAAAAATTTGTTATAAATCATTTTTTCTTACTAATTTTACCAGTTGTAGGTCAATTAGGCCGAAAAGATTGGACAAACAAAAATAAAATACTGACATGGAAGTTAAAAAAACACCCAAAGCAGATCTTGAAAACAAAAAATTATTGTTCAGAGAGATTGGACTGATAATCGTACTCGGAGTAGTATTGCTTGCGTTTGAGTGGTCAAGTGCTGAAAAAGCCGAGACAGTGAACCTCGCAGTACAGGAGCAAGTTGTTGAGGAAGAGTTCATTCCTGTAACCCAGCAAGAACAGCTTCCTCCTCCTGAGGCACCCAAGATTCCGGTATTGTCTGACATTATCGACATAGTTGATGACGATATAGTCGTAACCGACAATCTATTTATAGATATGGAAGATGATGCGAGCATCGGTGTTGAAATTATGGACTATGTAGCTGTGGTAGAGGAAGAGGAGGTTGAGGAAGAGGCTATACCTTTTGCACTGGTAGAAGAGAAACCTAAATTTCAAGGCGGCGACGCCAATGATTTCTCCAAATGGGTAAACAGTAAACTTGTTTATCCTGAACTTGCAAAAGAAAATGGCGTACAGGGTCGTGTTACACTGCAGTTTACTGTGTACACTGACGGATCCGTAAGAGACGTCAAGGTACTCAGAGGCGTTGACCCTTCGCTTGACAAAGAAGCAGTTAGAATCGTTTCCAGCTCCCCCAAGTGGACCCCCGGCAAACAGAGGGAAAGGCCTGTAAAGGTTACCTACACCTTCCCGGTATTGTTCCAGCTCCGCTAATCAAAGCTGCGAATCCGTAAAACCTAAAACTCCCTTTCACAATAATGAAAGGGAGTTTTTTGTCATCAGTAGCAACTGCTGACTTCGGAGGTTAAGTTTGGAGCAATTTGCAATTACCGGCCATCAGCCAAAAGCCAATAATCAATAACAAATAGCCAATGTCCTATGTCGAAAAGCTAATAGCTAACAGCCAATGGCCAACAACCTACCAAAGGAAATTGTCGAAAGGATAACGACCCGCATGAATCTCGGCAACCATTTTGTAAAGGTCGGAACGAAGTTTTTCAATATTGATTTTCTCTTTTGCCGATATAAATATACAGGGCGTATGTTCTTTTGATATCCATGATGCCTTAAGATCGTCTATAGTATAATTGATCAACTTCTTTTCCAGCATTGAAAATTCATCATATTCTTCGTGATGATATGCGTCGATCTTATTGAAAACCATAAAAAGAGGTTTGTCTTGAGCACCGATTTCGAGAAGAGTCTGGTTGACGACTTTGATATGCTCTTCGAAATTGAGGTGTGAAATATCCACGACATGCATGAGTATATCCGCTTCCCTGACCTCATCCAAAGTACTTTTGAAAGATTCTACAAGTTGTGTAGGAAGTTTTCTGATAAAACCTACTGTATCACTCAAAAGAAAGGGAACATTATCAATAACCACCTTGCGTACAGTGGTGTCAAGTGTTGCAAACAACTTATCTTCGGCAAAAACATCACTCTTGGCCAAAAGATTCATTATTGTGCTCTTGCCTACATTGGTATAGCCGACAAGGGAAATGCGCACCAACGAGCCGCGATTACCCCTTTGTGAGGCCATCTGACGATCAATCTTTTTAAGTTGCTCCTTAAGTTTAGCAATCTTATCCAAAACTATACGGCGGTCTGTCTCAAGCTGCGTCTCACCCGGGCCTCTCATGCTTATACCTCCCCGCTGACGCTCAAGGTGGGTCCACATACCTGTCAATCTCGGTAAAAGGTACTGATACTGTGCAAGCTCGACTTGCGTTTTTGCATAAGCCGTTTTTGCACGTTGCGCAAAAATGTCGAGTATGAGGCCGGTACGGTCAATAACCCTGATTCCGACAGCTTGTTCAATATTTCTGAGTTGCGAAGGGGAGAGTTCATCGTCAAAAATCAGATAATCTATCTTATTATCCTGAACATAAGTTGATATTTCTTCAAGTTTCCCTTTACCTATGTAGGTCCTGGAGTTGGGTTTTTGCAGTTTTTGCGTAAAATGCTTAGCTCCTTTTACTCCTGCTGTCTCAGCGAGAAACTCGAGCTCTCCGAGGTATTCGTTTACTTCTCTTTCATCAACACCATGCGGAATAATAGCTACAAATGCCGCCGTTTCTTCCCTACAAGATCTAATGATTTGTTCCTTTTTTATCATCACTGTAAAATTTTTACAAAAGTAAAACTATATTTGTATTAATATAAGATTAAAATATTATTCGAAATGAAACGATTTATAGCCATAGCCACATTGCTTCTGATCACCGTATCTCTGTTTTCGCAAGGCAGAATCAGGGATTATGGCATTAAGCCCGGCATTTTCCGTACAGGAGAATACAATGCCATCACCGATGTTCCCGGAGTGAAAGTTGGACAGGTAACTATAATTGAGGGAGAGGATGTCCGCACCGGAGTGACAGCCATCATTCCACACGAAGGCAATCTCTTCCGTCTCAAATGTCCGGCAGCAGTGTATGCAGGAAACGGTTTCGGCAAACTGGCAGGAGTGACTCAAATTGAAGAACTGGGTAACATTGAATCTCCAATCATCCTAACAAATACTCTCTCCGTGGCACAAGGTATCGAGGGTGTAATAACCTATTCGCTTGGACAGAAAGGCAACGAATCGGTAGGTTCGGTCAATGCTGTAGTGGGAGAAACCAATGACGGCAGCCTCAACGATATAAGAGGCAGACACGTCACAGCCGAGCATGTGCTTAAAGCTATAGAAACGGCATCGGGCGGAGCGGTTGAAGAGGGATGCGTGGGGGCCGGCACAGGCACCGTCTGCTTTGGTTTCAAGGGTGGAATAGGCACCTCTTCACGTGTGCTTCCTAAATCGCTGGGAGGATACACCGTGGGTGTACTTGTACAATCAAATTATGGCGGCATACTTGAAATCGACGGAGTGCCGGTGGGGCAAATGTTGGGCCGATATAGCTTCAAGAATGCAGTGGAGGAGGAGAGATGTGTCCTTAAATCGCTGTCCGACGGTACTCAGGAGCAGCAGCTCAATCCCGACGGCTCATGTATGATGGTAGTCATCACCGATGCGCCGGTGGATGCTCGCAACCTTAAAAGGATTGCCAAAAGGGCAATGATGGGTCTTGCAAAGACAGGCGGCATAGCATCCAACGGAAGCGGAGATTATGTGATAGCTCTCTCCGTATGCAAGGAAAATCTCATAAACGAGTCTACGCCCGTATACAATCCAGTTCTGCTGCACAATGAAGATATGTCTGCTCTCTTCGAGGCTACCATCGAAGCAACGGCTGAGGCTTTGTGGAACTCTCTTTTCATGGCTACCGATATGACCGGTAAAGGAGGCAGAACCGTAGAAGCGCTGCCGGTGGAGAAGGTAGTGGAATTAATGAGAAAGAAGAGATAGATCTCTTAACCGACAAAAGAAATGACTCTGTCGAGCACCTCAACGGGGCGCTCAACAAAGCAATTGTGTCCGCATCCGGCTAACTCTTCAAAACGAACTTTTGGAAAACTCTCGCGCATCTTCAGGATCATCGGGGCCGGCATAAAATTGTCCTGATCTCCGACAATAACCATCACCGGAATTTCGGAATCGGAGAGCAGCGAAGAGGCATTCGGACGTATTTGCATCCCTTTGATAGAAGCTACTATACCCATAGGGTCGTGCGTCTCGCAAAGTTCCAGGGTCTCTCTGATTTTCTCATCCATTTCGCGCAGATTGGTTCCGGAGTACATCTTAGGAATGGATACCGAGGCAAGCACTGAAAGTTTACCGCTCTCAATGATATCAATTTCGCGTTTTCGGTCTATGGCCTTCTCTTCGGGATCCTCATAAGGATGTGAGTTGAAAAGTATGAGTTTTTCGAAAGTCTCGGGATAAAGACGACAGCAGGCAAGTGCAATGTACCCACCTAGCGAATGGCCTCCTATTACTGCTTTTTTGACGGAACATTTATCAAGCACGTCCTTTACTACGGTTGCGCAAAAGTCCATTGTGTTGATTCGATTGCCTGATGAGTCGGCTGGAGCATAGTCTGTGAGACCATGGCCCGGAATATCAATCACAATTACCCTGTATTGCTTGGAAAGAAACTCTGCGAATTCTGTCCAGATATACATGGTTTCAAGATAACCATGGAGCAGAATGATGCATTTCTCCCCTTTTTCGGAATCAAGAATATGGACCGCGATGCCGCCCGCCGTAACAAATCTTTCCATATCGAACCTAATAATTGATTTGCGAGCAAAGTTATAAATAAAATGATATCTTTGCGCCCTGAATTATTTTATAAAAATTATAATACACCTAAATCCATAATGACAAAATTAGTTTCCCACGTTCCAGAAGGGCCCCTCGAACAAAAATGGATATCTCACAAAAACAATATCCGTATTGTAAGCCCTGCCAACAAACGTAAACTTGAAATAATCGTTGTCGGCACAGGTCTTGGCGGTGCATCTGCGGCTGCCTCTTTGGGAGAACTCGGCTATAATGTTAAGGTATTCTGCATCAGCGATTCTCCCCGTCGCGCACATTCCATCGCAGCCCAGGGTGGAATCAATGCTGCTAAAAATTACAGAAACGACAATGACTCGGTTTATCGTCTGTTCCACGACACCATAAAGAGCGGTGACTATCGCAGCCGCGAAGCAAATGTCTACCGCCTCGCCGAAGTATCCAATAATATCATCGACCATTGCGTTGCACAAGGTGTTCCTTTTGGACGCGATTACAGCGGACTTCTCGATAACCGTTCATTCGGAGGCGGACAGGTTTCCCGTACCTTCTATGCGCGCGGTCAAACCGGACAACAGCTCCTTCTCGGTGCTTATGCGGCACTCAATCGTCAGGTTACCAAAGAACGCGTAAAGACATATCCAAGGCATGAGATGCTTGATCTGGTAGTTATAGAGGGTGAAGCGAAGGGTATAATAGCCCGTAACCTTGTAACGGGTAAAATTGAAAGATTCGGTGCGCATGCAGTGGTTATCGCCACCGGAGGATACGGCAACTGTTACTTTCTCTCAACTTACGCAATGACCTGCAATGGTTCTGCAATTTGGCAGTGCTATAAGAAGGGGGCATTCTTCGCAAACCCGAGCTTTACACAGATTCATCCCACTTGTATTCCGGTCGAAGGCGACCAGCAATCCAAACTGACCCTTATGTCGGAATCTCTCCGTAACGACGGACGCATCTGGGTTCCAAAAAAGATCGAAGATGCCAAAAAACTACAGGCAGGAGAGCTTAAGGGATCACAGATTCCCGAAGAGGATAGGGATTACTATTTGGAACGCAGATATCCCGCATTCGGCAACCTTGTGCCCCGTGATGTGGCCTCCCGCGCGGCAAAAGAGCGTTGTGATGCAGGTTTCGGCGTTAACAATACGGGCAGAGGGGTTTTCCTTGACTTCAGCACTGCAATTGAAAGACTCGGAAAGGATGTTATTAAAGCAAGATACGGCAACCTCTTCCAGATGTACGAAAAGATTACTGACGTCAATGCTTATGAAGAACCTATGATGATTTACCCTACCATCCACTACACTATGGGTGGTATCTGGGTTGACTATAACCTCCAGACTACTATTCCTGGCCTTTATGCTATTGGCGAAGCCAATTTCTCCGACCACGGCGGAAACCGTCTGGGTGCTTCAGCTCTTATGCAAGGCCTTGCAGACGGATATTTTATCCTTCCATATACTATCGGTGACTATCTTGCAGGCAAAATTCTGACCCCAAAGACCGACATAAACCACCCCGCATTTGCAGAGGCTGAAAAGGGTATCACCGACAGGATAAATAAACTGTTCGACGTAAAAGGCCGACGCAGTGTTGATTCATATCACAAAGAACTCGGCCATATAATGTGGGAGTATGTAGGAATGACCCGTAATGAGGAGGGTTTGAAAAAAGCAATCGCACAGATAAGGAAACTTCGCAAAGAATATTGGGAGAACGTATGTGTACCAGGTGAAAATAATGAATTCAACCAGGAACTGGAGAAGGCATTGAGAGTTGCCGACTTTATGGAAATGGGAGAACTTATGGCACTTGATGCCCTCAATCGCCGTGAATCCTGCGGAGGTCACTTTCGCGAGGAAATGCAAACCGAAGATGGTGAAACAAAGCGTGACGATGAAAACTTCATGTATGTCAGCGCATGGGAATTTAAAGGAGAGGATCGGGAACCCGTTCTTCACAAAGAACCGTTGAAATTTGAATTTGTGAAAGTTGCCTCGCGCAGTTACGCTAAAATATAAAGAGTAAGGAGTAGTTTATGAATTTTACATTAAAGATATGGCGGCAAAAAAACGCCAAAAGTAAAGGTCACTTTGAAACCTACAAAGTGCAAAACATATCTCCCGGAACATCTTTCCTGGAGATGTTGGATATTCTCAACGAACAACTTATTAACGAAGGTGCAGATCCGATTGCAGTCAACAAAGGTTGTAAAGGGAAAAAAGTCGATCCCGTGGCATTTGACCACGACTGTCGAGAAGGAATATGCGGTATATGCTCGCTTTACATTAACGGCCGTGCACATGGTCCCGACAATGAAATAACCACTTGTCAGCTCTATATGCGCAAATTCAAGGATGGCGAGACCATTACCGTAGAACCTTGGAGAACCCGTGGTTTTCCCATTCTAAAAGATCTCGTTGTAGACAGAGGGGCATTTGATAAAATACTTCAGGCCGGTGGATTCATATCGGTAAATGCCGGCAATGCTCCCGATGCAAACGCTATTCTCGTACAGAAAGAAAAAGCAAACGAAAGCATGGACGCAGCAGCATGTGTCGGTTGCGGTGCTTGTGTTGCCACTTGCAAAAATGGCTCTGCAATGCTATTTGTAGCATCCCGTGTAAGTTCACTGGCTCTTTTACCCCAGGGTAAAATTGAGGGGGCACGTCGTGCTAAAGCTATGGTTGCAAAGATGGATGAACTTGGTTTCGGCAGTTGTACCAACACACGTGCCTGTGAATTGGAGTGTCCAAAAGGCATCAGTATAGCACATATTGCCAGACTCAACAGAGAATTTCTTTCAGCTAAATTAAAAGACTAGGTACGGGGTACGGGATAGTTTAGAGTATGGAGTGGTGTGTAGTTGGGAGTGGTGCGGCATACGCGGCAATTATTAATACTACTTTAGAGCCAACAGCTAATAACCAATAGCCAACAGCCAAAAATGGGGTTAGTACCCCATTTTTTTTAATATCTTCCAATAACAGTTGATTATATGTTTATACCATTTGATAACTTTTTATGAAAAAGATAATCATAATAATAGTTGTTAAATATGCAAACTCAGTTTTGAATTCTTTTACAAACATTATCAATACTGCTCCATTGTTTAAAAGATCAAATGAATTTATGAACATAATAAACAAATCTATTTTAAATGGCATTATTCAGAGCAAATAATTGTTTATATTCTGTCAATATATTTTTGATAATTAACGTCTGAATTTTATCCACAATATCAACACATTAATAACTACTACTACTTTTTTAAATAATATTATTTATTTTTGTGTTGTTTAAAAACGCTATCAAAGCGGTACCACAAGATATGAGCAAAGAAAGATTTGATCCGAGGGAGGAGTCCTTTTCCAGAGAACGTGATATCGAGGGACAAATACGTCCTAAAGAGTTCGAGGAGTTTGCCGGACAGGACAAGGTCATAGAAAATCTTAAGATTTTTGTCAAGGCGGCACTTCTCAGAGGTGAGGCTCTCGATCACATACTTTTGCATGGTCCTCCCGGTCTCGGCAAGACTACTCTTGCCCATATTGTAGCCAATGAACTTGGGGTAAATATGAAAATTTCCTCAGGTCCGGTTCTGGATAAGCCAGGGGATCTGGCCGGACTTCTTACTTCCCTTGAAGAGGGAGATGTTCTTTTTATAGATGAGATTCATCGTCTTTCACCGATAGTTGAGGAATATCTCTATTCTGCAATGGAGGATTATACGATAGATTTAATGATAGATAAGGGGCCCGGAGCACGCTCCATACAGATTTCGCTCAATCCTTTTACGCTTATAGGGGCTACCACCCGCAGCGGACTTCTCACCTCTCCTTTAAGGGCAAGATTTGGTATAAAATCGCATCTGGAGTATTATGATGCGATTGTTCTCAAAAAAATCATAATAAGGAGCGCCTCTATTTTGGATATAGAAATAAATGAAGATGCGGCGTGGGAGATAGCTTTACGTAGCCGCGGTACACCGCGTATTGCCAATTCTCTGCTCCGGAGAGTGAGAGATTTTGCGCAAGTCAAGGGCACCGGTATAATAGATATTGAAATAGCTCGAATAGCCCTCAATGCTCTAAATATTGACAAACGCGGTTTGGATGCCATTGACAATAAGATTCTTACCACCATTATAGAAAAGTTCAAAGGTGGTCCGGTTGGAGCCGGCACAATAGCTACGGCTATCAGTGAGGATGTAGGTACTCTTGAGGAGGTATATGAGCCGTTTTTAATCAAAGAGGGTTTTATATCCCGTACTCCGCGAGGTAGGGTTGTAACCGAACTTGC
Organism: uncultured Muribaculaceae bacterium; assembly: GCA_964598495.1. Classification (GTDB taxonomy): domain Bacteria; phylum Bacteroidota; class Bacteroidia; order Bacteroidales; family UBA932; genus Cacconaster. Next base: position 90,979 of record CAZRBY010000001.1, read on the forward strand.
CTATAATCACCTCGGAATAAAAATTTCCGACAAGGAAAATCTCCTCTTCTGATATTGAAATGTTCATAACTTTAAAACAACAGAATAATATAAAATGAAAAGAATTATTATTGCAGTAATAGCTGTTTTGTTTTTTATCCCGTTACAGGAGAGCAATGCCTGTACTTCGGCAATTATCACGGGAAAGGCAACCCCGGACGGACGTCCCCTGCTATGGAAACATCGCGATACGGGCACTCTGGACAATCGCATCGAATATTTTGATAAATCCAAAGACAAAAGCATCAAATATGCATTCATAGCCCTTGTGGATAGTCCGAAGGAGACAAAAGAGGCTTGGATGGGTACCAATGAAGTTGGTTTTTCAATCATGAATACAGCTTCATACAATCTTACATATGAAGAGGTATCTATTCAGGATCAGGAGGGAGTGGTGATGTACAATGCGCTGGCCGCCTGCAGAACTCTTGCCGATTTCGAGAAAATGCTCTCGAAAATGAAGTTTCCAACAGGTGTGGAGGCAAATTTCGGTGTAATTGACGCAGAAGGCGGTGCGGCTTATTATGAAGTGAGCTGTAGGGATTGGGTAAAGGTGGATGTAAATAACCCTGCTGTTGCCCCTGAGGGTTACCTTATATATACCAACCACTCTTTTACCGGAAAGATTAATGATGGTATGGGTTATATCCGTTATGTCAGTGCGAGCGATATATTCATGGACCGTTTCATAAAGAACCAACCTATGACGCCGCAGTGGATTTTTAACTCACTTTCACGCAATTTTTATCACTCTCTTCTCGATATCAATCTTGCCGAAAATCCTGAGGTAGCTCCCAACGGTTGGTTTGTAGATCAGGATTTCATCCCACGCAAGTCAACTTCGGCATCCAGTGTGGTAAAAGGCGTGCTTCCGGGTGAAAATCCCGAGCTTACAGTTATGTGGAGCGTTTTGGGATATCCTCCGGTAAGCATTGCGGTTCCTCTATTTGTGAAGAGCGGCAACAATCTTCCGGCACAGGTGGTGGCAAGAGGTGAAAACGGCGAAGGTTTCGATCCTAAGAATTGCGAGATTTGCGACCTGGCGATGGCGAGAAAAGCCAACGTATTTCCCGTTTCAAGAGGAAATGGCGGCAAATATTTCCGTTTCGATCTTCTCCTGAATGGAGAGGGAACCGGATATATTCAGCGTCTTGCTCCCTACGAGGAGGCTATTTTCGAGACATTCAATCCTGTAATTGAAAAGTGGTATAAAAAGGGTTCGGTAGATCTTTCGGAACTCTCCGCACTCTATTCAAAAATGGATATAGGCGCTGAGGTAAAATAAGGTGCATATTCCCGAAAATATATCCAGGAATTATGTAGACAACTGTTTTACCTCATCGGCAAAAGCAGTTTACATAACATCGGTAATCTCTTTGATGGATGCTCCATCGGTGCATGTCGTGTTGGCAGATACCAAGAAGAATGCATATTTCCTGACCAACGACTTCTATAGTTTTTTTTCTGACGAGTGTATCTATTATTATCCCTCGCCGACGGATAAAAGTGAACTGAAAGAGGCTACTGCCAAGGTGCAGCGTACGGCCGCGTTATCGGCTCTGAACTCATTTGAGGGGGGTTCATGCGCTTCATGGCGTGAAAAGGTCGGAGCCGGCTCATTTGTCATAACCGGTCGGCTGATGGATATGGAGTACAATTCTCGGCACAAACCTGTGCTGATAATCTCCTATCCGGAAGCTCTGGATCTGCCGGTACTGAATAGAAGCGAAATCAGACGCACCATACTTTCGATAAAGCGAGGAGAGAGACTTTCCCACGAATTCATAAAAGAAATGCTCTATGAAAGCGGATTTGAAAAAGTGGATTTCACGGCGGAGCCCGGTCAATTTGCCTTGAGGGGCGGTATAATCGATATATTTTCATTTGCCGACAACCTGCCTGTCAGAATAGATTTTTTCGGTGATCAGGTTGAATCAATCCGCAAATTCGACATCAATACCCAGCTTTCAAAAGAGAGCGTGGAGAGTGTCGACATTTTTCCCGATATACACAAGAACATGGATGACACACCCCTCGTCCCGTTTTGGGATATTCTTCCCGATAATTTTGTTTTATGGGATTTGAGGGGGGAAAATCCTACCGGAGAAAATTATGTCATACCCCAGCCTACATTCAATAAAAATTTCGAAATACTCTCGCAGGATATCCGAAGCAAGATGGATCAGGGATATACTGTGACCATCCTCAGCCCCAATGAGGCACAGACCGACCGTCTAAGGCAGATTTTGGTTGATACGGGCGAGAAGGTGCGACCTGATTTTCTGCCGTTGTCACTCCATGAAGGTTATGTGGACAGGATTTCCAAGAATTGCTATTATACCGACCACCAGATATTCGAACGCTATCACAAGGTAAAGGTCAAAAGGCAGGTAGAGAGATCCGAACGCCTTACCATCAATGAGATAATGGCATTCAGGCTGGGAGATTATGTAGTCCATATAGATTACGGAGTGGGCAAGTTCGGAGGTCTTGTCAAGACAAATGTAAACGGTAAGGTGCAGGAGGCGATAAAACTGGTCTATAAAGACAATGATGTGGTATTTGTCTCCATTCACGGTGTCCACCGTATGTCCAAATATAAATCGAGGGATGGAGAACCTCCGAAAATTTATAAGCTCGGCACCAAGGCGTGGGAAAATCTCAAATCCAGAACCAAATCCAAGGTAAAGGATATAGCAGATGACCTGATAAAACTCTATTCCGCCAGACAACATTCAAAAGGATTTGCATTTTCGGCCGACAATTATCTAATGCAAGAACTTGAATCTTCATTTATGTACGAGGATACGCCTGACCAGGCTCTTGCTTCAAAGAAAGTAAAGGAAGATATGGAGAGTGACCTGCCGATGGACCGCCTCGTTTGCGGAGACGTGGGATTCGGCAAGACTGAAGTGGCCATCAGGGCTGCGTTTAAGGCTGTTTGCGACAGCAAGCAGGTGGCGGTTCTTGTGCCGACCACCATTCTTGCGCTGCAGCACTATCAGACATTCTCTTCTCGTCTTAAGGATTTCCCCTGCAGGGTTGAGTATGTCAGCCGCTTGCGCAACACACAAGAGATATCGCGCATATTGGGAGATCTCGAGGCCGGCAGAGTGGATATACTTATCGGCACTCACCGCATCCTCAACAAAAAAGTACTCTTCAAGGATCTCGGATTGCTCATTATCGACGAGGAGCAGAAATTCGGAGTTTCTTCCAAGGAAAAGATACGCCGGATGAGGAGCAATATAGATACTCTCACCCTCACCGCCACTCCAATCCCCAGAACTTTGCAATTTTCGCTTCTCGGAGCAAGGGATCTCTCCATCATCAACACCCCTCCTCCCAACCGCAAACCGGTCTATACCGAGGTGATTAATTTCAATGATGATGTCATAACCGATATCATCAACTCCGAGCTGGAAAGAGGGGGACAGGTCTTTTTCGTCCACAACAGGATAGAAGATATCCTCTCGGTGCGTGATATATTGCAGCGTCTGGTACCTCAAGCACAGATATGTGTGGCACACGGACAGATGGAGCCCGAAAAGCTGGAAAAGATTATTCTCGATTTCGAAAATTACGAATACGATGTGCTTATCGCAACCAGCA
>CAZRBY010000001.1:94639-114535 GCA_964598495.1 uncultured Muribaculaceae bacterium
CGAAACGCTGGAAAAGAGGGTAGTGGAGTTTATCGCAGGTGAGTACGATATCCTGCTGGCCACCACCATAATCGAAAACGGAATAGATATTCCCAATGCCAACACGATGATAATCAATCAGGCGCAACGCTTCGGTTTGAGCGACCTTCACCAACTCAGAGGGAGGGTCGGTCGGTCAAATGTCAAGGCTTACTGTTATCTCCTGATACCTCCCATCGCATCTATTACGGACGATGCCCGCAGACGCATCAGAGCGATCGAGGCCTTCTCGGAACTGGGTAGCGGATTCAACATAGCAATGCAGGATTTGGATATCCGCGGAGCAGGCAATCTATTGGGTGCGGAGCAGAGCGGATTTATTGCCGAGATGGGATTCGAGACCTATATGCGTATCCTCAACGAGGCGATGGCGGAGCTGCGTGAAGAGAAGATGAGTAAAGGAGAGGATGTGGCCATGCCCGATGCCATGCGCTCCGTCCCTATGGCGGATACCCAGATAGAGACCGACCTTGAGGCCTATATTCCCGATGAGTACGTGCAAGTTACTTCGGAAAAAATCCGTCTTTACAAGGATCTGACAAATATCGGCGATGAGAGGCAGATGGAGGCTCTGCGTAAGGAGATGACAGACCGTTTCGGTCCGATTCCCGAACAGCTCGAAGAGTTGATCCGTATAGTACAGCTAAAGAAAGTCGCACAAAATCTCGGTTTTGAGAAGATAATCCTGAAAAATGGGGTGATGCTGGCCTATTTTATCTCAAACAGTATGCATTCATATTATAGAGGGGATCTATTCCCCGCCATACTTACCGCCATCCAGTCACTCGGTGACCGCTGCAGGGTAAATGAGGTTAAAGATAGACTCTATATCAGGGTAAAAAGCATTCCTGATGTACGTCAAGCCATTCTCTTTCTCTCAAAACTCATTTAGATTCCAAAAACTTCTTACCTTTGCAACCCCAAAGACCATAATAAATATAGAATGTATTTGCTTATTGATATCGGCAATACGGCATGCAAGGCGGCCTTTGCCGACAACGAGAGGATAGGAAAAGTTTTCCGTTATGCGGGAGATGATATCCGACAGTTTATCCGCGAGACTTTCGATTCGGAATATCCGGGCCAAAGAGTACGGGTGGCTGTTTTAAGCAATGTTCGTGCAGACGATCCCGAGTTGGAGACAATGTTGCTCAATGAGTGCTGCGACCGTTTGATTGTTCTGGATGTGGCGGAATGTGACCGTCTGGTAAAAACCGGACTACCGCAGTTTGAGGTACTTGCCAACATGCCCGAGGGCATGGGAGCAGACCGGATAGCGGCTATTCTTGCAGCCAATAACCTCTTTCCGGAAAATGACTTGATGGTGTTTGACTTCGGTACGGCCATTACGGTGGAATTTATTGATTGTCATAAAGAGAATGCTTCTGCATGTTATGCCGGCGGTGCAATTTCTTTGGGCTTAAATACCAGATATCGGGCTCTGAGCCACTTTACAGAGCGTATCCCGCTACTCAATCCGAGGGATTTTATGGAGTCCCATAAAGAGGAGAAAATCAACCCGATCGGCTTTGATTTGGATACCGCCATGGCTGCGGGTAATATTCTCGGCATAATGTTTGAGATAGAAGGATATAAGAGAGAGTATCCTGATAGAACGGTGATTTTCACAGGCGGGGATGCGATTTATTTTGCCGAAAAGCTGAAAAGTTCCATATTTGTCGTTTACAACCTTGTTTTGATGGGACTCTCGCAGATAGCACAATTTTATGCCGAACAATAGTACCATAATCAAATTCAGAAGATTCGCGGCAGTGTTGCCGGCACTCTTCGTGCTGTTTGCAGCCCTCCCTTCTTCGGCGCAGAGTATAGCTGCCGACGGCAGTTTCACTCCATACTCTATGTTCGGCGTAGGTTCTCTTGCCAGACCGGGCATATCATACAACCTTTCGATGGGAGGCATCGGGATCGGTGACCGCAACTACCGCTATATCAATTATATCAATCCTGCCGCCGTGACGGAGCGCCAGGCACAGTCATTCATGCTCGATTTCGGTATAGAACAGGGTAATATCTATTATACGGCCAATCCGGCCACGGCAGTTGGAGGAACAGGTTCCGATCTGTTGAAGAGCGTCAACAATACTTTCAATATGCACCACATCATTGCATCGTTCCCAATCTGGAAGAGTTCAGCCTTCAAGGTAGGTATAGTGCCTTACAGTAATGTGGGATACAAGTTTGTTACAACCGAGAGCAATGACGACATAATCGCCGAAGCCGGAGATATAAAGTACTCCAAAATCGGACAGGGCAGTATCTATCAGACATTTTTAGGTGCGGGAGCCACCTTCTGGGATAGACTTAGCGTGGGAGCGGATCTGCAGTTTTACTTCGGTACGATTAATCGTTACAGTAGCGCAACATTTACAACAAACACATCATTAAGATCGATCAATTCTGGCTGGACCTTCGTCACCCGTGCCATATCGGGCAAGTTCGGACTCCAGTACAGGCAGCCGCTGGCCGGCAACACTTCTGCCACCATCGGAGTAACATACGATCTGGCGACCGCATTCAGGGGTGAGAATATACGCTACGCCTACGGTGTATCGGCAAGCGGCAAGGATACCGTTTTCCACAGCAACACCCCTCTTGAGACAATGTCGGCGCCATCCGAACTCGGAGTGGGCTTTACCCTACGCAACCCTGAGAAATGGATGGTGGGATTTGATTACACGCGTTCAAATTGGACCAAAGCCTTCCTTGAGGAGACACCGGGGGTGGACATCAAGGCGACGACTGCACAGGCATTCAGGCTGGGATTTGAAGTTACGCCAAACCGTTACGACATCAGGTACTACCTCAAGACGCTCACTTATAGGGCCGGCGCCTACTATGAGCAGAACTATTTTACCCTAAACGGCTCTCCAATAGCAAGGAGAGGCATTACCTTCGGAGTCTCGTTTCCGGTATTCCGCTACTACAACGCAGTGACTCTGGGTGTAGACATAGGCCAGAGAGGGTCGGTTGCAGACAACCTCATCAGGGAGAGATATTTCCTATTCACCCTCTCGTTTGACCTGCACGACATCTGGTTTGTAAAAACTTTATACCAATAGAATAGATTATTTTTATTAACTTTACCCGATATTTTAAAAATGGAAACAATGAAGAAAATCGCAATTATCCTCTTTGCAATGGTTCTTTCTCTTCCTGCATTTTCCCAGGGAAAGTACGGAAAAGACAGTGTGGAATGTAAAAAATATCTTTCATTCTACTCAGAACTTTACAAACAGAGAAATTATGACGAAGCTGCCCCTCACTGGAGGAAGGCCATCGCCCTCTGTCCTCCGACAGCCAGTCAGAACATGCTCCTGCACGGTCAGAATCTTCTCCGTCTGGACATAAGCAAAAATGCCAATAATCCGGCTCGCAGACAGGAGCTCATCGACTCCCTGATAATGCTCCACGACCTCCGCTCGGAATACTATCCCAGTTACCGTGTGAAGAGCATGGACAACAAGGCCATTGATATAATCAACTACAACTATTGCGGTGACGATCCCCTCAAGCAGTATCAGATGCTGACTGAGATCATCAACACCATCAATACCGATTGTAGCCCCATTATTTTCATCAATCAGATGAAAGGGGGCGTGGCACTCTATCAGGCCGGCACTCTCCCTCCGGAGGCCCTGATGACCTGCTTCGAGAATAACATCAACCACATCGAAGAGATGATTTCCATGGATCCCGAAAAAGAGGAGTACCGCGTAGTGAAACAGGATATCGAAACCATCTTCGCCGAAAGCGGTGTTGCATCGTGCGACAACCTCGTGGAGCTCTATACTCCCAGATTCGAGGCGAATCCTACAGATGCAAATCTTCTCGCCACAATGGTGAAAATGCTTACCAGATCAGACTGCGTCAACACCGATCTCTTCCTCAAGAGTGCCGTTGCCCTCCATGAGATCAACCCTTCATCGAGCTCGGCATACGGTCTTTACAGACTCTATTCCTCACGCAACGAAGATAGGGTTGCAGCACAGTTTTTCGAGAGCGCCGTTTCACTCCTCGATCCAAACGATGTGAAGACAGCTGCAGAATACAACTTAGAGCTGGCTACGTTCTATTTCAAGAAGCTCAACCGTTCCGCAACTGCAGTAGCTACCGCCAAGAAGGCCATAGAGTATGACCAGAGCGTTGCAGGCAAGGCCAATCTCCTTATAGGTACCATCTGGGCATCACAGGATTGCCCCGGCAACGAAGTTGATGCAAGATCCAAATACTGGGTTGCGGTTGACTATATGGTAAAAGCCAAGAATGCCGACCCTGAAGTCGCTGCAAATGCGGATGAACTGGCTGCTCAGTACCGTAAATACTTCCCCATGCAGGTTGATGCCTTTATGTATGACGTTACGGACGGTCAAAGATATACCGTATCTTGCGGGGGTATGACGGAAATAACAACCGTAAGGACACAGAAATAGTCTCTCTTGACCCCTACCGCACAGTACAGACACAAACCTATAGCCATCGGTTCATGCTTGATGGCTATAGTGCTTTTTGCGCTTTCATCCTGCAAGAAAGAGCAGACCGGCGATCCTATTGACCCGAGGGTGACTCCGGTGCAGGTGGTAAAGAATCTGGAGGTGGTGCAGACGGTCAACGGCGGGGTGGAAATGAGGATGCGTGCGCCAGAAATGCGCAAATACTCATATATTACGGATTCTGTTGAGGTGTGTTACGATCTCTATACCGGCGGATTCTCCGTCAATGCTTTCACATCCGACGGGGAACTGGAAACGCGCATCACGTCGAAAGAGGCGAAGCACATCACCACCGACGGAAAGGAGCAGTGGCTCGCATACGGAGATGTGATAATTACCAATTTTATAAAGCAGGAAAGCATGGAGAGCGATACCGTTTACTGGGACCGTCAAGAGCAAAAGATATATACCAACTGCTATGTCAGACTCACATCACCGCAGGGAATGATGCAGGGTTTCGGTATGGAATCGGACGAGATGGCCAGAAATGCAATCCTGCTCAAGCCCTTCGATTCCTACACGATTGCAGGTGACAGTACGACAATTTTGCTCGATTCTCTCAATTTTGTTGGTCCGCCCGTGCAACGTTTTTGACACTTTATGCATCTATATAATATATTTTTGTTTACTTTTGTACTCCATTTTCGTAAAATGGGCACGTAAAGCAGACTAAAATAAAACTAAAACTTAACAAACACAATGGCGGTTCTTGAGAAAATTCGCGTAAAATTAGGTATACTTATAACAGTTCTCATCGCAGTCGCGCTGTTATCATTCATTATTGATCCCCAAACACTGACTTCGACTGCACAAAGATTTTCATCCGACAATAAAGTAGGCATACTGGACGGAAAGTCCATTTCATATAGTGATTTTTACCGGGAAGTTGATTATTTTACCCGACTGACCGAGATGATGGGACAGAGTTCCAACAACGAAGAGGCACAGAAAGCCATACGAAATGCGGCCTGGCAGTCTCTTATAGACAAGCACCTTTTCCAGCCTTTGATCGCCGATGCAGGCATCGTTGTAGGTGACGCAGAGATGCTTGATCTCACACAGGGAGCCAACATCTCTCCCGTGGTGGCAAATCAGCAGATGTTCAAGGACGCTAACGGCGCATTCAGCCGTGAAGCCCTCGCCGGTTTCGTGCAGGCGATCCCCACAGATGCCACCGGCCAGTATGAGATGTACTGGCAATCCGTGGAAAATTCCGTTTACACCGATCGTCTGTATAGTAAGTACTCCTCACTGATTGACGCATCCAATGTTTACAACAAGGTTGAGCAACGTCGTATGATGGTTGACAACAATGTCATCTCTTCGGTCGATTTCGTTCTTTCACCTATGGGTTTTGAGCGTGATTCTACAATCAAAGTGACCACTCAGGAGGTAAAAGACTATTATAATGCACGCAAGGAACTCTTTACTCGTCCGGCTACCCGCAATATAGAGTATGTGCTCTATGAGGTTGTGCCTTCTGAGGAGGATATCGAGATGCAGACCGAGGCTTTCAATGCACTTTATGCGGAATTTGCCGTAGCCGACAATCCCAAAAACTTCATCGCTCTAAACTCGGACCGCAAGTGGGATCCCTACTATTATACTGAAGAGCAGCTCGAGTCAGAGCCCCATTTCAAGGCAATCGCATTTGGAAAGAACGCTCCCGCAGTGAGCGAGATCAGTTCCGGAGAGAACCGGCTTGCCGCGGCCCGCTTATCCGACATCAAGATGATGGCCGATTCCGCAAAAGTATGGTATGCGCCATTCCCTCTCGAGAATGAAGCAGAGGCTGACGAGTTGCTCGCAAAGGCGCTGAAGATGAAGGAGCCCTCGGGCGAGTTCAGCGAGATGGGCTGGATTACTCAGGATGTCTTCTCATATACAGGCATGGAAGGCTTTGAAAAGGCCCTTGAACCTGCTACCGGAAAGGCATATAAGATAAAAAATACTACAGCCAACGCATATTTTGTAGTCTATGTGGCAGAGCGTACGAAAGCTCAGAAAAGGGCGCAACTCGCCACATTTGTAAAAAACATCATTCCTTCCGAAGAGACCTACCGTGACTTCCAGATGAAGGCTACCGACCTTGCCGACAGATCTGACGGCGACTACGACAAGTTTGCACAGATTGTGCGCGAGGAGCAGCTTCCGGTCATCCCCGTAAGCGGTTTGCTCGAGACCACGGAACGTATCGGCGTTGTGGACAACGCACGCAGCGTGGTTCACTGGGCATTTGATCGCAAGACCAAGTCGGGCGAGGTATCGGACGTGATTTCCGTTGACAACAAATATTATTTCGTCGCCGCCGTGACGGCCCTCTACAAAGAGGGTATGATTCCCCTGAGCGACATACAGCAGGATATTACCTATACCCTCACCGCAGAGAAGCAGATTGCCAAGATGGCTTCCACCATCGGTGAGCAGATAGAAGGTTGCACTACCATGGAGCAGGTGGCCGAGGTTCTCGGCACTACCGTGAGCCATCAGGATGGCATTACCTTCGGTACCACGCTCCAGCAGCTCGATCCCAAGTTTATCGGTGCTGTGACATCAGCCCAGCCCGGTATCATTTGCGGGCCGGTTGCGGGAGACATCGGAGTATATGTATTCCAGGTTATCGACCGTCAGACAGGTACCTTCTACACGGAAGGAGACGTGCAGAGAGCGCTCGCGCGCAAATCGGCATATCAGACCCAGTTGTTACAACAAGTAATGTCGGAAACCGTCGAAATTAAGGACAACAGAGCCCGATTCTTTTAGTTTTTTTCAACATTTTTTGATAATTATTAACAATTTTTTTTGAAAAGTAAAAAAATATAACTAAATTTGGCCATTAAATACTATGGAAAAACTGTGTTTTTTCGGCAATTCATTTATGTTTAACCAATAAATATCAAACACTTAACAATTTTTTTTTATGAAAAAGATTATTTATTCATTAGTGATCATGATTGCTGCAGGCAGTCTTTTCACTTCGTGTCTTGAGTACGTTGAGCCGGTTGGTATCCAGCAGCTTCGCGCTGCGAAAGCCGACTACCTCGATGCACTCGCACAACTACGCTTGGCAGATGCCGAATTGCAGAAGGCCAATGCTGCCTATGTGTTGGCTCAAGCCGCCTATGTTGACGCTCAGACCGAGTGGCAGTTGATTGAGAACAGAATTCACGAATATGACGTTCAGATCAAGGCTGCTCAGACTGATTACGAAGTAGACTCTCTGAAGAAGGAAAAAGAACTCCTTCAGGTTCAGCACGACACAAAAATGGCTAATGCTAAAGCAGCCCTCGCAACTGCTGAGGAGAATCTCAGAGTAACTCTCCGCGACATCGCTGCAGTTCAGCACCTTCTCACAGTGCATGAGCGCTTTATCTTCAACGGCGTTCTTGCTGCATACGAGGAAGCTTTCGACGCCTACAACGATAAGCTCATGGATCTTGAGAAAGCTAAAGCAAAACTCTGGAGCCTTGAGTACGGTTTCAAAGACTCTATTGACTGGGAAGCCGACTATCAGGGCAACATTGACTTCTATATGGCTGAGATCGCAAGAGCTCAGGCTGCTCTCCAGAATGTTCCCAAGAACCTCGACCTCGAGGCTTGGAATGCCGAAGTTGAGAATCTTAAGGACTCTATCAAGGCTTACAATTACGGACGTCAGGCCAATACAGCCGACTCCGTTTACTACATGGTGAACGTATATCACGAAGGTGTTGAGAAATACGAACGCGCTTTTGAGGCATGGCTCGTCGACAAGAACGTTTCTGTCTCCGGTGTTACTCTCAACGTATCAAACCTGGTTCCAAAGCCGAAGGATCATAACGGCAATACCATGACTGCTCCTCCCGTTATGCCTAACGCTGCAGACTATGCATTGAACAGCGACAGGGCTAAACTCGACATTTTTAATGTTGTTGTTACTCTTCAGGAGAAAAATGACGTTGCCGCAAAGCTCGTTTATGATAAATTCGTTGACCTTATTACCGATTACTCTTTCCCGTTCAATGAAGCTCCTTTCGGTGACTCTGCTACGCTTGCAGGTGGTGCTTACTATGGCAAGGTGGTATATACTGCCGTAAATGATACCCTCAAGATCCAGGCAAGGGCCGACATGAAGGATTTCATCCTCAATGACGACACTCCAAACCCGAAGGAATACAGATGGAAGAAAGGTAATGTAGAAACCGTTAACTCAGGTTTGTACGGTCTTAAGGGCGCTTACAGTGTCCTCGAGAGACACCTCGTGCTTATCGAGGCAGCTTCACAAGTTGCTGTAAAGCAGGCTGCATATGACGCCGCCAAGCAGGCTTGGGCCGATGACCGCGCTTATCTCATCAACAAGACCTACGAAACGGAAGAAGCCCTTGCTCTTGAAAACCTCAAAACATCCGAAATCATTACTCCTCCCTATGAGCCTACCGGTAGAGCCGAAGATTTGATCTTTGCTATCAAAGACTTCAGAACCAGCCGTACAAACCATGGTGAAAATAGCTCAACGGCCGACACTGTAAAACTGCTTCAGGCTATCGTTAACTTGATGAATGCAAAGAAGGCTTATATCGGTGATCCACATACTGATTATGACCACATCGAGTTCTTGGACATTATGAGTAACCCTCAAAAAATTTATCTCGGCAATTTGACCATCGAGGGTTTGAGACAAAAAGTAACCGCTGCAGGTCCTCCCCCCACATCCTCTTCACTTTATGGTGGTAAGAACTATGTAACCGAATCCAATCTTCCCAAAAGATCAGTTGATCCCACTTGGGCTGCTGGGCAGGTTCTCCCCGAGGAGTATAATTATGATGCTATTCTGAAGATTTTCTGTGCTCTATTCCCCGATGCTGCCACTAATGGCGACTTTGATACTTGGGCTGCCGCAGAGGCTTGGATTGATGGAGGATCTATGTCAACCGCCGGCCTTAAATGGATGTACGATGATAATGGTGTGGCTTCTGATGCTGAGATAGCTCCGGGTTATGACGCTTCTGTTGATAACCTCAATCTTGAGGGTATAGGTTCTAAGAATTTCATCAAGGTTTACAACAGATTCTGGAATCCTCAGCCTGCTATTACTCTTGCTACCATAGCAAACGCGACTAACGATGCAGCATGCTACAGTGACTCTACTTTCAATCTGCCTTACAGAATAGCAAGATTCACGGGCAACGATCTCAACTATAACGTAGGTCTTGCAGCAATTCTCTCTCTCATTGACCCTTATAACGTCTCAGTGGGAACCAGTACTTGGGATTGGGATGCTAATGATGTAAACAACAACTCCGCTATCTTCGGCTCGGTTGTCAACCCTACCGAATTCCGTACAATGCTCCTTGCTGAGGAAGCCCTCATTCTCGAATTGGCTAAGACTACCTACAGGGCTACCTTGGACAAGATCAAGGCTAAAATAGACGAAATTGAGGCCGCATTTGATGCAAAGGCAGCAGAGGTTCAGGCAGCATATGCAACCGATATGGCTAACTACAACGACAACAACACAAAGTGGAATCAATATCAGACAGATCTTGCAACTAAGAAGAGAGAACTCCTCAATGAGCTTACCGGTAGTAATACCGGAACGGTTGTACCTACAATCCCGGTACCTGTTGTTAATACGCACAACGTACCTTCTTGTATGACGAAGTATCTTGATCACGAAGGTCTTAACGTTTTCAACGGAGCTTACAAGCTTGGTGGCAAGCAGCTCGCTTGGGCTAACGAATTCCTGCCCGACTATCCTGCAAAACTCAAAGAGTGGATGATTGCTACACGCACGGCTAACCACGTAATCGGTCACCTCAACACTCTCATAAATGTTCTTGATCCTGCATACAGGGCTGCTACCGGCATTTACCAGTATGAGTGGGAGAAATATGTCCTCACGGTAGATCCTGTTACTCACGAGTACGAAGTTGACGTAGATGCTATAAGGAGAAATTACGATGCAGCAGGTGCTGCTACGCTGCTTGAGTACTTCGACAACTATAACAGATTCCAGAGACAGTACGTAAGGGCTTGGGAGAAATATCTCGAGGATTGCACGGCTGAACTTGGTTTCTGGAAGAAGGTTCTTGCAGCTTACAATGCAGGTTACGATCCTCTCGAGATGGCTATTAAAGAGCAGAAGAACGTAGTAGAACAGCTCGAGAAAGAGGTTGAAATCGCTAAGAAGAAACTCGAATTAGCTGAGGCCGAGTACAAAGAAACTCTCGCAAAACTTTTGAATTAATCAAACAATCTGATTGAATCCTAAGTGATTAATTTTAAAACAGAAACAATGTTAAAGAAATTAAGCATATTACTATTGACTATCCTTATGGTTGTGCCAGCAATGGCACAACCCGAGGAGGGTTGCGAGTGTATGTTTGCTCCTCAAAAGGGACAATGGCAAATAGATCTTACTTTGGGACAGGGACAGTTCTTCAATGATATGTCAGGTCTGTACTATCTATTGCCAAATGCGGATGGTGGCCCTATCGGAGTGGGTCTATCCGTTCAAGGACTTGGTCTTCAAGAGTTCCTTGGACTTGGTAACGACAACATTTCGGCAGATTTATCTACCTACGTCTTGAACATTGGGTCGTTAAACGTAAACAGTCTTGTTAACATAGTAGGTCTCCAGGCCAGATATTTCGTCGCAGACAGATGGGATCTCAACCTTATGGGAGCTTACAATGTCAACATGCAGCCTAGAAAGGATTTCATCGAAGGTGCATTCACCGACGATGCAAACCTCAACGTTCCTCACATTGACCCCTCAAGGGTTAATGTACGGGTGGGCGTTGGTGATATTTACGCACATAAAGCTATTCTGGGAGCTGTTACACACAGTTTGATGACACAAATCGGATCAAACTTCTATTTCCACACGAAGAATCCGCGCATCAATCCTTATTTAGGAGTGATGGGACAGTTCAAGTTGGCCCGTATTGAAGCATATTATCCTTATACCGGACAGACCGTAGATGATGACACCAACTTTGGTGGCACCACGAACGATGGTCCTCAGGTTCCTGATATCGATGATCCTCTTGGGAATAACGATAATTGGAACCAGCCCAGCACAGGTAGCGGCACGCAGTTTGAAGACATTGCGCTCCACCGTGCTGCGCTAAGAGGTGCTCAGGTATTGGGATTTGGCGGTGGACTGACTGCAGGCATTAGTTACTCATTGGCTCAGGGACTTATTCTGAGCTTCGAAGTAGCTCCCGTTCTCTATCAGTACTCGCTATTACACTTGCAGGTGCAGGGACAAGATGCATACTATGCTATGAATCACAACATCAGAGCGTTTGCTTTTCCTCAATTGAAGCTTGGCATCCGCTTCTAATCTGATCATTAGCGAGTAGCATTACTAAAGCTTAAAAAGGCGACCATCGGGTCGCCTTTTTTTGTGTCATTTAGGACTATGGATTTGTTTAACTTTCCAATGCTTGCGTGAGCGTGATGAATTGTTCGACCGAGAGCTGTTCGGGGCGTGCTTCTGCGAATGGGATCGAATTGGACGGTAGTTGTTTCTGTGGTGTATCGGCAACTTGAATCACGGATTCCGACGCTGATTGTTTTTCGGACTTTGCCGAGCCTGCAATGAGAGGCTTGAGGGAGTTGCTGAGTCTTTTACGGCGCTGGTTGAATGCGGTTTTCACTACGTTTTTGAAGAGCTTTTCGTCGCAGTTGAGAGTCGTGCGGCCGTTGCGGGTAAGGCGTATAACGGCGGATTTGACTTTTGGGGGAGGCACAAACGCCCCTTCTCCTACGGTAAATAGGTACTCTATGTCGTACCACGCCCGGAGAAGTACCGAGAGTATTCCGTATGTTTTAGAGCCCGGAGGGGCGGCGATCCGCTCAGCCACCTCTTTCTGTATCATGCAGACCACTTCGGATACCTCTTCTTTGTAGTCAAGAATCCTGAAAAATATCTGGGAGGAGATGTTATAGGGAAAATTTCCGATGATTGAAAACTTTCCCCCGAAGAGTTTGGTTAGGTTGGCTTTCAGAAAGTCGGCCTCGTATAGGACGGGGCTGAGTTGCGGCCACTTTTCAAGCAGGTATCTTACCGATTCGCCGTCAATCTCTATTAATTTTAGGCGTATGTCGCTGCGTGTAAGAAGGTACTGTGTCAGCACTCCCATTCCGGGACCTATCTCGATTACATCAAGAACACCGTCGCCGGTGCCCTCAAGGGCATCGACGATGTTACGCGCAATAGTCTGATCCGTTAGAAAATGCTGTCCAAGCCCCTTTTTAGGCCTTACAACAGGTTTTCTTATTTGAGTGGAGGGTCTACTCATTTGCAATGAAATGGTCGTACATGAGCTTTATTATGCCCTTTAACAACTCTTCATCCGATCTCTTCGCTCCGCTGCTGATGACGATAAAGCCGTATTTCTCCTCGGGATGGAAAAACATTGCACTTCTGAGTCCGTATGCACCACCCGTATGGCCTACAAGTTCCACTTCAGGGATATAGTCCGCATTGCGCCATAGAGCGAGTCCGTAATGTTCGTCATCCGAACGAGGAGTCTGCATATTTTTGGAACTCTCCTCGGAGATGATGCGCTCCTGAGCTCCCGGGTAGAGGCCGTAATTCATATGCATCATCATATATTTTGCAAGGTCGGTGGTGGAGATTTTCATTCCGCCGGTAGGGGAAAATATCGGAGTGGTGTAGCCTGTTATGTAATTGGCAATATCCTCCGCCCTCGATTTATATGCGCCGGGTTGTGCCTCCAGACTGTCATTCTCCGGATTGTAAGAGTAGAGCGTGGCAAAGCGGGTTGAGTCGAGTGCATCATTGTCGTAGCCGCCGTAGAGTCCAAGAGGATTGAGTATGTGGTTTACTATATATTGGTCAAATCGCTCTCCCGAGAGTTTCTCGAGAATGGTGCCTGCCATATTGAAGTTCAGATTGCAGTATTGGTAACCTTTACCCGGCTCATAATCGTTGTAACAGCCGGCAAAGTCGGGGTTAGTAGCGGGATTGATAACGTCAAGCGTGAAATAACCCAAGGTGTCGCTCAGGCTGGAAGTGTGTGAAAGGAGCCTCTCGAGAGTAATGACTGTCTCAGGATATTTAGGATTGCGTACCTGAAATCCCATCAGATCGCCGACATCGGTCCCAAGGGTAACTTTGCCCTGTTCGACGAGCTGCATAAGAGCTGTGGAGGTAAAGGATTTGGAGATGGATGCAATCCTGAAAATGGTTTGTGCGTCTACCTTTTCTCCGGTTTCAAGGTTCTTGACACCGAAATAATTGTCGTAGATGATCTTGTTATCTTTGACAACGGCTACTCCGAGACCTACGTTGCCGATCTCTTCTCTGAAAGCGTTGAGATCTTGTTCAAACTCGGGGTAGGATTTGGGACCACAGGCCGTGAGCAGAAGCGCAAACAGTGCAAATAAGGTGATTTTCTTCATAATTTTAGAGAATTATAGGTTTTGACTGATAGTTTTTACAAAGATACGATTTATGGCAGAAAATCGTAAGTGCTTTTGATAAACACTTTACGATAAAATGTCATTTGTGACGATTTCTCGTAATTAAAGATAGAATTTTTCGGAGATAATTGGTATTTTTGTGGACTATGAAAGAGAAGAAACCGGCTACTCCGCTGCTTAAGCAGTTTTATGAGATCAAGGCACAGTATCCTGACTCCGTGCTCCTTTATAGGGTAGGTGATTTCTATGAGACTTTCGGCGAGGACGCCATTACTGCGAGCAAAGTTCTTGGTATCGTTTTGACAAAGCGGGCCAGCGGCAAGGGCAGTTATATCGAATTGGCGGGAGTACCTCATCACGCCCTGGAGAGTTATCTTCCAAAACTTGTGCAGGCAGGCTATAAAGTCGCGGTTTGCGACCAGCTGGAGGATCCGAAACTCACCAAAAAACTTGTTAAACGCGGTGTTACCGAGCTTGTCACTCCCGGAGTGGCCTACAATGATACGATTCTCAAGCAGAATGAGCACAATTATCTGGCTGCACTCTCTTTTGAGGGAAAGAATGCAGGGGCGGCCTTTCTCGATATCTCCACAGGCACTTTCAAGGTGGCTCAGGGATCCCTTGAGTATATAGAAAATCTTCTTTCGGGCAGCGCACCCAAGGAGATTTTGGTGGAGAGGAGTTATTGCGACGGTTTCCGCAAAAGATTCGGCAACATCGCCTATATCTCCCCGATCGAAGAGTGGGCTTTTGTCTTTGAATCTTGCCATAAAAAACTCTGCAACCATTTTTCAATAAGCTCACTAAAAGGATTCGGAATAGAGAGCATGCCGCTGGGCATAAAAGCGGCGGGCGCAATTCTATTCTATATGGAAATTACCCATCACCATTCCCTGGGGCATGTGAACTCAATTTCGCGTATAGATGAGGGAGATTTTGTCTGGATAGACAAGTTTACATTCCGCAATTTGGAGATCTTCACTCCCCTTGCCGGAGCTGAAGGAGTCTCGCTTCTGGAGACCATCGACAGATGCAACTCGCCAATGGGTGCACGCAGACTTAGGGAGTGGCTTGCAATGCCAATAAAAGATATTTCCGAGATCACTCTGCGCTATGATACAATTTCCGCCTTCCAGGCTGACGAAATGATGCTCGAGAAGGTGAGGAGCCGCATCGGTGACATAGGCGACCTGGAGAGGATCATCTCAAAGGCCTCTGCCGGCAAGCTTCTGCCGCGTGAGGCCCTCCAACTCTCAAGGGGTCTGGATGCAATAGCGGAGATAAGGAAGCTGCTCCTGAATAGTGCCGATCCGGTATTCACCTCCTGTATCGAACAATTGGATGCCTGCAGGGAGCTCTCCGAGGCCATTTCTACCCGCATCTTGCCCGATACTGCCGCGCAGATAGGCAAAGGGGACGTAATAGCGCGCGGAGTGTCGGAGGAGCTCGATTCATTGCACGATGCGCTCTCCCACAGCAAGGAGATATTGCTGGATATTCAGCAACGGGAAAAGGAGCGTACTGCTATTCCTTCGCTACGTATCAGTTACAACAATGTCTTCGGATATTTTCTCGAAGTGCGCAATACGCATAAGGATCGCGTACCCTCGGATTGGATCCGCAAACAGACTCTTGTAAGTGCGGAGCGTTATATCACTCCCGAACTCAAACAATACGAAGAGAAGATCCTCGGAGCAGAGGAGAAGATCCTCGCTCTCGAGACGGAGATATATGGTGTTTTATTAAACTCTATTCAGGCTTCAGTTGCCGTCATCCAGCGCAATGCTTCGGTAGTGGCACGGCTGGATGTGCTTACGGGTTTTGCACGTCTCGCGTTGGATAACAATTACTGCCGTCCGCAGGTGGACGATTCGCCGGAGATTGACATTGTCGGAGGCCGCCACCCTGTGATAGAGACCCGCATGGCTCACGGAGAGGAGTATGTGCCCAATGATCTCTATCTGAACAATGACTCGCAGCAGATCATTATTCTCACCGGTCCCAATATGTCCGGAAAATCGGCTTTCCTGCGACAAACGGCACTGATAGTACTCTTGGCCCAGATAGGGTCTTTCGTCCCCGCAAATCGCGCAAAAATAGGCATTACGGACAAAATATTCACCAGAGTCGGAGCCTCCGACAACATTGCGCGCGGAGAGTCCACTTTTATGGTGGAAATGCTCGAAACTGCCACCATTCTCAACAATCTTTCCCAAAGGTCGCTGGTGCTTCTCGACGAGATAGGACGAGGCACGAGCACTTATGACGGAATGTCGATTGCCTGGGCGATAGTTGAACATCTGCACAGCGGTATCCAACGGGCCAAGACGCTCTTCGCTACCCATTACCACGAACTCAACGATCTGGAGGAGCTTCATGAACGAGTCTTCAACTACCATATTTCCGTAAGGGAGAGTGACGGCAAAATCATCTTCCTGCGTAAACTTTGCAGGGGCGGTGTCGCCCACAGTTTCGGTATTCACGTAGCCCGTCTTGCCGGAATGCCGGATGAAGTGGTAAAACGCGCGGAGGCACGTCTCGCCGAACTGGAGGCTGAAGGTGGCAATGCTTCATACCCCTCCATTGCTTCTACCGCCGTACTCGGCTCCGGATCTGCAGACTCGCCGTACTCGGCATCCGGTAGTGCCCCACCCTCTCCTGCCGCCTGCGATAAACTTTCGGATAGCCGCAAAAAAGCCACCGGCAGTGACGAAATTGATGTCGGATCCGCCACATTTTCCCGCAAAACCGGAAAATCCGCCCGCTCCATCCCTGATAAAGGAATACAGCTCACCCTCTACCAATTGGATGACCCGCTGTTGCTCGAGGTCAAGGAGGAGCTTCGGAATATTGATATAAACCAAATGTCTCCGCTCGATGCATTCGATACAATACGGAGACTCAAAAAGAAGATCGGACTCTAAAAACGAGCATTAAAGAAGGATTTGTGATGAGAGATTTGTTGGCGGATAAATTCAGGACAACCCTTTCACTGGCGGGCGTCAGCATAGGGATTTTTTCGATAGTGGCGGTCTTTACCGTCGTGGATTCACTTAAAAAGAGCGTAAATGAAGGCTTCCGAAAGTTCGGGAGCGATGTGGTTATGGTTGAGCGTATACCTCTCGAGCCCGACTTTGATCGAGATGGACGACATAATTTGTGGCAATACGACAGCCGTCCGCAGATAGGATGGCAGGAGTATCTCTTCCTTCAGGAAAACAGCGCTGCTGCAGGCAATATGGCATTTTCGGCCTCATTTGAGATGGAGTGTGCAGCCGGTCGTGAAAGTTATAGTGAAGGAGCTTTTGTAGCCGTTGACGGCGATTGGAGAATGATGGTGCAGGAGAAAATTCCCCATGGACGCGGCTTCACTTCCGGAAAACTTGCAAGCGGGGCAGCCGTTACCATTATAGGTTCCGATGTGGCACAAAAGCTTTTTCCCGATATGGCCGACCCTGTCGGCAGAATGATAACGGCAGGAGGTACTCCGTTGCGGGTAATCGGCATATTTGCCTCTGCCGGAGATAATCTGGTCAGTATGATGGATGTGGATTGTGTCAGAATGATACCGATACGACTTGCCTTGCGAATTGCCGACATTACCTCTCCGGTCGTAAAAACACGTATCATAGCCTCTCCGCATCAGGTAGGAGAGAAAAGTCCGAACGGAATCTCCAAAGAGGAACTGAAAAGCGAATTGCGGATGCTGATGCGTCAGTACCGCCGGTTAAGACCGGCCCGAGAGGATGATTTTGCTCTCAACGAACTCTCATTTGTTGCGGAACAATTCCAATCGGTATTCGGGATGGTCAATACGGTCGGTTGGGTGGTCGGCATTTTCTCCTTGCTTGTAGGCGGATTCGGAATCGCCAATATAATGTATGTTTCCGTGGAAGAACGTACCCGAATAATAGGGATTAAAAAGGCTTTGGGGGCTCGCAAAAGGGTGATTACGATGCAGTTTTTGGCTGAAGCGGCCACATTGTCAACTCTCGGCGGGCTGGCCGGTATCGCACCGGTTTGGTTTGCCACGCTTCTTATTCCCGATACTCTTTTTCCGATATATCTATCGTTGGCCAACGTATTCAAAGGGATAGCCATCGCTCTTGTGATCGGTCTGATCTCCGGTGTCGCACCCGCCCACTATGCCGCCTCACTGCACCCCGTAGAGGCGATCAACAGTTGATTTGATAGATTAATCGAGTTTGAGTACGGCCATGAAGGCGCTCTGAGGCACCTCAACGGAGCCAATCTGACGCATGCGCTTTTTGCCCGCCTTCTGCTTTTCGAGGAGTTTGCGTTTGCGGGAGATGTCACCTCCATAACATTTGGCAGTCACATCTTTGCGCAACTGGCGTACCGTCTCCCTTGCTATGATCTTGGAACCTATGGCCGCCTGAATGGCGATGTCAAATTGCTGGCGTGGAATCAATTCCTTGAGTCTTTCACAGATTTTCCTGCCGAAGTCATAAGCATGGTCCTGATGAATTAGGGTGGAGAGTGCGTCGGCGGGTTCACCGTTGAGAAGTATGTCGAGCTTTACAAGTTTGGCTTCGCTAAATCCCGTCAGATGGTAGTCAAATGAGGCGTATCCTTTGGAAATGGATTTGAGTTTGTCGTAAAAGTCGAAAACAATCTCCGAAAGCGGCATATCGTAGGTGAGTTCGATACGGTCAGCCGAAATATAATGCTGGTTTTTGAGGGTGCCTCTCTTATCCAGGCAGAGCTTCATTATCGGACCGAAATATTCGGTCTTGGAGATAATCTGTGCCTGGATATAGGGCTCTTCTATATGATGAATGAGCGTGGCGGGGGGAAGTCCCGAAGGATTGTGTACTTCGATACATTCGCCCTGAGTCGTATATACTTTGTAAGAAACGTTGGGAACGGTGGTAATCACATCCATATCAAATTCGCGGAAGAGACGTTCCTGGACTATTTCCATATGAAGCATTCCGAGAAATCCGCAACGGAATCCAAATCCGAGCGCAAGAGAACTCTCCGGCTCGAATACGAGTGAGGCATCGTTGAGCTGAAATTTTTCCAACGATGCACGAAGATCTTCATATTCGTCCGCACTTACGGGGAACATACCCGCATAGAGCATGGGCTTGACATCCTCAAAGCCCGCAATAGCCTTCTTACAGGGATTGAGAACGTGTGTAATGGTATCTCCCACCTTCACCTCCGCAGCCGTCTTGATGCCTGATATTATATATCCCACCGAGCCACATTCGATCTCGTTTCTTGGGAGGTATTTCATCTTGAGAACGCCTACTTCGTCGGCAACATACTCCTTGCCGGTATTGACGAATTTAACCTTGTCGCCTTTGCGTATAATACCGTTTGCCACTTTAAAATAAGCTATGATGCCCCTGAAAGAGTTGAATACCGAGTCGAAAATCAAGGCCTGGAGCGGCTCATCGGAATTGCCCTGCGGGGCGGGAATCTTCTCTATGATTGCTTCTAATATGGCTTCGATGCCCAACCCCATGCGTGCTGAAGCGAGCAGCACTTCTTCTTCTTTACAACCAAGAAGGTCAGTCACCTGATCTCGAACCAAATCCACCATGGCAGCCTCCACATCTATTTTGTTGAGAATAGGAATAATCTCAAGATCGTGCTCAATGGCCAGATAAAGATTGGAGATGGTTTGTGCCTGAATACCCTGTGTGGCATCGACCACCAAAAGGGCTCCTTCACATGAGGCGATTGCACGTGACACTTCGTATGAAAAATCAACGTGGCCGGGAGTGTCAATCAGATTGAGAGTATATTTTTCACCTTTGTACACATAGTCCATCTGTATAGCGTGACTCTTGATGGTGATCCCCTTTTCTTTCTCCAAATCCATGGAATCCAGCACCTGTGTTGCCATATCACGGCGGTCGATGGTATTTGTGAATTCGAG
>CAZRBY010000001.1:114545-158362 GCA_964598495.1 uncultured Muribaculaceae bacterium
TGCAGAAATTCCTAATGTGTTTCATACTTATCTTCTTCCAAACCGCAAAGATAATGATTATCTTTGTTTTTTAATTTCATTTCGCACTATGAACGACATTCATACTTATCAAAAAATCGCATCTCAGGTAAGAAGGGATATCCTCAGGATGGTCACGGGTGCAGGATCCGGTCACCCCGGAGGTTCGATGAGCAGTGCCGACATTTTGACGGCACTCTACTTCAAGGAGTTGAATGTGACTCCGGAGAGTTGGAACAGGGCCGGAAACGGTCATGATATGTTTTTCCTCTCCATCGGCCACGTCTCTCCTCTCTTTTACAGCGTGCTTGCTCGCAGGGGCTATTTCCTTATTTCAGAGCTGGGCACATTCAGAGTATATGGAAGCAGGCTCCAGGGACACCCCTCAATTGAGGCCGGCCTTCCGGGAGTGCATCAGGCTTCCGGTTCTTTGGGGCAAGGGTTGTCTGTAGCCATTGGGGCGGCACTTGGCAAGCGCCTTGCCGGCGATAAAAGCAGGGTATTCGCTCTTATTGGAGACGGTGAATCTCAAGAGGGTCAGATTTGGGAGGCAGCCGCAGCGGCAGTCCACCATAAGGTTGACAATCTCATTGCGATGACTGACTGGAATCACCAGCAGATTGACGGCACCACCGAAGATGTGCAGAGTCTGGGTGATCTTACTCTTAAGTGGAACGCCTTCGGATGGGAGTGCATCGTGGCAAACGGGCACGACTTCAACTCCATTTTTGAGGCATTCGATAGGGCTGACTCTCTTTTGGGCGGCGGCCGTCCGGTAATGATTCTTTTCGAGACCGAAATGGGTCACGGAGTGGATTTTATGGCAGGTACCTGCGAATGGCACGGCAAGAGTCCTTCAAAAGAGCAATGTGAACGGGGACTTGCCCAGCTTGAAGAGACTTTGGGAGACTATTAACATCCGACAGTATGAAAAAATATATCAATACAGGAAATAAAGATACCCGTTCGGGTTTTGGAGCGGGTCTTTCGCATCTCGGTGCCACAAACCCCAAAGTGGTTGCGCTCTGCGCAGACCTTACGGGTTCTCTAAAGATGGACGCCTTTGCAAAAGCACATCCGGAAAGGTTTTTCCAATGCGGCATAGCCGAGGCAAATATGATAGGAATGGCCGCCGGACTTGCTATCGGCGGTTGTATTCCCTTTGCGGGCACATTCGCAAATTTTGCCGCAGGCAGAGTCTATGACCAGATACGCCAGGCGGTCTGCTACTCTGAGACCAATGTCAAGATAGCCGCATCTCACGCCGGCATCACCCTCGGAGAAGATGGCGCCACTCACCAGATCCTCGAGGACATCGGGCTTATGCGGATGCTCCCCAACATGGTGGTGATCAATCCTTGCGACTACAACCAGACAAAAGCGGCTACCATTGCTGCAGCAGCCTGGCAAGGCCCCGTCTATCTGAGATTCGGACGCCCCGGAGTACCCAACTTCACACCTGAAGATCAGGTGTTCGAAATAGGAAAAGCGCTGCATCTCAACGAAGGATCCGACGTTACCGTAATTGCCACCGGACACCTTGTCTGGGAGGCGATTCAGGCGGCTGAAATTCTCGAAACAGAGGGCATAAGCGTAGATCTCATCGACATACATACCATTAAACCTCTTGATCGAGAAGCAGTCTTATATTCTGCAGCAAAGACCGGTAGAGTCGTGTGTGCAGAAGAGCATCTTATAGCGGGAGGACTTGGAGAAGCTGTTGCAGGTCTTTTGGCAAGGGAACACCCCGTACCGATGAGATTTGTTGCAATCGACGACCGTTTCG
Source organism: uncultured Muribaculaceae bacterium (assembly GCA_964598495.1). Taxonomy (GTDB): domain Bacteria; phylum Bacteroidota; class Bacteroidia; order Bacteroidales; family UBA932; genus Cacconaster. The sequence continues at coordinate 116,350 of CAZRBY010000001.1, forward strand.
GCCAGAGCGGCAAGCCGGCTCAATTGATGTCAGCCTATGGGCTGGACGCAGCACATATCGTTGCAGCGGTAAAGGAGATTACCGGCGCATAAAAAGGGAAATTGTCGGCACGTAATCATCATTGATGGAAGATAGTGATATCATAGGATTGTACAAATCGGGCCAAACTGAGCGCGCTTTTACATTTATAGTACGCAAGTACGGTGAGCGTCTCTACTGGCATATCAGACAAATGGTGGCCGATCACAACGATGCCGACGATCTGCTGCAGGAGACATTTATAAAAGTATGGAACGCACTCCCCGCATTTAGGGAGGATTCCAAGCTTTATACCTGGCTTTATCGAATCGCCACAAATGAGAGCATAACCTTTCTAAAGAGGAAAAAACTTCGCGCAACCTTTACGTTGCGTGACCCCGGTATGGATATTGCCTCATTTATAGAATCCGATCCGCTTTTTGACGGAGACGAACTCCAACTTTCTCTCCAGAAAGCCATAGCTACACTTCCGCCAAAGCAGAAGAGCGTCTTTGTGATGCGCTATTTCCATGAGATCAAGTATGAGGATATCTCCGAAATAATGGGCATTTCGGTTGGCGCCCTTAAAGCCTCTTATCATCACGCTTTCAACAAAGTACAAGAATACCTCAAAAAAGAAGGGTATTAAACCTTTTATCCGATTTAATGTCTAAAAGTTATATGAATCATCAACAAAATATAGACGACAATCCGCAATTGAAACGCAATCCGTTCAAGGCTCCCGAGGGTTATTTGGAATCTCTTGATGAAAGGATTCTTTCTTTGGTCGGCATTGATAGGGAAGAGGAAGTAAGGGAAGCAGTCACTCCTTCACTCGGTAGGAGGTGGTTCGGTATTCTCAAGCCGGCACTCTTACTGGCCTGTACATTCGGAGTGATTTTCGGTATGGGATACGGTGTGTTGAGATTGACTGACACTCTTAACAGACCTTCGGATACGGATGAATCCTATTATGCGAAAATGATTGAAAACGGATTGATAAGAATTAATTTCATCGACTCGGTTGAAGAGGATCTCGAGTATGATGATCTTGATGATGAAGAGCCGGTTTTTGATGAAGACACAGTGGTCAGCTGGCTGGCATCACAGTATACGTCAATGGAATTGGCACAGTTGTATTACGATGAAAAATAGATAAGATATGAGAAAATTTATTTTGATTATTGTTGCAGTTGCACTTTGTTTTGGCGCATACGCCCAAGACAAGCCTCAGAAGCAGGTTAAAAAATCTCAGCACGAGGAGATATTCAACAAGTTGCATAATGAAAAAATTGCATTTTTCACATCGGAAATAGACCTCACGCCGGAAGAGGCCCAGAAGTTTTGGCCGGTGTACAACGAATTCCTCAAAGAGAGCAAAAAGGCGCACTCCATAAGTGTGAAGGCACTTCAGGCGCTGAAAAATAAGTCCGCAGAAAAACTCACCGAGACTGAAATGCAGAAAAGGATTGACGAATATGTTGCGAGCATAGCTGCGCAGGATGAGATTTTCGTCAAATATGCCGCCGAATTCAAAAAGGTGCTTCCTATGGAGAAAGTGGCCAAACTCTATGTGGCGGAAGAAAAGTTTCGCATAAAGATGATCCGGGGATTCAGAGACAAAAATCCCGGTCAGAAAAGCCCCGACAATTCCGGATCTGCTTTCGACGTGGAAAAGCATTAAAAGTTGAGATAAAACTCACAGGTAAGCGACTTATACTCTTGGGTAAAGTCGCTTTTTGTTTGTATTATCAGCTCTTCACTCTTAACTGCGGTTGCATTGCCACACGGATTATTTCTAAAAGAAAACTCCATCAAAGCTCTTTTCGGCGGTGTGTCGGGCAGAGAACTCACCAGACAGAGTCGGGTGAGATCCAATCCTTTTAAGCCGGCTTTTCTCTCGAAAATACGACTCTCCTCCACGGGAAGTATCAGGGCAAGCCTTCCTTCCGGAGCAAGAATGCCGATTACCCCGTCGATGATCTCCTCATATTCCAATGTGTCGTTGTGGCGTGCCGTACTGCGCCTTGGAGCAGGAGCTTTCTGCGCATCTATGAAATAGGGGGGATTTGAGACCACAAGATCGAAACGTTCCGATCCACTTCCGGCCGCAAACTCCTGAAATGAGATATTGCGGGCAGTCAGAGCCTCGCTCCATGGGGAGTTGTCAAAGTTCTCCTCTGCCTCTTTTGCCGAGTCAGGGTCAATGTCTATACCCGTCACAAGGGCATTTCCTTCGCAGCGCTGAGTTATCACAAGAGCGATAACCCCGGTACCGGTACCGATATCCAGCACTTTCAATGGTGATTGAGAGGGATTGGGGCTATGTTTCAAGCCCACCCAGGCACCGAGTAGTACGCCGTCGGTATTGACCTTCATTGCGGACTTCTCATTAGAGAGGCTGAATCTTTTAAATCTGAAAATGCTCATCCGACTACCCGACAAACTCCCCGTCTTTCATTTCGAGGGTCCTGTCCGAGAGGGCTGCAAGCTCCTTGTCGTGAGTGACGATGATGATGGTTATGCCATATCTGTCTCTCAAGTCGAAAAAGAGACGATGGAGTTCGCCTTTGTTCTTACTGTCGAGGTTGCCGGAGGGTTCATCGGCAAAGAGGACTGCAGGACGGTTGACAAGGGCGCGGGCTATGGCTACTCGCTGTTGTTCGCCTCCGCTGAGCTCCGAGGGTTTATGGTTTACTCTCTCGGCCAAACCGAGCTGGCCAAGCAGTTCAAAAGCATCCCAAGAAGCCTCTTTGCGGCTCTTGCCGGCAATCAGGGCGGGAATCATCACATTCTCGAGAGCCGTAAATTCCGGCAGAAGATGATGTGCTTGAAAGACAAATCCGATCCTGGTGTTGCGGAAACGGGCGAGTTCCTTGTCCGAAAGTGAAAGAACGTCTGTCCCGTCGATAATCACCCGTCCGCTGTCGGGTTTGGAAAGTGTGCCGATAATGTGCAGAAGAGTAGATTTGCCGGCACCGCTGGCTCCGACAATGCTGACAACTTCGGCAGCATCTGCCTTAAAACAAATATCCTTCAGGACGACAAGCGTCCCGAAGGATTTTTTGATATGGTCGGCTATAATCACTACTCTTCTTCTTTGGCCTCAGCTTCGTATTCCTTGAGGAGTTTATCCTGTACGTCGGCAGGCACCTGCTGATATTCGATAAGCTCCTGTGTAAATGTTGCACGGCCTGAAGTAAGCGAACTCAAAGTTGTTGAATACCTGTAGAGCTCAGCCAGGGGAACGCGTGCGCGGAGTATCTGGAATCCCTTCTTGGAACTCATTCCCTCAATCATGCCGCGACGGTTTTGTATGTCGCTCATAACATCACCCATGCAGTCGCCCGGCACCATAACCTCTACTAAATATATAGGCTCCATAATCTTCGGACCTGCATTTCTGAAGGCCTCTCTGAAAGCATTACGGCCTGCTATGATAAAGGCGATCTCCTTGGAGTCAACAGGGTGCATTTTACCGTCATAAACGAATACGCGGATGTCACGGGCATACGAACCTGTAAGAGGACCTTCCTCCAGTCTCTGGATGATACCCTTCTTGATGGCGGGCATAAAGTTGGTATCGATGGCACCGCCCACAACGCAGTTGTAGAACTCCCATTTTCCGCCCCAATCGAGTACAAACTCTTCTTTGGCCCTAACGTTGAGCACCTGCTCTTTGCCTTCAATTTTGAATTTTGCCGTAGTGTCGACTCCCTCTACGATAGGCTCCACAAGTAGAGTAACCTCACCGAACTGACCTGCACCACCTGATTGTTTCTTATGACGATATGTGGCATTTGCAACCTTTGTGATGGTTTCACGATAGGGAATCTTCGGAGCGAAAAGATCAATCTCAATCTTGTTTGTGTTGTTGAGGTGCCATTTAAGAATGTTAATGTGCTGCTCACCCTGACCATTGAGGATGGTCTGTTTGAGTTCTTTGGAGTACTCCACAACCATTGTGGGATCCTCTGCTGCTGCACGGTTGAGAGCTTCACCCAACTTCTCCTCATCCTTCTCGTCCTTTGCTTTGATGGCTGTGCGGTATCTGGAGGGAGGAAATACGGTGGGTTCTACAATCTCATCATAACCGGGTTGATTGAGTGTCTGGTTAGTCTTTACGCTCCTGAGTTTTACGGTACAGCCCAGATCTCCGGCCAAAAGTTCGGTCACTTTCTCCTTTTTCTTGCCTGCTACGGCGTAAAGGGCTGAAACTCTCTCTTTGCCGCCTGTAACGGGATTAACCAAATCTTGGGCTTCTCCGATTTTACCGGACATTACCTTGAAGTATGATACCTCGCCGAGGTGCTGCTCTACGGATGATTTGTAAATAAAAAGCGAAATAGGACCATTAACTTTCTCTGAAGGAGCGGGGGCAACATCTATCATAAATTGCATGATACGCTTTACTCCGATACATTTCTTTGCAGAGAGACAGAATACAGGATAAAGCTCACCCTTTACAAAGCCTATGTTGAGGCCTCTATTCATATCCTCTTCCGAAAGTTCACCATCTTCGAAAAACTTCTCCATCAAGGACTCGTCACTCTCTGCGGCCATCTCCATGAGGACTGCACGCATCTCCTCAGCCTTGCCCTTCTGGTCTGCGGGAATATCAAGCTCCTCACGTGTGCCATTTTCATCTTTGTACTTGTACATCTTCATTGTGAGGACGTCTATAAAGCTATCGAAGCCAAGTCCGGGATTCACGGGATACTGGAATACGACAGCTTTTGAGCCAAATGCCTGATGGAGACTGTCAATGGTGTTTTCCCAATTGGCTTTCTCGGTTTCAAGTTGATTGACTGCAAGCACTAAGGGGAAATTACGCTCTTCTGCATAGCGTCCGTGAATCTCAGTACCAACCTCAACGCCCTGCTGTGCATTTATAAGCATGATACCGGAGTCGCACACCTTCATTGCCGATACCACGCCGCCTATGAAATCGTCAGCACCGGGTGCGTCGATTATGTTGAGCTTGTGGTCCATAAACTCTGCAAAGAGTGGAGTGGAATAGATGGAGCGCTGAAAGAGCTGCTCGACTTCGGTGTTGTCAGAAACGGTGTTCTTGGTCTCAATTGTACCTCTACGGTCAATGACTTTGCCCTCGAAAAGCATAGCTTCGGCAAAAGTTGTCTTACCTGACCTTGTGCCACCCATTAGAACGACATTTCTGATCTTGTCTGTGGAGTAAGTTTTCATTGTGTTAAATCGATTTGAATATATTTATTTGTTTAATGCAAGAGTATTTTTCTGTCGAAAATAGCCCACAAATTTATGATTTTTGCATTAAATATGCAAATTCAATTGATTACCAGTCAGATTGAATGAACGGCGATGGTGCGGAGTAAGGCCATGAAGGGCAATCGCCTCCCTGTGTTTCGTCGTAGGATAGGCCATATTTTCTTCCCATCCGTACTGGGGATATTCGGTTGCAAGGTGACGCATATATTCATCCCTGTGAGTTTTGGCCAGAATTGAGGCAGCTGCAATGCAGCTCAACTTGCCGTCGCCTTTGATTATGCAGTGATGGGTTATTTTCCCGTAGGGACTGAATCTGTTGCCGTCCACGAATATCAACGAAGGAGCCACTTTTTCCCCTTTGGAGTCTTTGAGGTTGTCGAGGGCTCCGTGCATGCCCTTGATGGAGGCGTTGAGGATGTTGATGCGATCAATCTCCTGTGCGTCAATGGCTGCTACGCTCCAGGCTACGGCCTCACGCTCAATAATCTTCCGCAGTTCCTCTCTTTGAAGGGCGCTAAGTTGCTTCGAATCATTTAGCAACGGATGAGAGAAGCCTTTTGGCAGGACCACTGCAGCTGCGAATACGGGCCCTGCAAGGCATCCTCGGCCCGCTTCATCACACCCGACTTCAATAAGCGTCCGGTCAGCGCCTCTAAGCAGCATTTCTGCTGAGGAGATGCAGGTCTTTCTGTCGGGACAGATATCCATAAGTTGATAGACATTGCCTATTTTGTGTTTTTTGAGCAGTTCGGGACTAACCAGATTCTCGCCGCACACTACTGTCGGCCGTTTGTTGTATTTGCGGCAGAGCGACGCAATGCCGTCTATGAGTTTACCGCTCAAACTCTGGGAGTCGAAACGACCTTCACCTGTAATAATTGTCTCCGCAGAGGCAATTCTTTCTTCCAGCGAGAGCATTTGTGAAAAAAGTTGCCATCCGGGCAGAAGTTCCGCTTTGAAAAAGCTGTAGAAAGCGGCTCCGAGTCCACCGGCGGCTCCACCTCCCGGAATAATGGCGATATGAGCAGCACGTGCGGCAAACCCTCCCCCAAATGGTTTCAGCAGGGATTGCGCTTTTTCCGCATAAAGTTCCATACGTTGCTCCAGCAGCGGAAGTGTCATCCAATTTGCTCCCTTTTGCGGAGCATAGACCATGGTAGCCCCATTCGGCCCCAACAGCGGATTTTCCACATCACAGGCCACCTGAAAGGAGATAGTGTCGCACATACGTACGATTTCCTCCGGAGGAATGCTGCCCTCTTCACCCCATATACCGTAGCCCATATCGTTGGTGGCGCTGCCGCCTATTCCGATGATAATCCTGCTTGCGCTGGCTTCGGCAGCTGCACGAATCATCAACCCAAGCCCGAAAGTGTCGGTTTTGAGCGGATTCCGTTCCTCCTCCTTCAGCAATGTTAATCCGCTGCACTTTGCCATCTCGATAAAAGCACATTGCTCACCGTCGCTTCGAAAGAGGAGCAGAGGTGCTCTGAGAGGCCTTCGGAGCGGATCGCAACAATCAACTTCCACTAAATGCGCTTTGGATGAAGGATTCCTTGAAAGTGTGTCGTACATTACATCCAGCGACCCGTCACCACCATCCGCCATTGGGATTTTCTCTATCTCCAAATCAGAAATGTGCACCATCCGCATCTTTATTGCCTCTTCTATTGAATTTGCCACTTGTGATGCAGTCAGGGAACCTTTAAATTTATCCGGCACAATCAATATTTTTCTTTTTGAAACCATTTCTGTACATTTGTAAGATAAACTCTAAAAATAAACCATTTTTTTGACAAATTTTTTAAATATGAAGAAAATTACAATCGTATCCCTTCTCGCGCTACTATTTACCATAGCACCGATGCGCGCCGATGAAGGAATGTGGCTCCTCCCGTTGCTGAAAAAAATGAATATCAAAACAATGCAGCAGATGGGCCTCAAACTTTCGGCAGAAGAGATCTACAGCATCAACAACTCTTCCATCAAGGACGCAATCGTTCACTTCGGTGGTGGTTGTACTGCTGAAATCATCTCTTCAGAAGGTCTTTTAGTGACCAATCACCACTGTGGCTACGGTTCCATACAGCGTCTGAGCTCTGTTGAGAATGACTATCTTGCCAACGGCTATTGGGCGATGGACCGTTCGCAGGAACTCCCTGCAGAGGGTCTGACCGTGACATTTCTCGAGAGCATTACCGAGGTGACAAAGGATATTGAGAAAGCGCTCAAAAAAGCAAAAACCGCTCAAGATTCTACGGAGGCAATGAAACAAATTGAAGCAAATCTCACAGGTAAGGCTGTCGGAAACGACAAATATCTCCGCGCCAGGATTTACTCCATGTATGGTGGGAATGCATACTATCTCATTGTCTCAAAAGTTTATAATGACGTTCGTTTTGTTGGAGCTCCCCCTTCATCAATCGGTAAATTCGGAGCAGATACGGACAACTGGATGTGGCCACGCCACACTTGCGACTTTTCGATGTTCAGGGTCTATGCGGATAAAGATAACAATCCCGCTCCCTACTCTCCCGACAATGTGCCATATAGGCCGAAACAGCATCTGAAGATCTCCCTCAAAGGCATTAAGCCCAACGATTTCACAATGATCATCGGTTATCCGGGCCGCACCAACCGTTTCATGACCCAGTCGGAACTTGTGGAAACCCGTGACATCTCAAATGCTATCAGCATCTACATAAGAGGCAAACGCCAGGAGTTGATGATGGAGGATATGCTCGCAGACCCCAAGGTTAAGATCCAGTATGCAAGCAAATACAGCGGCTCTTCAAACGGCTGGAAAAAATGGATGGGCATGAACGAGACATTTGCCAAACTTGACGTTGAGTCACGCCGCGCACAGGAAGAGATAGAGTTCATGGAATGGGTAGGCAAAAAGAAATCCCGTATCAAAAAATATGGCGATGCCCTTGACAAGATCAATTATGCAGTAAAAGACAGGGCAGAGGCTCTCACCATCTATACAACTCTCGCCGAGAGTGTTGGCCGTATTGAGATAATGTCAATAGCATCCATGGTCAACACCCTTTACACCACTCCATTCGCAACCGATAAGGAGAAGGAGCAGTACACCGATATGATTGAGCGCCGTGTCGCCTCTTTCTACAAGGACTACTCCCTGCCAACTGACAGGAAGATTGCAAAAGCGATGATAAAAATTGCAAAAGAACGCCTCTCGGAGGAAAACCTCCCTTCATTCTATAAGGATATTGAGAATACGTTTGCCGGAGATATTGATGCTTATGTGGATTATATATTTGACAATTCCATTTTTAAATCCGAGAAGAAAGTTATGGAGGCTATTGAAGCCGAGACTCCCGTAAAAGATGATCCTGCAGTGGTTCTTGGAAATTCTTTCAGCGCAGTCACTCCACCTCTCCGCGCAAAGATTGCCTCTACCCAAAAAATATTTGACGAAGGCAAAAAGGAATATATCGCCGGTACTCTCGAGATGCGTGAAGGTGAGGCCATCTATCCCGATGCCAACTCCACAATGCGACTTACTTATGGCAGCGTGCTTCCATATTCTCCTAAAGATGCCGTGATCTTTAACTACTACACAACGCTCGAAGGTGTAATGCAGAAGGAAGACCCCGACAATTGGGAATTTATCGTGCCTGAAAAGCTCAAAGAGCTCTATAAGGCAAAAGACTATGGCAGATATGCCATGCCCAACGGTGAAATGCCCGCCTGCTTTATTACCAACAGTGATATCACCGGCGGCAACTCCGGCAGTCCCGTTCTCAATGCCAATGGAGAACTCCTCGGATTGGCCTTTGACGGTAACTGGGAAGCCATGTCGGGCGACATTATATTCGAGCCGGAACTTCAGCGCTGTATCAATGTCGATATCCGCTACGTCCTATTTATTGTAGATAAATATGGCGGAGCGGGTTACCTCCTCGACGAAATGGATATAGTCGAATAATAGAAATCTAAAAACAACACAAAATGGCTTTGGAAAAGCAGATCCAGGAGGATCTTAAAGCTGCAATGTTTGCCAAGGATGCGACTGCCCTGGCCTCCATAAGGGGGATCAAGGCAGCCATTCTTCTGGCAAAAACGGCGGCAGGGGCATCAGGTGAACTTACCGATGCAGACATTGTCAAAATTATTCAAAAACTTGTAAAGCAACGCAATGAGAGTGCTGCCATTTACAAAGAACAGTCACGTCCCGAGCTTGCCGAAGCAGAATTGGCTGAGGCTGCCATAATGGAGAAATACCTTCCCACACAGTTGAATGAAAAAGAGGTCGAGGAGGCTCTCAAAAAGATAATTGCCCAGGTCGGGGCAAAATCGTCGGCCGACATGGGCAAAGTTATGGGAGTGGCCACAAAAGCCCTTGCAGGGCAGGCTGACGGCCGTCTTATTTCAACAATTGTAAAGCGGCTGCTTTCATAGCGTCGAAGAAAGGTCCGTCTTGGAGAGCGGCGGGTATGCCTTCGTCGCCTCCCTCACGGATACTCTGCACTAAAGGAACCTGTCCCAGCAGGGGCAGGTTATATTTTTCCGCCATGGCTTTACAGCCATCTTTTCCGAAGATGTAATATCTGTTTTGCGGCAGTTCCGCGGGAGTAAACCAGGACATATTCTCGATAATGCCGTAGATATGCTTGTTGACATTTTCATTTCTGAAAAGATTCTGCGGAGTGCTGACAATGATTGCTCCGTCCAGAGGAATGTCATGCACCAGCGAAATGTGGATATCTCCGGTTCCCGGAGGAAGGTCCACAAGGAGAAAGTCCAGTTCGCCCCACTTTACCTGAAGAATCATCTGTTTGAGGGCGTTGCAAGCCATCGGGCCACGCCAAATCAGCGCCTGTTCCGGTCGGGCAAAATAGCCTATCGACATCCATTTCACTCCGAATTTCTCTATCGGGAGGATAATTTCGGTGCAATCTTCGATATATTGGCCATAATCTTCGATAAGGTTGCCATGTGGGTCGTATATCTCGACTCCGGGCATTTGTCCTTCGGTACCGGTCATTTTTGGCACAGAAGGGCCGTAAACATCGGCATCGGCAAGGCCCACCTTGTAACCCATACGGGCAAGAGTGATAGCCAGATTTACAGCGACAGTGGATTTGCCAACGCCGCCTTTGCCCGAGGCTATGGCGATAATTTTTCCTACATCAGCAAGCTGCTTTTGGTCGAGGTCGAGAATGGTTCTTTTCTTTTTTTCCTTCTTAGGGGGATTGGGATTATATGGGCCTTTTATGTTGTACGGGTTGTTCATGTTACGGGTTGCGGGTTACGAGTTACGGGTTGTGGGTTACGGGGTTCTGAGGTGTTAGTTTTGAGTATAGGGTTTGGCTGTTGGCTTTTGGTTTTTGGTGTTGTAATAATTGCGCAAAGTTAGTAGAAAATAACGAACAACAAGGAGAAAGAATTTGCGAAAAAATATTGATTGGAAAGGTTATGCAATTGGTGACATCCAGCTAAATTGTTGCGTATATTTGTGCCCACAAAACAATTTACTCATGGAATTCTTACGTGTTGATATTGAAAACACCGAACGATGGAATAAAGTTTGGAAGCTGTATGAGGCCAGTTTTCCCATAGCCGAACTGCGAAAAAAGAAAGACCATTTGCGCGCTTGTCAAGACCCGTATTTTTTCCCGATTTCGGCATGGGAAGGAGATCGATTGATTGGTCTTCTATTTTATTGGGAGTGGAGCACATACCGCTATTTGGATTATTTAGCCGTTTCGCCCGAGTTGCGCGATCATGGTTACGGCTTTCAGATGTTGCAACACCTTCGCGATACGGAACATAAGGTTATCTTGGAAATTGATCCGCTCACTGACGAACAATCTTTACGTCGTTTGCATTTTTACGAACATGCAGGATATATCCTTACCCCCTATCGGTTTGACCTCGCTTATCGGTTGGATGCGGAATCGCAGGAATTGCTTATTATGAGCTTTCCGGATACGATTACCAAGGAGCAATACAACGATTTCCTTGACTTTATTAAAGAACACGTATTTTTATATTGCGAAAAGGAAGAAGTGCAATAATAGCTTCCACTCCATAATTGCTCCAAACTCAACACACCCAACTACTCACTAAATAATCGGAACCCGAAACTCAAAACTCAGAACTAATTCTTAACTGTGCTTTTGAGGAAAAGTTCAGCCATTTGGGTATCGTCAATCATCGAAGGAGCATCGGACATGACATCCTTGCCTGTATTGTTTTTAGGGAATGCAATAAAATCCCTAATGGTTTCCTGGCCGCCGAAAAGGGCGCAGAGACGGTCAAATCCGAAAGCGATACCGCCGTGAGGGGGAGCTCCGTATTTGAATGCGTCGATCATGAATCCGAACTTGTAGAGATACTCCTCCTCATCCATTCCGAGTACTTCAAACATCCTTTTTTGGATATTGGAATCAAAGATACGGATGGAACCTCCGCCGAGCTCGGTACCGTTGAGAACAAAGTCATAAGCATTGGCTGCGACCTGCTCCAGATCCTCCCTGCTGTTGCTGTAAAACTTATCCAGATCCTCAGGCTTGGGTGAGGTGAAGGGGTGGTGCATTGCGTAGAAGCGCTCCGTCTCTTCATCCCACTCGAGCAAGGGGAAATCGTATACCCAAAGAGGGGAAAACCGATCTGGACGGCGAAGTCCGAGACGATTGCCGAGTTCAATGCGGAGAGTGCCGAGAGCTACCTGAGTTTTCTTTCTCTCTCCCGACATAATCAGTATCATATCACCTACCTTTGCGCCCATCTCTTTGGCGAGGCTCTGCAGTTCTTCTGCTGAGAAAAACTTGTCGATTGAGGATTTGATACCATCTTCTGCCACCCTGATATAGATGAGTCCCTTGGCGCCCACCTGAGGTCTTTTTACCCATTCTGTGAGTTCGTCAATCTGTTTGCGTGTATAGGAGGCGATACCTTCCACCACGATTCCGCCAACATAAGGTGCTGAGTCAAATACGACAAAGTCGTGGCCTTTGACATCTTCGGTAATTTCCCGAATCTTCATCGCAAAGCGAATGTCGGGCTTGTCGGAGCCGTAGCATGTCATGGCGTCAGTGTAACTCATGCGGGGAAAGCGTTCTTTAAACTCCACTTCGAGTACGCTCTTGAATAGGTGTTTCATTAGGCCTTCGAAGGTGTTGAGCACGTCTTCTCGCTCCACAAAGGACATTTCACAGTCAATCTGTGTGAATTCCGGCTGACGATCGGCACGAAGATCTTCATCTCTGAAGCAGCGTACAATCTGGAAATATCTGTCATATCCGGCCACCATCAACAGTTGTTTGTACTGCTGAGGACTCTGAGGAAGCGCATAAAATTCACCGGGGTGCATACGGCTTGGTACTACGAAGTCGCGTGCACCTTCAGGGGTGGATTTAATCAGAAAAGGGGTCTCTACTTCGATGAAGTTGCGACTGTCGAGGAAGTTGCGTGTCTCGTGAGCGAGCTTATGTCTGAGAGTGAGGGCACGTTTCAGGGGATTACGCCTCAGGTCGAGATAGCGATATTTTGCCCTGATCTCTTCACCTCCGTCCGACTCATCCTCAATGGTAAAGGGAGGTGTTGCCGACTCGTTTAGGATGTTGAGACTGGAAAGTTTTATCTCGATCTCTCCGGTGGGAATACGGAGATTCTTGCTCTGGCGTTCCTCTACTCTACCTGTCACCTGAATCACATATTCACGACCGAGACCGGATACCTTTTCGTTAAGTTCGCTGGAGGACGACTCGTCAATTACCACCTGAGTTATACCGTAGCGGTCTCTGAGGTCAATGAAACTCATACCGCCCATTTTGCGGTTTTTTTGAACCCATCCGGCCAGTGTTACGGTCTGTCCGACATTTTCAAGCCTCAGTTCGCCGCAAGTATGTGTTCTGTACATATGGTTTATTTGTTTTGGGGTTCCAAAATGAGTATTCTGTGGCCTTCGGCAAGCTTTTTTGACCATATAAAGTAACCTGTGGCACTAAGATGAATACCATCCGTGGTATATTCATCGGCAAGGTCCCCGTTAGCGTCGCTCAGAAGCGATGCGATATCAAGATAAATATATCCGTATCTGTCTTGTGCGGCACTGAGCAGCTTGTTGAGTTCAGATATTCTCTCGTTGTTGCCTTCGTAGAATTTTGTCTTGGGATTGAGAGGGAGAGTGCTCTGCACGTAAATGAGAGCCTTGGGCATCTTTTCCTTTAGTTTGACGATGAGTGACTCGTATTTAGCCCAAAGTTCCGAAATAGGAAGTTCATTGTCGTTGAGAAGATCGTTGGTAGAGATGATCAGGAAGATTTTATTGGCGTTTTCATCAGTTATTTCATCAATCCTGTCGATAATACCCTCTACAACGTCTCCGCTGATACCTCGATTTAGAATGTTGAGGAACGGGAATAATTCTTTCCAGGGAGCATTATTAATGAGGCTGTTGCCGAGCATTACTACCGACAACTCCTCGCTGTTAGGCAATGAGCGGAATATGGAAAGACGGTGATTGTAGTGGTCAAATCTTTCGGCTTTTACCTCGCCTTCCTGTGCCTTATTTAGGGCGGTCAGCCCCACAAAAGGTTCGATGGCCTTTGCATATGCTTCGTAACCGGCTCCATTAAGTAGCATTCCGTTCCAGCTGTAGGCTGGATTGATGGCTCCGCTCTCATCTGTAAGCACATTTGCCATATCAATAAAGGTAAAACCATTGTCGTCGGCAAATTCAGCCAGAGAGTTGTTGAGTTCTGTAGTCTGTACTACCTGTTCAGCCGTCATCTCTTCCAGAGGAGTGACTCCGATATAATAAATGGCGCTCTCAGAGGATGCTTTTTTTATGATTTTGCAGATTTCAGCTACGCGTTCAAGTATTGCAGAATTGTTATCCCCATGCATTATGTCCCTTGCGCCTGCACTCAAAAAGATTTTTTTGGGCTTAGCTTTGGCAATAGTGCCGATTCTATAGCGAAGATGTTCTGTGCCGTCATATGTGATACCTCTGCCTATAACTTTAACCGATCCGAAGAAATCACTCCACATGCCCCTGTCGATAAAGTCGTCACCGACCAATACGATATTGGATGTATCCACCGGCAATTCGGCGTACAAGGTGTGTTTTTCAAGGAAATAGGGTTCGTTGGTATACCAGGAAGGCTCAACAGCCGTCTCCTGTTTGCAGGAAGCGGTAAATATCACTGCGACAAATGTCGCAAGAGTCAATAGAAATAGTTGTTTTCTCATTTTATCATTGATTTTATCGTTATACATTGAAAAGAAAGTGCATTATGTCGCCATCTTGTACTACATACTCTTTGCCTTCACTATTGATTTTCCCGGCAGCGCGGCAGGCAGCCTCCGATCCCAGTGCAACATAATCATCATATTTGATCACCTCGGCACGAATAAATCCTTTCTCGAAGTCGGTATGGATAACTCCGGCGGCTTTCGGAGCTTTGTCGCCCTTTTTGATGGTCCAAGCCCTTACCTCAGGCTCTCCTACCGTGAAAAAGTTCTGCAGGTTGAGTAGCGAATAAGCCGACTTTATCAGACGCACCAAACCGGAAGTCTCAAGTCCGATTTCCCGCAGAAACATCTCCCTCTCCTCAAAACTTTCGAGTTCTGCAATCTCGGATTCAATTTTGGCTGCAATAACCAATATCTCCGCATTTTCGCCATTAACGGACTCGCGTAACATCTCCACATAGTCATTACCGGAAGCAGCAGAGGCCTCATCCACATTGCAGACATACATCACGGGCTTGCCGGTGAGAAGGCAGAACTCCTTCGCAATCTTTGCATCTTCAGCATTCTCAATCGCTACCTCACGGGCGTTACGTCCCATCTCAAGCACCTCTTTGTATCTCATTAGCAATTCAAGCACCCTTTTAGCTTGCTTGTCACCGCCGGATTGTGCTTGTTTCTCTACTTTGACAATACGGTTGTTGACCATATCCAGATCCTTGATCTGGAGTTCTATATCTACAATTTCCTTGTCTCTTACAGGGTTGACGCTGCCGTCCACATGGGCCACATTGGGGTCGTCAAAACAGCGGAGTACATGTAAAATCGCATCGGTCTCTCGAATATTGGCCAGAAACTGGTTTCCAAGGCCTTCGCCTTTGCTGGCTCCCTTGACAAGCCCCGCAATATCAACTATTTCAACCGTGGCGGGTATTACACGACGAGGTTTGACCATCTTTTGGAGAACCGTAAGCCTCGTGTCAGGTACGGTGGTAAAACCTATGTTGGGCTCTATCGTGCAAAACGGGAAATTGGCTGCTTGTGCTCTGGAGGAGCTGATGCAGTTGAAAAGAGTTGACTTTCCGACATTTGGCAAACCTACTATTCCACATCTTAATGGCATATCTAAATAGCTACAGCAATTTTTATAATAATATCCAATATATTCAAAAATACTCTAATAAAATTCAAGAAAAAGGGTATATACATTGAATAATCTGCAAAAGTAACAATTATTTATTTATCTTAGCGTCCAAACGAGGAGGTATGTGATGTTGGGATTATTTTTGGGCGTTCTGCTCATTTTTGCAACTCCGTTTCAGGAGCCTGCGCAAGAAGAAATCAGAGTGATGTTTTGGAATGTCGAGAATTATTTCGACCCCTTTGATGATGAGAAAACAAATGATGAGGATTTTATCCATGGAGGCCGATATAGTTGGTCTTGGAAGCGGTTTTTGCGTAAACGCAATGCCATTGCCAAGGTGATAGTCTCTGCTGCAGAGGAACTTGGAGGATGGCCTGATCTGGTGGGATTGTGCGAGGTGGAAAACAGGATGGTGCTTCGCCAGCTTACGGAGCAGACACCTTTGGTGCGTCTGGATTGGGGTATAGTACACTACGAATCGCCTGACATTCGCGGTATAGATGTGGCGCTGCTTTATCGTAAGGAGAGGTTTAGAGTATTGGAGTCGAGAGCGGTAGAGGTAATTCTTCCCGACAGTTCCGTTACGCGCGACATTTTGTATGTATGCGGCGTCCCGTTGCAGGGAAAAGGAGCACCGGATACACTCCATTTATTTATCAATCACTGGCCATCGAAATTGAGCGACGATTCAGACCTTTCTTCGCGCAGAATGGCTGCCGCATATGCTTTGCGAGAGGCGGTGGATTCGGTAAGAACCATTTCGCCGGAGGCGGAAATCATAGTAATGGGTGATTTCAATGATACACCTGATTCCCGTATTCTGGCAGATTTTTCTCAGGAAATGAGGCTGTGTGCTCCGGCTGCCGATGTATATTTAAAGGGACTGGGTTCCATCAAGTACAAAGGCGTCTGGGAGCTTATAGATCATTTTTTCCTTTCCGGAAACCTTTCCGAAAGGATTGTTCGCTGGGATGACGGTGCTCTTATGCGCATCTTTGCTCCCGCTTTTTTGTTCGAGAAAGATAGAGAGTTTATAGGGCGTAGGCCCAGGCGAACCTTCATAGGACCGCGATACAACGGAGGAGTGAGCGACCACCTTCCTATTTTGCTGCGATTGCAGCGAAAAATGCATATATTTGCACAATGAAACAGTATCTTGACCTGCTCGAACATATAATGCGGGACGGCACTGACAAGAGCGACCGCACCGGTACCGGCACACGGAGCATTTTCGGTTACCAAATGCGCTTTGACCTCAATCATGGTTTTCCTGCGCTGACTACCAAAAAACTTCATCTGAGGTCCATAATCTACGAGCTGCTGTGGTTTATTGCAGGAGATACGAATATCCGCTACCTCAACGAACATGGAGTGACCATCTGGGACGAATGGGCAGATGCCAATGGTAATTTGGGCCCTATCTACGGCCACCAATGGCGTAGCTGGCCTGCTCCTGAAGGAGGGACAATCGATCAATTGACTTCACTTGTCGAATCTCTTAAGAACAATCCAGATTCGCGCCGCCATATCGTTTCCGCTTGGAACGTGGCAGAGGTAGGAAAAATGGCTCTTCCGCCCTGTCATGCGCTATTTCAGTTCTACGTGGCCGGAGGAAAGCTCTCATGTCAGCTATACCAGCGCAGTGCCGATGTATTTCTTGGCGTACCATTCAATATAGCATCCTATGCGCTGCTGACCATGATGCTGGCGCAGGTATGCGGCTATCTCCCGGGAGAGTTTATCCATACCTTTGGCGATGCTCATATCTACCAAAACCATTTTGAGCAGGTGGCTTTGCAGCTCTCCCGTGAGCCGCGACCACTACCCAATATGCATATCAACCCCGACAAGAAAGATCTCTTCAGCTTTGAGTATGAGGATTTCACTCTCGAAGGATATGATCCCCACCCGGGCATAAAAGCCCCCATTGCCGTATGACCAGAGTACCCGTCATCTCCCTTATTGCAGCCGTTGCAACGGATGGAGCCATCGGTAAAGGCAACGCCATGCCCTGGCACATTTCCGAGGATCTTAAGTATTTCAAGCGTGTTACCTTTGGCAAATGCGTCATAATGGGGCGCAAAACCTGGGAATCCCTCGGCTGTAAGCCTCTCCCCGGACGTGATAATATCGTTATCAGCCGCTCTGTTTTTGCGGATGACCGACAGAAATCTCCTTCGCGGCTGCACTTTGTCCGCTCCCTCGAGAGTGCTCTCGACCTTGCATTTGCCATTGCTGCGGAAGCCGGACAGAATGAAGTGTTTATCATCGGCGGAGGCCGTATTTATCGCCAAGCATTGGAGAGGGCCTCAAGAGTTTATATAACCAGAGTGCATACAACCGTTCCCGAAGCGGATGTTTTTTTCCCGGATCTCGATCCGAAAAAATGGCATATCGCTACCCGAAGCGGCATCGCTACGGATGAAAAATCAGGTTTAAACTATGAATTTTTGATATATGAGTGCAAATAAATCACAGTCGTCAGGCGCTACCGGACGCGATTCGTTTACCAGTTCATTCGGAGTGCTAGTAGCACTGGCAGGTTCTGCTGTCGGACTGGGTAATCTCTGGAGGTTCCCCTATTTGGTGGGAGAAAATGGCGGTGCCGCCTTCATTTTTATTTATGTTGCTTTCGTCTTTATCCTCTGTCTTCCGATAATGTATTCGGAATTCATTATCGGGCGCAGAAGCCAAAGGAACGCTTTTGGAGCCTTCAAGGTGCTTGCTCCCGGTTCCAAATGGGGGATTGTCGGCATTTTCTCGGTACTCTCGGCTCTCTGTATCCTGTCGTTTTACAGTGTTGTTGGAGGATGGTCGATAGAATATCTGGTCAAAGCCATATCTTTTGATTTTACCCGTGAGGCCGGAGGCAATCTTGACATGATGTTCGGTGATTTTGTTTCCTCTCCGATAAAGCCCCTTATTTGGCATGTGGTGTTCCTGCTTCTCACAGCTCTTGTGGTGATTGCCGGAATCAAAAAAGGTATAGAGAGATATACCAAACTTATGATGCCGATGCTTTTTGTGATGATCATCATCATTGCCGTACGTTCGGTTACCCTTGAAGGAGCAAAGGAGGGTATCAACTATCTTTTTAAGCCGGATTTTTCCAAAGTGACTTTTAATACCCTGCTTTCTGCATTGGGGCAGGCATTTTTCTCGCTTTCCATAGGCTGCGGAACGATAATGACCTATGCATCCTATGTCAGCAAAAGCGAAAATATAGTAAAGACATCCGCACTTACGGCAGTAGCAGACACCACTTTTGCCATAATTGCAGGTTGCGCAATCATGCCGGCGGTATTTGCTTTTGGAATAAGCCCTGGAGAGGGCCCCGGTCTGGTATTTATAACATTACCCAGAATTTTTGCACAGATGCCGCTTGGAGGTGTGTTGGCAATTGTTTTCTTCTTTATACTTCTCATTGCGGCCCTGACCTCTTCCATTTCTTTGCTTGAGGTGGTTGTGGCCTATCTCAAGGAGGAGTTCAAGATGAAGCGCACCACAGCAGTGATCATCGGTTCCTCAATTTTCCTTTTAACTGGATGTCTCGCTTCTCTCTCTATGGGGGTGCTTTCAGGCGTCAAGATATTTGGAAAGACTTTCTTTGATCTCTTTGACACCCTTTCTTCCGACTTTTTCCTGACTACATGCGGTCTGCTCGTTGTAATTTTTGTGGGCTGGAGACTCGGCAAAGCCAATGTGATGGACGAACTCACCAATAGTGGTACTCTCAAGCTTCCAAAATGGTTCACAGAAATGACATTCTTTATCATTCGCTTTGTTGCACCGGTAACTATTTTGGTTATAATGATATTTGGGTAGTTTCGAGTTGGTAGTATCTAGTGTGTAGTTGCGCGTGGAATTGATAATTAAGAACTAAAGTAAAAATAATAACTATTGGCCTTTGGCCATGAGCCATTAGCATTTTATAATCCAACGGCCAACAACTAACAGTTAACAGCTAATAGCTAATAGTCTTTACTTTGAATATCCATTCATAGAGAGGAATAACCTCTACATCATCAATTCGATCTGTTTGATTATAGGTGATAATGGTTTTTGAAGCCACTTTTAGCTTTGGGTCGATTACTTCAAAGCCGTATAATTCGCGTTCACGGTTTTTACTCTCTAAATCGTAACAAACCTGAAATGCGTGCCATATTCCATCTCGGCGAGCGATATAATCGCACTCTTCCGATGTGCGAACGAAAGCAATATCTTCGTATTTAGCATGTATGAGTTGGTTATATACGGCATTTTCGAGCAATTTTCCCGAATTTGGTGAAAAGCTGACCCCAACGGCAGAAATCAGTCCGTTGTCAGCACTATATACTTTCCGTTCCGGACGCGTATTTTCTTTCGCGGAAAAAGAAAAGTTGCTTATTTCATTTAACACATAAGCTTGTTCAGCGTATTCAATATATTTTTTTATAGTGTTTTCGCTGTTGCCGAGCGCCTTACTTAGAGTACTATATCGGTGGCGAGTTGCTGTGTTGGTAAGCAGGTAATGCATAGTACTATAAAATGCTCTTGTGTCGCGCACACCGTTATAAGCTATACAATCTTTCAGTACAATTGAATCGTAATAGCTTTGCAGCAGTTCGATCTTTAAATCATCGGGAAGTTCACCGATGGCTATTTCCGGAAATCCGCCAAAAATGAGATATTTGTTGAGCAGGCTCAGTACTTCGCTCTTACGTGTGTTTGCTATAAGTAAGTCGGTAATTCCATTTATGGAAAATATTTCTTTTAGCGAGAGCGGACGAACTACATCGGAAACATACCGACCTGATAGCAATGTGGCAAACTGTCGTTGTAACAAATCGGACGTTGAGCCGGTAACATATATTTTTTTGAAGCGCTTAGTATCGTAAGCTCCCTTTACAAACAGCTCCCAATTGGTTACCTGTTGTACTTCATCCAAAAATAAATAGGTTGCTTTTGTGCCCGTAAGGACCTCTGCTTGCTCTATCATACCGTATATTCCTGCAGGATTACTCCAAACAGGTGTAAAGATCGGTTCGTCCATGTTGAGCGTCAATATTTCGCGCGGGTTAACACCTTCATCTATCAGATGGTTTATAATCAACTGAAACAGTGATGACTTTCCGCTGCGACGTATTCCAGTTAGCACATGAATATGTGGAAGAACCATTTTTTTTATCAGTTCGGACAATAACTCACGGTCGTGTAAGCCATTATATTTGCCTACATTCCAGTGTCGGTTTAAACGTATAAGCGTATCGTTCATAATATTGATTTTTAGAAATCCACCACAAAGATAGTGATAAAACTTTAATTATCCGCAATATATTGAGGATAATTAGTTATTTATCGTCAGTATGCTGCGGATAATTAATTGGTTTCGAGTTGGTAGTATGGAGTATATAAAAAAGCTCCGGATTAATGATTCTCAATCCGGAACTTTAATACTCAGAACTGAAACTGAAAACGGGTGGCCGTAACCACCCATTTTCAGTTTGGAAGTTGCTTTAATTATCTGAGAATCTTTGCAAATTCTATATCTGTGAGCATCCTCTTGGCGTAGTCTTCCCTCTTAGCCGCATTCTCAAGCTCTTTCTTGCAGGTCTCAGCATCACCCTTACGTGCTGCAATAACAGCCTTTAGGTAAGATGCATGAGGGCATTTGCAAGTTACGACTGCCTTTTCAGGCTGTCCGTTGAGGATATGAGCAAGAGGCTCATTGTGGTCACCTGTACCATTGAGTTTGGTAAGAGCATCTTTGTATCTGCCTTCAAGAATGTCAATAACCGCAGCGTTAATCTTTGCCTCGGGACGATGACAATCTGCAAACCATTTCAGTGCCTCTGCATTTTTACCTTCACGCATAGCGATAACACCCATGGCGTTCTTGTAATAGCAGTTCTTGTTGTCCATCTTCTCGAGAAGAGTCTTGGCTGCGCTGTTCTTCATAAGGTTGAGGTTAACGCAAGCTGCATTGTATTTTGCGCGGTCGCTGTCGAACTTATTGATAGCCTTAGCGTAGATATTAAGTTTAGCATTGTTGTCTTTCACAAGAGTAGCGGCACGTAGTAGAGCCTCCTCGTCAAGAACGTCAATATTGGTTTCTACAAGCTCCTTGAGCTCGTCAGCAGTATAGTTGGCATACTCGATGTCAGTGATGAATCTTGCGCGACGAAGTTCGGGAAGAATGGTCTGTGCAAGTGTTTGATATACCTCGGACATATTCCTGATCTCTCTTTCGCGTACGTTGGAGTCACTGTACATTGATAGAACGCGGAGGATAAGCTCTTTGTCCTCAATGTTGGAGTTCCTTACCAGTTCCTGAAAACCTTCCCAGTCCTCACCGAGACTCTTGGTGCTTACTGCGCCTGTCTCAAGCTTCTTAGTAAACTGGTTGAATGCCTTTTCTGCACTCTTTTCACGATTTGCTGAGAGTTTATTGTTGAAATCAACAGCACCTTCGGGAGAAGCATAAGCAACAATTTTGGTGCCCTTAACCTCTCTGCGTTCATCCTGTGCAAGATCCTTCAGAGCTTGCTCAAAATTCTTGATATCTTCACTTTTGAGCTGTGAGGGGCGTACGGTTGCACTATTTACAAGATAGAGAATCTGAGCCTCTTCAGTCTCGGGAATTACTTCCATATAGTTGTCCTTCATCATCTCGTATGCGCCATCAGTCTCAACTAACATATAGGTAGTGTTGGCACCGTCAGCAATCTTGATGTCAGCGGGGAAGGGGAATTCTTTGCCTTTGTAGAGAACTTTTGCACGAGCTACAAGCTGTGATTTCTCCATACCGGGAACATATTCGAAATGAATTCGTTCGCTGATGGTCGCACCATCCTCGGTCACAAGTTTGTAGTTATCGGTAATCTTCTCGCCCTGATATACGAAAGGCTTGCCCTCAACCTGTCCACCACTGTAAACCAATACTGGAATCACCTCAAGAATTGCCTTCGGATGGAAGTATTCAGCAGGGAATGTAACGTCAACAACAGCGTCGATGTTACCCGCAATCACTTCGAGAACCTCAGGATTGCAGTTAATTTTGATCTGGTCGGCGGCTTCAATCATCTTGGAAGGATTGCCGCAGGAGGCCATAGCTACGGATACGAAAGCTATGAGCATAAGATTGATGATGTTTTTTCTCATAAATATTGAAATTGTTTTTGTTGAAATAATTCTTGGTAAATAATTATGTTTTATCATACAAATATAATGATAATTTTTTTCAGATAAAAATTTATAACTTTGCAACTATGGATTTAAGGCAAATTAAAGATAAATATCAGATTATAGGCAAAGATCCGGGGCTTGACAGAGCCATTGAAGCAGCGGTCAACGTCGCTTCGACCGACCTATCCGTGATAGTGACAGGCGAAAGCGGTGTTGGAAAGGAGTATATCCCGAGGATTATCCACGACCACTCTCCCCGCAAGCATAAACGCTATATAGCAGTCAACTGCGGAGCAATTCCCGAAGGAACGATAGATTCCGAGCTTTTCGGCCATGAAAAGGGTGCTTTTACCGGAGCTGTAGAGAGCCGTAAAGGTTATTTTGAAGAGGCGGACGGCGGAACGATCTTCCTTGATGAGGTTGCAGAACTTCCGGTCGGTACCCAGGTGCGCCTGCTCAGAGTCCTTCAGAACGGCGAGTTTATAAGGGTGGGATCTTCCAAGGTACAGAAAACCGATGTGAGAGTGATTGCAGCTACCAATATCCACCTCGACCGTGCGGTTGCAGCCGGCAAATTCAGGCGCGACCTTTACTATCGTCTCAATACCGTACCAATAGTGATGCCTCCGCTCAGGGAGCGCAAGGAGGACATCCGTATGCTCTTCCGTAAGTTTGCAAGCGACTTTGCAGACAAATACACAATGCAGCCGGTGCGTCTCGACGATGAAGCGATGAGACTTCTTGAGAACTACCAGTGGCCCGGCAACATTCGCCAGCTAAAAAGTGTTACCGAGCGTATATCGATTATGGAGACGGATCGTTTGATTACCGCAGAAATGCTTTCTGCCTACCTTCCGCAAGATCATTCCTCTCAAATGCCGGTTCTGTCTACCGGTTTTTCGGATGGTTGCTCCGATCCATACAGGGAATTTCTAATCCAACTCTATGCTCAGTACCAACAGTTGAGAATTGATGTTGATGAACTTACCCGCATTGTCAAGGGTGGTGCTCCTACTGCACAAATGCCACCGTCTGCGACTATTGACCACACCCATATGCTCACTGAGGGAACCGAGGTGCGAGGTACGGGGTGCGAGGTACGGGGTACGGGGTTCGAGGTGCGGGATGCGGGTTCCGTAATTGAGGTTGAGGATGTGGAGAATGTTTCAGAATCTCATGAGGAGAATCCACTCACTCTGGATCAAATCACCTGCAAGGCAATTGCGGAAGCGCTTGAGCGCAACGGTAACAATCGTGAAAAGGCTGCTGCGGAACTTGGTATCTCGGCACGCACCATCTATAGGAAGATCAAAGAATTCAATCTTGAATAAGAGACAAAATGAAACGAATATCCAATATATTGCTTCCTCTGATTGCATTTTTTGCGACAACCTGTCTGGCTACAGGATGCTGGATTTACTCTTTCAGCGGAACATCCATTCAGCCGGATGTCAAAACAATATGTATAGAACCGGTCCAGAATAAGGCTCTCAAGATCAATCCTTCACTTGCAAACTCTCTGCATGAGGCACTTTCGGACAAATATCGCAAACTTACCAGTCTCGAACAAGTGGAGGACGCCGGAGATCTATTTGTGCTGGCCATCATTGAGGGCTACGATGTCTCCCCAACAGCAATTACCGCTGATGAGGTGGCCGCTAAAAACCGTCTCACGGTCACCGTGAAAGTTAAGTTTGTAAATGAGAAGCATCCGGAGGAAAATTTTGAGAAGAATTTTGCGGGGTATGAAGATTATGATTCGGAACGTTCTCTTGACGAAGTCGAAGCCACGCTTTGCGACACGATAATTGAAAAAATCGTGGAAGATATATTTAATGCTACCGTTGCCAACTGGTAACACATTTTTATAGATGGAACTTAAAAAGCTCTCCATATTCGAACTGGAAGAACTGCTGGAATTCTACCCATGGTTCGTGGTCGTGCGCAAGGAACTTTTCCTTCGCAAAGGTAACGCCGGTGATGAAGCACTTCAAAGAGCTGTTGCCGCGGCAGGGATACACCTTCTTAGCCGTGCCTATTTTCTAAAGTCGGTAAAGGAGTCCGTCAAAGAGCGTTTTAATGAGGATCTTATCATAGGAAAACCCTCTCAAGCCGAACATCGGCTGAAATACTATGTTGTAGGAGGAGACTATTTCAGTCAGGATGATTTCAAGGAACTGGAGCTTAGCGGAGAGGCATTTAAGGAGACTTTTAAGATCAACCCGATCTCTTCAACACTCAGTTCGCTGCCCGATTTTGATTGTGAAAAGAGAGATTCTACTGAAGATGATTCCGACCAGTTCTGCACAGAAACTCTTGCAAGAATCTATGTGGAGCAGGAGTTTTATAATCAAGCACTTTCAATTTATGAGAAACTAATTTTGTTATATCCGGAAAAAAGTGCTTACTTTGCGTCCCTTATAGAAAATGTTAAAATATTAAAATAAAAAATCATGCAAGCAGCATACGTTACAGTCTCTATTATTATAGTGGTATTGAGTATCCTACTGACCCTCGTTGTTTTGATTCAGAACTCCAAAGGCGGCGGACTTGCAGCCAATTTTGCAACAGGCAACCAAGCATTCGGCGTACGTCAGACGGCTGACTTTCTTGAGAAGATCACTTGGGGTCTGGCAGTTTCAATTCTGGTTCTTTGCGTAGTTGCCACATTCCTCATTCCTACCAGGAATTCTTCAGGTTCAAAACTCAGAGATGCCATTGAACAGCAAGTGACAACTGAAGGTACTCCTATTGTTAACCCTGAAGTTGCAGTTCCTGAAGAACTTCCGACTACTCCGGATGGTGATGATAATTAGTAGGAAAGGTACGTCTAAAAGAAAAAGTGACGATTTTGTCGCTTTTTTTTAAAAAACAATACTTTGTAATGCAAGGTATTTAAAAAAATATATATATTTGCATCGCAATATTACTTGCATAACCCACAATATTATTAAATCAAACAGTAAAGCAACTATGAAAAAAGTAGTTAATGTAGGCATCGGAGGCAGAACTTTTGTCCTGGAAGAGGATGCTCACAGCAGAATGGAATCTTACCTCTCATCATTCAAATCCAAGATCAATATGGGTTTTCAGGAAAATGAAGTGATGGATGACCTCGAAATGAGGATAGCAGATCTCTTTGAGGCTAAAATCGGTTCCAGAAGTGAAGTAGTCACTCTCCAGATGGTTGAGGAGATTATCTCGCGTCTCGGTATGCCCGACGGCAGCTCCCCTTTTGAAAAAGGAGAAGAGACATCATCCTCTGCTTCCGCATCGGCGGAGAGCAAAGGTCCCCGCAAATTTTACCGTGATCCTGACAATCGCGCTATTGGCGGTGTCTGCAGCGGTCTCGCCCAGTATCTTAATATTGACGTCGTACTTGTGCGTATTCTCTTTGTGGTGCTCACCCTTCTCGGCAGCGCCGGTATATGGGTATATATCATCCTCTGGATCGTGGCTCCCAAAGCCGTAACGGCTGCACAGAAATGCGAGATGAGAGGTTGGCCTGTCACAGCGGAGAACATCAGAAGGGCATCGCAGTCACAAAACAGAAAATAACGGTTATGGAACACATTGTTGACAACATTAAATCACAGATGAGGAAGGGATTGCTGGAATATTGCATCCTCCTTATCCTCAATAAAAAAGAGGCCTACGCCTCCTCAATCATCGAGGAGCTTAAGCAGGCCAACATGATTGTGGTGGAGGGGACCCTCTACCCGCTCCTTATACGCCAAAAGAATCAGGGGCTGCTCAACTATCGCTGGGAAGAATCCACACAGGGGCCTCCGCGCAAATATTATATGATTACTGACAAGGGACGCTCGTTAATATCTGAGATGGATCTCGCCTGGCAGGAAATAGTATCCACAATTGAAACAATCAGAAAATGAAAAAGGTAGAAAAAGTAAGCATCGGCAGATATGCATTTACCCTCTATGAGGATGCATATCACAAGGCATCAGAGTACCTTGACGAGCTCCATGGCTATTATTCAAACAGGCAAGGCGGCAGCGAAGTGATGGAGGGTATAGAGGAGAGAATGGCAGAGCTGCTACTTGAAAAATGCGGTCCCGGAGGCATCGTGAGTTCAGAGATGATAGAAGAAGTGATCTCTATTCTCGGTCGTCCGGAAGTTATAGAAGATGCGGATTCTGATGGCTCCGGTAGCAGTAATCTCCACTACAATGCCAAGAAAAAGCTTTTCCGTGACCCCTCCTCAAGGATTCTGGGTGGCGTCAGCAGTGGTCTGGCGACCTATTTCAATATTGAAACGGCGCTGGTTAGAGTTATATGGATGGTGCTTTGGTTTGTCTTTTCCTCGGCCGGAGCCTTTACGCTCCCTGCATTTGGCGGAGCATTCATACCCATCGTATATATAATAATGTGGATAGTAATCCCCCCTGCCAAAACTGTGCAGCAGCGTTGTCAGATGAGGGGTGAAGATGGCACGCTCGGCGACCTGGAGAAGAATATTGCCAAGGGAGCTGACTATGTAGGCCGCAAGGCGAAGGAGATAGGCAACTCTGATTTCTGGAAAACTATAGGTAGAGTACTCGGTGTTATTATCGGCATGATTTTGCTCTTCATAGGAGTTTCGGGTCTGATGGTAGGTGCTGTAAGTCTGTTCGGCATCACTTTCTTCAACAGTACCATACTTAATATGGGGTTGGATTGGCTTTCCGAGTATGCTCCGATATTTTCGTTGAGTGTGCCTATATTACTGCTCAAGATTGTCATGGTGCTTGTAGTATTTTTGCCCTTCGTCGGGATGATGTACGGCGGTATCCAGTTGATTTTCGGCTTCAATTCCCCCAGATGGAGGCCCGGCCTGATCATTTTCATCATTTGGATGATTGCGCTCATAGCACTTGTCGTGCTGGGCCTTGCAGGAATCTTTTCAGTAGGATGATTTTTACGTAGAGTATAATTTTATTGGTTAATTAAACCTTTTAAAACTATTTTAGTCAAAGATATGACTATTCGTTAGTTTTTCTTAGGTTAAGTGAGGGGGGCTGCACCATTTCCAATTCTGGTGCAGCCCCCTGAATTTATATACCCTTTATATCTTTCGGGAGATAATTTGTACCACCGCTTAGAGGCTCTTGCAGAACTCTGTCAACGCTTTTGCAAACGATGTCCAGGACATTATCTCTTTGACTTTACGAATATTATCCACAAAGATGGATTTCTCGGGATGATTGAAGTAGGACTCTATGGCACGTACAACACCTTCGGCTGAGATTTCATCAGCCAATATGCCGATGCCGGGCTCTTCTATACTCTCTTCGAGACCACCTGTCCGAGTAGCTACCACCGGTATCTCGAAATGAAGCGATACTGCGGTGATGCCACTCTGTGTAGCACTTTTGTAGGGGAGAACGCAAAGATCGGATGCAGAAAAGAATGCCGGTACTTCATCGTCGTCGATATATCTGTTGAAGATTACTATACGTTCGGCTAAAGAGGGATTTTCGACAATCAGATTTTCTATCTGTTCCTGATATTTGTCAAAACTGCCATAACTCTCGCCGGCAATGATCAGACGATAACCATCATCGAGGCACCCCATTGCTTCTATCAGCAAATCAAGCCCTTTGTAATCGCGGATAAGTCCAAAAAAAAGCAGATTTTTTTTGTCCGGCT
This sequence comes from uncultured Muribaculaceae bacterium, assembly GCA_964598495.1. Classification (GTDB taxonomy): domain Bacteria; phylum Bacteroidota; class Bacteroidia; order Bacteroidales; family UBA932; genus Cacconaster. The sequence goes on from CAZRBY010000001.1 coordinate 144,794, forward strand.
TGATCCCAAGTCTTTCGCAAGCTTTATCTTTTTCCATTTTTGCTCCAAAGTGGTCGTAGGGAGGATGAGGCTGAAGGATATAAGGCTTTTCCGGAGTTAGACCGAGCATATCGCCAAGTACGGAGCTGCTCATTGCAATACATCCGTCGCACTGTTTTATGAACCATTTTGCAAAGGGTTTGTCAAAGAATTTTCTTTCGTGCGGGATAACGTTATCAAGAATTGCGATCACTTTGATGCCCTTTTTTCTGAGTAATCTTGCCACCGTTCCCAATGCCGGAGCAAGATATGAGACCCAGTATCTCATCACGACTACATCCGGTTCCAGATTTGCTATTTTTTTTGCAGTACTGAAATATGAGAAGGGATTGATGGAGTCCAGTACGGCAATGCTCTCTATCACTTTTGCATTATCCCGCTCCGTTACATATTGTGTTTTACCGGGGAAAAGAAGCGAAGGGTATTGTCTGCTGAAGGTAAAAGCCTTAACCTGATGATCCTTTGCAAGTTCTTCATAAAGATTGGCATTGAACTGGGCGATGCCTCCCCTGTAAGGGTAAAAAGTGGAGAGAAATGCTATTTTCATAATAATGCAAATATAACAAATAATATCACTTTACCGTCAAAGCACCTTTTCGCACAATAGTGAGATAGAGACTGCGCACCAGCAGATGGACAAAATAGGCGAGATAGAGCGACTGTATGCCCAACAGAGGCTCGAAAACGATGTAGGTGACAACAAAGAGCGCAGCAGACCAGATCATACTATTGCGCAGGTGGTGAGTAGCTGTGGCTCCGATAAAAATCCCGTCCCAGGTAAATGCGATGCAACTCACTACAGGCATGAGCAAGAGCCAGAATAAAAACGGGGTTGAGGCCTCCACAACCGCAGGATTGTCGGTCATAAGCCGGAACATCGGCTTCCCGAGTCCGGCATATATCAGAGTAGAAGCGATACTTATGCCGAAACACCAGATAAAAATCCGGCGTACCGTACTGATCAACGAATCACTATTCCTCTCTCCGATAAAGCGTCCAACAAGCGCTTCGCCGGCATAGGCGAATCCATCAACGAAGTAGGAGTAGAGCAACAGGAGTTTCATCATAACCGAACTCACAGCCAGCAATGTGTCGCCATATTTTGCCGCAATTGAGGTAAATCCGATATAAATTACCAACATGCATAGCGAACGGATGAAGAGGTTGCCGTTGATTGAGAAAAACCGTTTCATCTGGTTCAACTTGATGCTCGCCCGCACCGATATAAGATGGAAATACTTCCTGAAATTGGAATGCATCAGAATAATAGCCAGCAAAAGGCCACCGTATTGCGCCACCACCGTTCCGGCGGCGACACCCGCAACTCCCATAGGAGTGTGGACGGCCAATATATAACTGATTACTACATTAAGAACGTTGACTGTGATATCAACAGCCATCGGCAACACAGTGTTTTGCATCCCAATAAACCACCCTTTGAATACCATCAATGATAATGTGGCCGGAGCTGCCCACACCCTGATGAAAAAGTACTCCCGTGCGATACTCTCCACTTCAAGCGAACAAACCACCAGGGCAAATGCTGCTTCGATATACACCCACTGAATGATCCAGATCAACAAAGCTACTGCGAGGGCAGTGACAATACCCCGAGTGAAAGTATCCATCGCCTCCTTAAAATCACTCCTACCATATGCTTGCGCTGTGATGCCTCCGGTCCCAACCCTCAAAAAACCCATATTCCAGTAGAGCAGGTCAAAGAGCATCGAGCCGATGGCGATACCTCCGATGCTCGCAGCATCGCCCAGACGTCCTGCTATGGCAAGGTCTACTATACCCACCAGAGGTACGGTTATATTAGCCATGATGCTGGGCAGGGCCAGACGCAAAATATTGCGATTGATGGTAGAGTTATTCATCGATACTTGGTCTCTTCTTCGAGCATTCCGAGGTAGGAATTGTATCTCTCGAATGAAATGGTTCCCGCTTCAAGGGCCGCTTTTACTGCACAGTCCGGCTCGTGAGTATGAGTACAGGGCATGAATTTGCAGTTGTCCATAACTCTAAGCATTTCGGGGAAGTAAGTACTCAATTCATGGGGCTCGATGTCCACCAATCCGAAGCCGCGAATACCTGGAGTGTCGATGATGAAACCGCCGCTGCTAAGGGGGTACATTTCGTAGAAAGTGGTGGTGTGTCTCCCCTGTAGGTGAGAAAGTGATATTTCTCTGATTTTGGGGTCCAGGGAGGGATCAATAGCACGGATAAGTGAGGATTTGCCCACTCCGGAAACACCCGAAAAGAGGGAGACATAATTCCCGTCATTTCCTCTACAGAGCTCCCTGATTGGGTCAATTCCCTTGCCTGTTAGGGCGGAAACCTCCATTATTTCATATCCGGCTCCGGAGTAAATATGCTTGAACTCCTCCATCCGTTCCAGTGCATAGTCGTCGTAGATGTCTATTTTGTTGATGACTAATATTACTTTGATCCTATAGGCTTCGCAGGTGAGCAGAAATCTGTCCACAAAGGCAAGTTTAACCTCCGGAAATTCCATAGTCACTATCAAGAAGACGCGATTGAGATTAGCCGCAATGATATGTGCTTGACGGGAGAGGTTTACCGAACGACGGATCATGTAATTTGTACGGGGGAGTACTTCTTCTATGGTGGCAAGCGTATTGTCATCACCGGGAGTATATTTCACTTTGTCCCCCACGGCTATCGGATTGGTAGCAGTGGAGCCCATGAGGCGGATTTTTCCGCGGATGACCGCGGGAAAAGGATCCCATTCGGGCAGACAGGAGAGCAGGTAGTGGCTCCCCGTGTGTTTGACTACGGTGGCAACAGATGATTTTTCCATTGGCGCAAAGATAGTAATTTGTCCAAAATCCCTTATATTTGTAATCCCAAAACGATTATTTATGCTTTCACACGAGGACATAGAGAATATTATAGCCAGAAGCATTTTAAATCTTGATCTCAAGGGAGAGCCGGAGTCGCTCTACCGGCCTATAGAGTACATGATCTCTGTCGGAGGCAAGCGCATAAGGCCGCGTCTATGCCTGACCGTATTCAATCTTTTCAGTGACAATGTCGGCAACAACATTATCTACCCAGCTATCGCTCTCGAGATATTTCACGAGTTTTCTCTTGTTCACGATGATATAATGGACAATTCCGACACCCGCCGCAATCAGCCTACGGTTTTTAAAAAATGGGGTACCAACAATGCAATCCTTTCAGGTGATGTAATGCTGATCCTGGCATACAAATATATTTCGTTCTGCAACAGTGAAGTAATGCCGGAGGCGATGCGACTCTTTACCGAAACCACGATAAAAGTGTGCGAGGGACAACAGTTTGATATGGATTTCGAAGAGAAACCCTTCATCACAATGTCCGATTATATCTTTATGATAGGCCTCAAAACCGGAGTCCTTCTCGCCTGTTCGGCAGAAATGGGAGCCCTGATTGCGGGTGCTTCCAGCGAGATGCGCGATGCCCTCTATAAGTTTGGATACCAGCTTGGCCTGGCATTTCAGATTGCGGACGACTATCTTGATACTTTTGGCGACCGGCAGATTTTCGGCAAAAAAATCGGTGACGATATTGTCAATAATAAAAAGACCTGGCTCCAGGTTGAGTGCATCCGGAGGGCAGAAGGAGCCGATAAGGAGCGCCTTGCCTCGATTTTAGAAATGGGAGAGGAGATGCGTGACGAAAAGGTTGCAGCAATGAAACAATTATATATTGACCTCGGTATCAGGGATGATGCGCGCAATGCTATTCTGGAATATAACAATAGAGCATTTGAGGCAATTTCCGGCATAGGTTTGAATGAAGTACAGACCGGACAACTCCATCAGTTTGCAGAACAACTCATTCATCGTGAAAAATAGAGAGAATATAGAGATAATGGCTCCTGCAGGTAATTTTGAGTGCCTCATGGCAGCCATCCAAGGCGGAGCGGACTCAATCTATTTCGGCATCGGCAAGCTCAATATGCGCTCTCACTCGGCTAACAATTTTGCTCCCGAAGATCTCGAAAAAGTCTGTGACATCTGTAGTGAACACGATGTCAAGTCCTATTTGACTCTCAATATCGTGCTGTATGATGAGGATCTGGAGTCGATGAGGGAGACTCTGGAGATGGCTAAAAAAGCCGGTGTTACCGCAGTCATTGCATCGGATATGGCCGCAATCGATTATGCACGTTCTCTCGGAATGGAGGTGCATATATCCACCCAGCTCAATATTTCCAATGTTGAGTCTTTGCGTTTCTATGCTGAGTTTGCAGATGTAATAGTGTTGGCAAGGGAGTTAAATTTGGAGCAGGTGGCAAAGATAAAGGAGACAATTGACCTTGAGCATATCAAGGGCCCCTCCGGTCGTAAGGTGAGAATTGAGATGTTTTGCCACGGTGCTCTCTGTATGGCCGTTTCCGGCAAATGTTATCTTTCTCTCCACGAGTATGCCGCTTCTGCCAACCGCGGATCATGCTATCAGTTGTGTCGCCGCGGTTATCGCGTAACCGACCTTGAGACGGGATATGAGTTGGAGATTGATAACAAATATATAATGTCGCCCAAAGACCTCTGTACGATTGAGTTCATGGACAGAATGATAGCGTCGGGAGTTACCGTGTTTAAGATTGAGGGACGTGCCCGTTCGTCGGAATACGTCAAGACTGTTACCGGAGCTTACAGAGATGCTGCGGATGCCGTAATTGCCGGCAAATATACTCCGGAATTGGCTGCATCGCTTAAGAAGCGTCTGACAAACGTATTCAACAGGGGTTTCTGGGATGGATATTATCAGGGTGCAAGGCTGGGCGAGTGGAGTGACGTGTATGGCAATAAGGCCACTCGTACCAAGACATACATCGGCAAGGTAACAAATTATTTTTCAAATATAGGTGTTGCTGAGGTGATGGTCGCAACCGGCACTTTTTCAGTCGGAGATTCGCTGCTGATTACGGGGCCGACTACCGGTGTCATCGAGTATGAAGTCCCGGAGATAAGGGTCGATATGAGGAATGTCGGCAGTGCCGTCAAAGGAGATCTCTGCTCTATTCCCGTTGCCGAAAAACTCCGCCGTGGCGACAAGATCTATCTTTTTCAGTAGATATTTATGTAGCGATGGAAGTATGTAATGATTAACTGCGTCTATGAATTAGGAAATTTGATATTTTTTGTAACTTTGTCAGTTCTAAACAAATTATATCAAACAAAATAGTTCAAATATCATGGTTATTACAAAAAATGCTCAGAAATTCATAGATCAGGAAGAAAAATTCGGTGCCCACAACTATCATCCGCTGCCGGTGGTTCTTTCAAGAGGAGAAGGCGCATTCGTATGGGACGTTGACGGAAAAAGATATTTCGATTTTCTGTCGGCTTACTCGGCAGTCAACCAAGGTCACTGCCATCCCAAAATCGTAAATGCACTCTGCGACCAGGCACAGACACTTTGTCTTACATCAAGGGCTTTCTACAATGATTGTCTTGGTCCTTTCGAGGAGTTTGCGACAAAATTCTTCGGTTACGATAAGCTCCTTGCTATGAATACCGGAGCAGAGGCTGTTGAGACCGCTCTCAAACTTGCCCGCAGATGGGGTATTGTCAAAAAGGGAATACCTGAAGATAAGGCCATCATCGTGGTTTGTGAGGGTAACTTTCACGGCCGTACAATAACTGTAATATCGATGTCTACCGACCCTGAGTCATATGCGAAATATGGCCCTTTAACCCCGGGTTTTATAAAGATACCATATAACGATGCAGCAGCTCTTGAAGCAGTTCTCGAAAAGCATGGAGAGCATGTAGCCGGTTTCCTTGTAGAGCCTATCCAGGGAGAGGCAGGAGTATTTGTACCGGATGATGGTTATCTGAAGAAATGTTACGATGCCTGTAAGCGCCATAACGTGCTTTTCGTTGCTGACGAGGTGCAGACCGGTATTGCCCGCACAGGCAGGCTGATCTGCTGTGAACACGAAAATGTTCGCCCTGACATCATTATTCTCGGTAAATCCCTTTCCGGTGGTGTTATGCCAGTTTCGGCAGTGCTGGCTGATGATGATATAATGCTAACTATCAAGCCGGGCCAACACGGTTCCACTTATGGCGGATTTCCTCTTGCAGCAAAGGTAGGTATTGCAGCTCTTGAAGTTGTAAGAGATGAAAAACTCACTGAAAAGGCTGAATATCTCGGTAAAATTTTCAGGAAAGAACTTAATGATTTCAAATCTCCCTTCATTAAACAGGTTCGCGGAAAAGGCCTACTAAATGCTGTGGTGACAACTCCGGTCAAAGGCAAAGAGGCGTGGGATATCTGTCTCAAAATGGCCGAGTACGGTCTTATTGCCAAACCGACACATAAACATATCATCCGTTTTGCTCCTCCCCTCGTTATTACCGAAGAGGAACTTCGCGAGGCGATAGAGATCATTAAAAAAGCATTTAGGGAGCTTGAATAGTTAGTTTTATGCCAGGGATTCCTTTCAAACAAACGGCAAGCCGCGTACTCATGGTACGTCCCTGTTCATTTGGGTTCAATGACCAAACCGCAACCAATAATGCATTCCAGCGCCGTGGCTTCGAAGCGGGAGCCCAGGAGGCTGCGTTGCGGGAGTTTGACTCCTTTGTCGCTCTGCTTCGTTCGCACGGAGTGGTGGTGGATGTGATGGAGGATACTCCGGAGCCCCATACACCCGACTCAATTTTTCCAAACAACTGGTTTTCCACCCATTCCGACGGCACTATGGTACTCTATCCGATGTGTGCTCCAAATCGCCGTTTGGAGCGTAAGCAGACTGTGATGGATCATCTTATCGGCACTTTTGACATACGCAATATATATGATTTGACGCCTTTTGAGTCGAAAGGTAAGTTTCTCGAAGGGACCGGCAGTATGGTCATTGATCGAGAAGCGGGAATAGTATATGCCTGTCGTTCGCCCCGTACTGACGAGGATGTACTTAAAGAGTTTTGCCAACTGTTCGGATGGGATTATTTCCTTTTCGATGCTACGGATGAGACCGGAAAAGCCATTTATCATACCAATGTAATGATGTGTGTGGGAACCGGTTTGGCGGTTGTCTGTTTGGAGAGCATTAGAGATGCCTCGGTCAGAGATGAACTTGTTCGTTCGCTGGGAAAGAGGGATATCGTGGATATTTCGCTGGAGCAGATGGGCAGTTTTGCCGGCAATATGCTTGAGGTACGGCCAGATGGTGAACGCAGACCGCTTTTAGTCATGTCGGCCGCTGCCAAAAAATCACTTCGCCTGGAGCAATTGCGCCTTATCGAGTCGCATTGTGACATTGCTTCTCCCGATATAAGTATCATTGAAGCCAACGGCGGAGGTTCTGCACGTTGTATGCTTGCAGAGATTTTTTATGAAGAAGTTTAGGCTATTCTTACTGCTCTACATTCTGCTATCTCCTTTCTCCGGAGCACTGGCTCAATCCACGATTTACAATGATTATGCGCAGGAAGCGGGTGATGCGCTTATGATATACAGGGGACGCAAGGCAATTCACTACGCTTTTCAGTTCAATGGGACTTTTTATTGGGAGTCACCGCAATTTCTTGTTGGAGATGTGGTCTACAACAGTAAACGATATGAGGGTCTCCTGCTCAACATTGATGCAAATCTTCAGCAGGTGCAGGTCAAGCATCCTGTCAGTGCTATTACCGTAGCACTCAATACTTCCTATCTGACTTCGTTCAATATTGGAGAAAAGAGATTCATTTGTCGGGATGGGGGCATTTTCGAGGTAATGCACGATGGACCCATAACTCTTTTGCGCCAGATTACCAAAAAGCTTAATCGCGACATCCATCTGCGCAACGGAGAGTCTATTGGCTACTATGATCCCAATTTCAAAGAGAATGTATTTTATTATTTCAAATACAACTCCACATTATATTGTCTTAAAGATGATACCCTGACTCTCGTCAGACGCGAAAAAGATATTCTAAATCTCTTCCCAGACCGTAAAAAGGAGATAAAGACATTCATAAGGAAGGCCAATGTTTCTCCCAGAAGGAATTTTGAAGAGTATTGTATAAAAGTATTAGGCTATGCTGAAAGTACGCTCAAATAAATTGGAGATACTCTTTATTTTATTGCTCCTCGGTATTTTTTTCTCGGGAAGTCCCCTATATGCCCAGCGAGCGAATGTTCGTTTGAGCCATGTCGGTATTGATTCATTGGTCAGTTTTGTGAGGAGTATCCATCCAAAGACCTATTTTATCTCCGATGGTCTGGACCAGGCCAATTATACCGTTGATGCTCCGCGTGAAAAGATACTTGAAAGCATACTTTCGGAGCTCAAGAATAAGGGCTATGCCGTAACACGTTTTGACGGCGGCATCTATATTCTTAGAACAGTAGGATTTGCAACCGAACTTCCTGTGGGTTATTTTAGTAGCGGTGAGCAGGTACAGCGCGATACTTCCATCTATCTTGACCAGTCGGGCTATAAGTTTACATTTGCCAATAAGGTATATGAGATTGGGGAGTCCAATAGCGGAGTAACGGGGAAGGTCTATCTTAACGGTCACATTACCGACGTAGCCACCGGAGAACCTTTAGTCGGTATTTCAATACTTGAGGCGAGTACTGGAGCATATACACAGAGCGACGCATCAGGTTTTTATAGGATATTGCTGCCCGTAGGAGAGCACATGCTCCGTTTTACCGGCTATTCTCTTGAAGATCTGGATTTAAATGTACTGCTTCACGATAGGGGGACTTTGGATGTGACGATGAAGGAAAAAGTTTTCGCCCTTAAGGGTGCGGTTATCACCTCCGAAGGAATGGCAAACCATCGCAGCAGCCGTTTGGGTGTGGAGAGAGTCCGTGTCGAGAATATCAAAAAAGTGCCCGTAGTTTTCGGTGAGGCAGATGTCATAAAAGTGATAATGACACTTCCCGGTGTTAAATCAGTAGGCGAGGCCTCCGGCGGATTCAATGTGCGCGGTGGAGCAAATGACCAGAATCTCATACTTTTCAACGATGGTACAATTTACAACCCCAATCACCTGTTTGGCATCTTCTCAGCCTTCAATACTGACATTGTAAATGACGTCGAACTCTTCAAGAGTTCCATTCCTGCCGAATATGGCGGGAGGATATCTTCTGTTCTTGATATCAGCGGTCGTGAAGGCAACAGCAAGAAGGTGGCAGGCTCACTCGGTCTGGGAGTCCTTACCAGCAGATTCCATATCGAGGGACCGTTTAAAAAGGAGAAAACTACATTTATTTTCAGCGGTAGAACCACCTACTCCGACTGGATGCTGAAAGTACTTCCAAAAAATAGCGAATATTCCAATGGGACTGCTTCATTTAATGACTTCAACGCACAGGTCAGTCACAGATTCAATCAGAGAAATTCCCTCCATTTTTCCGGATATTATTCGAGAGACAAATTCAGTTTTACTGCAGATACCACATATAGATATCACAATGCCAATTTTTCCGTGAAATGGAGAAATCACTTCAGTGACGGCCATTCGCTCACCCTTTCTACGGGATATGACAGTTATGGCTACAAGGTAGAGGATACCCACAACGAATGGAGTTCCTTTTCACTTTCCAGCAACATAAGACAGGGTTATCTCAGACTCAAATTCCAGTCGCTTGTAGCAGCGAAGCATACATTCTCTTACGGCCTCAATACCACCATGTACAATGTGGAGCCCGGCAACAGACTTCCTTACGGAGATTCATCAGGCATAGAACCGCGTCGTTTAGTAACTGAACGAGCCTTGGAGACAGCATTTTTTTTCAACGATACCTATCAGCCGACAGATCGTCTTTCGTTTGATTTCGGATTGAGACTTTCCGGCTTTTTAAGTTTCAACTCCCGTAAATTTTACGGGACACCCGAATTACGCCTCTCCGGAAAATACTCGTTCCTCCCCAATCTCTCCTTCAAAGCGGGGTTCAACAGCATGGCTCAGTATATCCACAAGATATCCAATACGGTAGCCATCTCTCCCACCGACACATGGAAGCTTGCAGATGCAGACATCGGACCACAGAGAGGCTGGCAGGCCGCGGCGGGACTCTACTGGACGGTATTTGACCATCGGGTTGATCTCTCTCTCGAGGGTTACTACAAGAAGATGCGCGATTATCCGGACTATAAGAGCGGAGCTATCTTAGTGATGAACGAAAACCTCGCACAGGAACTGATTTCTACAATGGGAAAAGCCTACGGAGTAGAATTCATGGTTAAAAAGCCGGGCGGAAAACTCAACGGTTGGGTATCATACACCTATTCCAGATCGCTGCTCCGGGAAATGGAGGACAGGGGCCTGCAAACTATCAACAATGGAGAGTGGTATAATGCTCCGCACGACAAACCGCACGACCTCAAACTGGTGGGCAACTACAAATTTACCCACAGATATAGCATATCTGTCAACCTCGACTACTCGACAGGTCGTCCAGTAACCATTCCGGTGGCCAAATATATTTATGGTGGCGGCTATCGTCTCTACTATAGCGAGCGCAACGGTTATCGAATACCGGATTATTTCCGCCTCGATCTGGCGATAAATATTGAGCCCAGTCACTATCTCCGCCAGCTTTCGCATCTCTCCGTGACCTTCGGAGTCTACAATGTAACAGGTCGCAAGAATCCCTACTCCGTATTTTACACTCGCAACAGCAGTGGAAGCGTGAGCGGCAATATGCTCTGTGTCTTTGCGATGCCGATACCATACCTCAACCTCAATCTCAAATTCTGATGAAAGAACGACTTTGCATACTAATTCTCGCTTTTACGGCGTTCCTGACCGGAAGCTGCATATATCCATTCATACCGGATATAGAGGAGGTTGATATTAAATTGTTTGTTATAGAGGGCGACATCCGCATTGGAGCCGAATCCTATATATTTGTTCGTAACACTCAACGCCTGACCGCCACCGGTAGCCCCGTAGATATCATGGCCTATGTGTGGGTTGAAAATGACAAGGGGGAGATAACCCGTGCCGGAAATTATCGGGATGGTGCCCATATCATCGATACCCGCAATCTTGATCCCAAAGATTCTTATCGTCTCCATGTCAAACCTCTTGGTCATAGCAGTGACATAGAGTATGTAACCGATTGGTTGGAGGTGCTCATAACTCCGGAAATCGAGGATGTCTCATTCCGGGTTGACGAACTTGAAAAGAAAATCACATTCCATGTGAGTACTGCCAATTCGGACACCAATCCATATTATAAATGGAATTGCAATGAGGATTGGGAGTACACATCTCAATTTCATGCATCACACCAATTTAACCCGAGTCGCAATACCGTCGAGCCATGTCTCGGTGTCAACACACATTATTGCTGGGACAAAGATGTAGTTTCCAATATAATGATTGCCAATACGGAGGCACTTACGGAGAATCGTTTAGTGGATCATCAAATCTACGAACTTCCTTTCATGAGTGACAAACTTGATTACTTATATTCAATAGAGGTAATTCAGAGCTCTATTTCGGCAGAGGCCTATGTCTACTGGCAGGTAATGTTACGTAATACGGATCAGACCGGAGGTCTTTTCTCCCCCCAGCCAAGCGAACTAAGGGGCAATATTCACTGCGTGGGAGACTCTACCCAAGTTGTAATGGGATATGTCTCCGCTTCGAAGGTATCCAGCCGCAGAATATTTGTATCGGTAGATGATTTTCCACTGCAAAACAAACGCGAGAACTGCTCGGCTTTTATAGAAATAAACCTCGCCGAGCAATCCAAGATGAGAAGGTATTACTACGGAGGCTATGACGTAGTATTTCTAGATAAGATGACAGACATGACCAGCTGGTCCGAAAGACGTTGTGTAGACTGTAGAGTGAAGGGAGGTACAAAAGAGAAACCCGACTATTGGCCCAACAATCACAATTAAAAGATGAGAAGACACTTCACAATAATTGCATCAATAGCGGCATTTCTGCTGCTGATATCCGCTCCCATTTATGCCCAGCGAGTAGAGAGGATATGGTTTTCCACTGACAGGAACATTTACGTAGCCGGAGAGAGGATCTGGTGCTCGGCACTCTGTATGGATGCCGCCACCCGGACTCCATCGGAATTGAGCAGTATAGCCTATATGGAGCTTCACTCTGCTTCCGGAGTAGCCCAGACAGCCAAAATTGCACTTATGGAGGGGCGTGGAGCCGGTTATATTGACCTGCCCAATACTCTTCCCACCGGCAATTACCGTCTCATCGCCTATACTTCGGCTAATTTCAACGAACTAGGATACGATTTTGATGCAGCATTCAGTAGGGAAATCTCCATTTTTAATGTATTATCCACAGCAAGGAGCGGGGAAGTGAAGGTGGTGGAAGAGAGTGATTATCTGGCCGCAGTAGCAATTGCCCCTTTCACGACACCGTGTGCGGATGTGCAGATAAGCGTTGCTCCTGAAGCGGGGCGTTTAGATCGGATCCCCGTCAGCATAGTCAACAACACAGGTGAGAAGATCACCTTCTCCCTTTCGATATTCAACGAAGACGGCATCCTGGTTGGCAAGATGACGGGTCCTGAAGAGTTTTTGGAGATGCTTCCGGATGCGGACAAGGTGACTTTTGATCGCAATCGCACTCCGGAGTATGAAGGCGAGATCATTACTGCGCAAAGCAATGAAAAAACCGCCTACATATCGGCTATCGGCAACTATTCGGATGTATACATCGCGGAGAGCGCTGAGGATGGCACGGTTCGTTTCTTTACCGGCAATATCTATGGAGATGTGGAACTGGTTGGCAATATCGCATCCATCAGACAACCGTTTGCCGAACCGCAACTCCAGGCTCCGTCTCCGTTATTGATTAGCCAATCGCTCAGGAATCGTCTTGAATTCAGAGGCGCCGCCATGCAGATTGGCAGACGGTTTGATTCGGATACTCTGTGCGAATTGCTTCCAAAGCGGGAAAATACACTACTTGGTGCAGAACGCATCACCTATATTCTCGATGATTACACCAGATTCCCCCTGATGGAGGAGGTCATTGTCGAATACATTTCCCAGATACGTGCCCGTAAAAAATCCGACGGTACAAGGGATATTCAGGTTAAAATTGAAGATGTCTTTCGTGTAGGAGAATTTGCGGAAGATGCATCCTTGATGATGGTTGATGGAGTGCCGATTTTCGATCATGAAATGATCTATAGATATGATCCTATGTTGGTCGAATCAATAGATATTTACCCCTACTCCTATTTCATCGGAAACAGACAGTTTGATGGTATCGTCAACATGAAGACATACAAAGGTACCATTCCTTCTTTGACCTTTGGCCCTGAAGTGCGTATTATCGAGTTTCAAGGAGCGGCCATTCCTATGGCCTACACCTGTCGCAACGTGGCTGAAAATGCCGACTATCCCGATTACAGACAGACTTTGTATTGGCATCCCCTGCTCACTGCGGGAGCAGCCGGCACTCCTGACTCTACTATCACTGTCATCTGCAACACACCCGACTACAGCGGCACATTCTCTATTGTTGCGGAAGGGATCACTTCTTCCGGTCGACCGGTTTTTAGCAAAAAAGC
>CAZRBY010000001.1:158503-158764 GCA_964598495.1 uncultured Muribaculaceae bacterium
CATTTATGCCAACAATTCAACAACTAGTCCGCAAAGGACGTAAGGTTATTGTAGAGAAAAGCAAATCTCGTGCATTGGATGCTTGTCCTCAGAAACGCGGAGTATGTGTACGTGTTTACACAACAACTCCCAAGAAGCCTAATTCGGCTATGCGTAAGGTGGCCCGTGTAAGGCTTACCAATCAGAAAGAGGTCAATGCATACATCCCGGGAGAGGGCCACAACCTCCAGGAACACAGCATCGTGCTGGTTCGCGGCGGTC
>CAZRBY010000002.1:0-85553 GCA_964598495.1 uncultured Muribaculaceae bacterium
GACCGTCACCAGGTTGGAAATGATGCCTGTTACAATACCTGTACTTTTCATGCTAGTTAGTATGTTTTTCTTGTTTATGATTCGTAATTGACTCCCTTAAAAGTGCCTCTGACTTCATTCACAAGGCGCGCAAAGAGCTCTTTGCCGCTCTCAGGGTCGAGTTTAGTCCATCTTTCTACGACTCGGGCTTTCGTGAAGAAACCGAGCAGTACATTGATGTTAAAAAGTTCTCCGGAGATTATTTCATTGATTTTGTCCCACATAAAACGGTCAAGCTTGCGCTCTCTCTCGATGAGATTATCCATTGCGAAAATCTGTTTCAAAGTTGGATACTCCTCGAATTCACCTTCATAGGTTACTCCATCAAGCCAGCAAAGACGAGCATCCCTAACATATTTGTCGAAGGAAAAATATTCCCTGATGAATAGGTTGGGATGAAGTGCAGCTGCGCGGTAAAAATGGCGTGAGATTAATTCCTTGTCCAGACCGAAATCTAGCCAGTCCAGAAGTCTGCGATCTTTTTCCGAAAGCATTTCGGCAATGTTCTTCTGGAGAGAGGTGGCATCAAGTGCCTGGGGGCCGTAGTCAAGAAGTAGGTCGGGCAATCCTGCAATGATATAGTGATAATTGCCCATTATTCACCAAATAAAATGCGTCTTGTTGCAGGTCTGAGGTAGTTGCCAATCATGGCATCAAAGTCTTCGTCGGTAAAGCTAATCATATATCCTCCATCCTTCGGGCCTATTTTGAATCCATTGGAGAGGCCCTTAACATATTCAACTTCAAGCCCCTTACAAAGTTTACCGTTGATTTCCTTTTTCAGAAAATCCTCAAGCTCCGACTTCATGCTCTGCGGTATTATCATCTCGAGAGCAACAGAGTCAGGATTTGCGGCGTTAAATGCGCCTGCAATAGTAGTGATGACGGACTTGATTAGTTTGGTGTCGGACATCGCTTCTTTGACAGCCGGAGTGATGGTATTTGTTATAACCATCTTCTCGACCTGCTGTCTAAGTGCGTTGATGGCCTGGGTTGAGGCCATTTTTACATCATTGTCAGCACGAGAAATGATCTCCGCTGCCTCTTTTTCGGCTTTTGTGACAATGGCGTTAGCTTCATTCTTGGCCTCTGATACAATTTTATCCGCCTCTTGGAGTGCCTTGGCCTTTAGCTCCTTGGCCTCCTGTTTTCCTTTGGAGAGCCCTTCGTTATAGAGCTTGTCTGTAAGTTCCTGCAACTTGTTTTGCATATCGTCAGAATTATTAATACTTATTGTTTCAAGCGACAAATATAAATAAATTGAAAAGTAATAGCAACAAAAAAGACGGTAAATTTTCCAAATACCGTCTTTTTGTCAATAAAAGTGTCATAAATTATCCGAGGAACCCAAGTAAAATACCCGCAGCAACCGCACTTCCGATAACGCCTGCCACATTGGGCCCCATGGCGTGCATCAAGAGGTGGTTGGTCCTGTCGTACTCTCGTCCTACCATTTGGGAAACCCTGGCTGAAGCAGGTACTGCCGATACGCCGGCGTTGCCAATGAGGGGATTGATCTTGTTGCCCTCTTTAAGGAAGAGGTTGAAGATTTTTACGAAAAATACACCTCCGAATGTTGCAATCATAAATGAGAGGGCGCCGATCGCAAAAATCTTTATAGAGTCAATACGTAGGAAATGGTCTGCCTGGGTGGATGCACCCACTGTAAGACCAACGAGGATGGTTACCACGTCAATCAGCGGACCTCCTGCCGTAGTTGCGAGACGTTTAGTAACTCCACTCTCTTTGAGAAGGTTACCCAAGAAGAGCATTCCAAGCAGTGGGAGGCCTGAAGGCACAATGAATGCCATTATTAAAAAACCGATGATAGGGAAGAGTATCTTCTCAGTTTGTGCTACCGGTCTGGGTGGCTTCATGCGAATCAGACGCTCTTTCTTAGTGGTTAGGAGTCTCATGATCGGCGGTTGTATAACGGGTACCAGTGCCATATATGAATAAGCTGAAACAGCAATGGCACCCAAAAGGTCGGGAGCCAGTCTTGATGTCAGGAAGATGGCTGTCGGACCGTCAGCGCCACCAATTATACCGATGGAGCCTGCCTGCAAAGGGTCAAAACCGACTGCAAGAGCGATAGCGTAAGCTCCGAAGATACCAAGTTGTGCAGCGGCACCGACAAGGATCAATTTTGGATTGGAAATCAAAGCAGAGAAGTCGGTTATAGCGCCAACGCCGAGGAAAATCAGAGGCGGGTAGAAGCCCAACCTTACTCCCTGGTAGAGAATGTTTAATACGGATCCCTCCTCATAAATTCCGACTTCCAGACCGGCGAACAGTGGAATATTACCTATGAGGATGCCAAATCCGATAGGGACGAGCAGCATCGGTTCCCATTCTTTCTTAACAGCAAGGTAGATGAAGATACAGCCGATGACAATCATTACCAGATGACCCAACTGTACGTTGGCAAATCCGGTAAACATCCAGAATGT
Source organism: uncultured Muribaculaceae bacterium (assembly GCA_964598495.1). GTDB lineage: Bacteria > Bacteroidota > Bacteroidia > Bacteroidales > UBA932 > Cacconaster. The sequence goes on from CAZRBY010000002.1 coordinate 2,490, forward strand.
TTTGAGGTTTGATAAGATATTTTCCATACAATACTAACCTATTACCCTATTACTACAAGTGTGTCACCTTCAAGAACAGAGTCGCCCTTGCTGACCTGGATGCTTTCAATTTTTCCATTTGCCGTAGCTTCGATGACATTTTCCATCTTCATAGCTTCGAGTATGAGGATAACGTCACCCTTTTTCACAGTATCACCAACAGCACATTTTACCTCAAGAATAACGCCAGGGAGAGGCGACTTGACAGGTGAACTTCCTGTGGCGGGTGCTAAGGGTGTAATGGGATTTACTGCAGATACCGCTGCAGGAGTGGATGTCTTAATAATTTTTATTGGGGCTGGTGACTTAGTTATGGGCTTCTCAAACTCAACAGTGTAGCTAGTACCGTTTACTTCAACAGTAGCAGAAGTCTCCTCCACATCACCAATTGCAACATTATAATTATTGCCGTTTATTACGAGTTTATATTCTTTCATTTCAATTCAAGTTATAGATGTTATTTCTTTTTGAGTTGCGGAGTTTGGCGCAGACCGTATATCTTGGAGCTCCAGGGTGAGTATGACCTGTCGGTGTGCTGTAATGTCATCACATAGCTTTCCTCATCGTGTAAATCACTCTGCTCCTTGTATAGATAAAGAGCAAGAGCGATTGCAGCATAGGTCTCTCCGGGCAGCTCACCATACTGTACTTCGGATATATCTTTGCCGGCTTTGGCTGCAACCCTCTTTTTCCCCTGCTGGATGTTATATTTTCCGATGTATTTAAAAATAATATAGAGGACTAAAAGAGCTGTGAAAATAATAGTCATGGCTAATGCGGCCATCATCCAGCCATACGGGTCCATTTCCTTCATTTTAGTGGACTTGATGGTCTTGTCAATGGTGACATTATTGGTACTTGGGGTAGTTCTTTCCATTATTCCCCATCCTTCCCCGTCACCGTTTATGGAGCCTATACCGTCATTTAATCGACCGAATGAGACATTTTCGCCAAGGTCCTTTCTTACTGGAATCCTGTCGATAATTGTCTCTCCGTCACTTTTGACTAGAATGATCTCTTTGGCGTTTTCCAGATCAAAAGAGATATGAAATGTCCCGCGGTAAGGCTGATTGTCAGCCCAGAAAATGACATGCTGACGAGGTTTTATAGCTGTAAGTACGTCACCGCCCGGGATAGGATACTTTTTCAGGTTGTTCGGGTCATCCGTAAGATAACACCCTCCGATATCTACAGTGCCGTAGGAAGAGTTGAACAACTCTATCCACGAGCTCTGTTGTCCGAAGTCATCCTGATAGTCGTCAGTATTGAACACGAGGTACTCATTGATACGCATTGAGCTTTGGTTTTGCCCATTCGCGCAGAGTGCCATACCCAATCCCGCGACTACAAGTAATATTTTTAATATTCGTTTCATTGGCATTGTGCTGGATTAGAGTGGAAGATTATCGTGTTTCTTTGCAGGGTTAATGAGCTTCTTGGTAGAGAGTTGCTCCAGAGCACGGATAATACGGAAACGGGTATTTCTAGGCTCGATAATATCATCAATGTAGCCATACTTGGCAGCATTGTAGGGGTTGCTGAAGAGATCTTCATACTCTGCTTTCTTTGTCTCAATAAATGCAGCGCGTTTGTCCGGATCTTCCTCTGCTTTGATTTCTTTTGCATAGAGTACTTCTACTGCACCGTCTGCACCCATTACGGCGATGCTGGCTGTAGGCCATGCGTAGTTGATATCACCACGCAGCTGCTTGCAGCTCATAACTATGTGTGCTCCACCGTAAGATTTTCTAAGGGTAATGGTCACTTTAGGAACGGTAGCCTCACCATAAGCATAGAGAAGTTTTGCACCGTTGAGGATAATGCCGCCATACTCCTGCTGTGTGCCGGGAAGGAAGCCGGGAACATCCACTAGAGTTACGATAGGGATGTTGAATGCATCGCAGAAGCGTACGAAACGTGCAGCTTTCTTTGAAGAATTGATGTCAAGCACCCCGGCCAGATTTTTGGGCTGGTTGGCCACAATACCAACCGATGTGCCGCCCATTCGGGCAAAGCCGACTATGATGTTCCTGGCATAGTTCTTATGGATTTCAAGGAATTTATTGTCGTCAACTATGCTGTAGATAACCTGATACATATCGTAAGGAGCGTTGGGGCTGTCGGGAATTATGTCGTTGAGTACATCATCCAGACGGTGTATAGGATCCTCAGTGTGAAGATAAGGAGGCTCCTCCATATTGTTCTGGGGGATATAGCTGATAAGTTCTCGAATTGTCGAGAGAGCCTCTTCCTCAGTGGGGAGTGCAAAGTGAGCTACACCACTCTTTGAAGCATGTACGCTGGCACCACCAAGTTCTTCCTGTGTAACAACTTCACCGGTAACAGATTTTACAACTGCAGGACCGGTAAGGAACATGTAGCTGGTACCTTCAACCATGAGGTTGAAGTCGGTAAGTGCAGGAGAATAAACAGCACCTCCGGCACAAGGACCGAGGATGGCTGAAATTTGGGGAACGACACCGGATGCAAGGATATTCCTCTGGAAAATCTCAGCATAACCGGCAAGGGCGTTCACACCTTCCTGGATACGGGCTCCACCGGAGTCATTGAGGCCGATGATGGGGGCACCCACTTTCATAGCCTGATCCATAACCTTGCAGATCCTGAGGGCAAGAGTCTCTGAAAGGGAACCGCCGATAACGGTGAAGTCCTGTGCAAAGACATAAACAAGTCTGCCTTCGATAGTGCCATAACCTGTAACGACACCGTCACCGAGGAATGTCTTCTTTTCCATTCCGAAGTTTGTACAACGGTGGGTCATGAACATGTCAAATTCTTCAAAGCTACCCTCATCGAGGAGCATGCTGATCCTTTCGCGAGCGGTATATTTGCCTTTTGCATGCTGGGCATCAATGGCCTTCTGGCCACCGCCCATGCGAGCTTTCTCCCTGAGTTCGATAAGCTCTTTTACTTTTTCTAGTTGATGACTCATTCTTTTAATTTTTAAATATATTAATGATTAATTATTCACCTTTTTCACAAAACTCCGTGAGAACACCCATAGTAGACTTTGGATGAAGGAAAGCGATATTGAGACCCTCTGCTCCCTTTCTGGGGGCCTTGTCGATGAGTCTTACGCCTGTGGCTTCAGCTTTAGCCAGACAATCCTTCACGTTTTTTGCAGCAAATGCAATGTGGTGGATACCTTCACCTCTCTTCTCGATGAATTGTGCAACTGGTCCTTCGGGTGATGTGCTCTCGAGAAGCTCAATCTTTGTTTCTCCAATCCGGAAAAATGCAGTCTTGACCTTCTGGTCCGCTACTTCTTCGATTTTGTAGCACTTTAGACCCAGTACGTTTTCGTAGTAGGGGATAGCTTCTTCCAAAGACTTGACGGCTATGCCGATGTGTTCGATGTGAGTTAAGTCCATAATATCAGATAATATTTAGTAGATTTTAGTATTAAAAACAATTTGGCAAACTTAACAATTATTGTGAGATAAACCATTAATTTTAACAAAAAAATCTTCCCCAACAGGGACGACTTTCAATTCGTAGGAAAAGTTAGGACTATTCGTCGATGTCGAGAGTGTGATATACATTTTGGACATCCTCGTCCTCTTCGAGTTTCTCAATAAGTTTGTCCAATTCCACTCTCTCCTCAGCACTCAATTTCTTGAGTTCTCCATTTGGAAATCTCTCGAATCCGCCGGATACGATTTCAAATCCTTTCTCCTCAATAAACTTCTGAATGGTATTGTATGCGGTGAACTCACCATAAATGTTGATAATATCGTCATCCTCGTCTCGGAACACCTCATCGGCACCATAGTCGATGAGTTCCAATTCAAGTTCTTCGAGGTCCACCGGCTTCTCGCTCTTAACCTTGAAAGAACACTTATGGTCAAACATAAATGCAACGCTACCGGATGTGCCGAGGCTTCCGCCATATTTTGCAAAATAACTGCGTACATTAGCAACGGTCCGATTGGTATTGTCCGTAGCGGTTTCCACTAGAAAAGCAACTCCATGGGGGCCGTAACCTTCGTAAACCACCTCCTTGTAATCGCTCTGATCCTTCTCGACAGCCCTTTGTATAGCCCTTTCTATATTATCTTTAGGCATATTCTCGGACTTGGCTGTCTGAATCAGTGTTCTAAGGTGAGGGTTGCCGGCGGGATCGGTACCACCCTGCTTGGCTGCTATGGTGATCTCTTTCCCAAGGCGTGTGAACACGCGGGCCATATTGCCCCAGCGCTTGAATTTCCTCTCTTTCCTGAATTCAAATGCTCTTCCCATAGCACTATTTGTTTTTCAGGCGTGAGATATATTTGCCTACTTCGTAAGCCTCAATTGTATTGGGGTATTTTACGGTAATTTCGTCGTAGAATTTGAGGGCCTGCGCATTGTCTCCCATCTCTTCGCAGATGATACCTGCCTTTAGGAGGTAGCCTGCAGTATAGGTATTGCCGTCAACCGCAATAGCTTTTTTGTACCATTTAAGAGCTTCGGCATTGTTGTCGAGATTAACATAGGCATCAGCGATGCAGCAGTAAGTTCTTGCTTTTGTTAACTTCTCTTTTCCGCCATATTTCTTGAGAGACTCGATTGCACCTTCATTGTCACCGGTCTGAAGCTGACAAATGCCTTTGTAGAAGTAGATTATTTTGCCGGCCTTTTTGCCATACTGGTTGGCAACTTCTGCAAACCCCATCACATTGCCGTCACCGTTGAGTGCCGTAAGGTAATCGCCATCCATGAACAACTGCTCTGCGGGAAACATCTGTGCCCTCGCTTCTGTCTTGAGAGGTTGGAGATGCCATCTGTTTAAAGCAACGATGCCGAATACGATGACAAGAATCGCTATTATAGTTATAAAGATCCTATTCTGGTTTTTCTTGTCTTGAAAGAAGAGTTCGATTGAAGAAATCGCTGTTCCTATTTTAACTTCCTCCTGAGTGGTTTGTTTTTTAGCGGATTGTTTTTTCTTAGTAGCCATTGTTATTGTATTATTATATCTTACTATATCTTACTATATCTTACTATATCCGTATTATTTGTAATCACATTCACGTTCTTCGCATTAATTCGCGTCATTCGTATCAATTAGCAAAATTCGCGAATTGCAAATTTACAACAAAAATGGGAAACACAAACAATAATTTGTACTTTTGTAAACTCTGAAGAGACTTATATGTACCTCAAAAGCATCATACTTCATAATTTCAAAAACATAGCCTCCGCTTCGCTCGACTTTTCGCCCAAAATAAACTATATATCGGGCAACAACGGAGCCGGCAAGACCAATCTGCTCGATGCCGTTTATTATCTCTCGATGACCAAGAGTTTCTTCTCCTCTTCTGATAGGTACGTGTGCAATTTTGACGCTGAGGAAGCGCAGATAGGGGGAATATATGATGTGGAAGGTGTAGAGGAGCGCATCGGAGTCTCGGTCCGTAAGGGCGGAGTCAAGACTGTCCGACGCAACGGACGCAATTATGAACGCTTTTCCGAACATATCGGGTTGCTCCCCATAGTGATGGTTTCACCGGCGGATGGTTCACTTATACACGATTCCGGTGATGAACGCCGTAAATATTTAAATTTTATACTCTCTCAGACCGATCGTGCCTACCTGCGCCATATCCAGGCCTATACCCATCTTCTGATTAGACGTAATCGTCTGCTTAAGGAAGACCTTCTACCGGATGTGCTGCTGGATACACTTGCGGAGCAGATGGCACCGCACGCACAGTATGTCTGCGATTTGCGGCGCGAACTCTGCAACAGTCTGGATCCGCTCGTGAGAGAGTACTACTCCAGACTCTCGGATGGTAGGGAACGGGTTCAAATTCGATATCGCACTGACCTTGATAGCGGGGATTTTTCAGTATTGTTATTTCAAGATCAAGAAAAGGAACGAATCCTTAAGTACACTACTGTAGGTCCTCAAAGGGACGATATGACCTTCCTTATCGAAGATCATCCCATACGTAACTGCGGCTCACAGGGTCAGCAGAAGAGTTTTCTGCTGGCAATGAAACTGGCGCAGTTCTCCTTTATGAAAAGTATTTACTCCAAGCCTCCCATCCTGCTGCTCGACGATCTCTTCGACAAGTTGGATATGGAGAGGGTTGAGTCTTTACTCAAGATAGTCCTCAAAGATGATTTTGGTCAGATATTTATCTCCGACAGCAACAAAGTTCGAATAGAGAGGCTTATGGAGAATCTACAGGGCGAATCCCGCTCTTTCCTCGTTGAAAACGGAGTATTCAGGCAGCTTTAAACCTTTGAGTTATGAGAAGAGAGAAGAGTCGTACCATAGCAGAAGTCTTGCAGGATTATATTGAAGAGGACCACCTTGAATCGGGACTGCTCTGCGCGCGCATCTTTGAGGCTTGGGATCTGGTTATGCTCGATATGACAGCCTCCTACTACAAACCTGAAGAGATACGGGGTCTTACTCTGAACAAATACTTCAGGGATGGTGTACTTTCTTGTAAAATCTCCTCTTCCGTGCTCCGCAGTCAGCTCTTTTTTCAACTTGAGACTATTCGGGATAGGATAAATGCGATGCTTCAGGAGGAATATGTGCTAAAGATAACCATCTACTGATATGAACAGAAAGTTTAGATTCGTGGCCGACAGTGCCATACCCTATATGGATATTTTGCAGGGCTGGGCGGACTGCACTTTCTGTGAGGCTTCGGATATCACTCCGGAGTTGGTTCGTGATGCGGATGCTCTCTTTGTGCGTACTCGCACCATCTGCAATGCTGCTTTGCTGGAGGGTTCGCGTGTTTCACTGGTGGCAAGCGCCACTATAGGCACTGACCATATCGATATCGGATGGTGCTCCGATAATGGTATACGGGTAACAAGTGCTCCGGGGTGCAACTCCTCCGCCGTGCGGCAGTATGTCTTCACTGCTCTCTATGCTTTGGCGCATCGCAAGGATATTTCCCTGTCAGGACTTACCATTGGCGTCATTGGAGTAGGTAATGTGGGGTCTAAAGTGGCGGAATTCGGTCGGAGGTTAGGTTTCAAAGTGCTGCTTAATGATCCTCCAAGAGAGAGTCGGGAGCCTCATAACGCAAATCTTTTTACCCCGTTGGACCAATTGCTTGCACGTTCCGATATAGTGACCCTTCATATCCCCCTTTGGGAAAGCAATCGTGAAATGGTAGATGGCACTTTCTTTGAGAATATGAGAGAAAATGCTATTTTTGTTAACACTTCCCGTGGAGAAGTTGTGTGTGAAAATGCCCTTTTGCGCTATTTGCCAAGGTTTTCAGGAGTTGTTACAGATGTGTGGAGAGGTGAACCCGACATCAATAGGGAACTGCTTGAGGCGGTAGATATAGCCACACCTCACATTGCGGGATATTCCAGACAAGGCAAGATCAACGGCAGTACGGCTGTCGTGAGGGCTGTAGGGGAACACTTCGGTATAGATGTTTTAAAGGCATTTGCTGTAAGGGATGAGACGGCGGTGGTCCGGTTTGATCCGGAAGATTTGTCTCAGAATGAGATATGCGACAGGTTATGTAACATTTACGATATATGGGAGGATGACGGGATGCTGCGTTCCGACCCTGGAAAATTTGAACAGATACGCTCACATTATAATTACAGAACAGAATTTTATGTTTAACAGTGAAGATTTGAAGGTTTTTGCCGAAAGAGGCATAACCGTCGAGCAAGCCACCGGACAAATGTCTCGTTATGAGACCGGTTTTGAGTGGCTGGATGTCTTGAGTGCGGCTACTCCAGTCAGGGGCATTAAGGTCTTCTCCGAGAATGACAAAAAAGAGGCTTTCAACGCCTTTGTTTCCAATTCTCTCAAGGTGACCAAGTTTGTACCGGCTTCAGGTGCTGCTTCAAGAATGTTCAAGGATCTTTTCAATGTGCTTGAAAGTGGAGAAATGTCCGAATATGGACGCACTTTTACATCGCGCATCAAAGATTTCGCATTTTACACTCCGGAAATGTTTGACGGTTGCTCTCCGTTGGAAATTATTGATAAGGTACTCAATGAAACCGGTCTCGGCTATGGTTCCAAACCCAAGGGACAGCTCCTTTTCCATAAGTATTCCGATGATGTTCGTACAGCTTTCGAAGAACACCTCGTAGAGGGTGCCCTTTATGCCAAAATGAAGGATGGTGCCATCCATATCGTGGTTTCTGTATCACCTGAGCATCTTGAAGGATTCAAGGAATTGTCTGACTCTGTCAAGACGAGATATGAAAAGCGCTATGGAGTGAAGTATTCTATTTCTTTTACACTTCAGTCACCTTCTACCGATACCATCGCGGCTACTGAGGACAACTATCCCTTCCGCAAAGCAGACGGTTCTCTGCTTTTCCGTCCGGGAGGACATGGTGCTTTGATCAAGAATCTCAATGAGATTGATTCGGACATCGTTGTGATCAAGAACATTGACAATGTGGTTAAAGAGGATTTTATCGAGCAGACAGTACTATGGAAAAAACTCCTTATCGGTAAACTGGTCTTACTACGTAAACGCTGCTTTGACTACATTGCACGCATTGACAAGGTACTCAAATTAGGCTGTAAGGATGACATCCTGGCCCTGTGTTATGAGGTTTCCGGTTTCCTTGATGATCAATTTTGTATTACATTGCCTGAAAAAATTCCTTACGAAGTGCTTCCTGCACTGCTCCGTGCCAAGTTAGACCGTCCAATCAGGGTTTGCGGGATGGTACGCAATCTTGGTGAACCCGGTGGAGGGCCTTTCATAGTTAGAGATGCAGATGGCTGTACTTCGCTCCAGATACTCGAAAGCGTAGAGCTCAATCCTTCGGATCCCCGTACCGCCGGACTGTTTGCTGCCGGCACACACTTCAACCCCGTGGATCTGGTTTGCTCGATTACAGGTGCGGACGGCAATAGATATGACCTCTCACGTTTTGTTAATAATGATGCCGGCTTTATCTCTTCTAAGAGCTATGAGGGACGCAAACTCAAGGCACTTGAACTTCCAGGTCTTTGGAACGGTGCGATGAGCAACTGGAACACCACCTTTGTTGAGGTTCCGCTCATAACATTCAATCCGGTTAAAACAGTTTCTGACCTGCTACGTAAAGAGCATCTTGGCTAACAAATGGAGATTATGAAACGAAAATCAGTTTTAAGAAAGAGCAATTGGATTGCAAAAATCTTTGCCATTATTTTTCCATCGATAGTTCTTGCCGGATGTCCTGCTATGTATGGCTCTCCAAGCGCATCTTATACCACCAGCGGATGTGTGAGGAGTGATGAGGGCAAACTACTTCAAGGTGTTAAGGTATCTGTAGGTGGACATCTCCATACAGACTCCTTGGGCCAAAAGCAAATTCGTTTCGAGGGATCTGCCCTTACGAACTCACAAGGAGAATATCGCGTTGATATTCATACTTTTCCTTTAACGGAAATGATAGTCGTTGCAGAAGATATTGATGGAGAGCAGGGTGGAGGCGAGTTTGAGGGTGATACTTTAGTTGTCAAGGATTTCAAGTACAAGGGTGAAGGTCTGTGGTATTCAGGTCACGCTGATGTTGACGAGATCAATTTCAGACTGAGAAAAAAGTAAAAAGAACAAGAGCCTTTCCAACATGGAGAGGCTTTTACTTGCTTTATATGGCGCATCAAAGTATTGTTCTCGTTATTTCTTTATGAGTAGGATTGCGTCGGCTATGTCACCGGCCTTTTTTGCTTTATAGACATATTTAAAGCGTCCGTCTCTTTTCTGGGTGAAGTCACATTCAAATACCCATCCGTGTTCTCCCGGATCAATATCGCCAAAATCATTGCGGCCTTTTGGGGGCTCTACATTATCCCCCGGAACATAACGATATAGTTCATATTCTCCTGCTTCTACCACATCAGCCTTGTATATCATCTTCGATCCCAACATGGTGGCACTCCACCCGCTTTCGCCCATAAATGCGGTGGTTTGGTTGGAAAGAGCAGTCCAGCCTTTGGGATTGTCGTGGTTTTCTATCAGGATACGGCCGGGAGTAGAGAGTCCGAAGTACTCGGCAACAGCATCCAGAAGACGCTCACCGAAGTGCTTGAGGTTGGAGTCATCGACCCATTCTCCATCTTGGTTGAAAGAATAATAGGTATAGGGTGTCTCAAGGGTAATCGCAACGCACTCTTCGCCCACATTATTCCAAAACCACCCTTCAGCATATCTGGGAGCCATATCGGAAAATAGCATCTCATTTGGGTTCATATAGGGGTTGAATGAGCAGGAAAGTCCTGCAAGTACCCATTGTTTACGCAGATATTCAGTTGAGGTACTGCTGCTTGTGTGCATCCAGTAGATTGCGCAGCCGGCAAGCTGTGAGTGATTGTTAAGCATCAGGTCAATCGGTTGTTCATCCTGAAGTTTGCGAAACATCGCTTTCATCGCCTGAACCTCGACTACCGTACTATCATCGCTTCTCCCGAAGTTGATTTCCTGATTAACGCCTGTTACATTCGACCTCGAAAGTCCATTGAATACTCCGTCAGGATTGGCGAAGGGGAGTATGTAGGCATCTATTTGCGCTCTGAGTGCTCTTGCTTCAGGTGTGTTTGAGGTAAGTTTCTCGATAAAAGCGTCAAGAAGCCAGGATCCGGGAGTTTCACTTGGATGCTGGCGACCGTGGAACCAGAGGCGTTTTTTTGCTGATGCAGGCACGTTGTGGTCGGTGATGTGCAACAGTTGCAGAGGCCTGTTTTCAAAACTCCAGCCGATAGTGTCAATCTTAGTACCCTCTCTGCTGCCCCATTCTGTTATGCGCTCTTGGAGATAAGAGTATGTGTACGGACGGTAAAGTGCAATAAATACCGTATCCCTGTCGAAACGCTTATCCAATCTTTTTCTTGGTGATTCATTCAGAGGAAAATGCATCCAGTTGTCACCCTCATAGGAATACGAGAGTCCGAGGACTCCGTTATCCTTAAGTGTAAGATATATCTGCTTGCCTTTGATGCCGCTAATCCTGAAGTAATACCAGTTGGCATTGGCGGCCAGTGAGATGTCAATAGGATTGATAGGGTCAAATCTGCCATGTATAAGGTAGGAGAGATGCTCAACCGTATCCCCAGGGGAGACTATCACTTTTACGGAGTCGAGCAGCTCAACCTTTCCAAGATTCCCGCTTTCAAAATTGGCGTCAAATCGGACTTGTGAGGCTGCCGTGAATGATGCGGCCAGAAACAGTGTTGCAAGGATAAAATGTCTCATAATGCTATGGCTTATTTTTTGCAAAAATAACAATTTATAACTACCTTTACAAGCAAGGCAAATGCTCAATGTTATGAACAACAGGTGGAGAAAAATACTTTCGAATTTCGAGTTGGAAGGTACGCCGATAGAGATATCGCGTCTGGGCAACGGTCTTATCAATGACACGTATAAATTAAGAATTGTTGAACCTGACCTTCCCGACTATGTTGTACAACGTATCAACAGTGACGTATTCAAGGATGTTGAAAAGATGCAACGCAACATTGACAGGGTTACGGCTCATATTCGTGAAAAGATGTTCGACCGCGGAATTCCCGGAGGTCCGGATAGACTCCTGACTTTTGTCAAAAGCCGTTCCGGCAAATCCTATTGTGAGATGGATGGCGAATTCTGGAGGGTTTCAAAGTATATTGACCGTTCAAAAAGCCGCGAGGATGTGACACCGGAACTGGCATATATCACAGGTAAATCATTTGCCGACTTCCAATATATGCTCTCAGACCTGGACGGTGATCCTCTTGACGAGACAATCCCCAATTTCCACAATGTCGAGTTTCGTATCAGCCAGCTTAGAGAGGCTGTAGCTGAAGATAAAGCCGGACGTCTCGAACGTATGCGTCCGGTTGTTGAAGAACTGCTTGAGAGGGCTGATGAAATGTCGCTTGCCGAACGTCTTGGACGTGAAGGGAAACTCACTAAGCGTATAACCCATTGTGACACGAAGGTCAACAATATTCTCTTTGATGAAGATGACAATGTTCTTTGTGTAATAGATCTTGATACTACGATGCCAGGCTACGTTCTTTCAGACTTTGGCGATTTTATACGTACGGCCGGCAATACCGGATCCGAGGATGATAAAAACCTTGATAATGTGGGCCTGGATATGGAGATATTCAAGGCATTTACCAAAGGTTACATCGAAGGGGCCAAGCCCTTTATCACTGACATTGAAAAGGAATTGCTGCCCTTTGGAGCAAGGCTCCTGACTTATATGCAAACAATCCGTTTTCTAACAGATTACATCAACGGTGATACTTACTATAAGATAAATTATCCTGAGCACAATTATGACCGTACAATGGCACAAAAACGTCTTTTGGAGTCTCTTGATGCTCACGAACAAGAGATGAAAGAGTATATAGCTAGTGTGTAGTGTGTAGTGTGTAGTGTGTAGTGGGCAGTGGGCAGTGGGCAGTAAGATAGAGTTAGTGAAGAATTAACTACTGGCTGCGGACCGTTAAACTTTAGCTCAATTTCCTTATAACTCTCTACTTTTCCTAACCCATAATTACAAAGTGCTCGTCCTTAACCCATTATTACACACTCAAAACTAAATGACTTATTCTCAACTACACACTACATACTCCCAACTCAGAACTAATAAAAAAGAGGCTTTCGCCTCTTTTTTATTTCGTTGCCGTGTAAGCAATCATATCGAGGATCTTGTTGGAATAACCCCACTCGTTGTCATACCACGATACAACCTTCACAAAGTTGGAGTTGAGCTGAATGCCTGCGTCAGCATCAAATATGGAAGTGCGGGGATCGGTGAGGAAATCGCTCGAAACAACTTTGTCCTCGGTATAACCGAGAATACCTTTAAGCTCGCCTTCCGAAGCCTTCTTCATGGCAGCCTTCACATCTTCGTATGTGCAGCCTTTTTCGAGGCGGCAGGTGAGATCTACAACTGAAACGTTAACTGTAGGTACGCGGAAAGACATACCGGTAAGTTTGCCGTTCATCGCAGGGATTACTTTGCCGACAGCCTTTGCAGCCCCAGTGCTGGAGGGGATAATGTTGGCGGCAGCTGCGCGCCCACCTCTCCAATCTTTGGCAGAAGGACCGTCAACGGTCTTCTGGGTGGCAGTGGTAGCGTGAACTGTGGTCATTAAGCCTTCAACGATGCCGAAATTGTCATTCAGCACCTTAACAATGGGTGCAAGACAGTTTGTAGTGCAAGATGCGTTGGAAATTATCTTTTCGCCATTGTATTTGGTGTGGTTCACACCGTAAACATACATTGGTGTGTCATCCTTTGAGGGAGCTGACATGATTACTTTCTTTGCGCCGGCTGTAATGTGTGCTTGTGCCGTTTCTTTTGTAAGGAAAAGGCCTGTGGACTCAACAACATACTCGGCACCCACCTCATTCCACTTCAGATTTGCGGGATCTTTCTCGCATGTTACTCTGATAGGTTTGCCATTAACGACGAGTTTACCGTCAGCTACTTCTATTGTGCCGTCAAACCGGCCGTGAACCGTGTCATATTTCAACATATAAGCTATGTAGTCCACCTCGATCAGGTCATTGATGCCTACTACTTCTATGTCATTTCTCTTCTGGGCTGCTCTGAAAACCAGACGTCCGATACGGCCAAAACCGTTAATACCAACTTTTACTTTTTTCATCTTATGTGTTATGTTAGAAAAATATTAAAACTTAAAAACCTTGCAAATTTAGGAACAATTATCCAAATAACAATGAAAATATTACCTTTGCGAAATGAAACTTATTGAGATTTTGGTCACCAACGATGACGGCCTCAATGCGAGAGGCGTCAATGAGGCGGCCGCGCTTATGCGTACATACGGCAATGTAACTGTAGTTGCTCCCTCGGAGCCACAGTCCGGTAAATCCTCTGCTATTTCCCTTGAGAATACACTCAGACTGAATCTTGTGGAAACCGCACCTGCCACTGAAGGACTTGGTTCGCTCCGCATATATAGTTTCACCGGCACACCGGTGGATTGTGTCAAGATGGGTGTCAATATCTTTATAGAGGAGGGGAGGATGCCTGACCTTTTGGTTTCAGGCATCAATCACGGCTCAAATGCCTCTGTGGCATCGGTATATTCCGGTACTCTGGGAGCTGCAGCTGAGGGTGCAATATACGATATTCCATCCATAGGCCTCTCCTTATGCTCACATAAACCAGAGCCCGATTTTGCGGGAGTGCTTCATTATTCACGCATAATAATGGACAAGTTCTTGAAAACGGGTATCGGAAGGGGAATTTATCTGAATGTAAACTTTCCCAACATTCCCCTTGAAGAGATCAAAGGCATAAAAATCGCCCACCAAGGGCATGGCAGATGGATCAGGGAGTTTGAAAAGCGGACTGACCCCCGAGGTAGGGACTACTACTGGATAATAGGTCGGTTTCTAAATCTGGACGAAGCTCCTGCCGCTGACCATACACTTGTTGACAATGGTTATGTATCCATTGTGCCGCACCGCGTTGATAATACCGACTATCAGGAGATTGAACGCTTGCGTGATCTTTGGTCTCTATGACTTAACTTTTTGCTATCATGCGCTACTATCTCATTGCCGGTGAGGCTTCGGGGGACCTGCACGGCTCCAATCTGATGAAAGGATTGATTGCGGAGGACCCTGTAGCGGAGTTCCGCTTTTGGGGTGGAAATTTGATGGCTGCCGTTGGAGGTACTCTGGTTCGCCACTACAAATCAACTGCAGTAATGGGTATTGTGGAGGTGATATCCCGTTTGGGAGCCATTCGTCGAAATATGGCAGAGTGCAGGAGGGATCTGCTGGAGTACGGTCCAGACGTATTGATACTTATAGACTATCCAGGATTCAACCTTAAGATTGCGCGCTTTGCCAATAGACACGGTATCAGAGTCTTCTATTATATCGCCCCTAAGCTCTGGGCTCGCGGAGAGAGACGCATCCGCCAGATTCGAAGATATATCGATGAACTATTCATCATATTTCCTTTCGAGAAGGAGTACTTTCGCAAGCTTGGAGTTGAGGCTCACTACTCAGGCAACCCTCTGATTGATAGCATAGATGCCTATCGGGTCATTCACTCGGAACGGCAAGAGTTCATATCTCGCCACTCTCTCGGAAATGCTCCTTCGATAGCTTTGCTTGTAGGTAGCAGAGAGGCTGAAATAGGCTTTCTTCTTCCCCGTATGGTAATCATGGAGAGATTTCTGAAGCAGGATCCACTTTTGGCGGATTATCAGCTGCTATTGGCTGCCGCTCCCTCTGTTGATCTGCAACTATATCGCTCATTTATACCTGAGAATAGCTCTATTCGTATAATATCAGGTGATACTTATGGGGTGCTCAATCACTCCGATGCTGCTGTCATCAGTTCCGGTACGGCGAGTCTTGAGGCGGCTCTAATAGGTACTCCTCAAGTGGTGTGCTATGGCTTCAACCGGATTACATATCTGATTGCGCGGCTTCTGGTTAGGGTGAAATACATCAGTCTGGCAAATCTTATCCTTGACAAACTCATTTTCAAGGAACTCGTTCAGGATGATGCCTCACCGGAGAAGATATTTGCAGAGGTTTCACGTCTGTTCACCGACCAAGATTACAGAAGTACTATGAAGAGCGATTACGCTTCCTTGCGTGATAAGTTAGGAGGTCCTGGCGCTTCGCAAAGAATAGCTCGTCAAATGATTGATTTGATGAAAGAGTAATTTGATAAAATAATACCTTGCAGTATGGCAAAAAGAATCAAAGTTTACAAATATCAGGGAGCCGGTAACGATTTCGTGATTATTGACAATCGAGACGGATCTGTCAATCTTGATGATTCTCAGATAAGATGGCTCTGTGATCGGAGATTCGGCATTGGAGCAGATGGAATGATGCTCCTCGGGGCCGGTGGTCAGCATGACTTCACTATGCGCTACTTCAATTCAGACGGATTCGAAGGCACAATGTGCGGTAACGGTGGCAGGTGTCTCGTGGCATTTGCAGCCCACATGGGTATAAAACGGTTTGAGTTTACTGCGATAGATGGTTATCATCGTGCAGAAATGCTCGAGTATGGTAACTATCGTTGTATAGTTCGTCTTAAGATGAGAGACCTCCTTCCTGATAAGGAGGGCAATTCTCCAATCACGTTCTATCCCGAAGGTTATTTTCTTGATACCGGATCAGACCATTTTGTAATTTTTGTCAATGATGTAGCCAATTATGATGTGGACGGTGAGGGGAAAAAGTGGAGATGGGCCGAACGTTTTCCCAAGGGAACAAATGTAAATTTCGTAGAAATTGCTCCGGATAAGATCAAAGTCAGGACATACGAAAGGGGAGTGGAGGCGGAAACTTTTGCCTGCGGTACGGGAGTTACAGCTTCTTCAATTGCCTCTTTCGTTCATGGAGCTAAAGTTTTTACCACTTACGGACGAAGGGTAAAGTTTGAAATACAAGCCCTGGGAGACTATCTTGCAGTCGATTTCCTGCCCTGTAAAGAAGAAATGGCATTTGAGGATATCTGGCTTACCGGCCCGGCGACATTTGTCTTCGAAACTGAAGTTGAACTCTAGAGTTTTATTTTATATCTTTGTGATACAAACCCTTGGTTTATGGCAAATTTACTGAATATGGGCATAAAGAGAAAGGTCTTTCTCGGATGCGTAGTATTAGCTCTGATTCTTCTGATATCGAGTTCTATATCGATGTTCGAATTTACAAGGATGAATGATCACGTCACTGAACTTATTTCCGATAATGCCAACAGTATTGAGGTTTCGAGAGGACTTCTGGCAAGAGCGGAGGAATACAATCTCCGTCTGATGCATCTGGTTGTCGGAGAAGTAATTGAAGAGAGTATTGAGGTAATCAATGATGAAGAATTCATCTCTTTTTTCAGCGATATAAGGGAGAGTTTTGTGACTGAGCATGACAAGGCTAATGCCGATTCCGTGATGTATGCCTTTGCAGCATATATGTATGTAGTGCGTGAAGCTTCCGATATATGGCTTATAAGCGGGGACGATATTCGCAAGGAGTGGTATTTCAACCGTCTGCAGCCCGTTTATACCAAACTGAAAGCCTATATAGAGAAACTTACCAATGACAGTCAGGATGCTTTAATTCACAACTCGCAGTCGCTCCAGGATAATTTCTACCGAAGCCTTATGCCGGGCTTGGTCTCTGTTTTGCTGGGCTTTCTGATGGTATTACTCTTCAATTACTACCTAAACTATTATCTTATCAATCCGCTTCTTAAGATATCCCGTGGCATTAAAGGCTACCTCAGTTTCAACAAGAATTATGATGTCAAGATAGAGGGTAATGACGAGCTTGCCGAGTTAAATGATCGTGTTAAAGACATCGTAGATATAAATAAATCCGCAAAAAAACAGAGCGGATGAATGCCGGTATCATATCCAGATATGTTGGAATCGCGCTGATATGCAACGCCTTCTTTATGTTGCTTTCTGCCGTGGTTTCGGCAATCTATGGTTTAGATTCCTCATTTAGCCCACTCCTTGTCAGTGGTGTTATTACTTTTCTTTTTGGAGTCTTCCCGCTGATATTTGTAAGTAAAAAGAACGATATTAATGCCCGCGAGGGATTAGCTATCGTTCTGTTGGCATGGTTTCTCTCTTGTATTTTCGGAATGCTGCCCTATGTGCTTTGGGGAGGAGATTTTTCATTGGTAAATGCCTGGTTCGAGAGTTCTTCCGGCTATACCACTACGGGGGCCACCATTCTGAATGAGGTAGAATCATTGCCACACGGCCTCCTCTTTTGGAGATCTTCCACGCACTTTATAGGTGGTTTGGGAGTGGTGGTGTTTATAATTATGCTCCTTCCTTCCGTTGGAACGGTAGGTGTCAGAATGACAAAAATGGAGGTGATGGATGTTTCAAGGAGCAATTTCAGATATAAGTTTAAAAAACTGATCAATGTCTTCGTCATAGTCTACATTGCCATAACAGCGATTGCTTTCATGGCCTTGTTGTTGGCGGGGATGTCACCTTTTGATGCGATAAACCACGCTTTCAGTGTTGTTGCTACGGGAGGATTCAGTACGCGCAACCTCTCAATAGCTTATTACGATTCTCCTTTGATAGAGTATCTGCTCGTATTTTTAATGATTATTTCTTCAACCCACTTCGGATTGATATATGCCTCTTTTGCGTCAAGATCGCTAAAGTTTTTCAAAGATCCGGTGACTAAGTTCTATCTGATGACCATACTTGTCTCATCAGTGATTGTTGCGCTTAGCCTTATGTTGGGTGGAGTTAAAGAAGGTCTATTTCATGCGATGCGTCATGGTATTTTTGCTGTAGCCTCTACAATTAGCACTACAGGGTTTGCTATTAGCAATACTACCGGATGGCCTATGGTTGCTATCCTTGTGATATTATATGTTTCTGTACAGTGCGGTTGTGCAGGATCTACTTGTGGTGGCATTCGATCGGATAGATTGTGGCTCATATACAAGGGGGTTAGGGCGCAGCTTACCAGATTGGCCCATCCCAATGCAGTGGTTCAGGTTAAGTCAGGCGGACAAGTGATTGAAAAGGATCTTGTCCATAGCGTTTTTACTTATCTCTTCCTATATATGTTTTTCGCGTTTCTCTGCTCATTATTTTATTCTGCCAACGGTATGGGAATTTTGGAGTCAGTGAGTTCCTCAATTTCAATGTTGAGCAATATGGGCCTTGCTTTCGGCGAAAACCATTCAATGTTCAACTTTGCAGAAGCACCGCAGATTTCGAAGTTTATCATGGGTGTTGAAATGGTAGTAGGCCGTATTGGCATTTACCCTCTATTACTTGTTTTTACCCTCTTCAGGAAAAGTGTGTTATGGCAGCGGAAGAGTATCTGATTGAGCAGATAACGAATAAACTGGGATATGAATCCACTACTTGTCAGCAGAAACTTATAACCTCTCTGGCGCGCTTTACAATCGACTATGACACTTGCGACCTGATGCTGGTCAGCGGATATGCCGGTACCGGTAAAACCTCTGCAATTGCTGCCTATGTAAAGACCTTAAGGGAGCACCGGAGCAGTTTTGTGCTCCTTGCACCTACAGGCCGCGCAGCAAAGGTATTGGCCGGCTTTACTCAGGAGCAGGCGTTTACCATACATAAACATATCTATCGCCAGAAATCCATCAATGCGGGGTTTGGAGAGTTTGAACTTGATATCAATAAGCAGAAGGAGACGATCTTTATAGTAGATGAGGCTTCATTGATATCCACTTCCGGCGGTCAACAGAATATATTCGGAAGTGGAGACCTGCTATCAGACATGATAACTTATGTTCGCTCCGGAGTAGGTAACAAGCTCATCCTTATTGGTGATAAAGGGCAGTTACCGCCGATAGGTCTTACATATAGTCCTGCACTGGATGAGTCCTATATGGACCGTTACGGGAAACTCATCAGTGTTGAGCTCACAACGGTGGTTCGTCAGGCTGCGGATTCCGGAATTCTGACCAATGCCACTGCAATAAGGTTGTTGTTGGGCAGCAGAGGTTCGATGATGCCCCAACTGCGTACCAAGGGCTTTGAGGATGTGATCAGAATCCATGGCGGGGAACTTATAGAGTCGCTCTCCGACATGTTTGACAAATATGGTACAGATGAAGTTGTGGTACTATGCAGGTCCAATAAACGGGCAAACCGCTACAATATGGGCATACGTTCAAGTGTTCTTTTTCTTGAGGAACGTCTCACACGTGGTGACAAACTGATGGTTGTAAAGAACTGCTACCAGTTTTTAGAGAATGTACCGGAACTGAATTTCATAGCCAACGGAGATGTCGCCGAACTGGTAAGGATATATGGATATGAAGAGAGATATGGATTGAATTTTGCAGAGGCGGTATTGTCATTTCCCGACTACAATGATGTGGAGATCGGAGCAAAAATTATCCTCGATACGCTTTTGTCTGAAGCTCCGGCTTTGAGCGAAGAACAGCAGAGAATCCTTTACGAAGGCGTGAATGAGGATTATGCCCATGTAAAGGGTAAGAGGAAGAGATACAACTGCGTGCGTGAAGACAAATATTTCAATGCGCTTCAGGTAAAGTATGCGGCTGCCATTACCGGCCACAAATCTCAGGGAGGACAGTGGAAATGCGTCTTCATAGACAATCCTTTCTGGAAAGACCCCGTCGAGGATGATCTGAAATGGCTTTATACAGCCATTACGAGGGGAGTGGAGAGGGTTTATTTTGTTAATTTTAAAGATGATTTTTTTATAGATTAGAATGAACATTATGTATTGGTTTTTATTTATTGCTGTTGCGGTCGTCAGCTTTATCGTACAGCACAACCTTAGAAAAAAGTTCGAGAAATATTCCCGGATTCCTCTCGGTTCAGGTATGAGCGGAGCAGAAGTGGCGGAGAGGATGCTCAGCCAAAATGGCATAAATGATGTCAAGGTGACAGCCGTCAATGGACAACTCACCGACCATTTTAACCCTATTACCAAGAGCGTCAATCTTAGCGAGGAAGTCTATCATTCCAACTCGGTCGCAGCAGCGGCTGTAGCTGCACATGAATGTGGTCATGCTTTGCAACACGCTAAAGGTTATTTTCCGCTCAAGATGCGCTCTGCGCTGGTGCCGGCGGTCAATTTTGCATCCAAAATAATGTCCTGGGTGCTTTTGCTGGGCATGTTTCTCATCAATGTCTTCCCGCAGGTGCTGATGGCCGGAATAGCTTTATTTGCACTTACTACACTTTTTAGTTTTATTACACTTCCGGTGGAAATCAATGCGAGCAAGAGAGCTCTTGTGTGGCTCAATACAACCGGCATTACAGATGTTTCCAATCACGAACATGCGGAAAAGGCACTTCGTGCTGCTGCATACACCTATGTGGTGGCAGCCCTCGCTTCACTGGCAACCTTGGTTTATTACATAATGCTTTCGAACAGAAGATAGCTCGTTATTATCCGATAAAAAGAATTACTTATATGCAACGTTTAAGATCACTATTCGCATTAATCCTTATTATCTCGACCTCTATTTCCTTTGCAGCCGCACAGGAAAAAAAGAGCCTTACAAATGCAGAGATTCTCGGCAAGATACCACAGGGTATTGTGGGCCAGGCGGTCGCACCGATGGTTTTTGATGACAATAGAACACTCATTTACAGAGAGGGCCAGGAATTCTTAAAGTATGACCTTCGAAAGGGCACTTCGGAGCCATTTCCATTTATTCAACCCCAAAGACCTTCACGTTTAGAAGAATTGGTCCCGGGCTGGAAGAATCCCACATTCTCTCCCGATTCGACAAAAATCGCATATACTCTTGACAACGACCTTTATACGATTAATCCGAAGACAAAAAAAATCATCAGGCATACTTTCGATGGGTCGGAACTCAATCTCAACGGATATGCCTCCTGGGTCTATTATGAAGAGATATTCGGCAGGGGATCCAATTATAGAGCCTTCTGGTGGTCTCCCGACAGCAAGATAATTGCATATTACAACTTCGACAACTCGCAGGTGCCGATGTTTCCCATCTATAACTCGCAAGGCCGGCATGGTTCTCTCAACCAGACACGTTACCCTAAGGCAGGAGATCCCAACCCCAAGGTTAAGATAGGCTTTGTTTCGGTAAACGGTGGCCAGACTGTCTGGTCGGATTTCGATCCCGAGCCTGACCAGTACTTTGGCATTCCTTTTTGGAGCGGTGACGGCAAGCGCTTTATGGTGGCCCGAATGGACCGTGCTCAGGACAATCTTGAGCTCTTTGCGGTCGATCCGATTTTGGGCAACCTCTCCTGCGTCTATACTGAACATCAGGAGAGTTGGATCGATTGGATGGAGGAGATGCTATTTACCTCTGAAGGCATCTATATCGTGAGGGATTTTGAGGGATGGGAGCAGATCTACTTCCTCTCTTATGACGGCAATCGTTTCGAAAAGCTTACCGGAGGCCGCAACTGGGGTATCAGTTTGCTCAAGGTGGATTCGAAATATCTCTTCTTCACAGCAAAGAGGGAGGCTACAACCAGAGCAGATATCTACAGGGTAACTCTCAAGACTAAAAAGACTGAAAGAGTTTCGTATGGTGAATATAACTTTGCCAATGTAGTAATATCACCCGACAGCCGAAATGTAGCTGCTATGGTCTCAAATGCCCGTACTCCTTTCTTTTTGGTTAATATCTCACTTCCTGCGGGAAATCTGGACAGAAAGAAGGTTACTGTAATCGCCGACTCCAAAGGTCCCGATTTTGACAAATATGCCTTGGCTTTGCCCGAAATCATCACCATTAAAACCCGGGACGGACTTGAGATTCCCGCTTCAGTGATTTGGCCGGTGAATCTGGATAAAAACAAAAAATATCCTGTTAAGGTCGACATCTACGGAGGTCCAAATTCTCCCCAGGTGCGCGACAGATGGAGTGGAGTGTCATTCAACAATCAATGGTGGGCCAACAATGGAGTCATTCAGGTGACTCTTGATAATCGAGCAGGCGGGCACTTTGGTAAAAAGGGACTTGAGCAGGTTTACAGACAACTAAATATTCTTGAACTTCAGGATTTTATTGACGGCATCGAACATTTTCTCGAAATGCCCTTTGTTGATAGTGATAAAATAGGCGTGGAAGGCTTCTCATACGGAGGTACGATGACTACTTTATGTGTTACCGAGGGCAACGATTACTTCAAATACGGCATTGCAGGAGGCGGAGTTTATGACTGGCATCTGTATGATTCACACTACACGGAAAGATATATGGATACGCCACAGGACAACCCCGATGGTTATAAAGCGACTTATGTGTTGGATAGACTTTCAAATTACAAAGGAGACAAAACCAATATGCTCCGTATTACCCACGGTACCGGTGATGACAATGTCCATTTCCAGAATACACTTCAGTTGATTGATGAACTCCAGAAGCAGAACAAGGATTTTGAACTTATGATTTATCCTGAAGGGATGCATGGTTATCGCGGTGCACAGGGACGTCACTCAACAATGCAAGATTATATCTTCTGGTATCGTTATCTTTTGGATTCGGAACTTCCTTCCGACTTACTGGAATATCTCAAAAAGTAACAGGCAGTGGCTCCGAGATAATCATTACTTTCTCGCCGGAGTCGATGGTAGTGGCAAAAAGATGTAAATTACCGCCGTCACGTACCTTGAGACGCTGCTTCAGAGAGTTGGTGTCGATAGGAAAATTAAGTGCCACACAATTTATGAGAGGGTATTCGTGCGATAGTGTACGGATACCCTCTTTATTGAAAGGTATTATGCGTTCGATACGGAAAGATTTTCCCGGAAAGTCATCAATCTGAGCGTCAGAAGTGTAGAGATGGGAGCTTAATGCAATCTTTGATACGTCTAAGCGGGAGCAAAGGAGCTTGAACGCACCTGCTTTGAGGATGGCCCGGAGGGGCTGGTGAAGATATCTTTCCGGAGGGGCGATATGGCAATGAGCATCTTTTTCCTCTTTAATGGTGAATGTAAAGTTAGTCTCTCTGCCGTGGGTGAGATCAACTGCGTGTATCGGAATATCCTCCGGATCCAATTGTTCTCCGTGGCAGCTCATAAGCAAAAGTAACTCCTTACATTCGTTATCAGTCGAGAGGACATGCACTTCTCTAACGCAAGGCACTTCGCGAAGAGTTGCGGAGATATCAACCATAGGTGATAGTTTGACCAGTACTCTATCTGCAACTTTGAGCAACACATTGCTGAACTGAAAAAGATCCGGCTCGCACTCTCTTATTGAAAATACTCTGCTTGAGGTTTTCGAGCGCCTTGCCGGGTCAAGGTAGATCAGATCAAAGTGTGTTTCTCTTTCTACATCTGCTTTAGTTAACGCTTCATGTTCTTTCGATAAATCTTCGTTAGCTTTCAATAACCAACCTATTGTGTCTGAGAACTCTTCGTTTACTCCCGATAACTCTTTACTTGCTCCCGTCACCACATCCAAATACTCTCTGCAATCTCCCTGTTTTATGCTGATATTCTCCAGTCCCAGCACTTTAAAGTTGTGCGCTGCTGCCTCGCACAACTGTGTGTCGCGATCCACATATAGGCATTTCGCTGCTCTCCGCGCCATAAAACTGCAATCCACCCCGAGTCCTCCGGTGAGGTCGGCTATAGTGCCGCCCTCAGGCACAAAACGCATCTTATACTCTGCAGTAGCTTGTGAACTGCACTGCTCCACGCTGAGCGAATTGGGGTAAAGAAGTTCGGGATGGGTATGCCAGAGAGGTATCTTGGAGGCAATTTTCTTGCGCGCCTCTATGGCAGATGCTGCCCTCACCATATCCACTTCGGGATATCGCGATGCACTCAACAGAAGTTGAGCACCCTCCTCATCTGCATGTTCCAAGATGAATGATATTGTCTTATCTTCTTCCAAGGTGCTTTGTATCTGATTGGATGCAAAGATAGCGCAATAATCAACTTTTTTATGTAAGTTTGTGTGTTTTTATGACTTGTAAATTATAATACCATCAGATAACTATGGAAACAAATTACCTGGAAGTTGCAAAGAGCTGGCTTGGGGTCGGCTTTGACGATCAGACAAAAAAGGAAGTTGCACGCCTTATGAGGGAGGACCCTAAAGAGCTTGAGGATTCTTTTTACCGCCTGCTGGAATTCGGTACCGGCGGATTGAGAGGTATTATGGGAGTTGGCACCAACCGTATGAATAAATATACTGTCGGTATGGCCACACAAGGTATGGCAAACTATCTCAAATCATATTTCAAGGATTCCGATAATATCAGTATTGTAATTGCTTACGACAGCCGCAACAACAGCCGCGAGTTTTCGATGATTGCCTCCAGGGTTCTTATGGCTAATTACAGCTTCCCACAATCCCAAGGAGTATAATGGCTACAAGGTATTCTGGGAGGATGGAGCACAAATAATAGCCCCGCATGACAAGAATATCATTGCGGAGGTAGCCGGTATAACTTCGGTTGCGCAGGTGAATTTTGGTGACGATCTTTCGCTTTTCCCCACACCTGTAGGTGAAGAGGTGGACAATGCATTTCTCGATTCCGTACTTTCTCTCACACTCTCTCCCGATTCCGTAAAGCGCCATTCGAAGATGAAAATCGTCTATACTCCTCTGCATGGTACGGGAGTACGTCTTGTTCCCCATGGGTTGCGACTTCTCGGTTTTTCAAACATTTACAATGTTGATGCACAAGATGTAAGCGACGGCAATTTTCCTACAGTCGTATCTCCTAATCCCGAGGATCCCTCCGCCCTTAAACTTGCGATAGAGAGGGCTCAGGAAGTGGGTGCAGATATAGTGATGGCAACTGATCCCGATGCAGACCGCGTAGGATTTGCAATACGTGATGACAAAGGTGAACTTGTATTGCTCAATGGCAACCAGATAGTTTCCATCCTTACAAGTTACATGCTTACCCGCTGGTCTGAACTGGGCAAACTCAAGGGACGCGAATATGTGGTCAAGACCATCGTGACTACCGAACTGATCCGTGATATCTGTGAAAAATATGGGGTTGAGCTCTACAACGTGCTCACCGGTTTCAAATATATTGCGGAAATCGTACGCCAGAATGAGGGCAAAAAGGTTTTCATTTGCGGTGGAGAGGAGAGTCACGGTTTCAATGCCGGCGAATTTGTAAGGGACAAGGATTCTATTGTCTCCTGCGCTCTCTTTGCTGAATGCGCTGCATGGCTTGCTGACAGAGGAAAGAGCATATATGACTATATTCAGGAGATTTATGCAGAGTATGGTTATTATAAGGAGAAACTCCTTTCCGTTACCAAAAGTGGCAAAGAGGGTCTCGAGCAGATTCAGCGGATGATGAAGGATTTGAGAATGACCCCTCCGACAGAGATTGCAGGATCACCGGTTGTAAAAATAATCGATTACAATCTACCTGAAGAGACAAATTTGCCTAAGTCCAACGTTCTGCAGTTTTTCAGTAAAGATGGTAGCTTGGTCTCTGCAAGACCATCAGGTACCGAGCCGAAAATCAAGTTTTATTTCGGTGTAAAAGGAGATGATGCCGATCAGAAGATCAGGAAGGTTTTCGCACAATTCGAAAAATTTGCGCAAAAATATTGATCAGGACGTAGAATGTAAAAATTGCTGAAATTATCATAGGCAGTGTTTCAAGTCTGCTGCCAGAATAAGGGATAAAAAGCAATCCAAAGATCAGAATCGTTAGAGCAATTACAATAAATAATGAAAAGAGTGGTGCTTGACTGAAGCTCACTTTTTTCTTTTTTAGCGAAAACATAGGTATTTCACTTATGAGCAAAAGGGAGATAACAACTGATATAGTGGGGATAAACCATGCGTTGTCGAGTAGCCCATTGACAAAGGATGATGTTCCATGAAGGCGGCAAATATCGGCATAAGCCGCCAGGGGGGCAATTATCATAGCACTGGCAGGTGTCGCAAGGCCGATAAAGTCACTCTCCTGACGTGTGTCGAGGTTGAATCTCGCCAATCTTAGAGCAGAAAAGGCAGTGATTAACAATGGTACGAATGCAAGAAAAGTGTACCGGTGCCCAAACTCGTAATACCAGTTGAAAAGGATAAGGGAAGGAGCCAGACCGAAACTAACCAGGTCTGCAAGAGAGTCCAGCTCCTTACCTATATCGGAATATGCTTTGAGCAATCTTGCACTGAAGCCATCCAAAAAATCAAACACTACAGATCCTGCAATGAAGAGGAATGCTCCAAGATAGAGACCCCATAATGCCATTATCACAGCGCAACAGCCGCAGGTCAGGTTAAGCAGTGTTAAGATATTAGGGATGTGCTTCTTCATGTTGAATTACTCTATACCCATTTTTTTACGAATATCCTTGGGAATGGCATCCTTGTGAACAAGTATGCCCAATGTCCTCATCCTCACATAGGTCTCGGACATAAAGAGGTAACCGGCCATTTCTTCATTACGTTCTGTGCCCCAGGAGTTTTTGGTCTTGTAGAATTTTGTGCCATTCTGGTCTTTAAAAAGGCCGGTAACATGCATCAAATGATCATCGACGGTTTTGAATGTCTCGAAATAGTTCTGGCGCAGCTCCTGTGTAGCGTTCAGTTCCGGATATATTTTCTCCAACTTGACGGCCTCTTCAAAATATTCAGGTTTGGGATCGATGGCCACTCCGCGATTGTGGTTAAAGGACTGGGAAATAAGGTCGCCGTCCCAGGCCACGGTGTAACCATTCAGCAGGGCATTGTCGATGATGGCCATAAACTCATCCAGAGGTACATTGTAGTAGAGCTGGTGGTCCCAGTTGTCCGGAATCTCAAGTGGAACCTGCCGGTAGAATGGATGGTGAGTAAAACTTGTAATCTCAACATAGTCGCTCAGATCATCAAGGCCAAGCATTGCAGCAAAACTCTTAGGAGTGTACTTTTTGCCGTTGTACTCAAACTCTTCCGGCAGCTTACCGAGGTAGGTATCGAAAAGATGTTCCTGTACCTTCCAATATTCGGGTGAGCGTTCTTTCCTCTGTACGATCACTTCCGAGATAGCCTTTACAAAGGCACTTAACTCTCCGTGGTTGTGCTTGTCTGAGCCATATTCTATGCCGTCGTATACGCTTTCAGGTATGATACCGTACTCAACAATGGCGTTGACTGCCATGTGTGAGAGAGAGCCCGGACCAACATTACCTCTTCCCAAACGGAGGTAATTGTCATTGATTCTCTTGTTATAGTTATGGCGCACCACAAACATTTCGGAAAAGTCGTAAACGCCTTTGCCCTGACGTATGAGTTCTGCTTCGAGGAACGATAGGGTGGCGAAGCACCAGCAAGTGCCGGTACGTGCCTGGTCCTTTACGGAAGTAACTTCGATATCTTTCACCGGAGTGAACTTGTAGATAGTCTGTGTCTGCGAAAAGGCCGATGCTGCTATCAGTGCGGCTATGGTTATCAGTAAAAAACGTTTCATAGTGTAGTTGTTGTATGCGGTTTGTTATTTGATGCCCATTTTCTTGCGGATTTCCTTGGGAATGGCATCCTTGTTAACCACTATGTCCATGGTCTTGTACTTTACATAAGTCTCGGATACATACCAGATGCCTTTGTATTTGCTATTCTCACCCCAGGAGTTTTTTACCATAAAGTAATTTGTACCATTCTGGTCTTTAGCCAGGCCGAAGATGTGCATTCCGTGGTCATCGGTAGAGGTCTTCTCATCGTATCCCTGTTGGCGGAGTTCTGCTGTCACTTCGATTTCAGGAACGGGTGCCTTGAATGTGGGTCTGCCTGTACCGGGGTCGGAGCCTACCCAGTGAGCTTGGTCTGAACCGACCTCTTCAGATTTCTTACGAATTGCATCCATGTCGGGAACAATGCCGATACCGTCACGTGTAAAGCCGGTTTCACTCACATCTGATGCCCAGGCAATAGTGTATCCGTTTTCGATGGCATTGTACATTACTGCCAAAAGCTCTTCGATAGGGAGGTTATATGCAGTCTCCCAGCGCCAGTTGTCAGCTACTTCCACAGGGTGTTCCTCATAGTAGGGAAGATGTGTCCAGGATACGAGGTCCACATAATCATCGAGATTGAGACCAAGTGACTCCATGTAAGATTTTGGAGTGTATTCCTTTCCTTCGTACCGGAATGTTTCGGGCATGGGACCAAGATATGCGGCTAAAATACCTTTAAGACCTGAAATCCAAGCGGTTGAAAGTTTCCTATTGGGGTTTCTGATGATACCGTCCATATAGCCTTTCAAGCCGGCGGCGAGTTCTCCGTGCATATGACGGTCTGTGCCATAATTAAGGCCGGGCATCAAGGAATTGGGAACGATGCCGTACTCTTTGAGTACGCATAGTACATCTCCGAAGGAACTGCCCTGCGCATAGTTGAGGTGACCGTCTACACGTATGTATTTGATGGCTTTGTCAACGTATGCATTGGAAACGACAAACATCTCTGATAAGTCAAGTTCGCCTTTGTAACCCTGACGCAGTATCTCGGACTCAAAGAATGAGAGTGCGGCAAAACACCAACAGGTACCGGTACTGGCCTGGTTTTTTACTGAAGTAATGGGAATCTCTTTAACTGTGGTAAATTGGAAGCCTTCCGGCTTTGCCTCATCTTTGAGTTGAGCCGTGGCTGAAAAGCAGATAAGAGCTGCTAGTGAGAGAGTTAGGATTCTTTTCATTATAAATTGGATTAAAATTGTTCGTATCCAACAAAATTAATGAAAATGTCTCTTTTATCCAAAATATTTTTGCAGCTATTCGAAGCTTTCTTTATTGACAAAAAGTCAGTCCGCAGCAGATGGCAAACAAATTGAAACTCTTAATAGAGAAACAAATGAACGAAAAGGAATTATAACTAATTATGGACAAGCAGAATCTCGAAATTTTGAACAGATACGCCATTAACCTCAATGAGAAGGCAAGACAGGGCAAACTTGACCCTGTAATAGGGCGTGACGATGAGGTGCGCAGAGTACTGCAGATCCTCAGCAGAAGAACTAAGAACAATCCTATACTCGTAGGTGAACCGGGCGTTGGCAAAACAGCTATTTCCGAAGGTATCGCCCAGAGAATAATCAATGGCGACGTGCCTGAAAACCTCAAGAACAAAGATCTCTATTCACTCGATATGGGAGCGCTGATTGCAGGTGCCAAGTATCAGGGCGAGTTTGAAGAGAGGCTCAAGGGCGTGGTCAAGGCTGTGACCGAAAGTGAAGGAGAAATTATCCTCTTTATTGACGAAATACATACTCTGGTAGGTGCAGGACGCACATCAGGAGCGATGGATGCAGCAAATATTCTAAAACCTGCTCTTGCCAGGGGCGAACTCAGGGCTATCGGTTCCACCACTTTGGACGAGTACCGTAAATACTTTGAACAGGATAAGGCACTTGAACGCAGGTTCCAGATGGTTATGGTGGATGAGCCGACTCCGGCCGAATCCATAGCCATACTTCGCGGACTTAAGGAGAGATATGAAAATCACCATAAGGTGCGCATCGAAGATGATGCAATCATTGCGGCTGTAGAACTCTCACGCCGATATATCACCAACAGGTTTTTGCCTGACAAGGCGATAGACCTGATAGACGAGGCGGCTTCCAAGCTACGTCTGGAGATCAACTCCGTGCCGGAGCCCATAGATGAACTGAACAGGAAGATAATGCAGCTCGAAATTGAGCGTGAAGCTGTGAAAAGGGAGGGCGAAAGCCCAAAACTTACCGCCATCCATGAGGATATCACTCGTTTGTCCGGCGAAAGAGATGTACTGATGAAACAGTGGGAGGGGGAGAAAAAGCTCCTTACCGCCATTCAGAGCAACCGTCAGGCAATAGAAGAGTACCGTATACAGGCAGATGAGGCTGAACGTCGTGGTGACTATGGTAAGGTGGCCGAACTTCGATACGGCAAGATTGCAGAGGCCAAGTCACAAATCGAAAAACTAATGGCAGAACAGGAACATAATGCCAACCCTATTCTTAACGAGGAGGTGACCAGCGAAAATATTGCCGAAGTGGTGGCCAAATGGACCGGCATCCCCGTACAGAAGATGCTCCGGAGTGAGAAGGAAAAACTCTTGAACATGGAAGAAGTGCTCCACCAGCGAGTGATAGGGCAAGACGAAGCTATTGCGGCAGTCTCAAATGCCGTGCGCCGTAGCAGAGCCGGACTGCAGAATGAAAAGAGGCCGATAGGCTCATTCATGTTCCTCGGAAGTACCGGGGTCGGAAAGACCGAATTGGCTAAAGCTCTTGCAGAATATCTCTTCGATGACGAGAATATGATTACCAGGATAGATATGAGCGAATACCAGGAGCGTCACGCCGTGTCGCGATTGATAGGTGCTCCTCCGGGTTATGTCGGGTATGAAGAGGGTGGCCAGTTGACGGAAGCGGTGCGCCGAAAACCCTACTCGGTGATATTGTTGGACGAAATAGAGAAAGCACATCCGGATGTCTTCAATTTGTTGCTACAGTTGCTGGATGACGGTCGTCTGACGGACAACAAGGGCCACACTGCAGATTTCAAGAACACTATCCTGATAATGACATCCAATATCAATCCTGATTTGCTAAAAGAGTCTTTCAGACCGGAATTCCTTAACAGGATAGATGAGATCATTGTATTCCACGAGCTTACATCTGAGCATATACGCAGTATCGTAAAACTGCAAGCTGAAATGCTCCGGAAACGACTCGAATCAATGGGTATAATAATCTCCTTTACCGAAGAGTTTTACGACTATATGAGTGTAAAGGGATATGACCCCGCATATGGAGCCAGACCGGTTAAAAGGGTACTTCAGAGGGAGTTGATAGACTATCTGGCAACACTTCTTTTGGACGGGACCCTGAGCAAGGACTCCGAAATCACGGCAACCTTTGTTGACGGTAAGCTCAAACTTTATTAAAGTGTAGGGAGTCTCCCCATTCACCAAATCCGATCTCTGCGTCCTCAAGGTCCAAATCCTCCAGCAGTATGGCCTTGCGGTCGTAGAGATTGTAATATTTGCGGTAGTCCGAAGGTGTGATGTTAGGCATCACGATATTGGCTCCGGCATGGATGGCCATAACGCGTCCTTTGGGATGGAGGGCCTCCAGTGCGGTTGAAGCTGCGATATTTATATCGGGAACCAGAATTCTTAGAAGGGATATCATCTTGAGTGAGAGTTCCAGCCGATCGGCGACGGAAGGGAATGATGCTTCCGGGTCGGCTGCTGCAATTTTAGTCAGTGGGGTATCATCGTGCGGCACGTATGGCCCCATTCCAATCATAGGGAAGTCCATTCCTTTTAAAAAGAGTAGATCGGATGCAAGATGTTCGGCATTTTGCCATGGGAGTCCTATCATTACGCCGCTTCCCGCCTGGTAACCGATGGATTTTAGGTCCATAAGGGCTTTGATACGCCTATCATAAGTGTGGTGTCCATCTTCCGGATGGATTTTGCGGAAAAGGTCGGGGTCAGAAGTTTCTATGCGGAGCAGATATCTGTGAGCGCCGGCCTCAAACCACTCTTTGTACACTTCTGCACTTTGTTCACCGAGGGAGAGCGTAATACCAAGAGATCCATTCCCTATGAGTTTGATGCGTTGGAGCAAAGATGTAATCCTTTCGGTGAATTGGCGTCCTGTGCGCTCCCCGCCCTGTATTACGACTGATCCGAATTCGGCAGCGTATGCATGTTCGGCGCACATAAGGATTTCATCGTCGGTGAGGGTGTATCTTTCATATAGAGTGTTACCTTTACGGATACCACAGTAGAGACAATTCTTGCGGCATATATTTGATATTTCTATAAGGCCCCTGAGGTGGACTTTGGGGCCTATAGTCCGCAATTTGAGATCGGCAGCCCTTTTGTAAAGGTTGTTGATGATCTCGGGGTCCTTGCAGAGGAGCAGCTCTATTATTTCCTGTCGGTTTAGCATTTGACAATTAGAATTCCGGATAGACGAATCCAGGCCACTCGAAGAATTCGCAATCGATAAACGATATGCTGTCATCAAATGTGGTCGGAACGGTGCAATTTTCGAATGAAATACCTATACATCCATAACAAACGATATTATTTTCAGATATTACCTTGCAGTCGAAAAAACGGAAATTCTCGCAATCGTTGAGCCACATGTTGCTTTCGGAACAATCACGTATAATGGAGTTTGCAACTTTAAAATTACCGGACATTACTGCCTCGATTCCGCTCGTGCCACAGCCGAAAAGGTCACAATTGTTAATGGTGACATCATCGCATACGTTAAAACTCAGGACAGCTCCTGCACAAGAACCCTGTTCCGGATAGTGTCCCAGCTGGAGATTTTCAAGAGTTATGCCGGTACATCCGTTGAAGTTGAAAACATCTGCATAGCGGGGAGAAACATAAATCTTGGTATATTCATTCTCATCTGCTCCTTTGATAGTTAAGTTTTTCATGTTGTAAAAACCGAGCGCATGGCCGTCATAAGCCTCTTCAACCAAAAGGCCGTTATAGTCATTTGGTACCTCCCAATCTGCATAAGCCGAGAGGGACGCCAAATAATTGGATTCGACCGCAGCGTCAATGGCTTCCG
Organism: uncultured Muribaculaceae bacterium; assembly: GCA_964598495.1. Classification (GTDB taxonomy): domain Bacteria; phylum Bacteroidota; class Bacteroidia; order Bacteroidales; family UBA932; genus Cacconaster. The sequence goes on from CAZRBY010000002.1 coordinate 35,509, forward strand.
TCAGCCAGTAAATACCTTCAGTATTATTGAGAATAATTGTGCGGTCATTACCGAGAGCCTGAATTAATTCTTCGGCATTGTTTACAGTGATTACCACAGGCTCTTTTGTCGATTTGCAGGATGATGCCATAATAGAGATAGCAGCAATAAATAAAAGTGCGATTTTTTTCATAGTATAAATAGGTCGTTGGTTTTCAATAACAATGAGCATTAAGGTTGTAAGGCATGTTCCTGATCGGCATCGCTTTGCGATATGAGCAAAAGATGGTCGTCGGGAAGAAGTTCCAGAGTGCCGTTAGGTACCAAATAAGCGTCGCCACGCTTGATCATTATCACAAGTACACCCTGGGGAATGTTCATGTCCTTAAGTTGGTTGCCACCGGTAAGCAGCTCCTCCGTAACAATTATATCCCATAATTTGGAGTCAATTTCTTCGGGGAGTTCGATTCCGAAAAGATTGCCTTCCTTTGGAAGCTCAGTTGCCACGTTAAGCAATTTAGCAATCCAGGTAATTGTCGTGCCCTGAATCAACAATGAAAGTATGGTGATAAAAAAGACGACATTGAAGATAACATCGGATCCCTCCACTCCGGCTACTACAGGATAGGTTGCGAAAATGATGGGCACTGCACCTCTGAGACCCACCCAGGATGCAAATAACTTGGGTTTGAAAGTGGGTTTTTTGAAGGGTAAAAGCGTTATCATCACAGTCAAAGGTCGTGCAAAGAATATCATGAATAGGCCAATTAAAGTAGCAGGAAGCGCCACTTTGATCAATTGGTGAGGTTCAACCAGCAATCCGAGGGTGAGAAATACCACAGCCTGACAGAGCCATGTGATGCCATCCATAAACCTCATGCATTCCCTCTTCCTTACAAACGGAGTGTTACCCATTATGATGCCGGTTATATAGACCGCAAGATAGCCGTTGCCTTTAACCAACTCTGTGATGGAGAAAGTAAAGAAGACTATACTAAGCATTATGACGGGGTATAAGGCAACGTTGTTGAGGTGGATCTTATTGATAACCCAAATTGCAGCCCTGCCTATAAGTGCACCCATCAGCAGACCTAAAACAAACTGGAGTATAAAGTTTAACACTATGCTCCATGTGCTTAATTCGCCAAACTTGCAAAACTGTATAAGTGCAATGGTGAGCATGTAGGCCATTGGGTCGTTGCTTCCACTCTCAAGTTCAAGCAAAGGGCGCAGATGATGTTTAAGGCCGACTTTCTGGGTTCTAAGGAGGTTGAAAACGGATGCCGAGTCGGTAGAGGACATAGTGGAGGCAAGCAACAAGCATAGGGCCAATGATCCCGTGAAGGAAAATGCGCCATTGCGCGTGAGCAGCCATATGAACAATCCCGTGATCAACGCCATCAGAATCACTCCAAGCGTGGATAGGGTAATACCTTGCCACATTACAGGCTTTATCTCAGAAAATCGTGTGTCCAAACCACCGGAAAAGAGGATTACGCTTAATGCGAACATCCCTATAAACTGAGCATTTTTGACATTGGAGAAATTTATGCCGATACCATCACTGCCAAAAAACATTCCCAAAATAAGGAAGAGCAACAACATCGGAACTCCTATTCTGGCACTGACACGGCTGCTTATAAAAATACTTACAAACAGTATGAGTGACCCGATGAGCAGAATGTTTTCCGAGGTAAATACCATAATACTAGCGTTTGCCTAATAAGTTTACAAAAATACTCATTTTATTATTAAATTTGTAATCAAAACAAAAAATAGAACAAATGAGCATACGGACAATAGTTATCTTCGGCAGGAGGAATACAGGTAAGAGCTCCCTTATAAACTCTCTTACAGGTCAGCAAACAGCAATTGTATCCGATATCCCCGGCACAACCACAGACCCTGTACGCAAAAGGGTCGAGCTCCCCGGCATCGGAATTTCCAATATCATAGACACTGCGGGCCTCGACGATACGGGCACCCTTGGGGAAAGAAGAGTTGCAAAGAGTCTTGAAACAATGGATTCGGCGGATCTGGCGCTAATTCTCTTTACGAATAACTCATTCACCTCTCTGGAGCGTGAGCTTGCAGAGAATCTGAAGGAGTTGGAAATACCCTTCATTCTGGTGCATAACAAAAGCGACATCTCACCGCTGGATCCCAAACTTTTGGCAGATCTTTCGGCTGAGTACGGTTATGTGGTGGAGTACACCTGCGTTGAGAACAATACTGAAGTTGCAGAGGAGTACCGTTCGGAACTTGTTGCGGAGATAGAACAGGTACTTGCAACTCTGGATGATGTAGAGAGACCTATGCTTGAGGGTCTTGTATCGGTTTCGGACAATGTGCTGCTGGTTTGTCCGATAGATGAGGGAGCGCCTCATGGACGACTGATTCTTCCTCAGGTGACGGCCATAAGGGAGGTGCTGGATGCCGGTGCTGTGGCCACCGTACTTCAGCCGCCGGCTCTTGAAGCGCATTTAGCTAAGGGAGTGCTGCCGGATTTGGTGGTTACCGACAGTCAGTTTTTTGCTCAGGTAGCGGCTGTCGTGCCTGAGGAGGTACCATTGACCTCTTTCAGTATGTTGCTCTCCCGCAGTAAAGGTCCTTTCCAAGCACTTTTGGATGGTGTTCGGGTGCTTGGAGATCTTAAGGACGGCGATAGGATACTTATGTTGGAGTCCTGCACCCATCATGCTTCCTGCGATGATATCGGAAGAGTGAAGATTCCTACTCTGATACGTAAGGTGAGCGGGAAGAAAATTGATTTCGATTTCATTTCCGGAATGGACCCGATAGTGACTGGTGAGGGGAGGAACTACCGGCTTGCCATCCAATGTGGAGGCTGTATGGTCACGGCAACGCAATTACGCCGTCGTCTATCCAGAGTAATGCGTGATGGGATTCCGGTAACAAACTACGGTATGGCTATAGCCTATCTAAGCGGAATACTTGACAGGGCTGTAGCACCGTTAATTTAGTGGTACGGGTTACGAGTTGCGGGGTACGGGGTGAATGTGTGGTGTGTAGTACCGTCAAAACACTATCCGATCTATCTGAGTCTCCATTTTGTAAAATGTTTCTTTGCGCTGACGAAATAGAATAAAACCCCCAGAGCGTTGACTACGCTCATCACCATAAATGCTGCATTGTATCCTAAATGTTCGGCGACCACCCCTCCGATAAGTATTCCTATCCCAATACCGAGATCCCAGGAGACATATAGTGTAGAGTTGGCGGTACCCCTGCGGTCATTGGTGGTCAGATTCAGAAACATTGTCTGAAAAGCGGGAAACATCCTGTCGTTTCCAAGACCTATAATCAGCGCTGCGCCGTAATAACTCCATTCTTTGTGCACAAGAGTAAAAAGCAGATAGCCGGTGAGTGAAATCACCACTCCCATAGAGGCATTTTGCATTATTTTTCCATCTCTGAGGGCACGTCCGCCGGCAATGCGAGATATGATAAGTCCTACTGAAAGCAACATGAAAAATAGTCCCGTACCGCTTGTAATACCGAGTTCATCCTTGCCGTAGATGGCAATATATGTGGATAGGACCCCATATGCAAAGCTGAAAGAGGCCATGCAGAGGCCAAGTTTCCAGCCTTTGATGAGTAGAAATCGGTCGAGCGAAATAGGCGGCCTTACTATTTTCTCGCGTTCTCTGAGCCGTACCGACATAGTGCAAATCAGAGCGAGCGCCGAGATTCCGATTGCAACGGCAAAGAGTGTATTATAGCTGTGCGTTGCTCCGTAAATGAGCACGGCTACCGTGGGGCTGATGGCACTGGCCAAATTGTTGCTCAGTCCGTAGTATCCTATTCCCTCAGCCCTTCTGGAGGTCGGCAAGACGTCTATAGCCACAGTACTGTTGGACACTGTCGCCGCACCAAAAGGGGCTCCGTGTAAGGTTCTGACTATTGCGAAGAGCAGCAAAGAACCACTTATCGGATATCCTATAAATATGATAAATACCAGTGCAAAGCAGATTACCTGAACCAGTTTTCTGGGAAAACTATCTACGATATAGCCGCTGAAAGGTCTTACGAGCAGAGCGGTGATGGTGTATCCTGAGAGTACCAGACCTATCATCTGTTTGTCGGCCCCGAAAGTTTCGCTCAGATAGATGGGAAAGAGCGGCGTAAGCAGCATAAAGGAAAAGTAGAGCAGGAAATTCGAGCTCCACACTTGGATATAATTGCTGTTCCATAGTCTCTCTTTCATACGAAAAATCACTAAAAAAGCGCCCAAAGGTAGGTATAATAATTGAGTTCCGGATTTTTAGCGTTTCGTATTTAGTAAATCAGTAAAACAGGACTTGTAATACTTTTTTAGGATAGTATTTCCTTTAGCATATCATATGTCCTTTTTGAAATAGAAAGATCATATGTCGAATTAAGTGTTACCAGCGAACAAGTGAAAGTCTTGGAGTTGAGTTTGCGTATATATTTTTTGTTGATTATTAAACTGCGTCCTGCTCGTATAAAAACCGGACTGTTCAATTTTTTTTCTATATCGCCCAGACGTTCGAAAATCAACTCCTTTTTGCCGTGGAGCAGTTGTATTTGTGCATAATTACCATCAGCTTCAACAAAGACGATATCATCATCCGATGCGATAAGCTGTGAATGGAGTGTGCGGAACGAAAATATTTTTTTTTGAGAAGCCTGCTTTATCTCTTTCTCTTCTTGAATCCTTTTTTTTGCTTTTTCGACGGCTTGTGCCAACTCAACGATACTTATAGGTTTGTTCAGGTAATCCGTGGCCGAAAACTTAATGGCTTTCAATAAATATCCGGGATCGGTATAAGCAGTTGTGAATATAATTTGTGGCAATTTTCCTGTTTTTTGCAACTGTTCCAACAACCACATCGAGTTTTGTCCCGGAAGCTGGATGTCCAGAAACAAGAATTGCGGTTTATTCCGTAATATAATTTCCAAGGCAGATTCTGCATCTTCGCACATTGCCAAAATGTCGATATCCGGATGATAGGTTTCGAGCTTCGATTTCAACGATAAGCGGGGGAGTTCTTCATCCTCTACAATTATACAGGTGTACATTATTCAAAACTCTTTTTAAATATATTCATAATTATAGGGAACATAAAGTTCAAACCTTGTTCCTGTTGCACTGCCATATTCATCAGTCAGATCCACTACTTTATATTCTATTTTTTCACTGTTTTGCTGGTTGTAAAGCTCTATTTGGCGGGAAAGGATATTTAAACCTTGGCCTTTGCGATTTTGTGCAATGTTTTTCTGCTCAGAAACAGCGCGTCCCACGCCATCGTCTTCCACCGAAATACGTACGCCGCTATTTTCATTTTTAATTGAAATTGTTACTTTGCCTGCCTTAATTTTTCCCCGTACCCCATGTTTTATGGCATTTTCGGCGAAAGTGTGCAATACCATATTAGGTATCATGATATTCTGATCAACATTACTGTCTATGTCAATATCATATGAAAGTTTGTCGCCATATCGCATTTTTTCCAATTCAAGATACATACTTACATACTCCAACTCATCCTTGAGGGAGCGTTGCGCTTTATCAATATCGTGCAGCGTAATGTTGGTGAAACGAGAGTAAGTTGTAAGCAGTTCGTTGGCTTCTTCCTTCGATTTGGTCATAATGAAATACTCGATTCCGGCCAAAACATTGCTATTGAAGTGAGGAATGGATTTCAAACGTACGCTTTGTACGCGAAGTTCGTTCATCTCTTTTTCACGATTGGCTTTGCGAATCTCCTTTTCGTGCTCACGTCGCTGATACCTGATGGCGAGCGAAGCTATAATCGCCGCCAAGAGTGTAAAAGCAACTATTTTACAAAATAGTGTCTGCCAAAATGCTGGTTTTATGTGAATCGGCAACGAAACCGTTTCTGTTTCTGTTTCTTGCGTTCCGGCATTGCATTTAATTTCAAAAACATAACGTCCGGGAGGCAAATTGTTATATGTAATTTCACGTTCTGCTATCGGTTGCGACCATTCAGACTGGAAACCTTGCATTCGGTATTGGTAGCGGACATTTTGAGCTTGTGAGTATGATAGTCCTATAAATTTTATTCGAATGTTTTTGTCCGTATGTTTCAACTTGATGTCAGATGTGTTTTGTTTTTCCCAATGGACATTGTTTTTTGACGTTAAAAACGAAAGAATATAGAGTTTCGGCGGTATCTGTTTTATCAACAATTCTTCGGGATTGAATTTTACCAAACAAGTTACGGAGGGCAACCACACGTTGCCGTTGTTATCCTGCACCATGGACGACCGCATAATCTCTTTTCCCGTAAAGCCGTTTTGGTTGTCATATAATATGATTTGCTTGCATTCCGTGTCTGAAATATAAATTCCCGACGATGTGCCGACGATTAAATAATTATCACGAGTAAATAAAATGGTCTCGATGGATGAAGCATAGGTGTGTATCAACTTCACACTATCTTTTTCAGCCCGTAGCAAACGATTTTCAGATGCCAGCCAAACATTTCCTTCGTTGTCTTTTTCAAAAACCAAAGCAGGTTTCAGCAAGTCGTTGCTAATCAGTTTAATTTCATTTTTCGCAATTAATGTAACTCCTTTTCCGCCGCCACACCATAAGTTTCCGTTTTTATCTTCACATATTTTTGAATGGATGTCTTGTAAAAGAGTATCGGTAGTGAGTGTTTTAAGAAATTTGCCATCCGGTGTAAAAAATTGAATACCATCTCGCCCACCTGCTACTAAATTTCCATCGAATAATGTTTGAACAAACTCATAGTTTTGGACCGGAAGATTCAACCAACACTTGTTCTCTCCGCTTATTTTCAAGACTTTGCCTGCTCCAACCAAAAACAAATCGTTATTCTTTTTCGTAAAATAGGGATTGAAAAAGTAGCCGAGTTCATTTGGCGGATATGAAATTTCCGTAGCTGACATTTCATTAAATCTAATGAGTTTACCATCGTAACTTCCCACTATTATATCGTTATTATCGTCAACTACTATTCCACGCACTACGTCGTTTTTGTTTTGCAACCAATAGTTTTTAAATTGAAATTGAAAAAGATTGAATAGGCCTTCATAGGTGGTTACCCATAAATTTCCTTCGGTGTCTATAAGCATATCAGTAATTTGATTCACACCACTGAAGATTGTCTCTATTTCATTGTCTGCCAGCCGATAAACGGCAACATTATCCGAAAAAAGCAATCCGCCCTTTTTGTCTATGCAGATATTTACGTTGTTCACATCAGCACCAACGGATAAACTTTTTACCAATTCTATTTTATCCTGATGGATACGGTATAGACCATTTTCCGTGATAAACCAAATATCGCCTTGGTATTGAATAAAATTGCGAACAAAATAATTTGAGTAAAAAGCTATTCTTGTTCCTTTGAAAGATAAAACACTGATCCCGTCACTCATTGGCACGTATATTTCCTTCTGCTTTTCATCAATGAAAATCCGTCCCGAAAACATATCCACCTTTTCAAAATCAGGATGTTCCAAAATTTTTACAAATCCGGTATCACTCAATTCAAACAGAGCTTTTTCGTCAGAATAATTCTTATTTAGCAATACGTATTTTGAAGGTAGTTTCGTGTGATTGTTTTTATATGAGAAATAACCTTTGGGAAGTTTTGTGGTTTTAACTGTGTCAGCCTCTTTGTCCAACGTGTAAAGGTCGAACCCGTATGCGTTTACCTCTTCATTTTGGTTTTCAGATATTCGTGAAATGTTGGTAAATCTGCCCTCCAAGTATCTATGAAATGTAAAACCGTCGTATTTGGCAATACCACCGCTGCAACCTACCCAAATAAATCCTTTGCTATCCTGAAAAACAGATTCGAGCGAGTAAGATGGCAAGCCGTCATCAGTGGTATAATGCCGATAGGAATATTCTGACGTGATCAGGTTTTCCTGAGCGTAGATGTTTTGCAGAAACAAGAGACTTGAAATTGTAATAACAGTGCGTAAAAAGAAGCGTAATCTACACATAAAGGAGGCTTTGGCAATTATTTCATACTATCTGCAAAGATACAGAGTTTTAAATGATTAACTCTACTTTTTACTTAAAAAACGCAGGTGCTATTTTTCGGTTCGTGTATAAAATCGAGAGTTTCGTGTAACGCCAAAGTAAGTTCGTAAAATAGCTCTTTAAAGCATTGCGAAAATTTCTATTACTTACTAAAATTGCAATATATAAAGCAGATATAATTGATTATTTAATAGCCGGACCATGAATTTTAATTGTAAAAATAAATGTGATACGGCATGAGCACAATATGAATACAGAAATGAAAACCGAACAAATCAATCAACGACAAGCCGCGGTTGAGCCCTACGTGGCTCCCGATATTGAAGTTATCGACATCGAGTTGCAGCAAAACATCCTCTTTACAGGTTCAACTTTACCTCCCGATCCTGGTGACGGAGGCGATTTATAACGATCAGATATGAAAAGAATCAACGTTATTTTTATGATTGCAGGCTTGTTGACAATTCTGTCAACAGGATGCAAAGATGACTCCTTATTGCATGAGAATGTCACGAAGAAAGGCATGCTGTCACTCAGCGTGGCTAAGCCTTCTCATGACGAAGCTCCGGTTACGCGCATCAGCGTTTCGGAATCTCCACAAAACAGCAGGCAATTGCAATACAAGTGGGTTGCAGGCGAAACCGTTCATCTCTGTTTCGTTCAAGGCAACACTAAAGTAACAGCTTCCACTACCGTGCAAAGTGTATCGACAGATGGACGTACAGCCACGTTCTCCCCGGTGACGATACCACAGGAGATCAATGACGGCGATTTCACGGTTATCGGCTCCAATGATCTACAAGAATCAGGTGGAGGTATGGATGTCAATAATCCCACCCATATCCACTTGCCTGTTTCCGATTGGTATTGGACTTCGTTGGAATCAATCAGTGACAATGGCATGCGCTTTTACTTTAAATCGCAAGTCACAGGTTATCAAATAGGGGATGCCGTAAACGTGATCTCTCAATTCAAACCCTTGGGTTACTTCTTGTGCATCAAAATAAAAAACATCTCCGATAACCCAATTCATATTAACGAGTTGTCACTAAAAAGCACGGACGGAACCCTATGGGTGGGAAACTCCGAAGAAAATGCCGAGAACCATCCCGCGGTTTTCGATGCCCTCGCGGAAGAGTACCTGAACAAAGACGCATCGGATACACGCAGATTTAATGTAAACAAAGATTTGTTGCCAAATGAAATAGCGCAAATCGATGCCTGGTCAATCCCGCTGGATAATGAAGCAGATGTGAAACTCAGCATGGAGTATGGTGAAGCCAACACCTTGGTTACCACCACCGCTGCCAAGCACCTTCCCATACTGCAGGTCAACAAACGCTACTTCCTTTACGGCTTATGGGAGGACGGAAACAAACTCTCGTTCACGGATAGAGATTTCACACCTCAGACGGACAACTATAAAGTTACCTTCACCACCAATAAGTCGGTGGGAGAAGAGTTAGGAATAGGCGTGGATGCCGCGGAAGCCTACCGTGCCGGTGTTTGGATAGACCTCAACAACAACGGTGTGAAAGATCAGGGAGAAGCCATCACCAACTTTGGCCTCGATAGCTGGGAATTAGGATATTATGCCATACAAAACCAGACCATAACCATTTACGGGAAACTTACTAAGTTAAGTCTAAACGCATGCGGATTGACATCACTCAACGTATCGGAAGAACCATTCCTTACCCGGCTTCTTTGTGGAAGTAATTCATTAAGTGCATTGGATATTTCCAATAATAAAGAATTGTCATTGTTATATTGTGCTTATAACAAATTGAACGCGCTCGACCTCTCATGGCAGACAAAGCTTGTATCGCTCTCCTGCGCGAACAACCTGTTTACGCAACTTGATGTAACGGATTGTACCCTCCTTACTTATCTCCAATGTGAAAACAATCGGTTGACCGGGCTTGATGTTTCTCAGAATCCTGAGTTGTACAGGTTGTGGACAAACAATAACAAACTCACCGGGTTAAATGTTGCGGCTAATACAAAGTTGGCTGAATTGCGTTGCTCAGAGAATACGATTACAGCATTGGACGTTACAAACAATCCGGAATTAAAGGAGTTCTATTGTGAAAAGAATCAATTGACGGCGATGAATCTTTCAAGCAATCTGAAATTAAAAGATTTTAGATGCCAAAATAACCTGCTGACGGAATTGGATCTATCTAATAATACGTTGTTGAAAGACCTCAGGTGCTCAAACAATGAACTTACATCGTTGGATTTATCCGACAAGGCGGAATTGGTTTACTTGTATTGCGACAACAACGACATCACTTCCCTGGTTCTCTCGGACAGCCCGAAATTAACAACGTTGTACTGCCATAGCGACACCCTTACCGCGTTGGACCTGACGGTAAATACCCTATTGACCCGGGTGGATTGTTACACAAATTATATTACCGGTGACGCGATGACAGCGTTGATGAATTCATTGCCCGATCTGACCGGGAAAACGGCAGGAAAGCTAATACTAATCGACAACAAAAGGTTGCCTTACAGCTATCATGCTGATGGAAATAACGCAACCGTAAGCGACGTTAATATTGCAACCGGGAAAAATTGGTTGGTATATGACAATAACATGGGTTGGCCAATACCATTCCCCGGCTATTGATAACGGAGTATTTCTGACTAAAACAAAAATAACGAAAGCGACACAATTGAGAATGCTGGCATAGCGACTAATCACATAAAGCCAAGCGACCCGAAGGTCGCTATACTAATTCAGCGAAGCTGAAGGCGGCGCTTTTGCGCTGCTATGGTTCCCCCAGGGAACAGATTAGTTTCGAGTCCCGAGTATGAAGTATGTAATCACTAAAAAAGCGACCAGTGGTCGCTTTTTTAGTGATCCGGGCGGGATTCGAACCCACGACCCACAGCTTAGAAGGCTGTTGCTCTATCCAGCTGAGCTACCGGACCGGTTCTTTTTCATTTGAGGGTGCAAATGTATTGTTTTTTTTTGGAGAAGCAAAGAAAATTGACAATTTGAGCTATATTCCAACTCCTCGGCCGAAAAGCCGGAAAAGTCCTTCAGCTGCTGAAATCAGTCCCAGAAGTGCAATCAATGTGCCCGATATTCGGTTGATCCACAACAGCTGTCGAAGCCGGAACTTTCTTCTGAAGATATTGATACTGGTACTCAGAATAAACCACCACAAGGCGGTGCCCAGAAAAATACCGGCAAGTATAACTACAACGCTGTATCTAGTGTATTGTTCTCCTATATCGATGCCCACTAGTGCGAAAAAACCCAGCAACAGCACAAGCGCACCCGGATTTGAAATGGTCACTGCAAATCCTTGTAGTACCTCTTGAGCATGCTTGGAACCATTGCTCTTTTTCGGTTGTCTAATTTGCCTTACAGGGTTGCTGACAGCAATGTTAAGACCTATGAAAAAAATGATAACTCCACCTATAAGCATTACCCATGGGCGGTTTTGATCAATGAAGTCATTGATGAAAGAGAGTGAGAAAAGAGCGATGGTCGCATAGAACACATCCGCTAAAGAAGAGCCAAGTCCGATGGAAAAACCGGAATTGCGTCTTTTGCTGATGGTTTTCTGGATGCACATTATGCCGAGAGGTCCCAGCGGAATTGAAGCTCCGAGGCCTACTATGATCGCTTTGATAAAATTCTCTAACATCATTTTATTTTTGCAAACGCAAATATAGTCAACTTGCTCTATTTGTTCAAAAAAACTATCTTTGCAGTTATGAAAGTGGAAAAGAAAACAAGACTTAAATTATTGCTGCTATCACTAATTTTCGGGTTGTTGATGTCAGTACCATATCTCGTGCCACATTGTGGTCCGGTGGCACTGGTGGCATTTATTCCACTTCTTTACATGGATAAAATTGCCTCGGATGAGGGTATTCGTCGCATCTGGTGGTATCATTATCTGGCTTTTTTGCTCTTCAATATTTTCTCTACTTTCTGGATCTGGTTTGTTTCCGAAGTGGGCTCAATAGCTGCAATTGCTCTCAATACCCTCCAGATGTCTATAGTGTTTGCTCTCTACCGATGGAGCAGCAAGGTATTCACTTCTCGTTGGCTCTCCTACCTTTTTTTGATTGTTGCCTGGATTGCGTGGGAGCATGTCTATTTTGAGATAGAGTTATCCTGGCCCTGGCTTGTACTGGGTAACTCTTTTGCCACTTCACCCTCTTTGGTGCAATGGTATGAGGTCACCGGCTCACTGGGCGGCACATTATGGATACTTATCACAAATATTATCATTTTCTCTCTCCTGACTGTAGGTGAAAGAGTTCGTGTTCGGAGGCTCACCATCGTTGCATCTGCACTTGTTCTGCTTCCGATAGCTGCCTCCCTCGTGCGGTATTATACTATTGATTGTGAGAGCGGAGGGGAAAAGATGGAGGTAGTAGTTGTGCAACCCAATATCGATCCTTTCAAAAAATATGGAATACTCCCTCAGGAGAAAATGGATGATTCGATGCTCTCGCTTGTTCGTCGGGTTATGACTCCTCAAACCAGATATATTGTAACTCCGGAGACCTTTACATATGATATGGATCTGGATCGTCCGACAGCTCACCATTCTTTTGTAAAGTACCGGTCATTCTTGGATGAGTATCCAAACACCAACCTGTTGGTGGGTATTTTTTCACACCGTCTTTATGCTACTGGTTCCCGTCCGTCGCACAGCGCTCGCAGGAGCGGCAGCGTATGGTTTGATGTTTATAACTCAGCTGTTCTGATGGATGCGGGTGATGTCTATTCTTATTATCACAAGTCGAAACTTGTGCCCGGTGTCGAGATTATCCCATACGAACGTTACCTGCCATTCCTTAGCAAGCTGGTATCCGGTTTCGGCGGTTCGAGCGGCAGTTATGGTACCCAAGATGAGATGGATGCTCTCGAGGGAAATGATGGTAATAAGGTTGGTCCTATGATATGTTATGAATCGGTATATGGCAATTTTTCCCGCATGGCTGCTTTAAAAGGGGCTACCTTCATGGCAGTAATGACCAATGACGGCTGGTGGGGGGACACACCGGGCTATCGGCAGCACTTCAGATATGCAGGCCTGAGGGCAATTGAGCTGCGCCGTGATGTTGTACACGCTGCAAATACCGGTATCTCAGGTATTATCAACCGTAGGGGAGATGTAATAGTCCGCACCGGATGGTGGGTAGAGACCTCTTTTCGAGGAGATATCAATACAAACGACAACCTGACACCATTCACCCTTTATGGGGATCTTATCGGTCTGGTTGCCGCCTATCTTTTTATCCCTTGTACGGCGGGGGTCCTTATGGTTCAGATTCGCCGTCGCAAATCAAAGCAATAAAGCCATCTCAGAAGCCAGTTTTGCCGCCTCTTCGGCAGCTCGTTCGGCAAAATCTTCTCCTCCGGAGGCATAAATAATGTTGCGTGAGGAGTTGACCAGCAATCCGCAATGATCGTTGAGGCCATAGCGAGCCACCTCTTCCACACTGCCTCCCTGTGCACCCACTCCCGGGACAAGTAGGAAATGGTCAGGACAAATAGCACGTATTTCGGTGAGCTTTTCGGGACGGGTAGCACCTACTACAAACATTGTATTTTCCTTGGAACCCCAACTCGAAGCGGTACGTAGCACCTTTTTAAAGAGTTGTTCGGATTTGACCCCATCCAAGGTGAGAGTTTCGAAATCATCTGCCGAAAGGTTTGATGTCAGGGCAAGAATCACTGACCATTTGCCCTCATAATTGAGGAATGGCCGCACGGAATCCTCTCCCATATAGGGAGCCAGAGTTACAGCATCACAGTCCATATTTTCAAAAAAGCAACGTGCATACATATCAGCCGTATTGCCGATATCTCCTCTCTTGGCATCTGCAATTACCAGAGTCTCCGGATAATGCTCCTTGATGTATCTGACAGTCATTTCCAGCTGCTTCCATCCTAAGACTCCCAATGCTTCATAAAAGGCCGTATTGGGTTTAAATGCCACTGCATAAGGAGCGGTGGCCTCAATGATGGCTTTGTTGAACTCAAAAAGGGGATACTCACACTTTTGCAAGTACTCAGGAATGAGTCTGAAATCGGTATCGAGGCCTACGCAAAGGAAGCTTCCTTTGCGTCTAATCTCGTCGCTGAGTTGTGAGTATGTCATAAACTATCTGAAGTTTTCGTAGAAAAGAGCGATTGAGCGCATTCCTTTATAAAATTGTGAAAGGAGAAAACTCTCGTTGGGAGAGTGGATGGTGTCGCGTTCGAGGCCGAATCCCATCAGCAGTGGATCAGCCTTGAGAGCTTGCTGCATCTCGGCAAGGATGGCTATGCTGCCACCTCCGCGGCTTGGCACAGGTTCAATTCCGTAGACTTGCATCATGGCTTTGGATGCTGCGGAATATGCATCAGAGGAGATGGGGATGAGGAACCCGTTACCTCCGTGGTGCTCTTCAACCTTTACGGTCACTCCCTTGGGAGCGATTGACTTGAAGTGCTTCGCGAAGAGTTTTGATATCTTACTGTACTCCTGGTTGGGCACGAGCCTCATCGAGATCTTAGCGTATGCTTTGGAGGGTATGACGGTCTTGGCGCCTTCACCGGTAAATCCACCCCAGATTCCATTTACATCGAGACATGGTCTAATACCGGTGCGCTCGAGAGTAGTATATCCTTTCTCACCGCTCAGTGCCGTAACGCCAATTGACTCCATATATTCTTTTTTGTCAAAAGGAGCCTTGCCGAGCAATTGACGGTCCTTGCGGCTGAGGTTGGCCACATCATCATAGAATCCTTTGACTGTGACACGGCCTTCAGCATCAATGAGCGAATTGACCATTTTACAGAGGGCGTTGATGGGGTTTACCACTGCACCGCCATAATGTCCGGAGTGAAGATCCTTGTCGGGTCCTATCACCTCTACCTCGAGATATGCGAGACCTCTCATTCCACAATTGATCGAAGGAACTTTCTCCGAGATCATAGTAGTGTCGGATACGAGAATTATGTCGCAGGCAAGCATTTTTTTGTGATCGCGTACCCATTTCCCAAGAGATGGCGAGCCTATTTCCTCCTCTCCTTCGAGAAGAAATTTGATATTATGGCGGAGTTTATCCTTCTTTACCAGATACTCGAATGCTTTGATGTGCATAAACGACTGTCCTTTGTCATCATTTGCTCCGCGAGCGTAAATTGCTCCGTCACGGATTTCAGGTTCAAAGGGCGGTGTATGCCAAAGCTCCAACGGATCTACCGGCTGCACATCATAGTGACCGTAAACTAGCACTGTAGGCTTTTTATGGTCAATAATCTTCTCTGCGTATACTACCGGATGACCTTCGGTGGGATAGATCTTCGCTCTATCAGCACCGGCTTCGAGCAGTAGGGAGACAAGTTTTTCGGCGCACTTCTGCATATCCTGCCTATGTGCTTGTGAGGAACTGATTGAGGGAATTCTCAAAATTTCGAAGAGTTCTTTGAAGAAGCGTTCTTTGTTCTGTTCAATATATTTATCCATAATTAGTTAGATTTTTAGTCGTAAGTCACAAAAATAGTTAAAAATTACTAACTTTGCACGCCCGATTGTGAATATATCTAATTAAATCAACATGAATATTTCAGAAAACAGAATTGACGATCTCAATCTCAGCCTCACTATCGAACTTTCAAAAGAGGATTACGCAGAATCATTGAAGAAAAAACTCAATAATCATCGCCGTCAGGCAGATTTCAAGGGATTCCGCAAAGGTATGGCCCCTATGGCACTCGTGGAAAAGTACTACGGAGAGAGTGCCCTTGCTGAAGTTCTCAATACCATTGTTGGTGAGCAACTCAACAAATATATTGAGGACAACAAGCTCAATATACTGGGTGAGCCCCTTCCTTCGGAGAATTTAAAGAGTACAACACTTGAGAAGGGGTCCTATAGATTTGATTTCGATATGGCCATTGCTCCTGAAGTTAAAATGGTGATCAGCGCTGAAGACACGATTCCGTATTATACGGTGACTGCAACAGCAAAAGCTGTAAAGGAGCGTAAGAGCCAAATACTCAAGCAGCATGGAGAACTTAGCATTGTAGAGAGTGCAAAAAATGATGATTTTATAATAGCTGACTTCGAACAGGGTGAAACAAGGGTTGAAGGTGTATATGTCGCTTTGAGAAGCATCAAGGATGAGAAACGGAAAGCGGCTTTCTTAGGCGTTAAAGCCGGTTCTGTAATGGATATAAATGTCAACGAGGTTTTTGAAAACGAGAGCGACAGGGCTGCCATGCTGAAGATGAACAAATCGGAGCTGGCGGGAATGGACCCTATATGGAAACTTACCGTAAAAGAGGTAAAAAGTTTTGTTGACGCAACAGTTTGCCAAGAGACATTTGACAAAATTTTCGGAAAGGACAATGTGAAAAGTGAAGAGGAGTTTGACGACAAGATAAAAGAGCAACTCCTGAAAGAATATACTCGGGAGGCGGATTACCGATTTATGATCGACTGCAAGGAATATCTAATCTCCAAGGCGAATATATCTCTTCCCGACTCATTTATGAAGAGATATCTTTTCACTACAAACGAGGGTAAGTTTACAATGGAGCAGATTGAGGCCGAGTACGACCTCTTCGCAAAGGATTTCCGCTGGAATCTTATCCGCGGCACCATTATGAAGGAGCAGGGAATAAAGGTTACAAGAGAGGATATCATGAAAGAGGCAAAATCCATGGCTGCATACCAGTTTGCTATGTATGGCATGAATGAAGTGCCGGAGGAGCACCTCGAGTCATTTGCCGACAGAATGCTCTCGGATCAGCAGCAGGCCGGCCGTATTTTCGAAAGGGTTGAGGATGACCTTACGCTCAACTGGATAAGAGGTGTCGTTTCACTTGAGAAGAAGAAAATTACAATCGAAAAGCTCCACGAGCTTACAAAATAATCTATCCACAAGACTAAATATGGCATCGGAATTTGAAAAATTTGCAGTCAGACACTGCGGTATCAGCTCAATGACCTATCACCGGCTTAACTCAATTTATGCCGGATATGTCAATCCAATGATTATAGAAGAGCGTCAACTCAATGTGGCTCAGATGGATGTATTCTCCCGTCTTATGATGGACAGGATTATTTTCCTCGGCTGCGCAATAGACCCGGACGTAGCAAATATCATTCAGGCACAACTCCTGTTTCTCGACTCCACCGGATCGGATTCTGATATAATGCTTTATATCAATTCTCCGGGCGGAGGGGTCTATGCGGGTTTGGGTATCTATGACACCATCCAGACAATTGAGTCTGATGTTGCTACAATATGCACCGGTGTGGCTGCATCGATGGCTGCCATTTTGCTGGCGAGCGGCACTAAAGGGAAACGTTCCATACTGCAACACTCCAGGGTGATGATTCACCAGCCTATAGGCGGTGCGGAAGGACAGGCTTCCGACATCGAAATCACCGCACGCGAGATTGTAAAGCTTAAGGGTGAACTATATGACATTCTTGCTTATCACACCGGCAAACCACTTGAACAGATTACGAAGGATGCCGACAGAGATTTCTGGATGACTTCTCAGGAGGCTCTTGAATATGGAATGGTGGACGAGATTGTTACCAGAAATAAGAAAAAATAGTCGGGTTGCGAGTTGCGGGGTACGTGGTGTAGTGTAGTGTAGTGTAGTGTAGTGTAGTGTAGTGTATATTTGGGAGTGTCATGTCCTGAAATAGAGGGTGGAGCGATTACCAATTAAGAATTAAGACCAGTTAGCGAAAAGTAAATAACAAACGGTTAACAGCCAATAGCCAATAGCCAACAGCCAACGGCTAATAGCGAACAACTAACAGTCAACAGCAATTACTTGCTGAGTTAACAGAGAAAATATATTACCAGATGGCAAAGAAAAAAGACGGCATACCACAACATGAACACTGCGTTTTCTGCGGCAGGAGTCAAGATCAGGTAGATCTGCTCATTTCGTCTGAAAATGCCTCCATCTGCTCGGATTGCGCCCTTACTGCATACGAATACGCAAAGGAAGTTTTAAATCCCAGGCCGCTCCCCATCAAAACAAACGGGAAGATTGTAGGTGATCCTATTTTGCTGAAACCTAAGGAGATAACTGACTTTCTAAGTTTGTATGTCATTGGTCAGGATGAGGCTAAGAAGACGCTTTCAGTAGCTGTTTATAATCACTATAAGAGGATTAACAATAAGGAGTATGATACCATCGAAAAGTCCAACATTCTCCTTGTCGGTCCTACCGGTACCGGTAAAACTCTTATGGCACGCACCATTGCAAAGATGCTCAATGTTCCCTTCGCAATAGTTGACGCTACAGTACTCACGGAAGCGGGATATGTAGGTGAGGATGTTGAGTCGATACTGGTCCGTCTCCTCCAGGATGCCGACTACGATGTTTCCAAAGCAGAAATGGGTATTGTATTTATTGATGAGATAGACAAAATCGCTCGAAAGAGTGACAATCCTTCGATTACTCGTGACGTATCGGGAGAGGGAGTACAGCAGGCGCTTCTCAAAATTATTGAAGGCGGCATAGTCAACGTACCACCTCAGGGCGGTCGCAAACATCCTGAACAAAGAATGATTGCCGTAAATACTGAGAATATCCTCTTTATTTGCGGAGGTGCTTTTGAAGGTATCGAAAGGCACATCGCCCAGCGTCTCAATACTCAGGTGATAGGCTTCGGAGCCCAGGAACAGCGCTCAAAAATTGACAAGGATAATCTTATTCAATATATTGCTCCACAAGATCTAAGATCCTATGGACTTATTCCCGAAATCATCGGCCGTCTGCCCGTCCTTACACATCTCAATCCTCTTGATAGAGAAACATTGCGCGCTATCCTCACAGAGCCAAAGAATGCGCTTATCAAGCAGTACGTTAATCTCTTTGCGATGGACGGCATCAAACTTTCGTTCAAGCCCGAGGTTTTGGATTACATCGTGGATACGGCCATAGAGTTCAAATTAGGTGCGAGGGGACTTCGTTCCATTTGCGAAACCATAATGCTGGACGCCATGTTCGATGCACCGACAAGTACGCGCAAGTCTATGACCATCACGCTCAAATATGCTAAGGAGAAGGTAGAAAAGTATGCCGGTAAGATGATAGGACAGTAAAGAATAGTCTCGAGTCTTGAGCATGTAGTGTGTAGTGGTTGCAATCACTCGGAACTCAGAAATCGGCACTCGATACTATTCAGGCAAAGTAATCTGTTTGTACTTTTTCTGTCTTTGTTCCCATCGCTCGCGGGCATATTGCTGCATATCTCCTACCTCGTCCATCTCGTCTATAATCTCAAGCCCGAGGATGGTCTCGATGATATCTTCAAGGGTTAGAATTCCCTGAAAACAGCCATATTCGTCAATAATTAGGGCTATCTGCTCTTTGTGCTCGAGAAGTGCTTCCCATATGTCGCTAATAGAGGCTTCCTCATTAAAATAAGGAATATCCCTTCGGATATCTCCCAGTTTGACGTCAAACTTGTCATCGGCAAGGTACTCAAGAGCCTCTCTTCTGAGTATATAACCTGTGATAAATTCAGGTGACTCTGAATAAACCGGAATCCTTGAATGGTGGAGGTATGAAGAGTCCTTGTAAAACTCTTTCAGTGTCATGCTTTCAGGAGCAATAGCCGATACCACCCTGGGAGTCATTGCGTCATAAGCTTTAATGCTGTCGAGCTTAATCAGGTTCTGGATGATCTTATTTTCACTTTGCTCAAAGACACCCTCTTCCTCACCGACATTTACCATTGCGGAGACCTCTTCGCGACTAATGGTTACTTCCTGCTCCTTTGGGGAGAATAGTTTTGTCAAGCCCTCGAAAAGAATCACCAGTGGATAGGTGATGAAAATCATCATGCGAATGGCGTACGCCGTGAAGGTGGTCATGCGTTTCCAGTAGGAGGTGCCGAGGGTCTTGGGGATAATTTCGGAAAATACCAGAATCAGAAATGTTGTGATGGCAGAAACCAGTCCGAAATAGGCATTGTTGAAGATGACCGCTGCTTGTGCTCCGACTCCGGCCGCACCTACGGTATGTGCGATGGTGTTTAGGGAGAGGATAGCAGCGATTGGCCTGTCCATATCTGTCTTATACTTCTTGAACAGGGCGGCACCTTTCCATCCTTCATCTTCCTTCATCGTTATGAAAGAGATTGGAGTGGACAGCAGGACAGCCTCAACTATCGAACAAGTGAACGATACGACCAGTGCCAGAAGCAAATAAATTATAAGAAGTGAGACTGCACTCATATTTGGTGTTTAAAATTACTCTCCATTTGCCATTGTTACAAGAAATTCTTCGTTATTGGCACATCGTTGCAGTCTTACTTTCATGAACTCCATAGCCTCGACGGAGTTCATGTCTGCAAGATGGTTACGAAGAATCCAGATGCGGTTGAGATAGTCGGGATTGTAGAGAAGGTCATCTCTGCGGGTAGAGGAGAGAGTCACATCCACGGCAGGGAAGATACGCTTGTTGGATAGCTTCCTGTCGAGCTGGAGCTCGAGATTGCCCGTACCTTTGAATTCTTCGAAAATCACCTCGTCCATCTTCGAGCCGGTTTCGGTCAGAGCGGTAGCAAGTATGGTGAGCGATCCGCCATTCTCGATGTTACGTGCAGCTCCGAAGAAGCGCTTGGGCCTGTGGAGGGCATTGGCGTCAACACCGCCGGAAAGTACTTTACCAGATGCCGGCTGTACTGTATTGAAGGCTCTTGCAAGGCGAGTGATTGAATCAAGGAGTATAACAACATCATGACCACACTCAACCAGCCGTTTTGCCTTTTCAAGCACCATATTGGCCACTTTGACATGTCTTTCCGCAGGTTCGTCAAATGTGGAGGCCACTACCTCAGCCTTTACGTTACGCTGCATATCGGTAACCTCCTCGGGACGTTCGTCAATCAGAAGCACTATCATATAGACCTCGGGGTGATTGTCGGCAATAGCATTGGCAATATCCTTCAGAAGCACGGTTTTTCCCGTCTTGGGCTGTGCGACTATCAGCCCTCTCTGTCCCTTTCCGATGGGTGTGAAAAGGTCCACAATCCTGATTGAAAAATTACTGTTGTGTCCCTTTCCCGTCAGGTTGAATTTTTCATCCGGGAAAAGAGGGGTGAGAAAGTCAAACGGTACTCTGTCGCGGATGAACTCCGGTGAACGGCCGTTGATCTTGTTGACCTTTACCAAGGGGAAATATTTATCGCCCTCCCTGGGTGGTTTGATCTCACCGAGGATAGTGTCTCCCGTTTTGAGTGCAAACATCTTGATCTGTGCCTGGGAAACGTAGATGTCATCCGGAGAGTTGAGGTAGTTGTAGTCGGATGAGCGTAGAAAACCATAACCGTCCGGCATGATTTCCAGAACTCCTGTTGCCTCTACAATGCCCTCAAATTCGATTTTAGGTTTTCCGCTATGCTGATTATGTTGTTCGTGATGTTGGTGAGTATGTTCCCCATTCTGGACCTTGTTGCGATGTTCGCGTTGAATTGAATCTTGTTTTTGAGTCTTCACATTAACGGGCTTTTGTGTCATCTCACCGGATTTAGACCCATCTGTCTCGACCTGCTCCTGGCTTACGATGCTCTCATTCTCCGTGCGTACAGGTTCTCTCTTGATTACTTGCCTGGGCCTTGTGCCTCTTTTGGGCTTCTCTTCGCTCTCGCTCTTTACTTCGGCCTGTTCCTTGGTCTTTTCGGTTTGTTTATCCGATTTGTCATCAGGTTGTTTGTGACTACCGGATTTTGCCTCAGCCGAAGTGTCAGATGTTACGGCCTTGAGACCGGCATGAACTTCTTCGCTCTGCTTCTTGGGCTTTCTCCCCGGTTTTTTTCGTTCAGGAACGGTTTTTTCGCCCTTCTTTTCTCCTGATTCAGCGGGTTGTGCTGCGGCTGTCGTCAAAACTGCCTTGGACTTTGAATCACTCTTTGCTACAGTGTCGATCTCCTTGCTGCCAGCCTTACTTTCCTGTTTTTTGGGCTGCGCTTTAGCTGTTTCTACCGTGCTGCCGGTAACTTCCCTTATCTCCTTCACAACTTTTTTCTTTACCGGTTTTGGCCCCGGCCTGCCTGTGCCCTGAATAGCCTGCTCATCAAGTATCTGATAGATGAGGTTTTCATGCTTAGATTCAGGCTTTTTGATGTTGAGCTTCCCTGCAATGTCAATCAATTCTTCAAGACTTTTGCTCTGTAATTGTAGTATGTCGTACATTATAATGGTTTTGGAACGGGAGACCATAATTGTCCGGTCGCGTGAAGACCGTAAAGATTTGTCTCCCAAAATGAAATCGCCGCAAAGTTAGCGGTTTTTATCTACTTTGCAAAAAATGTGAGTAAATTTATTTTACTGCAATCACGTCGACTTCCGCAAGTGCCGCTTTAGGGAGTGCTGCCACTGCGTATGCCACACGTGCAGGATAAGGTTTGCTGTAATATTCGGCATAAACCTCGTTCATTACGGCGAAATCTTTCATGTCTGTAAGGTAAACTGTGGTTTTCACTACATCGCTGAAGTCGTAACCGGCTTCTTCGAGGATATATCCGATGTTTTTGAAAATTTGGTGGAGCTGTTCCTTTACTCCTCCGGGAGCAAATTCACCGGTAACGGCATCGATGGGAAGCTGTCCGGATACATAGATTGTGTTGCCGGCAACTATAGCCTGGCTGTAGGGTCCCACTGCTGCGGGTGCGAGGGGAGAAGCAACTGTTTTGTTCATAATAGTAGTATTAGATGTTAAAGATATGATATAGTTTGTCAATTGTCCCAGAAGCTTGAGGCTTTCTTGAACTGGAGGAGGTCGGCAAGAGCGGATGCCTTTGCCGCTATTCTAAAGCTCCAACTTTGCCACTGTCCTGTAGGTACCCAGGAAACGGAAATTGAAAAGCAGTGAAGATCATAGGTAGCACTCAATTGGGTGGTTGTGAGTTTCATTCTCGTGAGATCGAAACCTGTGTTGAGGTTAATATTGAGCGCCTGCGTAATTCGTATCTGTCCATTCACACCAAGTGTTTGGGTATGATTATGTTTGGTCTGTAGCTGTTCATTGGCATAGGTGTAACTTCTACCGTAAGAGTAGGTGTAGTTAAAACTAACCGACCATGGAGAATTGGGATTCATATAGTAGAGCCAGCCCCCCGGAATATATTCGCCCGTTATAGGGTGATAATAGACATATCCATATGCGTTTGCATCCTTTTTAGCCGACCCTTCATCTTTGAGGCCATCATTGCCTTTGCCTTGGCCGTCCCCGTTGATAGAAAAACTTAGTGATGCGCTCGCATTGACCAGACGTGCAAGTTTTCCGGTTTGAAGAACATGGAATTTGTTGATGCGCTTTCCTGTGTTGTCGATGGCATAGGGGTCGAGGGCTATATTGCCGTTGATGCCGAGTTTTTGGAATATGGTAGTACCGGCACTGATGTTGATATTGGACATTCCCATGGAGTCCGCAAGGAAGTTGTAAGATCCGGTAAGGTTGAGATTGTCTATCAATTTGATTTTTTCTGTACCTCTGCCTGTTGAATCGGCTGCATTCTTAATTTTAGCTTCGAAGTTGTTAGCGAAACCGAAGTTTATGGCAGCGGTTTTACCCTTTGCCGGAGGGGAATACATCAACCCCGAGTATTTGTTGTATTCATATACTCTTTCTATTCCTTCGATATCGGTATAGTTGTATGTCATATAGCCATTCATCGGCGTGCCGAGTTCGGGTTTGTAACTAAATCCGAATGAGGGTGTTATCATATGTCTTATCGCCTCTATCTTGCTCCTCTTCCCGAAATTGAACATACCGTAGAGGCGGGTGCTCATAGAAAGTCCGGCGGAGAAATTTTGCATCACGCCGAAAGTGCTGAATTGATCGGAAAGTGTAGTGATCACCCTGTCTGTTTCCGGGTCATATTCTACATGGTTTTCCCTAAAGACCCAGTTCATCCCGTAGGATACGCTGGGAGAGAACTGTAAATATTTGAGCACGGTAAAAGAGGGAAGGCCTATCTGGAAGTTATGTGCCATTCCGTTCTGCATCTTATTGATGAATCCGGGCTCGGTGACTTCCCTAGCTTTGAAGTTTACTTTATTCTGTAATGTAGCGTTGTAACTAAACGAAATCTGTTCATAGAACCTTTCTTTGCCTACTCTGTTTTTTCTCTTGAAAGGGAAAAACCTGTTTACCGATAAGGTTAAGTTGGGTAGGGTAATGGAATACGAACTGTCTCGTGAGTTCTGGCTGTGCAGAGCGTTTATAGATAGATTCAGGCCGCTCCACTGTTTTGAATAGGAGATTGAGGATGAAACTTGGTTCTGAAGACTCTGCGATATGTCTCTTGAGTTGTATTTGCTGTTAGAAGGGCTGGAGAAGTTGACCGAAGCTCTGAAAGAGGTTCCGGGCCTCGCTTTTGAGTCCTGGGAATGACTCCACATGACTCCGAAGTTCTTTGACTGGAAGAAATTGCTCTCTCCGCGCTCTCCTGTAATGTCATTCGAGTAGGTGAGGGAGAGCGAGCCATCGAAAGCATACCTCTTCTTGTATCTGGATGTTGCCCTGACGGCCCACGATCCGTATGAATAGATATCTCCGGTCAGTGCCAGATCGAAATAGTCGCCTATCACAAACGAGTAGCCGAAATCCTTGAGATAGAGTCCTCGGGCATTTTCCTCGCCGTATGTGGGGACGAGGATTCCACTGGCTCTGTCGGGCATTTCAGGCACAAAACCAAACGGAAGTACGATGGGTAGCGGCACATCGGCTACAACTACATAGGCGGGCCCGAACACGGTCTTCTGACTCGGTTGGGTAATCATCTTGGCAGCAGTGAGTTTAAGATAGTAGTGGGGATGCTCATGGTCGCATACCGTATATTTTCCACTGGAGATATTGACTGATTGATCGGGCATCATCTTAAGATTTTCTCCCAATAGTTTGGCATCCTGCTGCTCGGTGGTCATGTTTTTGATTTTGGCTTTCTTCGATGAGAAATTGTAATAAACCTCCTCCATTCTGTAGGTGTTGCCTCTGTCGGTCATTTCCGGTATTCCGACGAGTTCTCCCGTAATGGTATCTCTGGTGCCTCTCGCATAGACTACATTCTTGTCCATGTCGTATGATATATAGTCTGCCTTAAGCGACAGATCGCCGTATTTCATGGTTACATCACCAAAATAGTAGATGAGTTTGCGTCCATTGGTAAAATCTTCTATCACGGAGTCTCTCGCATTGGAAAAAGCAGGTTTCTCAAGCATTCCCTTTACCTCATCTTTAAGCTGACTGATGCCTGTAGTATCGGTTTCTGGCATTAATAATGCAAGAGAATCGAGTGGTGCGATAAGGGTGGTATCACGCTTAATGTCTGTTACTGCGAGAGAGTCAGGGTGAGTATTTGTCAGCGTATCTTTCAATGCATTCCGAAGTGCCGGCACGGAGTCTCTGGACAATATCATCTGCCTTTGAACAAGTGAGTCGGGAGATTGGGCAAACAGAGTTGCACACCCGCACACCATAATCAATATGGTTGAGAGAAGGTATGTTATTTGTTTGTTTAGTGACATTGGCACCAAAAATGCATTTTTTGTATATATTTGCAAAACAACAAAATTAGTAAAATTTTAACAAGTAGTATGCCATTCAGACTAAATAGAGCACTGTTTTTCCTCTTATTCGTGGTACCGGCACTCCTGAATAAGTCACTTTGCGCAGGACAAAACTCGGACATGAGACTCCGTACGGTAGTGATTGACGCAGGACACGGCGGAAAAGATCCTGGAGCCCTTTCATCAGACAATAAGATAAAGGAGAAAACAATAACACTGGATGTAGCACTAAAACTTGGCAAGCGTATCAAAGACTCCTATCCTGATGTGAAAGTTATCTATACCCGTTCAAAAGATAATTATCTGACGCTTGCAGAGAGAACCAATGTTGCTAACCGCAATCATGCGGATCTCTTCATCTCTATTCATTGCAATTCGGTCCAGGGCTCAAAAGCGCGTGGAACAGAAACCTATGTTATGGGTACGGATCAGAGTCATTCCAATATGGAGGTCTGTAAGAAGGAAAACTCCGTGATACTGCTTGAGGATGATTATACTACTACTTACCAGGGCTATGACCCAAATAATCCGGAGTCATTTATCTTCTTCAATCTGATGCAGAATGCACACTTTGAGCAGAGTGTCATGTTGGCGTCGAATGTACAGGAACAGCTTCGCAAAGGTCCCATCACAGTCGACAGGGGAGTTAAACAGGCACTTTTGCTTGTGCTTTGGAGGACGACAATGCCGGCGGTATTGGTTGAAATAGGTTTTCTATCAAATGCAACCGACCGCAAACAACTTAATTCGGAGTCAGGTCGTACTGAGATTGCAGGAAGACTCTTCAAAGCATTCTCAGATTTTAAGAAGCACTATGACTCTCATTCAAGTATAGAGATTGAAACTGATTCCGTCTCCGGTGGTATCCCCGCTGAAAAAGATAAAACCTCACCAACAGTTTCTGCTACCGATACCGCAAAAGAGACAAACACTTCAACTTCGTACAATGCTTCTGATTTCTGGATGATCCAGATTTTTGCATCTAAAAAACAGGTCAAGCCCGGAGCTCCGGACTTCAAGGGTCTGAAGAATTGTGTCGAAATATTTCAAAACGGCTACTACAAGTACTGTACAGGTAGATATGCTACAAGAGAGGCGGCAGTAGAGGCATTGCCGGGACTTCGGAAGAAGTTTGAAGGAGCCTTTATTGTACATGTTGATAATAATAATCGTATTTTATAAATTTTCAAAATTATAACCATATCATTCTCAATGTGATAGAGTGATAAGAGGGGTCAAATCACTGTCTAACAATGGTTTAACCTTTTTAAACTTTTTTGTCATTGATAATGAATAGGTTGTAAAAGTTTTCAAAAAAACAATAGAAAAAAGTTTTTTTTATTACTTTTTTTTTCACCAAATTTGTAGGCCTTAACGGCAAAACACGAGTAGATTTTATCCTATTTATATTTAATGAGTTTGTCCAACCACATAGATGTATGGAACAGGTGTCTTTCGATCATACGGGATATTGTCCCGAGACCGAATTATGACACCTGGTTTCAATCCGTGCGGTCGGTATCTCTTGAGAATTCTACACTGACACTTGCTGTCCCTTCTGATTTTTTCAGAGAATACCTCGAAGAGAATTTTATAGATGTGCTAAAACTCGCGCTTCGCCGTGAGATCGGGCCTCAGGCCAGACTGATGTATCAAGTCAGCATAGTTGAGGGCGGACAAGTACGACTTCCCGAGCAGAATCGGAAGTCTTACCACAACAACGAGGTTCCAATTCCCGAAGTGGGGGAGAACTACAGCGGCAATCCCTATATCATACCCGGTCTTAGAAAACTTAATATTGATCCTCAGCTCAATCCCCAATACTCATTCTCCAATTTCATTGAAGGTGAATGCAACCGTTTAGGACGTGCTGCGGGTATGAATATCTCCGTCAATCCCGGTCGGAGCACTTTCAATCCTCTCTTTATTTATGGGGGACCCGGTCTGGGCAAGACACATCTTGCGCAGGCCATCGGAATTGCTATCAAGGAGAAATATCCCGAGAAGGTAGTGCTCTATGTTTCTGCCAATATTTTCCAGAACCAATATACATCAGCAGCCTGTTCTGCCAAGAGTAATAACAACAATACTCGTGTTGCGGATTTCTTGAGGTTCTATCAACTCATTGATGTGCTTATCATCGATGATGTCCACGAATTTGCTGATAAAAAAGGGACACAGAATGCCTTTTTCCACATATTCAACTATCTACATCAGAGTGGCAAACAACTTATCCTCACATCGGACAAACCACCCGTAGAGCTGCAAGGGCTTGAGCAGCGTCTGTTGTCCCGTTTCAAATGGGGACTTTCTGCAGAGCTCCAAATGCCTTCGTACAATACCCGTCTTGAGATACTCAAGTCGAAGAGCGTTAGAGAGGGAGTGGAGATTCCCGAAGAGGTGCTCTCTTTCGTTGCAAAAAAGGTCAAGACAAACATCCGTGAGCTTGAAGGCACACTATTCTCTCTGATTGCCAGCGCTACATTTGACCGCAAGGAGATTACTCTGGATCTTGCACGCAACCTTATCGACAAGATTGTAACCGACCACAAAGTCGAGATTACCATCAACCGCATCCAGAACATAGTCTGCAATTACTTCAATATAACTACAGACCAATTCTTGTCCAAGACAAGGAAGAGGGAAATCGTGCAGGCAAGACAGATTGCCATGTATCTTAGCCGCAATCTTACAAAGACATCCCTCGCATCCATAGGCTCCCAACTTGGAGGTAAGGACCACGCCACTGTGCACCATGCCTGTAATACCGTATGCGATCTTATGGATACCGACCGAAATTTCCGCCAGTATGTGGTCGATATCGAGAAGCAACTAACGGTGATTGACTAGTATAATAAGTACATACTATAATATATTGCATTCATTATGAAGAGTGAAAAGGTATTGTCTTTTTTCAAAGAGATAACCCGCATTCCACGTGAATCCGGTCATGAAGAGCAGATTATCAAATATTTGCAGCAGTTTGCAGCCTCACACAATCTCGAGTGTAAAACCGATAAAGTGGGCAATGTTCTCATAATCAAAGAGGCCTCAAAAGGTTATGAGAATCGTCCTACTGTCATACTGCAGAGTCATTCCGATATGGTGTGTGAAAAAAACACCGACTCGGCACACGATTTTTCAAAAGATCCCATCAAATATGTCATTGAAGATGGCTGGATGGTTGCGAAAAAGACCACTCTGGGCGCTGACTGTGGTATAGGAATAGCCGCACAACTCGCCATCCTTGAGGATGATTCGCTGGAGCATGGCAGGATCGAAGCTCTCTTCACTGTTTCGGAAGAGACAGGGTTGGATGGTGCAAAGGCACTTAAACCTGGATTTCTAACCGGCAATATCCTCATCAACCTTGATTCCGAAGATGAGGGCGAACTTTTCGTAGGCTGCGCCGGCGGCATTGATACTACCGCACTCTTCAAATATAAGCCGAAGAAGGTTGATCCCTCTAAAGTTTATACTCGCTTCACCGTACTCGGAGGTCTTGGAGGTCATAGCGGTGACGATATCGATAAGGGACGCGCCAATGCCGTACAGCTTTTGGGACGCTTTCTCAATCAGTGTTTTGCGAAATTCAAGATTGATCTCTGCTCTATTGATGGCGGCAACAAGCGCAACGCCATCGCACGCGAGGCCTCGGCTGTAGTTGCCATCCCCAAAAAGAGTGAGGATGCGGTTATTGAGCTCTTTAACGCTTTTGCAGCTGAAATAAGGAGTGAGTATGCAGTTACTGACCCTGCGGTGAATGCAGTGGCAGAGCCGGTAGTTCGGGAGAATAATGCAATTTCTACCGGTGTTGCCAAAAGACTGGTAGCTGGACTTGTAGCAGCTCCTCATGGAGTGCTTGCAATGAGTGCCGAGCTAAAGGGTCTTGTGGAGACCTCCTCCAATCTTGCATCTGTAAAAATGGGCAGAGGTAATACTATTCGTATTGGATCAAGTCAGCGCAGTTCCATCAATTCCGCCCGCAGATTTGCAGGTGATCGCTTTGCGTCTGTTTTTCTGTTAGCCGGTGCTCAGGTGGCCCATGAGTCGGAATATCCGGGATGGAAGCCTAATATGAATTCTCCATTGAAGGATGTCTGTGTGGATGCTTATGTGCGTCTTTTCGGTCAACAACCAATAGTTCGCGCCATACATGCCGGTCTTGAGTGCGGTCTTTTCCTCGATACCTATCCCAATCTCGATATGATCTCTTTCGGACCCACTTTGAGAGGAGTCCATGCTCCGGGAGAGCGTCTGGAGCTTGCTTCGGTCGATAAATTTTGGCTTCTTCTGCTCGAAGTATTGAGATCTATTAACTAATATTATTGCTATGTCACTGATTATCGCCCCTTCGATGCTTTCTGCAGATTTCGCACATCTGTCGGATGATATCCGGATGGTCAACGAGAGCAAGGCCGATTGGTTTCATCTCGACATAATGGACGGCCTATTCGTGCCCAATATCTCGTATGGTTTCCCTGTTATAAAGGCAATTGCCTCACTTGCCAAAAAGCCGCTTGATGCTCATCTGATGATTGTGAATCCCGACAGATATATTGACCGTTTTGCGGAGGTAGGAGTGAGTTGGCTCAGTGTTCATTATGAGGCTTGTACGCATCTGCACCGAACGGTTCAGTTCATAAAAAGCAGCGGTATGAAGGCAGGTGTCGCCGTCAATCCGCATACTCCGGCATCTTGCCTCGAGGAGATCATACCTTATTGCGATTATATATTGGTGATGGCAGTAAATCCGGGATTCGGAGGTCAGTCATTTATACCGACTACGGTGAACAAGGTGGCAAGACTCTACGCAATGACTTCAAAACTAAACCCTGATTGCATTATTGAGGTGGATGGAGGAGTCAATGAAGCCAACATAGCCTCTTTGGCAGCTGCCGGTGCGAAAGCTTTTGTTGCAGGTAATTCCGTTTTTACGGCTGAAGACCCTTCTGCAATGATTTCTAAATTACGTAACCAATCTCTTTGAAGGCATAAGCCCTGATTTCTCCGTTACGTGTTTCTACCTTCAGACGTGCCTGATCGTCGAGGCCGGTGATGCGTGCTTCGAAGCGGTCCCCGGTGGCGCAATCAATATAAGTATGGTATTCCCCCTTGCGATAAAGCAGTGCGAGGTAATCATTTTCGAGTTTCCGGGCTTTTCCCGAAATGGCTTGTTTATAGCGTAAGATAACGGACGAGACTATATTAGGTAGCTCCTGCCTGATATCATATTCATTGCCGGTTAGAAGTTTCAAGGATGTGGGATTTGGTGCGCTCGGGTCAAATATTTCTTGATTGATGTTTATGCCGATACCTGCAATGCTATATGCCAATTTGTCACATGAAATGCCATTTTCAATGAGTATACCGCATATCTTAAGGTCATTAAAATAGATGTCATTCGGCCATTTGACGCGGCACATTACACCTCGTTGTGCAAGGTAGTCAACAACGCCTAGTGCGACTGATTTTGATATGACAAACTGATCTTTTGCTGCGATGCTTTCAGGCTTGAAAAGTATTGAGAATGTGAGGTTTTCGCCTCTTTTGCTCTCCCAGCGGTTGCCTCTCTGACCTCTTCCCGCCGTCTGAAAAAATGCTGCATAAACAGTAAGGTCTTCCAGATTATGGCGGTCATTCTGTAATTGTGTGTTGGTGGAATCCGTCTCTTCAAACCATTGAATGTTTAATGTCTCTTTCATTAATATCTTCATAATTTTAGGTTGGCTAAAAATTTGCAGTATATTTGTCGCACCAAGTTAGTAATTTTCAGATGAAGAAAACCAAGAAAGTAAATACAAATGAGATTGACATCAATCTCAATGAGATAAATATTATAGCCGATGCTATGATGGAGAAGAAGGGCAGGGATGTTATTTCCCTCGATCTGAGGAGCATCAATACGGCATTCACAGACCATTTCGTGATCTGCAATGCCGATACGCCTACCCAGGTAGTTGCTATCAGCGACTATGTTGAGGAGATGTTGGAGAAAAAGGTCGGCAGACCGGCTGTCAGAAAGCAGGGCAGGGAAAATGGATTTTGGATTATTCTCGACTATACGGATATTGTTGTCCATATTTTCAAGACAGAGCAGAGATTGTTCTACAGACTGGAAGATCTTTGGGCCGATGCTGTGAAAACTGTTTATGAGGAGGTTTGATATGACTAATAAAACACGCAACACTCGCAATACAGGCAGCGGTAAGCCATCCGGTAATCTCAACAATAGGAAATCGCCAAGTTGGCTTTTATGGTTTTATATTCTGCTCTTCGTCGGGCTTGGGTATATGTTCCTGACAAGCAGCGGAGTTGAACCCATCAAGAAGGAATGGATAGAGGTAAAGGCGGAGATACTTCCAAGCGGAGATATTGATAAGGTGGTATATGTGCGTAATGAGCGTAGAGGCGAGATTTATATCTCCAAGGACAGCATTTCCCAGTACAAAAATATTTTCGGAGGTAAGGAACCAAAGTCAGGCCCCCATTTCTATTTCCTCGTTTCTGATAAATTCGATGCCGAGGTGGAACTCGAGGCTGCAAGAGAATCACTCGCAGAGGGTAGAAAATTTGATGTTGTGGTGGACGAGAAGCACAATTACTGGGGCAGAGCCCTGGAGTGGCTGATGTTTCCCTTGCTCTTCATACTCATGTGGTTCCTGCTTTTCCGTCCAATGCGCAACAATATTGGCGGAGGAGCCGGTGGAGGCATATTCAACGTCGGCAAATCGCAGGCGAAACTCTATGAAAAGGAAAATCATACCAAGATTACCTTTAAAGACGTAGCAGGTCTGGAAGAGGCAAAAGTTGAAATCATGGAGATTGTAGATTTCCTGAAAAGTCCCAAGAAATATACCTCACTCGGTGGAAAGATTCCAAAAGGAGTACTCCTCGTAGGCCCTCCAGGCACAGGAAAGACCCTTCTTGCCAAAGCTGTGGCCGGTGAGGCGAATGTCCCTTTCTTCTCAATTTCAGGCTCTGACTTTGTCGAAATGTTTGTTGGAGTAGGAGCATCAAGGGTACGTGACCTCTTCAAACAGGCAAAGGAAAAGGCGCCATGCATTGTATTTATCGATGAAATCGACGCCGTAGGTCGTGCCAGAAGCAAAAATGCAGGTTTCTCTTCAAATGACGAACGCGAGAACACTCTTAACCAGCTGCTTACGGAAATGGACGGCTTCGGCTCCAATTCCGGAGTTATAATACTTGCTGCTACGAACAGGCCGGATATACTCGACAAGGCACTGATGAGGGCAGGTCGCTTTGACCGTCAAATACATGTGGATCTTCCTGAACTTAAAGAACGTCTCGAGATATTCAAGGTACATCTTCGCAATCTTAAGCTCGTCAGCGGCTTTGACATAGATTTCCTTGCCAAGCAAACTCCGGGATTTTCGGGTGCGGATATAGCGAATGTGTGCAACGAAGCAGCTCTTATTGCTGCCAGAAAGGACAAGGATTTTATAGATAAACAGGATTTCCTCGATGCAATCGACAGGATAGTGGGAGGTCTGGAGCGTAAGAGCAAAATCATTTCTCCCGAGGAAAAACGCACCATTGCGTACCACGAGGCGGGTCACGCTACCGTAAGTTGGCTATTGCCCAATGCCAATCCTTTGCTCAAAGTTACTATAATTCCACGTGGACAGGCACTTGGTGCAGCTTGGTATCTCCCCGAGGAGCGTAATCTCACAACAACCGAGCAATTGATGGATGAGATGGCCAGCACTATCGCAGGTAGAGTAGCTGAAGAGATAATTAATGGAAAAATTTCCACCGGAGCACTCAGTGACCTTGAGAAGCTGACCAAACAGGCTTATGCAATGGTTACTTACTTCGGCATGAGTGAAAAAGTGGGCAACATCTCTTTCTATGACTCTACCGGACGCTCGGAGATGATTCTTGCCAAGCCATATAGCGAAAAGACTGCGGAACTTATCGACGCAGAGGTTAAGAAACTCATTGACCAGGCTCACAAGACTGCTACGCGCGTTCTAACAGAGAACCGAGAAGGATTTGAGCAACTTGCAGAACTGCTTCTCGAGAAAGAAGTTATTTTCTCAGAGGATCTCGAAAAGATTTTCGGCCCCCGCAAAGGAGGCAAGGATCCCAATAAAATGCTTGAATAGCCTATGAGTTCTCTCTCAAAGCGCATAATAAGCGGCATCATCTTTTTTATAGTGGTTGCCGGTACACTGCTATGCAGGTGTACTTTTCTGCCTCTAATGGTGGCGATAGGAGCGCTGATGATGAGTGAGTACTATTCTTTGACTTTGGGTAAGCGCTTTTTCATCGAGCAAATACTTATGATTTTGGCCGTGGCTTCGGCCATTGTGCTGCTCTTTTTGACCTTTGCTATAGGCTTAGACTACAAATATCTGCTCCTGACATCTATACCTGTTCTCGCTACCTGCGTTTCTTTTATTTACTCGTCTACAAAAGATTTACGCAGAGGTGAGACCGATAGAGGAGTATCTCCCGATACTATAAACAATGCGGCGCAATTGATGATGCCTGTGCTCTATATCGCACTCCCGCTGCTTCTTGCACAGTTTCTGGTATTCGACAAGGAGGGTGGCTACACCCCCTGGCTGCTACTTGGCGTTTTTATACTTATCTGGCTCAATGATGTCGGTGCATACATGTTCGGGATGCTGCTGGGACAGCGTAAGGATAGCCGTAAACTCTTTCCGAGCGTTTCTCCTAAGAAGTCATGGGTCGGGTTCTGGGGAGGTGCGCTGATTACCTTTTTGGTTTCAATTCTGCTCTATTATCTAACCGATAGTTTTTCACTTCTTCATATTTCCTGGTGGCATTGGCTGGTTATGGCCGCTATAGTTTCACTCTTCGGTCTATTTGGAGACCTCTTCGAGTCTTTGCTCAAGAGGGCGTGCAATGTCAAGGATTCAGGCAATATCATGCCCGGCCACGGTGGTCTCCTCGATCGTTTTGACGCGACGCTTTTTGTAATTCCGGTGATTGTGCTCTATCTCAAGCTCGTTTGTGTTATTTGATCGGATTGCATATCTTTGAGTCCAAATTAATTCATTTATGAGAATTCACAAAGAAGGCCATACCATTATAATCCTCAATTTCCTGATTTGGGCGGTAATTACCGGACTCTGTTTTATTTTTTGTAAAAATACGGTTGTCAATTGGATTGTAGCGGGTGTCGCTCTTTTTTTGTCGCTTTTCATGATGTGTTTTTTCAGAGTTCCCGTTCGTGAGGCGGTTATAGATGATTCTCTGGTTATATCTCCGGGAGATGGCAAGGTGGTCAATGTTAAAGAGGTTGAGGAGAATGAGTATTTCGGTGAAAAATGTATATGCATCTCTATTTTCCTTACCTTTTTCAACGTACATATTACCTGGTTTCCCGTAGGAGGTGTTGTGAAGTATTATAAATACCATCCGGGCAAATATATTTTCGCTTTCCATCCCAAATCTTCGGAAAAAAATGAACGAACGACTATTGTCATACGGACCGATTCGGGCAATGAAGTCATGTTTCGCCAGATAGCCGGTATCGTAGCAAGACGCGTAGTCTGCTATGCAAAGGAGAGCGAGTATTTCGGGCAGACTTCAGAGGCCGGTTTTATCAAATTCGGTTCAAGGCTTGACCTCTTCCTCCCTTTGGGTACGGAGGTTCTTGTTAAAAAGGGAGATAAGGTTGCCGGTCAAACCTCGGTCCTGGCAAAGTTTTAGTTACTACCCACTACTTACTACAGACTACATACTAAAAAAAAATCACCCGTGAGGGTGATTTTTTTAATTACTGTTGGTTAGAGTCCCACCATACGGGAATGGTCCATACATCATCCACGGTATTCCACATAGGTTTAGTCATATCTGCACCGGGAACCTTTTCTCCAATTGCCTGGAGGTTGGTCTTGTTGTAGTTGTACTCATGTGAACACTGCATCCAGCGACGTAAATCCTTGCCCATGGGAATAGCCTTGAGAGCACCTGCACTTACATCATGATAAGCAGGGATCTTCCAGTTCAGGAAGAGTTTGGTGTCAAAGTCATAGCGGCGCATATCGTTCCATACTTCAACTGAGAAGTGCAATGCGATACGTTTCTGGGTCAAAATCTTGCCGAGTGTAAGGTCACCGGCAGTACCGATACCTTTGTTGAGGAAACTGTTAATATCAGCAGCAGTCATAGGTACGAATGAAGGACAATCGAGCAGTCCCGGATCCTCTGCAACCCACTGGTTCAGTTTGACGTTCATCTGATCCATAGATGCCTTCACGCCATCCTTATAAGCTGTAAATGCTCCGGATTTGTCTCCCTTGTTGAAGAGTACTTCAGCCTTTATAAAACATGCCTCTGCATAGGATCCCAAATAAGTCGGAGATGAAACTCTGGTATAGAATGACCCTGATTCTTTAGAACCGTCAACAGTTTTTCCTGCCCTTCTGTAGAGAAGGTCGGGGTTGGCTGCATAGCCCTTCGATGAAGAAGTACACTCGATGTAATAGATGTCATTTGCACGTGCGGCGTTGTCACTCTGGATAAACCATCCGTTTGCAGTGTTGTAATTGGCACGTAGAGGACCACCTTGGAAGATAGGGCAGTTTCCGGATGTCATGTCAACACCACGTGAACGACGCCATTTGCCTGACCATTTTACGTCTGCGGGAGGATTCGGTTTGGGGTTTGCGTCATAAGCCCAAGGGAGTATTCTGTCGGCGCGGGGATCTTCTACACCGTAGCCGGCAAAATTGGTGAGATTATCAAACAATGTCTTGGTAGGCATATAACCGCCATTCATACCACAGACAGAGTAGAGAGGTGAGTAGTCGACCGGCTCATTCCATCCGAGCACGTCGTGAGTTGTGCTGTTGTTGTCGGTGTGGAAGATCACCATGTCGTCATTTACGCTCTGAGGACCCTTTGAAAGTGCGTCGAGAATAGCCTGAGTGTCATATTTACCATCAGTGTATTTTCCTTCGCCCTTCTTTGTGAGTTTTAGGATGAAACGAGCTTTTAGCAAGTTGCCCCATTTGATCCATTTCTGAGTATCACCGTTGCCCCAGTAGTCGCCAAGTGCAAGGGCGGGAGTAGTCGGCGCTTGTGATTTGGCCATGAGTTCCAGACCCTCATCGAGCTCCTTAAGACATCCAAGATAGATGGTCTTGCCGTCATCATATTCGGGTGTGGCATTTTCGCCTACCGCATCCGTATAGGGCATCTCACCGTAGAGGTCTGTCATCAACATGAAGCCGTATGCACGGATAATCTTGGTAGCACCCATGTAGTGCCATGCCTCAGCCTCTTCAGCTCTTTTGTATATATCATTAAGGTTACAGGCTGCACCTACAAACCACCATTGATAGGGAGTAGTGGAAACACTTACCGTAGGATACCATATTGACATGTTGAAGTATGTGCCACCGCCGTTGTATCTTGTCCAGTCACCCATTGACATACCTGTACGCCAGGCGGCGAACTGCTGAGCGCTATTTGTATAGAACTCAATGTGCGCAAGGCGATTCTGGAACAGAGCACTCTCTGAAGAGGGATTGTCAGGGTCGGTGTTCACATTAAGCCACTCGTTACAGGATGCAAGAAGCATCACTAAGAAGAGTGACATTATTATTGATTTCAAATATTTCATAATCTTGCTGTTATTTATCATTTCCTGTTTGTTAGAATGTCAAGTTAAGACCGAATGTCATACCTGATGTGGCGGGAACGTCACAGTAGGCAAAACCTACTGATGAAGAACCGCCTACACCTGCACCGGCAACGGCAACCTCAGG
This sequence comes from uncultured Muribaculaceae bacterium, assembly GCA_964598495.1. Classification (GTDB taxonomy): domain Bacteria; phylum Bacteroidota; class Bacteroidia; order Bacteroidales; family UBA932; genus Cacconaster. The sequence continues at coordinate 72,865 of CAZRBY010000002.1, forward strand.
GTCTCCCTTGTAGTTTGTGAAGAGAAGGAGGTTGTTTGCCGAGAGTGAGAGGGAAGCACGTTTGATAAAACCTGTTTTTTCCATCCACTTCTTGGGAAAATCGTATGCTACGGAGAGTGCACGGAGTCTCAGAAGATTAACTTTGGTAATATAGTGTGTAGCTTCCTGAGTGTAATAATTGGTATAGTAGTTCTTAATGATGTTCTGACCGCTTGTGGGAACACCATTGAAATCGTATACTTGTTTAGGATCCCAAGTGTTGCTTCTGGGCTCATAAATAGGTTCCTCAGTACCATCATCGTGCTTTATGGTACCAACCCGGAAGTCACCTTCAATTGTAAGAGGTTTGTTCCTGATATCAGCCGAGAATTGGCTGGTACCTGCTACATCCATTGCGTACTGTGTACCGTTGAATACGTCACCGCCAACGCGGAATTCCCAGAGCATATTGAATGTGAATCCCTTCCACTGGACAGTATTGTTGAAACCGCCTGAGAATGTTGCCTCACGGTTACCTACTGCATAATAAGTACCTGCTGCGTAAGTAGGGAATCCATTCTTGTCGACAATTACGTTGCCTGTCTTGTCGTTATATGACCATTTGTAACCTGCAATAGCCATGAAGTCACCACCGTTGTAGGATGCTGCTTTTACCGGACCATACTGCACGTCGGTTACATACATTACATCAGTGCCTGAAGGCAGACCGTCCATTGTACCACGGTTACCGGCCATATTCAATGCTACATCCCATCTGAAGTCTCTTGTCTCAATAGGGGTACCGGAGATTGAAAGCTCCATACCTTTGTTATATACGTTACCCGCGTTAATGGAGCAGAAGATATAACCTGTGGACTGAGGTCCGCGGGGACTGAGAATCTGGTTGAATGAGTCGTTGGTGTAGTATGCGTAGTCAATGTGGAGCCTGTTCTTGAAGAAACTCAATTCAACACCGATCTCGGTTGATTTGGTCATCTCCGGTTTCAGATAAGGGTTACCGCGGGTCCAGGAGTTACCCACACCCACAAGTTCTCCAAGATAAGTACCTACAGGCCACAAAGCGGTAGCTGTCTCATAAACACCGGTATCCTTACCTACCTTAGCCCAAGAAACGCGTACCTTTCCGAATGATAAGATGCTGTCGTCAATCACATTCAAATCATGGAGAAGCTGTGTGAAGACGAATGAGCCGCTCACTGAAGGATAGAAGTAAGAGCGGTTTTCCAGAGGTAGTGTGGAAGTCCAGTCGTTACGTCCGGTAACGGTCAGGTAAACCATATTTCTCCAGGATGCTCGAGCCTCACCGAATACACCTATGAGCCTCTTGAGGGAAGAACCGTGTGAGAAGGCTTTGTTGTCGGTGGTAGTATTGGCGTATGAGAAGAAATCGGGAACCGAAAAGTTATAAGCCATCAGGTAGTCTGAATTGGTCTTGTACTGGTCGGTTGCCGCACCGAGCATGAGACCGAGGTCAAAATCTCCGAATCTCTTATTCATATCGGAAATAATACTATTGGTCATATACTCGTATTGTCTGGTATTATCTGACATCATACCCTTCTGGAATACCTGCTTAATGGCAGAACCGGCAGCAATTCGTTTGGAGTCTACCTGAGTATAACGGTCAATACCGATCTTGTAGGAGATGTTCCACCACTTAGTGATGTCAGCTCTTACATTGAGGTTGCCGGTGAAACGGTCTGTATCGTCATAAATGTTGAATTTGTTGAGAATCCAGTAGGGGTTATCACGGTCGTCCCAAGGATCCTGACGATCAGCGAAATGACGGAAACGAGTACCGTCTTCGTTTAGATATCTGCTCATATTGTCAGAGGGAGCCCAGGTATAAAGTGCGTATAGGGCACCGGTACCTGCCGAACCGTAGAGACCTGCACCTGTGAGGGTTTTGTCGGTATGAGCCTTTGAGTAGGCTGCACTTGCACTGAATGTGAAGATACCTATCTTCTGGTCACCGTTGAAACGGAAAGTGTACTTGCTGTAACCTGTAGTGGGTACAATACCATTCTGGTCAAATAGAGAGCCGGATAGGTAGTAACTGCCCTGTTTGGTACCTCCTGAGACGCTAATGCTCTCGTCGAGGATCAGACCGTTGTCAAAGAATGTTCCCATGTTGTCATAGAATACGCCTCCTTCCTTACCCCATGAGTTGTAGGAGTAGTCGTTGAAAACAGTACCTATATACTTTTTGGAAGAATCATACTGGTCCTCCATGAATCCCATGGTATACTTGTTTTGGAACTGGGGAAGTGCCTTTGCCCACGAGGTAGAGAGTTTTGAACTGAAGTTGACCTCAACGACACCTTCTTGACCGCGTTTAGTGGTGATAAGCACGACTCCGTTAGCAGCACGCGAGCCGTAAAGTGCTGAAGCTGCCGGACCTTTGAGTACCGACATCGACTCGATATCTTCAGGGTTGATGTCCATCACACGGTTTGAGGTGGTGGTTGCACTCCTGTAGGAACCGTCGAAAGCCGAGTTACCGACAACTGTAGATGAGTTGTCATAGATGATACCGTCGACAACGAATAGGGGCTGGTTGTCCTTCCCCTCCGATGCGGAAGTACCACCGCGGAGAATAATCTGTGCGCCTGAACCGGCTGCACCTGAAGACTGTGTGATGTTGACACCGGCGATCTTTCCCGTAAGGGAGGAGATCGGGTTGGCAGTCTTAACCTTCATCAGCTCTTCGGACTTGAGGTCTTCCACAGCGTATCCGAGGGATTTTCTCTCCTTCTTGATACCCAATGCCGTGACAACAGCGTCCTCAAGCAGTAGTGCGTCGTCTTCGAGTACCACATCAATCTTTGCTCTGCCGCCCACTGCTACAACAGCGGTCTTATAGCCCATTGATGTGAATTCCAAGGTGCCATTGGTAGGTGCCACGATTGCGTAGAAACCATCAATGTCAGTGGCTGTACCGGTTTGAGTACCCCGTACTACCACATAAACACCGACGAGCGGTTCACCGCTCTTGTCAGTCACCTTACCGGTGACATTGATGTTCTGAGCCCACATTGTTCCCGCTGAGAGAATCAATGTGAACATTGCCATCATCAGATGGCGTAGTTTTCTGGAAACGAACATAAATAGAATTTTAATTGATTAATTTGTATATTAATAAATGCATCCAACTAATGTTGTACGCTACTTTTTCATTGCTTGTTCTATGGATACGGCAACTGCCACAGTGGCACCGACCATAGGATTGTTGCCCATTCCGAGGAATCCCATCATCTCCACATGTGCGGGAACACTGGATGAACCTGCGAACTGCGCGTCGGAGTGCATGCGACCCATAGTGTCTGTCATACCGTAGGATGCAGGACCTGCAGCCATGTTATCAGGATGGAGCGTGCGTCCGGTACCGCCACCGGATGCTACGGAAAAATAGTTTTTACCCTGTTGGACGCACTCTTTCTTGTAAGTGCCGGCAACAGGATGCTGAAAGCGTGTAGGATTGGTTGAGTTACCCGTAATGGAAACATCTACGCCTTCTTTGTGCATGATTGCAACTCCTTCGCGTACGTCATCCGCACCATAACAGTTGACCTTCGCACGGGGTCCTTTGGAGTATGACTTGCTCTTTACCACCTTTAGTTTACCGGTGTAATAGTCAAACTCTGTCTGAACATAGGTAAAGCCGTTTATTCTGGAAATAATCATAGCGGCATCCTTGCCAAGTCCATTGAGAATCACGCGCAGCGGTTGTTTGCGTACCTTGTTGGCCATCTCAGCTATCTTGATTGCACCCTCTGCAGCCGCAAACGACTCGTGACCTGCGAGAAATGCAAAGCACTGTGTCTCATCACGTAGAAGGCGGGCCGCGAGATTACCGTGTCCAAGACCAACCTTTCGATCGTCTGCTACAGATCCTGCTATGCAGAATGCCTGAAGACCCTCACCTATGGCTTCGGCGGCGTCAGCAGCGCTCTTGCAGCCCTTCTTGATGGCTATAGCTGCACCTACAACATAGGCCCATTTTGCATTCTCAAAGCATATTTTCTGTGTCTGTTCACACTCAAGGTAGGGGTCAATTCCATGCTCTTCGCAAATCTTGTTTGCCTCCTCGATGGAGGCGATGCCATAGGATTTCAACACTTTGTTGATATTGTCAATACGGCGGTTTTGGCTTTCAAATTTTACTTTACGTATCATATAGGTTATATCTCCTCTTTTTAATCGATTCTGGGATCAATAAATTTAACTGCGCCTTGCTCTGCACTGAATCTTCCGTAGTGTGCTGTGGCTTTTTTAAGGGCCTCATTGGCGTCCAAACCTTTTTTAATGAGGTCCATCATCTCACCGAGGCGTACAAACTCATAACCGCATACCTCGTCATCTTCATCAAGAGCAATCTTGCTTACGTAACCCTCTGCAGTTTCCAGGTAGCGAACTCCCTTGGCCTTGGTGGAGAACATAGTGCCGACCGTGGAGCGGAGTCCCTTGCCAAGATCTTCCAGACAGGCACCAACTATGAGGCCTCCCTCCGAGAAAGCGGACTGGGTGCGTCCATAGACAATCTGGAGAAAGAGTTCGCGCATCGCGGTGTTGATTGCATCGCAAACCAGATCTGTGTTGAGAGCTTCAAGTAGTGTTTTGCCCGGGAGAATCTCACCGGCCATTGCAGCGGAATGGGTCATTCCGGAGCAGCCGATCGTCTCTACGAGAGCCTCTTCTATTATACCATTCTTAACATTGAGTGTAAGCTTGCAGGCACCTTGTTGAGGTGCACACCAGCCGATTCCGTGAGTAAAACCCGATATATCTTTTACCTCTTTTACTTTTACCCATTTACCCTCTTCGGGAATGGGTGAAGGTCCGTGGTCCGGCCCTTTCTTTACAATACAAATGTGTTCTACTTCGTGTGAATAAATCATAACTTTTCGCTATTATTTTAAATGTTTTAAAACTATTCGAGAGGCCTTATCTTAGGTATCCGGAAAAGATTTACTTTGAAAATCCGAGCGGAATACGGGGTTCGAACCCGCGACCTTCGGCTTGGGAAGCCAACGCTCTGCCAACTGAGCTAATTCCGCAAAATAAAACACAAATATAAGAAAAAACGGCTGATTGTACAAATCAGTTCCAAAAATGATCATTTCTTGATATTCTGCCATTTTTTCGTACTTTTGCAAGAATAATAATAAAGTATTCCACGATGATTACCAAACAGGCAATTGAAGTTTTCAAAAAGATTGAAACTCCATTTTATTATTACGATGTTGAGCTTCTAAAGAAGACTCTTGACATCTACAAATCTCAGATTGACAAATATGAATATCATGCCCATTATGCATTGAAGGCCAATGCCAACGATCGCATCCTAGATATTATCAAAGGGTATGGTCTCGGTGCAGATTGTGTGAGCGGCAATGAAGTTAAACTCGCTGTAAAGGCAGGTTTTCCTGCTGCTAAGATTGTCTACGCAGGTGTCGGTAAGTCGGATAAGGAGATCAAGGCGGCACTCAACGCCGGCATTTTCGGATTTAATTGCGAGTCAATCCCTGAAATCAGTGTAATAAACGACCTTGCAGGGAAGATGGGACAAAAGGCGAAAATCTCTCTCCGCATCAATCCGGACATCGATGCACACACACACAAATACATCAGTACCGGCCGTAAAGAGGACAAATTCGGCATCAGCCCTTGGATGTTTCAGGATGTTGTCGATATGATGGCACTGTGCAAGAATATCGAGTTCATAGGTCTCCACTTTCATGTGGGCTCCCAGATAACTGACCTGGCTGTCTTCAAACTCACCTGCAAGAGAGTGGAGGAGTTGCAGAAATGGTTTATCGACAAAGGTTTTTTCATTAAAAACATCAATCTCGGCGGAGGTCTCGGTATTGATTATGAAAACCCTAACGACAATCCCATTGCTCCGTTAGAGAAATATTTTAAAATTATAAATGACAACCTGATTGTGCGTCCCGGACAGGATGTCCATTTTGAACCTGGCAGAGCCATTGTAGGCCAGTGTGGCCATCTTATATCGAGAGTTCTCTATGTCAAGGTCGGTCAGCGGAAGAAATTTGCAATTCTTGATGCCGGTATGAACGATCTTATTCGTCCCGCCCTTTACCAGGCGCATCACGCAATAGAGAATCTCACATCCGCCGGCCGCCCGCTCAGGTACGATGTTGTAGGGCCGGTTTGTGAGTCCAGCGACAGTTGGGGTAAGAATATCCTCTTAAACACCACAAAACGCGGTGATCTAGTGGCTCTCCATTCTGCAGGTGCCTACGGACAGGTAATGGCGATGAAATACAACCAGAGGGATTTGGCCAAAGCATATTATAGTGATGAGTTGGGAGTGTAGTGTGTAGTGTGTAGTGTGTAGTGTGTAGTGTGTAGTATGTAGTGTGTAGTATGTAGTGTGAAGTATGTAGTGTGAAGTATGTAGTGTGAAGTATGTAGTGTGTAGTGTGTAGTGTGTAGTGTGTAGTGTGTAGTACGGAGTGTGTGATACAGGTTGCGGGGTAGAGTTTGTTATAGGTACGGAAAGATTGTGGAAAATATAAAGAGTACTATTTAAGTAAATGATTATATAGGCCAATAGCCTACAGCTAATATAAAGATTATGTTTGAAAATCTGATAGAGAGACTAGAGAGTTCCTTTAAACTCATAAAAGGACAGGGAAGGATCACTGAGGTTAATATCTCCGAGACACTCAAGGATATACGAAAAGCACTTCTCGATGCCGACGTAAGTTATAAGATAGCAAAGACATTCTGCGATGAAGTTAAGCAGAAGGCACTTGGTCAGGATGTCCTAAAGGCAGTCCGCCCTGAACAGATGATGATCAAAATCGTCCATGACGAACTTGCTCTCCTCATGGGTAGCGAGGCTTCTGACATCAATATCAAGGGCAGCCCTGGCATCGTACTGGTTGCAGGTCTTCAGGGTTCCGGTAAAACTACATTCTCAGCCAAACTGGCGCTCAACTGCAAGTCAAAGAGGGGTATGCGTACGCTTCTTGTGGCAGGTGACGTTTATCGTCCTGCAGCAATCGACCAGTTGAAGGTGCTCGGTGGGCAGGTAGGAGTGGATGTATATACGGAGGATGGAGTCAAGGATCCTGTTGCGATAGCAAAGAATGCAGTGAAGAAGGCGCGCAACGAGGCTTATTCGCTTGTAATCATTGATACCGCCGGTCGTCTGGCAGTCGATAAGCAGATGATGGATGAGATATCGGCCATCAAAGGTGCGGTCAATCCCACCGAGACCCTTTTCGTAGTTGATGCGATGACCGGTCAGGATGCCGTTGAAACGGCAAGGGCTTTCAACGAAGTGCTTGATTTCGACGGAGTGGTGCTGACCAAGATGGATGGTGATACCCGTGGAGGTGCTGCTCTTTCTATCAAAGCAGTGGTGCAGAAGCCTATAAAGTTCATCAGCTCCGGTGAGAAGATGGAGGCTCTGGATGTCTTTCATCCCAAACGTATAGCCGACCGTATCCTGGGAATGGGGGACGTAGTTTCCCTCGTAGAGAAGGCCCAGGAACAGTATGATGAAGAGGAGGCCAGAAAGCTCCACAAGAAGATGGCCAGAAATCAGTTCAATCTGGATGATTTCTACCAGCAGATTCAGCAGATTAAGAAGATGGGAAATATCAAGGATCTGGCTTCGATGCTTCCGGGCGTCGGTAAGGCCATCAAAGACGTAGATATTGACAATAGCTCTTTTAAGGGAGTTGAGGCTATCATTCTCTCGATGACTCCCTATGAAAGGGAGAATCCCTCCGTACTCAACGGCAGTCGCCGCAAGAGGATAGCAGCAGGCAGCGGTACCTCACTTGTGGAGGTAAATCGTTTGCTCAAGCAATTCGACGGCACGCGCAAGATGATGAAGAATGTTTCATCCAACGCAATGTCTTCCAGGATAATGAAAAAAAAACGCAGATAAAAGTTTAAAGTAATGATACTGTTAGATGGAAAGGCCACATCAGAGGCCGTAAAAAAAGAAATCGCTTCACAGGTAGAGAAAATTTTAGCTTCGGGAGGCAGAAGACCTCATCTGGCTGCAATAATTGTTGGAGAGGATGGTGCCAGCAAGACCTATGTTGCTTCAAAAGAGCGTGCTTGTGCTCAAGTGGGGTTTGACTCTACGGTACATCGTCTTTCAGGGGAGACTAAAGAAGAAGAACTTCTCAATCTGATCGCTCAACTCAATACCGATAAATCGGTGGATGGTTTTATTATCCAAATGCCTCTGCCGAAAAGGATTGACGAGCAAAAAGTAATAGCATCAGTTGATCCGCGCAAGGATGTTGACGGATTTCACCCCGTCAATGTTGGCAGACTCTCACTTGGACTTCCTACCTTTGTTTCTGCCACACCTTATGGTATAATGGCTCTTCTCGAGCACTACAAAATTGAGACTCGCGGCAAGCACTGCGTGGTATTGGGCCGCAGCAATATTGTAGGCCGCCCGATAGCCAATCTGCTTTCGCAAAAAGGAGAACCGGGAGACTGTACGGTCACCATGTGTCATAGCCGCACCAAGGATTTGGCAGAGCACACGCGCCGTGCTGATATTATAATTGCAGCACTCGGAGTCCCCGAGTTCTTAAAAGGTGATATGGTCAAAGATGGGGCAGTGGTGGTGGATGTGGGTATTACACGCATCCCTGCGGAAAATGATAAAGGTTATCGAATTGTTGGAGACGTGGCCTTCGACGAAGTAGCTCCGAAATGCTCTTACATTACTCCGGTTCCTGGAGGTGTCGGCCCGATGACCATTATTTCTCTTCTGCGTAACACACTGCAGGCTTACCTTATGTCGCGGTAACCGTATTTTGCTGTTATTTTACCCTCGTTGAGCACAAGTGTCAACGGCATGGTACCTTCCGTAATCCTGATAAAGGGAGTGGCATCCAAGAAGAGATACCGTTCGTAGTCAAGCCCTGATTTTTCGAGAAATACCGAAGGGTCGCGTTCGACATTTCCTTGTGCAAAGACAATGGTCAGTTCCCCATTGCTGAAATTTTTATTGCTGCGGAGTATGGCTATTTTCCGGGCAGCCATCAGGCAATATTCACAAGTGATACTCATAAAGCACACCACTTTTTCTCCTTCGAGTAACTCTGCAGGGAGCAATCCGTGTGAGAACGCATCCTCGAAGGCTTTTTCGCTCACAATTGTACTCCGACCGTACTGGTCGTACCTCCAGTTGTCAGGAGGAGATATGATAAATACCGTTGCGATCGAACCGGAAATGACGAGAGTATACCAAAGAGGTTTCCATGGGATTCGAAAGGATTTCAGTCCTGCGCTCAGACGCAGTATTACAAGCAGTATTATATTTTTTAGCAGGGATTGCCTAGGATTCATATCTACCAGTTCGCCGAAGCAGTGGCAACTCTCTCGGTTGCCGGCAATTGTAAGTCCTATAAGAAATAAGCTGAAGAGAGCCAGAACAAGAAATGATGCTAAGAATATTGCCTTGGAGTGTAAGTTTAGTATGAAAAGTATCCCTAGAGCAAGTTCCATTGCTATAATAGCCCTCGCAATAAAGTAGGAGAGGCCCAGTCCAAATAGTCGGAATCCGAAGATATAGATTTCGAATTGGTCAACCGATATTAGTTTGGCCACTGCTGAAATGATGAATATGAGGCCGAGCAATACTCGCAGTGCATATTTAAGTTCCGGTTTCATAATGCTGTAGAATTATGAGTTTCTACAAAAAGAGGGTGACCTTCCGGTCACCCCCCGATTAATGTTTTTCAGTTTATTAGAAGAGCTGCGGAAGGCACTTTGACTCAACCTTTGTAGCGATGAGGGGTACGCTTACCATTTTGTTGTAATCAGAGCATTTTTCGCCCTCTCTAAGAACAAGATCGGACTCTTCAAAAACAACTTCACCATTGAGTTTGGCTACGCAGTGGCACCTCTTTGAACAACCGGCGCAGAGGAAAAGTGCTCCTACTGCAAGTAAAAGTAGTAACTTCTTCATTGTGATAATTCTTATTTAAGTACGTTAATTGTTTCCCCACAAATATTGATCCAGAACTCCGGACGAGTGCAAAAGTACTCTTTATTTTTAACATATGGAAATAATAATTTACTTTTGACCAAAATTTGTAATATAAGAAGATGAAAACAGCAAGAACGGCAAGAATACTCATTGCATCCCTTTTCTTTATCGTTATTACCCTTTCATTCATCTCTTTTTCGGCCGGAAAGCTACCTTTTTCACCAATGGTGGAGAAATTCCAGTTCGGTCCCGCTCTGATGGCCTTGTTTGTGGGAAGCGCACTTCCCTTGATATTACTGTTGATAGTTACGATACTGTTCGGAAGGGTATATTGCTCCTTTCTTTGCCCTTTGGGCATCTGGCAGGACATTGTTATCTGGATTGCCGACCGCTTCAAGAGCAAAAAGCAGCGTCGATACAACTATAGTCCCGCTCACAACACATTGAGATATATAATCCTTGGAGTGGTGGCAGCTGCTATGATAGCCGGTATTTCATATCCGTTCGTTTTTCTGGATCCTTATTCGATATTTGGCAGGATAGTTACTTCACTAAATTCTTACACCTCATTTGCTATCTGGTCGTTTGCGGTAGCACTCGCATTCTTCTGTTTGGTTACCATTCTGAGTGCCTTCAGAGGGCGTCTTTACTGTAATACTATTTGTCCTGTGGGCTCATTCCTCGGATTGGTTGCCGGCCATTCGATGTTTCGCCTCAATATTGCTGATAAAAAGTGTGTAGGATGCTCTATCTGTGGAAAGAAATGTAAAGCTCAGGCACTGGATTGCGTTACCAAAACCATCGATTATTCACGATGTGTAATGTGTTTTGATTGTACACTCTCTTGCAAGAGCACTGCAATTGAACTCAAATATGCCTGGGGTCGTGATAGACGCGATAAAAAATCTTCCGAAAGTAAAGGTGACCCGGAAAGCGCCGGCCGCAGAAATGCACTAATTGCTCTCGGCACCCTCGGATTGGTAGTTGCTTCCCGAAGATGGGGTTCTAAGTTTCATTCTTCTCCTGCCAAAGGCGATGCAGGTGATCCTGTTGTGCAATTCCTCCCTCCCGGAGCTTTGCATCTGGAACACCTCAAGGAGCATTGTACGGCATGTCACGCTTGCATAGCAGCCTGCCCTTCGAAGATTATAAGACCCTCGATCACTCAGCATGGCATTGACGGTTTTCTGATGCCATTGCTCTCCTTTGAGGAGGGTTATTGCCGATACGACTGCAACAAGTGCTCCAACGTCTGTCCAAACGGTGCGCTGATGCCTCTTACACTAAACGATAAACGTTCGGTGAGGATAGGTATGGTCAGGTTCGTTGCTAAAAACTGTCTGGTATTCCGCGACGATCAAGTCTGCGGCAGGTGCGGTGAGATTTGTCCAACCGGTGCCATTCAACTTAACGAGCACAAAAGGAAGCCCGGACTCTTTTACCCTGTTGTAAATAGCGACTTATGCATAGGTTGTGGGGGCTGTACAAGTGTATGCCCTGCCGAGCCTCCGGCAATGGAAGTTCATGCACTGGAGCGTCAGACACCAATCAAGAAGGTTACTATTTCCGATTCTCTTTAAGAAGATGGGGACGTAAACGGCGGGTACGTTCCAGTGCCTGTTCCTCCTGCCAAGCTTTAATGAGTTTTGGATTTCCGCTCAGGAGCACCTCAGGTACTTTCCAACCATTAAACTCCGCCGGTCTGGTATAAATTGGCGGTGCAAGAAGTCCGTCCTGGAAAGAGTCGGAAAGGGCTGAGGTTTCATCGGTTATTGCTCCAGGTAATAATCTTACAATGGCATCGGTGATGATGGAGGCAGGGATTTCGCCTCCGCTGAGCACATAGTCTCCTACAGATATTTCACGGGTTATCAGATGTTCTCTGATCCGGTGGTCGATACCTTTGTAATGGCCGCAGAGAATAATAATATTCTCTCGGATAGAGAGAGAATTAGCTATTTTTTGGTCAAAAATTTCACCGTCGGGTGCAGTATAGATTATCTCGTCGTACTCCCTTTCTCCTTTGAGTTTCTCGATAAGGTTGAATACGGGCTCAATCATCATTATCATTCCGGCATCTCCTCCGAAACCATAATCATCTGTCTGGCGATAATGTCCCTTGCCCCAATCTCGAATATTGTGCAGATGTATTTCGACAAGACCTTTCTCCCTCGCTCTTTTGATGATGGAGTGGTTTAGCGGACTTTCGAGGAGTTCAGGTACGACTGAAAGGATATCTATTCTCATTTTTTGTACTCTTGTACTGCAAAAGTAGCATTTATTCCACAAATTCCGTTATATTTGCAGGATATAATAATTATACAATTCAATTACATGAGTGAAGATCTGAAACCAATTGTTCCTGAGCAGCAAGAAGAAGCTCTAGAGCAATCTGTTGTAAACGCTGAACAGGTCGCTAAAGATACCGGCGACATATCAAAGGAAGAAATTGTACAACCGGAAAAAGCAGTTAAAAAGGCTCCAAAGGCAGAAACTGTGGAAGATACTCCCAAGGTAGATATCGCTGAAGAGGCTCCAAAGGCAAAAGCTACTAAAAAGGCCGCAAAAGCAAAGCCTGCCGAAGAGACTCCCAAGACAGAAGCACTTGACGAGGTCCCTGAAGCAAAAGTTGCTAAGAAGGCCGCAAAAGCAAAGCCTGCCGAAGAGACTCCCAAGACAGAAGCACTTGACG
>CAZRBY010000002.1:85653-91570 GCA_964598495.1 uncultured Muribaculaceae bacterium
GACTCCCAAGACAGAAGCACTTGACGAGGTCCCTGAAGCAAAAGTTGCTAAGAAGACCCCAAAAGCAAAGCTTGCCGAAGAGACTCCCAAGACAGAAGCACTTGACGAGGTCCCTGAAGCAAAAGTTGCTAAGAAGACCCCAAAAGCAAAGCTTGCCGAAGAGACTCCCAAGGCGGAGTCAGTCGAAGAGGTTCATGAACCGGAAGCTGCCAAAGAGGTTACCGAAACAGAAGTTGTCGAGGAGGCTCCGAAAGTTGAAGCAGCTGAAGAGAGTCCTGAAGTGCCGGATTATTCGGAGATGGGCCTGAAAGAGCTTTTGGATGTATTCCAGATGTTGCTAAACAAGGGAGATATGCAGCTGCTCTACAAGCATGCCGACTCCGTTAAAGCCATATTCTACAAGACTCTTCGCAAGGAGAAGATTGCAAGTGGTTTTATCGCCCCTTCCGAGGATGTGATAAGTGACGGAACTGATAGCGGTGATGTTGTTTCCATCAATCCCTTTGCTGAGGTTGAGCGTGGATTTAAAGAGCTTTACAACAATTATCGCAATCTGCGAAACGCATACGTGCGTGAGCAGGAGCAGAGTAAGGAGCAGAATCTTCAGACTAAACTTGAGATAATAGAGCAGATAAAGTCCCTCATCGAGAGGCAAAGCCAGGAGGATATGGGGCAGCTTTTCAGCGAGTTTGGAAATCTTCAGGCACAATGGCGTGCAACCGGCCAGGTACCGCAGGCACGTATGAGGGATCTTTATGAGTCCTACAGCCACAATGTGGAGATCTTCTACGACAATGTCAAAATTCACAAGGAACTGAGGGACCTCGATTTCAAGCGTAACCTCTCTGCAAAAGAGGAACTTTGTATCAAGGCAGAAGTTCTTGCCGAGACTGAATATGACAATATAGTGGCTGCATTTAAGGCCCTCCAAAAACTCCATGAAGAGTGGAAGGAAATAGGTCCCGTCGGTAAAGAGCAAAGGGAGAGCATCTGGGAGAGGTTCAAGGAAGCAACTGCGATAATCAATAAGAAACACCAGGCATATTTTGACTCACTGAAAACAAGCCAGAGGGAGAATTTTGAGGCAAAGAGTGCTCTTTGCGAAGAGGTAGAGAAGATTGTTGCAATGGAAATCTCCGACTCAAGGACATGGAACAAAATGACCAAAGCCATTGAAGAAATACAGGCAAAATGGAAAGCAATAGGTTTTGCATCCAAAAAGGACAATCTCAAGGTATATGAGCGCTTCCGATCCGCCTGCGACAATTTCTTCGAGGCAAAGAAAGCATACTACGGTCAGCTTAAAGATCAGATGCAGGAGAATCTAAAACTGAAAATAGATCTATGCGAAAAAGCTGAGGCTGTTCAGCACAGTGAAGAGTGGAAGAAGACCACCGATTATCTGATAGACCTTCAGAAACAGTGGAAAGAGATCGGTCCCGTATCTCGCAAACGCACCGATCAGGTATGGAAGCGTTTTCGCGCTGCTTGTGACACATTCTTCAACAATAAGGAGAAACATCTGGGTAAACAGGAATCACAATACGAAACCAACCGCCAGCTTAAACTTGCACTTATCGAGGAAATCAAAGCGTTTGAATTATCCGATAACAAAGGCGAAAATTTCGAGGCTCTTAAAGCCTTCCAGGGTAGGTGGAATGAGATTGGCTTTGTTCCCTTCAAGGAGAAGAATAAACTTCAGGATGCATTCAAAAGGGTTATTGACGCCAAGTTTGACGAGGTAAGGGCTCAGAATGACGACTATCGCCCGAGATATGGCAAATACTCTTCCGATGCCAATCTCAGCAAGGCTGAGAGAGGTCTCCGTAGCGAAAGGGATCGTCTCGTGCAAAAGTATGTCAAAAAAGAACAGGATATTGCCACATGGGAAAACAATATGGGCTTTTTCTCCAAGACTAAAAATGCAGAGACCTATCTTGCTAAGATGAGAAAAGAGATCGAGGTCGCCCGAGAGGAGCTCGCACAGCTCGAGGAGAAGATCAAGGCAATTGATTCACAATTCGAGCAGAGAGATGAATAAGGGAGAAAACAGAAACACCATCATAGGATTTGCCCTTATCGGCATTATTTTGCTGCTATTCAGCTGGTACAATACCAAGCAGTATGAGAAGCAGCAGAAGGAGAGATACATAGCAGATTCGACAGCGGCAGCCCGTGCCATCGAAAGTGCGCGTCTTGATACCACATATCATGAGGCTGCAGCCGAAAAAGTGCAGGTTCCAGGTCAGGAACTGCCGTTGTACCAGGATTCCATACTTCACTCCGCCAGTGTTGCAGAGGCGGAGTATTATACTCTTGAGAATGATAAAATCAGGCTCAAAATATCATCCAGAGGAGCTCAGAGGTTGAAATCAAGAATTATTACACTTATGACAGCTCCGCATTGATACTGATTGGGGATGGGAAGAGTTCGTTCGAGTATGAGATTAATACTAATCAATGGATTAACACCGGTGATCTAACCTTTTCCCTGGTTTCACAGAGTGAGAGCAACCTAATCCTACGTCTACATTTTTCGGCAAACTCCTATATCGAGGCGGTTTATTCCCTCGCCGAAGAGAGTTATTTGGTGGACTACAATCTCAGATTTGTGAATATGGACGCTGTGCTCGACAGACGTACTAACCAGATACGTCTCCAATGGAACGCCGATATTCCTCATCTGGAGAAGGGATATAAAAATGAGAAAAACTACTCTGCCATCGCTTACCGTTTTTCAGGCACCAATGATGTCAAGAGTATCGGTATGAGAAAAGATTCCGCCAAAGAATCATTCTCGGCAAATCTGCGTTGGTTTGGATTCCAGCAACAATTTTTCTCCGCTATTCTTGTCGCTGAAAACAACTTTGTTGGCGGAAATCTTGAAAATAAGTTCTATGCAGAGGATGTTGCGATCGCAACAGGCGACCTGATGCGTTCTTCAGCTGAAATGGTGCTTGACCTGGATACACAAAGCAAAGATTTTTCTATTCCTTTCAAGTTCTATTTCGGTCCAAATCACTACCCGACACTCAAGAGCTATGATGAGGGTTTCGAAAAGATCATTCCTCTCGGAGGAAAGATTATCGGGCCAATCAACCGGTATGTCATAATTCCGGTATTCAACTGGCTAAGTAAATATATCGCGAGCTACGGTCTGATAATTCTTATTCTGACCATATTGCTCAAGATTGTCATATCTCCTCTGACAATCAAGTCATACAAATCTTCTGCGAAGATGAAGGTTCTCCAGCCTGAAATCCAGAAGATCAACGAAAGATACCCCAAGAAAGAAGATGCGATGAAGAAGCAGCAGGCCACTATGGACCTATACAAAAGGGCCGGTGTGAGCATGTTCGGAGGATGTCTTCCGATGTTGTTGCAATTCCCGATCCTTTTTGCAATGTTCCGTTTCTTCCCTGCTTCTTTCGAGTTGAGACAACAAAAATTCTTATGGGCGGATGACCTCAGCGGCTATGACTCTATACTTGATTTCGGATTCAACATTCCTCTCTACGGCGACCACATCTCCCTTTTTGCACTTCTTATGGGTGTGTCGATGTTCTTCTACTCCAAGCTGACGATGAACCAGATGGCGGATAACCAGCAGATGCCTGGTATGAAGTTTATGCAGACCTGGTTTATGCCTATCTTTATGGTGATGATCTGTAATAATTTCTCCGCAGGATTGAGTTACTACTATATGCTCTCCAACCTTATTACCATCATCCAGACTCTTATCATCAGGAAATGGTTTGTTGACGAGGAAAAACTCCGTGCACTGATTCAGCAGAGAGCGAGCAGCAAAGAGCCGCAGAAGAAATCCAAGTTCAGGCAACGTCTTGATGAGGCTTACAGAATACAGCAGGAGCAGATGAAACAACAGCAAAAACGGAAATGATGACCATCCGGGAAAGGATAGAGAATATTTTGAGCCAATTGCCATCAACTGTGAAGTTGGTGGCAGTTTCAAAACTCCATTCCGTTTCCGAAATTCATGAGGCTTACGATGCCGGTCAGCGCATATTCGGCGAAAGCCGTCCACAGGAAATGGTTGCAAAGGTACCCTTGCTTCCCGGTGACATTGAATGGCATTTTATCGGTCATCTTCAGAGCAACAAGATCAAAATGATCCTGCCTTATGTTTCGCTTATCCATTCGGTGGATTCGGAACCTCTTCTGGCTAGAATAGATCGCCAGGCTGCTCTTTCAGGCCGGATTGTGGATTGTCTTGTACAGTTGCATATCGCCATGGAGGAGAGCAAACAGGGCTTTCCCGTGCAGGAAGCTTTGGAGCAGGTACCACACTTCCGTGAAAAATATCACAATGTGCGTATTCGCGGTCTGATGGGAATGGCTTCTTTCGTAGATGATATGGAGCAGGTGAGGGGTGAATTCCGTATTTTGAAGTCGGCTTTTGAGAGACTGAAACCGGAATTTCCAAACTTTGATACTCTTTCCATGGGAATGTCTCAGGATTGGGCTATTGCAGTCGAGGAGGGTGCCACGATAGTACGTATAGGAAGCACCATTTTTGGCTTACGCTGATATTGATATTCTAAATAAATAACTTTACTTTTGTAAGTTACGTGATTATTAAATGTGATTTGCAATGCATGCGGATTTGATAGTAAAAGATCTGAGGTATGGTTTAATCGGCAGCGGCAGTTGGGCAACTGCACTTGTCAAGGTATTGTCGGATACGGGCAATAGAATTAATTGGTATATACGTAATTCTGACAATATCGACTTTATAAAGGAATTTGGCCGCAACCGTTCCTATCTCCGTTCTGCTGCATTGAAAACGGATAGGCTGGAGATGAGCGACGACATCAACGAGGTCGTTTTCAATTCGGATGCTGTAATCTTCTGTATTCCTTCGGCATATTTTCTTGCCCAGATAAAGTCTCTCGACTATGAACTTCTCAAGGATAAGCTAATCATATCGGCCACTAAAGGATTCGTATCCAATGATCATTTAACGGTAGCGGAGTATTTTCACAGGCAGTTGGAGATACCGTTCGACAGAATCGTGGTATTGAGCGGCCCAACGCATGCTGAAGAGGTTGCAATGGAAAAGCTCTCCTATCTCACCTTTGCCAGCAAGCATATCGAAGTTTCCCGTAAGGTTAGTGAATCTTTCTCATCGCACTATGTAAAGGTTGTCTGCAGTACTGATATATATGGTGTGGAATATTCCGCAGCCATGAAGAATGTCTACGCTGTAGCTGTGGGGCTTTGCCATTCTCTGGGCTATGGTGACAATTTCATCTCCGTGCTGGTGACAGGAGCCTATAATGAGATGGTGCGTTTTCTCAACTCCACCCATCCCGACTCCAGTCGTATTCCCTCACGTTCAGCATATCTTGGAGATCTCTTGGTGACCTGCTATTCGCAATTCAGTCGCAATAGAACTTTCGGAGGCATGATTGGTAAAGGTTATTCCGTAGTTTCGGCACATACGGAGATGAACATGGTGGCGGAAGGCTATTATGCCACAAGGTGTATGTATGAGATAGCAAACAGGCTCAAAGTCGAGCTTCCTATCGTAAGTGCGATGTACCAGATTCTCTATGAAGAGAAAAGCCCCCATTATGTAGTGAACCATTTGGCCTCAATTCTTCAATAAACAACACATAATTGACAATATCATGATTAATCTAGACTTGAAAGGATGTTCAAACTTTGTAAACGATAAACAGTTTGATAACTATACCGCCAGAGCTCTTGAAGCATTATCGACACTGGATGGTGGCACCGGTGCTGGAAGTGATTTTCTCGGATGGAACCGCCTTCCTTCGGAAACAACGCCGGAAATTATCGAGGATTATCTTTCTGTGGTTGACAAATGGATTGAAATGGAGATAAACTTGGTAATTGTCATCGGCATTGGTGGCTCATATCTTGGTGCAAAGGC
>CAZRBY010000002.1:91580-104241 GCA_964598495.1 uncultured Muribaculaceae bacterium
TCTCACATTCTTTCCACAGGATGGTCCCATCACGCGGCCCCAAGGTAGTCTTTGCAGGACACAATCTTTCAGAAGAGTATATTGCCGAACTGATGGATGTGGTCTCAGTCAAGAATATTGCCTGTGTTGTAATTTCAAAGTCGGGGACAACTACGGAACCGGCTGTCGCCTTTCGTTTGATCAAGAGTTATATTGAAGAGAAATATGGAACTAGAGGGGCTCGCAAAAGGATTGTTGCGGTTACCGATAAGGAACGTGGAGCCCTCAGGTTACTCTCCAATCAGGAGGGCTACAAGACTTTTGTTATAGAAGATAATGTGGGAGGCCGTTTTTCAGTATTGACAGCGGTGGGATTGCTACCGATAGCACTTGCCGGTTTTGATATTACGGAAATGGTCAGGGGAGCGGCCGATATGCAGCAAATATGTAGCAAACCTACAAAAGAGAACCCTGCGATTCTCTATGCAGCCATGCGCAATGCCCTCTATGACAGTGGTAAAAAAATAGAATTTCTTGTTGGATTCAGCCCGAAGCTTCAATATGTCAGCGAATGGTGGAAACAGCTCTTTGGTGAGAGTGAAGGTAAAGATGGTAAGGGAATATTTCCGGCATCGGTAAATTTCACTACCGATCTCCACTCTTTGGGACAATATATCCAGGATGGCGAACGTATCCTCTTTGAGACCTTCATTGATGTGCGTACAATCCGTCGGAGAGTGGAAATCAGCCGCGATAAGCAGGATCTTGACGGACTTAATTACCTCGCAGGAAGGAATGTAGAGTTCTGCAACAAGATGGCCCAACTGGGCACCATGCTTGCCCACAATGACGGAGGAGTGCCTACTATGGAAATTTCCATAGAAATGATTGACGAATATAACCTCGGCCAGCTCTTTTACTTTTTTGAAAAGGCTTGTGGCATAAGTGCATATATGCTTGGTGTAAATCCTTTCGATCAGCCGGGAGTTGAAGATTATAAGAAAAACATGTTTGCTCTTCTTGGAAAGCCCGGTTTTGAGAAACAGGGAGAAGAGCTCCGTAAGAGACTTTAACATAAACTATATAATTATGAAAACGAAATTTCTTTTGGTACTGATTGCAGCAGCGTCCATTCTGATTTCATGCAAGCAGCAGGTACAGCCGGAGCGTGAAGAATGGGCCATTGTACTGCACGGTGGTGCAGGAGGCTCCCATGCAATGTCTACAGAAGATGAGGCTGCCTACTGCATATTCCTAAATGAAGCCCTGGAGCAGGGTAAAACGATACTTGTCTCCGGTGGCAGTGCCCTGGATGCGGTGCAGGCAACTGTTATCTATCTCGAGGATTGTCCTCTTTTCAATGCCGGAAAAGGTGCAGTTATGACCTCCGATGGACGTCATGAACTCGATGCCTCTATAATGGACGGTCGTGACCTCTCGGCAGGTGCAGTTGCCGGTGTGACCGACATAAAGAATCCTATAAAGGCGGCACGTTTGGTGATGGAGAAAACTCCCCACGTACTGCTTATCGGCGAGGGCGCTTCTTTCTTTGCACGAGAGCAGGGACTCGAAATAGTCCCGAACTCCTATTTTACGACTGAGAGTAGTAAAGTTGAACTCGAAAGAGCTCTCGCAGAGAAAAGAACCGGTGCTCCGATAGGGACTGTGGGCTGTGTGGCTCTTGATCGTGAAGGCAACATTGCCGCCGCCACCTCCACGGGAGGTATGACAGGAAAGAAATGGGGCAGAGTGGGCGATGTGCCTATCATCGGTGCCTCCACAATTGCAGACAACAACTTTGTAGGTGTCTCCAGTACAGGTCATGGTGAACTCTGGATCCGCAGGTCAGTTGCTCACGACATATATGCTCTTATGGACTACAAAGGGCTTTCTCTTAAAGATGCCGTCCATGAGGTTATCTGGAACAAAATAGACAAGATGGAGGGCTCAGGCGGTGGTGTAATTTGCATAGACCGCTTCGGCAATATCGTAATGGATTTCAATACACATATAATGTACAGAGCCTGGGCTAAAGCTTCAGGTGAATCCGGTGCCGCAGTAAATTAGGTGTTGCGAGTTTCGTGTTGAAAAGGTTACCAGGTGTGGGATAGATGTTGAGTTCTGAGTATCGAGTTTGGATTTAAATATTAATAATTGGCTGTTAGCCATCGGCAAGTTTTAAACAAAACACAACAAACTATGAAACGTACCACAAGGCTGTTTATTTTAATCGCCTTTCCTTTAATTCTTTCCTCTCTATTACTTTCATGTGGTAGCAATAAGGCAAGAATTTCAGTCACTGTAATTGGCGAAAACGATGGGACTCCGGCTTTCATATACTTTGCAGATGAAAGAGAGATTGTCATACCCATAGATTCGCTTGGAAAAGGAGAACTGACGCTCGATATTAGCGAACCTATCTATGTGACTTTTTATTACCAATATCTAAGCCCTAAACTCTTCCTGACTCCCGGCACCGATATCTGCCTTTCTTTTGAAGAAAATGAGACAGGCATTGATACGGAGATAACCGGCAAGGGTTCGGATGAAAGCAGATATTTGAACTTTGCGCCTCTGTTTGCTGCCGAAATCAATGATACCGAACTTGGTGAGGAGGCATTTCTCGCATTGTCTGACAGCCTCTATAATGCAAACTTATCGGAGTTGGAAAAGGCAGGGTTATCTACAAAGTTCAATGAATTGGAAAGGGAACGCTTGAAGTATTTCAGCTATTCAACATTACCTTCCTATCCCTATTTTCATAGGAGACTTACTATGGACACAACCTATAGCGCCTCTTCGGTTTATTGGGAGAAGTTGAACGGACTGTTGGTTATGGAGCCCTCTCAACTTCAGTATAAAGAATATCGTTCTTTTATCTCAGAAGCTGCAGATAGAATTTCAAGAGATAAATATCCTGAGTTAGGCAGTGCGGATGCTCTTATCAAATTTGTTGAGTCGGAAATTACCAACCCTCTTATTGCTGAGGTATTGATAAACAATAAACTCTCCTCTGTATTGGAAACGAGAGGTCTTGCTGCCTTGTCTGAATCTCAGATTGAGGCATTCAAGCGTTTTGTGAAGTCCCCTAAATTGACTCACTCTTTTGATTCACTATGCGAAAGATGGAGAAATATCTCAGAAGGAAGTCCGTCGCCCAATTTCAATGCCATTGATGTAAACGGAAATAAGTTTTCACTTGCTGACTTCAGTGGGAAATACCTCTATATAGATGTTTGGGCTACTTGGTGTGGCCCTTGCCGTATTGAAATTCCTCACATGAAAGAGTTGGAGGAGAGATATCACGGACAAGATATCACTTTTGTCAGCATTTCCTGTGATGCCGACCTCGAAGCATGGAAAAGCAGAGTTAATGAGGGCATGACAGGAGTCCAACTCCATTTTGATGAGGGGGATTATTTTATGGATGACTATATCATAACCGGCATTCCCCGTTTTATCCTTTTGGATAGGGAAGGGAAAATAATTTCGTCAGATATGAGCCGTCCATCCGATCCGGAAACTGCCGTGAAATTGGATCAACTGCTTAAAAAATTTTAATATTAACCATCAAACAATTTAATCTATGAGTAGAGAAACTGTAAACCCCAAAGGGTTTTGGCCAGGAGTCAAAGGCTCCCTTTTAAGGTTACTACTCTGTGTCGGTTTGTGCTTTCCGATGACTTATGCCTTGGCTGAGGGAAATGGTGCTACATTTTCCGTTGAACAGCAGAATGAAAAGGATGTAGTTTCAGGAAAAGTAACGGACAATAGGGGCGAACCTCTAATCGGTGCAACCATTTTAGTAAAAGAAAGCAAGAACTGGACGGTGACGGACGTTAACGGTAGTTTCCGCCTCAGTTTAGGCGGTGGCGAAACGCTGATTATCTCCTATATCAGTATGAAAGAAATGGAGATCAAGGTTGTGGGAGGGACGAAGGATCTTTCGATTCAAATGGAGCCCGATGATCAGATGTTGGATGAAGTGCTGGTGACAGGTTACCAGACTTTGTCAAAAGAGCGCTCCACAGGCGCTTTCTCCAAGGTTTCAAGTGAAAAACTGGAACTCAAACGTATGGATAACCTTTCATCCATGCTTGAAGGGCAGATAGCAGGATATGTCGGTGGTCAAATTCGTGGTGTTACTACCTTGAATGCGGTTGCCAATCCAATGGTCGTCATTGACGGATTTCCCGTCGAAAATACAACTTTGGATAAGATTGGAATGACCACTGAAAACATTCCCGATCTCAACCCGGAAGATATTGAAAGCATAACGGTACTGAAAGATGCCGCTGCTGCATCAATTTACGGTGCTCGTGCTGCCAACGGTGTGATTGTAATTACCACCAAAAAGGCTAAAGAGGGCAAGCCTCAAGTGAGTTTTTCCTCCACTTTTGCAGCGCATCCATATGCCTTTTACAAAAACAGATTTACGGATGCAGCCGACATTATTGCCATTGAGCGTGAATGGGCTGCTTCGGCTCTGAATACGCCCGAGGCTGCTGCGTTGCAGGCCTCTGACTTGCGTGAAAACGGAGCATACCCGAGTTTGGGAGTAAACACCCTGCTTGATATGTATACAGGCAAGATCACTATGAGTGAAGGAAACGGAATTCTGGACGCTCTCGCTTCAAAGGGTTACCGTTATTACGAACAGGCAGCAGAATATGGCAAGCGCACTTCCTTCTATCAGCAATACAACTTAAGGGTTGGAAAAACTGTGGATAAGAACTCCTTCAACTTCTCCACAACCTATTGGGATAATAATTATGAGGATGTTAATCACAAAGATTGGAAATTGGGTATTAACATTACCAACTCCCTGAAACTCACAAGTTGGTTGGAATTTGACACAGGCATCTATCTGAAATACGGCAAGGAGAAAAACGGCTCATACGACCTGTTTACTCCCGGTTTCAATGCAATGCCATACGACCCCTTGGTCAATGAGGACGGGAGTTATTTTGTAGCACCTTCACAGATCGGAAAGGTACGTCGCGATATGATCGAACAATATGGAATGTATCCCGAGACTCTTGTGCCGATGGATGAGTTGAATTATGCTCTAAATCAGACAAGAACCATGGAAACACGCGCATTTGCCAAGTTGAAACTTGATTTTACCTCTTGGTTGAATTACGATGTGATGTTCCAGTACGAAACGAACGATACCGATTATGATTCCCTGAATGAGAAAGAGACCCTCTATATGCGTACACGCATAAATGATTTCACAAGCGAGTCTCCATGGGGCGGTTCGCTGGAATACAACCTGCCTAACGG
Organism: uncultured Muribaculaceae bacterium; assembly: GCA_964598495.1. Taxonomy (GTDB): domain Bacteria; phylum Bacteroidota; class Bacteroidia; order Bacteroidales; family UBA932; genus Cacconaster. Next base: position 96,846 of record CAZRBY010000002.1, read on the forward strand.
TGATTCATACTATACGCTCAGCAACAACAAACGCAGCTACAACTTCCGTCAGCAGCTGAATTTCAACGAGACATTTGCTGAAAAACACAATCTGGTGTGGATATTGGGACAGGAAATCCGCCATTCATTGATATGTTTTGATGAGAATACATTCTACGGTTATGATCCAGAGCTCAAGAGCTGGCAGAATTTCAATATACTTGATTTGTCCTATTTCTCAGGTTTATTGGGAGCAGCGCAGTTGCCTCAAAGTAATATAGCTTCTTCCAGAGAACTGCTCAACCGCTTTGTCTCATTCTATTCAAATGCATCTTACACGTTTGACAACAAATATGTACTTTCAGCCAGTATCCGTTGGGATCGTTCCAACCTCTGGGGAACTAATACAAAGTATCAGAACAAGCCTTTATGGTCGGTTGGAGGAAGCTGGAACATAAGTAAGGAATCATTCTTCGATGTCGATTTCATAGATATGCTCAAACTAAGAGCTTCATACGGTATCGGCGGTAATATTGCACGTAATACGGCACCATACCTGATTGCTTCCTACTATGCTTCAAGTCTCGTGGATGGTATGGCCGGTCAGGTAACCACTCCTCCCAACAAGGATATCCGTTGGGAGAAAACTTCGACCGCCAACATCGGTCTCGACTTCTCACTCTACCGTCATCGCTTATCCGGTACTATAGAGTATTACAACAAATATAGTGTCGATCTGCTTGCTCCAATTAACGGTAGTCCTACACAGGGTTTTGGCTATTCTCACTTGATGACCAACAATGGCAAAATGGTCAATAGAGGAGTGGAAGTTACTCTCAACGGAGAGATTTTCCGCGGCAAAGATTTTGGTTGGAATGCAACTTTACTCTATGCCTTCAACCATAACGAGGTAAAACACGTAAGCGTGGAGCCTGCCCTGTGGAACAGCCGCATTGACCTGGTTACCAGCTATCCTATGGTCGGCAACCCTCTATATGGCATTTACGCTTATAGGTGGGCGGGACTTGATGAAAAAGGTGACCCGCAGGTATATGACGCTGAAGGCAATATCACATCCGGTCCAACACGTGATCACAAAGCTTTGCTTTACTGCGGTACAACAATTCCGGTACATAACGCTTCGTTGACTAATGTATTGCGTTACAAGAATTTTGAATTTTCAGCGTTGGTAATATTGAATGTCGGTCATAAGTTACGTTCTACTGATTTCCCGAGCATCAATATGGCAAACGGACGTATCAACTCTACTGCAAAGGGTATAGTTGACCGTTGGACCAAGCCCGGCGATAAGACTGATGTTCCGCGTCTGCTCTTCTCCAACGATACTCAGAATTACAACACGCACCGTACCGAGCTTTATCGTTATTCAGACCTCTTTGTCTACAATGCGTCGCATATTCGTTTTAGCAATATATCATTGGCATACAGGTTCCCTGAGCAGTGGTGCAATAAAATATCTCTTTCAGGTGTCCGTCTGCAGTTCAATGTAGAGAATGTCGGGATCATTGCTTTCGATTCGAAGGCGCATTACTATCTGGGCGGTAAAATTAAGCCCAATTATGTATGGGGATTGTATTTGAATTTTTAAAGGATGAATAATATGAAACGAACAATAAAGATAAGCACACTGCTTATTGTAACGGCAACATTGCTCTTCTCCTCCTGTGTCGATTTTTTGGGGGTTATACCGAAAGGTCAGAAGATACCCAAGACTTGGGAAGATTACAATGCTTTTATCAGAAACAATTATACCTACCACTATCTTGATCCCGATCAACTTGGGTTATTGATGGGTGATATGTTTAAGGTGCCCTCGACTGTCAGCAGCCCATCTCTGACCCGAACCCACTATTATGCCGACGAAGCCGTGAAGAGGTTTGATCTCATGGCGGGCAGTGATAAAAATCCCTATTTCAATGCCTATGAAGGGCTTTTTGCTTGGAATTTGATAGTAGAAAATGTGCCCGAGGCCACAGAGTGTACTCAGGCGCAACGGGACATGTTGATTGCACAGGGCCGTGTGTTGAGGTCAATGCACTATTTCTTTCTTACCAATTACTATGCTGACCAATATTGTGAGGCTACCAAGGATAAATTGTCGGTTCCGCTATTGACTTCGGCCTCCGTGGAGGCTCCCTCACCGCAGGTGACTCTTCAAGAGATGTACGAATTTCTGCTTGATGATTTGAACAAGGCAGCAGGTGATGCCCTTCCCGTAAATGCCGAGACGATCCTGCATCCTAACAGGGCTCTCGGGTATGGTATGCTGGCACGTGTCTATTTATCTATGGGAGATTATGAAAATGCACTCAAGAATGCTTCTTTGGCATTGCAACAGAATGATAAACTCTTTAATTGGGTAGCTTTTTATCAGGCGGATAAAGAGCGTTATGATGCGCCGAAGACTTATTCAACCAGCGTAAAAGGCAATCCTGAACTGGATAATGTGGAGAATTATATTTATGGTTATGGTTCCTTCACTTCAGGTTGGAGAGGTTTGAACAATACGAATTATGCAATATCCCCGGAGCGTGCAGCTCGTTTTGAAAAGGGAGACGCGCGTCTGCTTACTCACTGGAAATCTCGTATTTCAGCTTCAGGTATCCATTATTATGCCGGTATCTATGCTTTGGAGATGAATAGAGGTGGCATGCGTTCTCCTGAAATGTATTATATCAAGGCTGAATGTTTAGCTCGCAAAGGTGGAGCGGAAAACATCAAAGAAGCCATGAATCTGGTCAATAAGGTGAGAAAAACCCGTATTCTTCCGGAGTATTATGAAGATTGGAGCGCTTCTTCGACCAAAGAGGCAGTTGAGAAGATAATAAGGGATAAGGAGAGTGAATATATTCAGTCACAGGTAATCTTCTGCGATTATCGCCGTTTGAACAAAGATCCGGAATACGCTCGTGAATTTCCACGTATTATTGACGGAAAAGAATATGTGTTGAAACCCAATTCCCATCTTTGGACTATGCCTTTCCCCCCTGAAGCCGTTTCAAATCCCGGAAATGGAACAATAACACAAAATGTGGAGAAGTAGGATTATAATTAGCAATTAGCAATTAACAATTAGCAATTAGCAATTAGCAATTAGCAATAACAAACCATTAACCACTAAATCATAACAAAATGAAAAAATTAATCAACTTAACAATTGCACTCCTGGCCGTTGTTTCACTGGCTGGATGCGGTTCACAAAAAAATGTCCCCGTAGATCTTAACGGGAACTGGCAGATTACGGAACTTACCGGCCTCGATGAGACCGTTTCCCTCGAGGGGAATTTCTTCCAGTTTGATTCGGAAGAAGGGCTTTTCTTTGCCTATCTCGGATGCAATAACATTGCTGGTAAATATGTGTTTGAGGATCCCTCAATCACTTTTTCCGATATTGCTCGCACCGAGATGGCGTGTGACAACATGAACTCTGAAGAACTCTTCTGCTTCCTTATCGAGCAGGTTGCTCTGACTTCAGTAACAGAGGAAGGCTTCCTGCAGTTGAAGTCTGCCGAAGAGGAAGTTCTCATCACCCTCAAGAAAGTAGAGATTGTAGTAGAAGAGCAGACGGAACAACCTGAAGAGCAAGTAGAGGAGCAGACGGAGACTCCGACAGAGAGTTAATAGATGATATTAATGCGTCCCTGAGGTTTTCCATAAACCTCCGGGATCACTCCTTCGATTATTTCCGTAATATATCTCTCAAGGATTTGAAGGTCTATGACACCTGTGTCGTAGACCTTTATTCCTTTAAGAACGCCGTATCCGTCGCCCTGTTCCTTCAGCAGATAGGAACTGCCTGCTACAGTATAAACTCTCTCTGGATCGATCGGCTCATATTTTCCGGCCTCATATTCAAACATAAGATTACATACACGTCGTTGCTCTCCGACCATACCATTGTAATTCTTATTTATATCAACTGTCACAGGTGAGTTGGTCTGTACATCCACATCAAATTTTACTCCCGAGACCTGGAGAAAACCTCCAAATTCCAGCGGCAGTATAGAAACGGAAAACTCCAGAGCATCTGCAATTTGTTGTCCGGTCATCTCCGCAGTGGCTATAGTGTTCCCGAAGGGGAACAGCATAAATAGATCGTTGAATGTTACATTGCCCTTTGCAACGTTCGCCCTGATGGAACCACCGCCAATAAATCCTATTTCAGTACCCATAGCACCTCTGATCGCATCTGCGCAGAAATTGCCGAGGCCTGTCTCTTCAAACCGCACAATACGGCCATCCTCTTTGGTCTGCATTATCAGGTCAGCCTCGCTTATGCACACTACTCTATCGCCCATCTCTTTATATTCCTGTTTAATCTCTTCCGTGAGTGCGGCAACATTGGCATCTCTCTCCTTGATTTTATCAACTGGCAGAAGCTCTGTGTCAATAACGCCTCTTCTGGAGATAGTCAGACGACCGATATTTTCAAAATTGGAACCTGTTGAGGTCAAAATTACCTCTTCTCTTTTCGCATTCAGATAGGCTTTGCCATGAATGATGCTATGTGCATGTCCATCCAGGATAACGTCAATGCCATGTGTCGATGTTGCAAGTCCCGGAGAATTGATTTCATCGAAAGCTACATCGTCGCCGAGATGGCAAATGACTATTACAAAATCTGCCCCTTCTGCCCTTGCCTGATCAACATTTTTTTGGACAGTTTCAAAAAAGTTGTCGGAGCAGAGAGAATAGATATACTCTCCCTTTTCATTCTGGAAATAGGAGGGAGTTGAGGAAATAAAACTATATGGTGTGGCAATGCCGATGATTGCAACTTTTGTCTTGCCAAAAGAATGGATTGCATAGGGCTTGTAGAGCAATTCTTTTGTTTGCAAGTCATAAAGATTGCAACATAGGATTTCCGGCTCCAACATTTCGGAAAGCTGAGCCAGACGTGTTATTCCATAGTCAAATTCGTGATTTCCCAAGGTGACATAATCATAGCCGGCGCTATTGATCAACCTTACAATGTATTCTCCTTTGGAGGCGGCACCAAGACTGCCTCCCTGTATATAATCTCCTGCTGAAACAACCAACACGTTAGGAGTGCGTTTGAGTTCGGAAGACTTTTGTGCCGCCATTGCGGCATACCCGTCTACCGAGCAGTGTACATCGTTGTCATATAGGATTACAATCTCTTTTTTGGGATTGTTACGTTTTTGTGAAGGGGTGAAACTCATTAAGAGCATCGAAAGCGCAATAATGGCAGTAAGAAGCGCGGCAATCCGCATTTTTCCTTTGGAAATCATATTGTTCTAAGTTAAAAATCATACAAATATAACAAATTCCTCTCTTTTTACTACCTTTGTTTCGATGAAATCCAGGCTCCATCTGATACCCAGTCCTCTTGGCGGAGAAAATCCGCGGGATGTGCTTCCTGCTCCGCTTTTAGAAGTGATCGGCTCGCTGAAACTCTTCTTCGTAGAGGAGCTCCGCACTGCACGCAGATTTCTATCAAAGGCGGGATTGAAAGGGGAAATCGACAATTTGACCCTTTATGAGCTTAACGAGCATACAAATCAAGAACAAATAGAGGGCTATGCAAAGCTCCTGAAAAAGCAGGAGGCGGGCCTCCTATCGGAAGCGGGCCTCCCTTCAGTTGCAGATCCCGGTGCGCTGCTGGTAAAACTTGCGCATCAAAATGATATCGAAGTTGTACCCTACGTCGGTCCTTCTTCACTGATGATGGCCCTGATGTCTTCCGGAATGAACGGTCAGTGTTTTGCATTTGCAGGTTATCTGCCGGTAAAGCGACAGGAACGCAAGGCGAGAATCGAACAGTTGGAAAAAATCTCGCGTCAGATGAATCAGACCCAGATTATCATCGAGACTCCTTATCGTAACGACTCTTTGATGGCAGATTTGCTCGCATGCTGCAAAGAGAGCACCAGCATCTGTGTCGCTGCTGATTTAACACTGCCTCAGCAGTACATTTGCACCCGCACCGTAGCCGACTGGAAAAAGTCCCCGGTGAGCATCGGCAAACGTCCCTGCGTATTTGTACTCCAGGCATAAAGAGAAGAATTATGGAAGGAAAATTGAAACTTGAGAATATGGAGTTTTACGCTTACCACGGCTGTCTCGAGTACGAGCGCAAGGTAGGCAACCGCTTTAGAGTGGACTTAGAGTGCACCTACCATGTAATGGCTGCTGCTGAATCGGACAATCTTGATGATGCACCCGACTACTCGCAAATATATGCTCTGATTTCCCGTGAGATGTCACAACCATCAAATCTCCTTGAGAATGTGGCATATCGTATCCTGAATGCGGTACGCAAAGAGTTCCCTATTATTAAAAGTGCCAGCGTCACCGTAGCAAAATACAACCCTCCGGTGGGAGGCCGGATGCAAACTTCCTCCATTACCCTCAGTTTCTGATTTCAGATGGAAATGCTCGCAGGTCATACGGTGGCATTTGCAACTCTCGGGTGCAAACTCAACTTTGCCGAGACCTCCACTATCGCCAGGTCCTTTATAGCAGCAGGATACCGTCAGGTAAGCGCAAACAGCCCTGCCGATATCTATGTGGTAAATACTTGTTCTGTCACCGAACACTCGGATAAAAAGTGCCGTAATCTAATTCGAAAACTCCACAAACTATCTCCGGATGCTCTTATAGGGGTTACGGGTTGCTTCGCTCAGCTTAAGCCGCAGGATGTATTACAGATAGAGGGAGTTGTGGCGGTTTTCGGAGCCGGACAGAAAGAGGTGCTTTTTGAGAAACTACACCGGATGTTGCAGGAGCGGAAACGGAAGTTAACTCAGAAGCCTGAAAAGAGCCCTGAACAAGAATCCGATCAAGGATTGGAACATGATGCCAAACTTTCGCTTAGATCTCCGATTGAGGAGGTGAAATCTATTTTCCCCGCCTACTCGTCGGGGGAGAGGACCCGTTCTTTTCTTAAGGTACAGGATGGCTGCGATTATCACTGCTCCTACTGTACAGTACCTCTGGCGCGTGGTGAGAGCCGCAATATACCAATTTCCACCTTGGTTCAGCAAGCAAAAGAGATAGCAGCTTCCGGTATAGTTGAAATCGTTCTCACGGGTGTAAATACAGGCGATTTCGGTAAAACTACCGGAGAATCTTTTCTCGAATTGCTTAAACAGCTCGATAGGGTGGAGGGTATTGTCAGATATAGGATTTCATCCATTGAACCCAATCTCCTAACGGAAGAAATTGTGGAGTGGATAGCTTCAGGTTCGAAATTCCTTCCCCATTTTCATATCCCCATACAGTCCGGATGCGACGCTGTGCTAAAAAGAATGCACCGTCGCTATACGACCGCCCTTTTTGCATCACGTATAGAAATGATCAGAGATAAGATGGAGCCGTCGGAACAGCGCTTCAGCAGAGTGTTCTTCGGGATCGATGTAATAGTGGGATTTCC
>CAZRBY010000002.1:104251-134253 GCA_964598495.1 uncultured Muribaculaceae bacterium
GCGTACACACTATTGATCGAACAGCAGAAACATGGAGAGAGTGATGAAGAATTTGAGCAGACCTATTCATTTCTGGAGAGAATAAGGCCCGCATTTCTGCACATATTTCCTTATTCCGGAAGAGCGGGGACTCCGGCAGCTTCTATGCCTCATCAGGTAAAGGAGAGTGTAAAAAGTGAGCGTGCGGCACGTCTTAAGGAACTTTCCGACAGGTTTAATATGGAGTTTTATGCTGCCAACAGGGGTCGTACTCTACCTGTGCTTTTTGAGAGCACACGAAAGGGTGGAATGATGTTGGGCTATACCGACAATTATATAAAAGTAGAGCGTCCCTATGATCCGGCGCTTATCGGCAAGATTTCGCAGGTGACGCTCTAACTCTCTACCTTGCGGTAATTATTTTACCACTTTTATCTTTCCTCCGATCTCATTGACTATCGCACGTTTGAAACGCTCGTTATAGCCTTTTTGAATCGGTGTAGGAGGAATTGTGGCGGAGTGGCCATTGGTAATGAAAGCCCCATTTTCGTCTTGACGTTTGGTATTGCCGTCGATATATTTAACGAGGAGATATTTGTCAAAATTGTTCCACTTGTCAAAGAGTGCATTGGCTTCATTTATGGAAAATGATGTGAGATATTTTACTGCTCTGCGAGGGGATTTTTTATAAAAAAGAATGGCTTGTGCGTCTGAGGAGGCGATTTTGGCTACCATTTCATGTTCGTGGGCGCGAACGGCGGCCACCACTTCGGCTCCTATTTCATCATAACGCAGATATGCAAACTGTGCAATGCGGTTGGTAAGCCAGAACATTGATGTAGGGGAATATTCAATCATACTGCCGTTACCGAGGGCATAATGCTCGGAAATTCCGGTTGAAGAGGAGTAAACGGGTGTAATAGGTGAAGTACCTGCATCATCCACTGCGAACCAGAAGATACCTCCGATTATGTCAGGCAGCCAGTTACGGGCTTGCCCGACAAACCAGAATCCGGTCTGTTGCGTAGCTATGGCCCTTTCATTTATATATTCTTCACCGTCGATTTCAAAACTCATCGGTCTCCATCGGTAGGGAAGTGAATTTCCGCCGGCACCGATATCGTTGCGCATATCGAAGGGTGTATCTTCAAAATGGTCCCTCATCATATCAGCCGCCATGGTAACGGAGAGTTTGTGTTTCGCCTTGACGGAGAGCGGAAGCCTATTATTGGGATTATGGCCTGAAGCGTGGTCGATATATTTCGACATATCCTCAGCACCATGTTTGTTGAAAAAACTCCAGACTCTTGCTTCGCAACCTCTCATTGAACCGAAATCGAGAGGACAATAGGTATCGGCGAAGCTGAATTCCTCATCATTGCCTTCAAATAATCCCAGTTCTCTTGCGTGAGATATTACATCCGGTGAGTAGAGACAATTTTCGGGATCGTTAAGCGGGAATGTGGTGATGCGTGCGCAATTTGCATGTGCCGAAATATGGCCGTCAGGGATTCGTACAGCCACCCAGACAGCACCCTTACGGATATTGACTCCGTTTACCACTTCGGGTTTGCGTGCAATGATTTCCAATATCCAGGCTTCGTTCGGATCAGCAATGGAGATGGATTCTCCCGATGAAGCGTAACCATATTGGTCTGCAAGTGAGGTATAAAGAGCGATGGCCTCACGTGCGGTACGTGTCCTTTGAAGAGTGATGTACATAAGTGAACCATAGTCGAGTATGGCATCTGGATCCCTTAACTCTGCTAGACCTCCCCAGGTTGATTCCCCTATGATGAGCTGGTGCTCGTTCATATTGCCGATGACATTGTATGTCTCGTCTGCCTGAGGTATTGTGCCAAGGTAGCGATCTCTGCCCCATTCATATATCGGTAGCATTGTGCCTGCCCTATATTTTGCAGCGGGGTAGTGAACAAGTGTACCATACCTTATATGGCTGTCTGCCGCGTATGTAACCATCACGGAGCCGTCGGTGGAGGCGCCTTTTGTGATGATGAGATTAGTGCAGGCAAATCCGGTAATTGTAAGGAGCGAGAATGCGAATGTAAGTAGTGTACGTTTCATAATCTATTATCAAAATTCAATGGTGAGCCCATCATATGCAGGCTCGATACTGAAAGGTTGTGCAGAGAGTTCTTTTTTTAGCTGCGTGTGCGTGGGCAACTGGTGGGAGAGGTGTGTGATATATGTGCTTTGCGCACCGACTCTTGCGGCAATGCCGATAGCCTCCGGAAGAGAGTAGTGCGAGATGTGTTTCGTACGTTTCACAGTGTTTATGACAAACACCGATACACCTGTGAATTTATCATATTCTTCATCTGCGATGAAATTGGCATCGGTGATATATGCAAGTCCGCCGATGCGGAATCCCAATATGGGGAGGCAGTAATGCATTACCCTGATCGGAGTGATTTTCACTTCCGCTCCGTTGGCTCCTGTAACCGTGAATGGCATTTCATTGATGATTTTTATGTTGAATTCAGGAATTCCGGGGTATTTATGTTGAGCAAATACATAGGAATACTCCATTCGGAGGGATTTCTCCACTCTCCCTTCGCAATAAATAGGGAGGGCGCATTTCTCAATGTAGTTAAGTGCGCGTACATCGTCAAGTCCTCCTGTATGATCTTTATGCTGGTGTGTAAGGATGATTGCATCCAGATGCGAAATTTTTTCCCGAAGCATCTGCTGCCTGAAGTCCGGTCCCGCATCAATAAGAATGGAAACTCCATCATAAGTCACGAGGGCTGAGGTCCTGAGCCTTTTGTCTCTTTCATCGGTGGAAGAGCAAACCTCACAGCTGCATCCTATTATCGGAACACCTTGAGAAGTGCCTGTACCCAAAAATGTAATCGAGTTGCTCATGCCCCGCAAATTTACAAAAAAAACTCGAGTTCTCTCTACGGGCTCTACTTCATGCAAAGCGCATTATTTCATTTGGTCGCGATAATCGGCGGGAGAATGCCCCGTTATTTTTTTGAAATAGAGATAAAAGTTACTTTGTGTGACAAATCCAACCTGTTGTGCTATTTGGTTGATTGAAACTGCAGGATTGGCGGCAATGAGTTCTTGGGCTTTGCGGATACGCAATTCATTACGCCAAGAACGAAAATCACACGGCATGTTTTTGCGGAAATAGCTGCGCAAAAAGAGCAGGTCCGTCCCTAACAACTTGGCTACCTCTGCAGTACTGATATCTCCCATAGTGTATCCTTCATCCAAAACCCATTGTTTAAGCGATTTTTTCAATAGCGTCTCCTTATCGGAATCCATTTCCTCTAATAATTCAGATGACAGTTGTTCCGGTTCGTTGGTAGTAGCGGAGAGATAAAAATCAAAGTTGGCCAAGAAATTAATGAAGCGAATAGCAAACCACGCGTAAAATGTGATGTATATCATCACAAAGACAACGTAGAACTTAAAAGGGAAATAGGCTGATACGGAAGCAATGATACCTAACGAAAGTGCAGCATAGAAACTGATTTGTACCCACCTGAGGCGTCCCTGTTCATCCTCATCGTAATAATCTTCCAATTGCTTGATGCTTATCGCATACTTCTTTCTGAAAAGCCTTGTGTAAAAAAATAGCTGACAGAAATATGCGGCCAAAAAAATGTAGATAACCCAATTATAGTGCTGTAAATTGAATGCCACCACTAAATAAAGTATGATAGTCCCGAATATGAGCGCTGCATGTAACAGTATCTGTTTGCGACTAAAAAAAATGGGTTGAAGAATAGTAAGAAATGTGAAGGTAAAAAACATTGATTGAATGGAGGCCCCGGGAGGCGTAAATATTTCAACCCACATGATGTTGTAACCTCCATCGAAAAAGTACTCAATGAAAGCGGGTACCGCGAGCATGAAATATGACAGTGCAAGAAAACCTTTTGCAAGCCTTAGGTTAAAGGTTTTTTTCTCGATCCTGATACGGAAGCTGAGTAGCACAATACCCAATATGACGAGCACAATAATCTGTGCAAAAGTTAATGAAACATATAAATCTTGTAGCATAAATAATAACCTCAAAAAGGGCATTAACCAAATAAAACTTAATGGCCTGAAGTAGCTGTCAATACTTAACGGTTGACAAAATAAGCATTTTTTTTTCTCTAAAACCTGAGCTGGAAAACCAAAATAGTGAGCAAACGGAGGAGTTGAAGGAACACAAGGAGAAGCTCGCAGAGTTTGAGTCGTGGTTGAAGAAGGTGGAACAGTTGACTAATACTGCCAACTCTGAAGTTGCTGCTCTCTGGGGGCTAATCGATGCCCTTAATAGAAAGGTGAGCATAGTTTCATATAAAGAACTTATTGACAAGAGTGGATACGAGCTATTGATGAGTGACGGCAGTAAGATTACCCTAAAGCATGGTGCCAAGGGTGATAAGGGAGAGCAAGGAGAGAAAGGTGAACAAGGCGAAAAGGGTGATAAAGGCGATAAAGGCGAGAATGTTGTTATTGGAACAAAACCTTTCGGTCCCGACAATCGTCTCTACTGGACTATCAATGGTGATTTTATTTTAGATGCAGGCGGAAATAAAATACCTGCTACAGGGGCAAAAGGTGATAAAGGCGAAAAAGGTGATGCAGGTTATGCCCCGGTTTTGCGTGTAAATACTTATGGCAATTGGGAAATAAGCCTTGACAAGGGAATCACATGGCAAGAGGTTAAGGATAAAAGCGGAAAACCGGTTCAGGCTATTGGCCCTAAAGGAGAAAAAGGTGATACCGGTGCTCAAGGTCCTCAGGGTCCTACCGGTGAGCAAGGCGCAACAGGGCCACAGGGTCTTGCGGGGGAACAGGGAGCTATCGGCAAAACAGGTCCACAGGGTACTCATGGTGAGCAAGGTCCTGCCGGTGAACAAGGTCCTGCCGGAGTAACTCCGGATTTACAAATAACGGAGACCCAAACAGCGGTTACCATTACATTTAACGGATCAGTCTTTGTCATTCCAAAAGGAGGAGGTGGTGTATCAGAGCCTCTGTTTGATATGGAGAAGCTGATCGGTGTATGGAATATGAATAAACTTCAGGAATCGGACGGCGCCGGCGGATGGACAGACCTAACCATCTGGAAGAATTATTGGATGCATTTTATGGATGATTCCAACGGATCGGCTCCATTTGAATTTTATCAACCCTTTAGCTACACATTTGTCGGTCCAAATCAATTGAAGATTAAAAATCAAATTTCATGGACTGACGAAGATTGGACAATGTACAAGATTGATAACTTTACCATCGCCAACTTAGATAGTACCGGGTTGATCCTTGAATTTCTTCACGAAGGTAAACAGATGCGTCAACATTATACCCGTGGCACCACTCCCAATCCGCTTAGTTTTGTAGCTAAATACAATTTGCTATCCGCTAATTACTTCCTTGGTTTTATATTTACAGGTTACAACTTCGTCACTGATTTTACTGCTTGTACAGGAAGTCCTTTCTTTACCTATGCTGATGCCTACGAGTTTATAAACACGATGAATATCCTTATATCGCCATACTATTTGCCTAAAGAAGAGGAGTGGCGTTCTATTGTTCCGGATAACAACAATCACGTCAACCTTAAACAGTTCATGAACTCTCCCGGAGTTAGCGAGACCGTGATGATACAAGGTAAAACTCTTACAATGATCAGTGATTTCGTAACTTATGATGCCGGTGCTTCTTATGCGATCCGATATAAGGGCACAAGTATGGTCTCTGCCTGGAAGTACGAATATATCAGTGATGGAAACAATACCCACTTGAAGATCACCTCACGTAATCTTTACGGACAAACACTTCCCTACATTGATGATGTTTCAGAGGCGACGTTTTGGAACAACAACAATACTAACGATGTGGTCCGCTATTTCCCCGCTAGCGGTTATAATGACGGTGAAGTTAAAGAAATGGGTACTAATGGCTATTTCCTCTCTTCTACACCGAGCGGCAAGGGACTGGTATCCCTTATGAGCTTTGGGGAGGATAGTGCATATTCCAATTATGTCGACAAGGATACCAATCAATATACTGTACGCTTGTTTACAATAAAACCTGTTCAATAGAATTATCTTTAATAGATTAGGGGCTGGGAGTTATCCCAGCCCTTTTTAGTTCGTACTGCAAGTATGTAGTAAGTGGTATGGAATGGGGAGTTGGAAAAAAATATTACTTTTGCGGAATAAAAAAACTGACACACCCTTTGAATATGACCAATAAAAGATTCAAAATGGGACTCCTTCCAAAAGTGCTGATAGCAATCGCACTGGGAATCCTCTTCTCACTTTTCTTTCCTGACTGGGCTGTTAGGATTTTTATTACCGTCAATTCCATATTCAGCAATTTTCTGGGACTGATCATTCCATTGCTTATTATCGGACTTATAGCTCCCGGCATCTTTGAACTGGGGAAGGGAGCTGGCAAACTGCTGCTTATAACTGCGGGTATTGCCTATTTTTCCACAATATTATCAGGTTTCTTCTCCTACTTTACCTGTGCTTGGAGCTACCCTCGATTATTAGGGAATTCTCTCAACTCATTGGGTAATATCGATATGTCTGGTGGTCTGCTGCCCTATTTTACCATTGAAATGGATCCTATAATGAGTGTAACCACTGCGCTTGTTACAGCTTTTGTCATTGGTCTTGGAGTGACTGCCGTCAAGGGCGACACCATGCGCAAGTTTATGCTCGATTTTAAGGATATTATATACGTAGTTATCGGCCGTGTAATTATTCCTGTTCTTCCGCTCTTTATCTTCGGCATTTTTCTCCAGATGGGAGCTGAAGGCAAAGTGAGTGCAGTTATGGGAATGTTCCTGAAAATCATCGTGATTATCTTTATAATGCACATATTGCTGCTTGTGATGCAGTTCCTTGTGGCAGGATCCATTGCACGAAAAAATCCTTTCAAAGCCCTTTTCACGATGCTTCCCGCCTATGTGACCGCACTCGGTACGCAATCCTCCGCTGCCACCATACCCGTGACGCTGGGACAGACAATCAAAAACGGAGTGCGTGAAGAGGTTGCAGGCTTTGTTATACCTCTGTGTGCAACAATACACCTTGCCGGCAGTATTCTTAAAATTGTGGCCTGCGCATATGCAATCTCACTGAGTATGGGAATGAATGTGGGACTTGATCTCTACGCCGGATTTATCCTGATGCTCGGAATCCTGATGGTAGCTGCTCCAGGTGTTCCGGGAGGTGCAATTATGGCCTCAATAGGCCTCATCGCTTCGATGCTCGGGTTCGATCCCTCCATGCAGGGACTTATGATCGCCCTCTATATTGCAATGGACAGCTTCGGCACCGCTGCCAACGTAACAGGCGACGGAGCAATCGCCCTCATAATTGATACAATTAAAACCAAATCCTCAACAAAAACAGTAACTCTCGAATGAAACGTTTATTATGCTTTCTGAACATATCGCTCGTTGTCATCCTTATTGCAACTGGCTGTAGCAACACTCCAAAAGATGGCATTCATACTATTACAGTCTGCAGTACTACAGACCTGCATGGTGCATATTTGGATTCACTTTATAATGGAGAGGCGCGTCCGGCGTCACTTGCAAATGTTTCCACCTATGTAAATAAACTTAGGGAGGAGGGTATGAAGCCGGTTCTGATTGATGTCGGGGACAATTTGCAAGGAGACAATGCGGCCTATTATTTCAATTTTGTCGATACGCAAAGCGTGCACATTTTTGCAAGAGCAGCCAAATATATGGGCTATGACGCTATCGTCGTTGGCAATCACGACATAGAAGCGGGACATCATGTCTATGATCGATTTAAAGAGAGCAAAATTCCTTATCTTGCAGCAAATGCGATAGTCGAAGGAAGTGACGGGGAGCCCTATTTCGAACCTTACACGATTATTACCCGCAAAGGAATCAAGATTGCTGTAATCGGCATGACCAATGCCAATATCAAAAGTTGGTTATCCAAAGAACTTTGGGAAGGAATTGATTTTTTAAGGATATCAGATATAGCCCAGGATTGGGTTGACCGCGTGATTGAGAAGGAATCTCCGCATCTTGTCATACTTGCTTGCCATACGGGTATTGGCCATGACGCTCCCGATATCGAAAATGAAGCACATTATCTTGCCTCGAGTGTCAGAGGAGTGGATATGGTACTTGCCGGCCATGACCACCGTCCGTTTTCCGATATAATTGATAATCCTTCTGGAAATGTACTTCTGATTAATTCCGGCGCGCGCGCCTCTCTTCTCGGTGAAGCCATATTTGAACTTGAATTAAAGGAAGGTCGCGTGATCTCAAAAAAACTCAACTCGAGGCGGCTTATTCCGATGGTGGATGTTGAGCCTGATACTCACTATTCGGCTCGTTTCAATAAGGACTTCAAGGCAGTTTATGAGTTTGCAAATCGCAAAATCGGCACGATTACCGAAGAAATCTATTTTTCAGACGCGCTTAAGGGACCCTCTTCATATATTGACCTCGTACATAAAGTGCAGTTGGAGGCCTCAGGAGCTGACATTTCTTTTACTGCGCCCCTTTCGGATCGAGGCATGATTCCTGCGGGAATTATCAGATATAATGACTTGGTTTTACTATATGGATACGAAAACCTGCTTTACGTAGTTGAACTCACAGGTGCTCAGATTAAGAATTACCTTGAATTTTCATACTACAACTGGGTGAACAATATTGGTCCTGCTTATAATTTCGATTCTGCGGAGGGCATTATTTATCGCGTGATAAAGTCGGCGCCCAGAGGCTCAATGGTGGAAATTATCTCGATGAAGGATGGTTCATCTTTTGATCCAGACGCTATTTATAAAGTGGCTATATCTTCTTATAGAGCCAGCGGAGGCGGCAATCTTATCAGAGAGGGAGCCGGTGTCAACCCTGACTCATTGCAGGTCGTTTCCAAATATGGCGATATCAGAACGCTGATAGGGGAGTACATTTCTAAGGCAGGTGTTATAGTACCTGAAACTCCAACTAACTGGAGTTTTGTGAAATAAATCATTGCGGATAGGGGATTTTTAATTATCTTTGTACATTGCGTTATTATGGACGGAGAAGTGATCAATAGTTTGAAAGGCAAAATCGGGCAATTGATTGCAAGATGTGAAAAGCTCGAGAAGGAGAATGTTCGCTTTTCGGAAAAGATCTCTGCTCTTGAAGCAACCAACGCAAAACAAATTGATATAATAAAACGATTAAAGGAACAGACAGAGAAACAACAATTGATAGAGGCATTCGGGAACATGCCTGACCGGACAGAGGCGAAGAAGAGGGTTGCAGCCCTCATACGAGAGATAGACAGATGTATAGACCTGCTTAATGACTGAAGAATATGAAACAACGCATCACAATAAGGATTGCAGGGAAAGAATTTGAGCTTGATGTTGAGGCGGCGAGTGAAGAGAAGATACGTGAAGCAGTCAAAAGGATAAACAGGAGGATTTCAGATAATGGCAAAGAACACCAATAACAATCAGAGATGAGATTTTGAGTATGATACTTCTTGAAGAAGAGGTCCGGTTGGTAGAATTTGAAACACTCAGAGATAGGGAGAAAGAAAAATTATTGCAACAATTGCATACCCTTGATGAAAGATTGGGAGAGTATTTAATCGGCCGTTAGTTCCGCTCTTTGCTGAAATCAACGCTAAAAATCATCACGAGCCAACTCGATTGTTAAAAACAGGCCTCTCGTGACCCTGCAAGGGGGATTCCATTTCTGGAACATAGGAAGTTTGAGACAAATATCGGAGCTCAAATCTTATTTTATAAGATTTCTGATAGACCGGGCTAACGGCTTTTCTATAAATTGTAAGTATTTCTGTTGTTCGCTTTTTTCAAAAAAGAGGAATTGTTGAACTATTTATTACTATATACTTACAATTATGCTTACCAATATTATAATAACCGCGATAATTTCTGCGACGGTAGCCATTGGAGTCTATCTGTTCGTAAGAAACGTCATATTGAAAAAGAAAAAAGAACAGATAATTATCGACGCTGAAAAAGAGGGCGAGGCTATCAAGAAAGAGAAAATTTTCCAGGCCAAGGAGAAATTTCTTCAGCTCAAAAGCGAGCACGAAGCTTTTATTAACGAACGCAATGCCCAGGTTCAGCAGTATGAAAATAAAGTTAAACAGAAGGAGTTGGTACTCAATCAACAGAATTCCGAACTCGGACGAAAACAAAAAGAGGTAGACAGCGTCCGCGAGAACCTCAAAAACCAACTTGAAATCGTCAATCGTAAGAGCGAAGAGTACGACAAATTTAAGAACGAGGCCATTACCAAACTGGAAGAAGTGGCCGGAATGACTGCTGCAGAGGCAAAAAACCAGCTCATAGAGAGTATGAGGGCCGAAGCGAAGACCGAGGCGATGTCCTATATCAGTGACGTAATGGATGAAGCGCGCATGACAGCGAGCAAAGAGGCAAAACGCATAGTCATCAACACCATCCAGCGTACCGCACCTGAGACCGCCATTGAAAATGCGGTGACAGTCTTCAATATCGAAAGTGACGAGATCAAAGGACGCATCATCGGTCGCGAAGGGCGCAACATTCGTGCGCTCGAAGCGGCCACCGGCGTAGAAATTGTCGTAGACGATACTCCCGAAGCGATCCTTCTTTCTGCCTTTGACCCGGTTCGCCGTGAAGTGGCAAGACTTGCGCTTCACCAGCTGGTGACTGATGGACGTATTCACCCCGCACGTATCGAAGAGGTAGTGGCCAAGGTACAGAAACAGCTTGAGGATGAGATCATGGAGACGGGAAAGCGTACCTGTATAGATCTGGGCATACACGGACTACATGTGGAATTGATACGCCTGATCGGACGAATGAAGTATCGCTCCTCTTATGGACAAAACCTCCTCCAACATTCGCGCGAAGTGGCCAATATCTGTGCGACAATGGCTGCCGAACTTGGTCTTAATGCAAAGGTTGCCAAACGTGCCGGACTTTTGCACGATATCGGAAAGGTCTCTGATGAGGATGCCGAATTGCCCCATGCTCTGCTGGGTATGCGTATTGCAGAGAGATATAAGGAGAAACCGGAGATCTGCAACGCCATCGGTTCACACCACGAAGAGATGGAGATGAAATCCCTCATTGCTCCGCTCGTAATGGTGGGTGACGCCATATCGGGTGCGCGTCCCGGAGCCCGCCGAGAGGTTATAGAATCCTATATCAAACGCCTTAAGGATATGGAAGGCATTGCGCTTTCACATCCCGGTGTGACCAAGACTTATGCTATCCAAGCCGGCAGGGAACTGCGCGTGATCGTAGGAGCCGAAGAGGTATCGGACCAGCAGTGTGAAGCCCTTTCAGCAGATATTGCACGTAAAATCCAGGAAGAAATGGTCTATCCAGGTCAAATTAAGATTACAGTCATACGCGAAACACGCAGTGTCGCATTTGCAAAATAAATCATTATGGAAGAGAACAAAAACAAAGGTATCAGCATCACTCCTGAAGTGGCACGCGGCGTCTATTCTAACCTCGTATTCATCAACCACTCCAATTCTGAGTTCGTGCTCGACTTTATACAGGTGATGCCTGGAATGCTCCAGCCAAATGTCAACAGCCGTATTATCCTGGCTCCCGAACATGCCAAGCGCCTTTTGAAGGCACTTGAGGATAATGTAAGCAAGTACGAAAAGAGTTTCGGAGAGATTAATATACGGGAACCGCAGCCGTCAAATGTGCCTCCAATGGCATTCGGCGGAGAAGCGTGAAATAGTATGTAGTGTGTAGTGTGTAGTGTGTAGTGTGTAGTGTGTAGTGTGTAGTGTGTAGTAGTAGGGATATGGGTGGAGAATGAAGAAAGTTTTGTGATTTTGAAATTTTATAATAATCCTACAGGATTTGGAGTCTCACAGAATTTTCTACATAAACCCAAAACTAGCTACTTAATAATTTACTTTGAACTACTGACTACTTACTCGAAACTAATAAAAATGGGGATCAGTTTGCTGACCCCCATTTTTATCTTAATTGGCTGGATAGTTACTTTCACAAAATTTCAACATTCTTCATGCCCAAGCTGATTGCTTTCTCATTCATTGGTATCAGACCGTGATGGCGCTCCGGGAGTGACTTTTTAAGGCCTTCGAGGACATTCTCCAGAGCAACAATTGGCTTCACTTTGAGATAAGCACCGAGAACAATCATATTGTAGGCCTTAGCATTTCCGAGTTTTGCAGCTTCATCAGCTGCAGCTATGCGACAAATAGTGATGTCTTTTCTCTCGGGATGGCGTGTTATGCCATTGGGGTCATAGATGAGGACTCCGCCAGGCTTTACCCTATTTTCAAATTTGTCCAGCGACTGCTGATTGAGTATGATAGCAGTGTCAAATCTGCTGAGGATGGGTGAGCTGATCTTATTGTTGCTAAGAATTACGCTGACATTACAAGTACCACCACGCATTTCTGGACCATAAGAAGGCATCCAAGTAACTTCCTGGTCTTGCATGATGCCTCCATAGGCCAAAATCTTGCCCATAGAGAGGACTCCCTGTCCTCCGAACCCGGCTATAATAATCTCTTCTTTCATATTTCTCTGTTTTTTTTGTTCACACTAATAAAGAGGGTCTTAACGGTCCTTCATGTCTCCGAGAGGATACTCAGGGAACATATTCTCCTCCATCCATTTGTTTGCTGCGACGGGTGATGTTTTCCAGCCGGAATTGCAGGTGCTTACCACCTCGACAAATGATGTGCCTTTCTCCATCATCGAGTTTTCGAAGGCTTTGCGGATTGCCCTTTTGGCCTTGCGTACTGCGCCTGGATTCTGTACGGATTGTCTGGTAACGTAGCAGGTACCCTCAAGTTGAGCTATAAGCTCTGTTATTTTCAGGGGATAGCCGTTAAGTTTGGCGTCACGTCCGTAAGGAGTAGTAGCTGTAACCTGTCCTAGCAGGGTAGTTGGGGCCATTTGGCCTCCGGTCATACCGTAGATCGCATTGTTGATAAATATAACAACGATGTTTTCTCCACGGTTGCAGGCGTGCAAAATTTCGGCAGTACCTATTGATGCCAAGTCACCGTCGCCCTGATATGTGAAAACATATTTGTCGGGCATAAGGCGTTTGGTGGCGGTTGCCAGAGCGGGAGCGCGTCCGTGTGCGGCCTGCTGCCAGTCGATGTCAAGATAGTTGTAGGCGAATACGGAGCAGCCGACAGGCGAAATACCTATGGTCTTGTCCTGGATACCCATCTCCTCGATGACTTCCGCAATAATCTTGTGGACAGTGCCATGGGAGCAGCCCGGGCAATAGTGCATCACCGCATCTTTCAGTACGGGAGTCTTACCGTAAACCTTGTTTTCAGGTTTTATAATATCATTGATCTCCATAGTCGCTATTTTTTTATGGTTTTGATAAATGCTTCATAAATCTCTTCGGGAGAGGGAATGGCACCTCCCTGACGGCCGTAGAAGTGTACGGGCACGCGGCCATTGGCAATCATGCGCACATCTTCCACCATCTGTCCTGAGTTGAGCTCTACGGACATTATGCTTTTCATCTGGGGTACAAGTGCATCAAGAGCCTTTGTAGGGTAGGGATAGAGTGTTATAGGGCGCAGTACGCCGAGTTTGATGCCATTTTGGCGTGCAAGTTCCACTACATTTTCGCATATACGGGACATACAGCCGAATGCAACGATCAGATAGTCGGCATCATCTGTCTTATAAGTCTCGAATCTGGCCTCTTTTGCCTCAACAGTTGCATATTTATTTTGGAGATGTATGTTGTGATGCTCCATGACATCTGCCTCAAGGGCCAGTGATGTTACGATATTCCCGCGCCTTGATGTAGGCTTACCCAATGTAGCCCATGAGTCGCAAAGGGCCCTTATTTCTTCATCGGTGCGGCGAGGCTTTGCTGGACGAAGTTCC
Organism: uncultured Muribaculaceae bacterium; assembly: GCA_964598495.1. Taxonomy (GTDB): domain Bacteria; phylum Bacteroidota; class Bacteroidia; order Bacteroidales; family UBA932; genus Cacconaster. Next base: position 118,136 of record CAZRBY010000002.1, read on the forward strand.
ACCTTTTCCATCATCTGTCCTACTACTCCGTCACCGAGAATCATTACGGGGTTACGGTATTTAAATGCGAGTTCAAATGATAAATCAACATAGTCATACATATCCTGTACGGAAGCGGGGGCGAGGACAATAGTCCTGTAGTCACCGTGACCACCACCCTTTGTAGCTTGGAAATAGTCACTCTGGCTAGGCTGGATGGTGCCCAGACCAGGGCCGCCACGCATCACATTGACTACGAGACAGGGAAGTTCGCAGCCTGCGAGGTAGCTGAGGCCTTCGCACATAAGGCTTATGCCGGGGCTGCTGGAGGAGGTCATAACCTTTTTGCCGCAGCAGGCTCCGCCATAGACCATATTGATCGAAGATGTTTCACTCTCAGCCTGGAGTACTACCATACCTGTGGTCTCCCAGGGTTTTTCACTCATCAGCGTCTCCATTACCTCCGACTGTGGTGTGATGGGATAGCCGAAATAGCCGTCACAACCGCAGTTTATTGCAGCGTATGCGATGGCTTCGTTTCCTTTCATTAAGATCTTTTCTGCCATATCTGTAATTTTAGATTTTGACACGATAAACCGTGATTACGGCGTCCGGGCAGACGGTAGCACAATTAGTGCAGCCGGTACAGTTTTCCGGATTAGCCATATATAGATAGTTGTAACCTTTACTATTTACCTCTTTAGAGAGGGCGATAGTACCGGTTGGACAATTAGGGATGCATACTCCGCATCCTTTGCATTTCTCGGTATCAACCGTGATAGCTCCTTTGATTGCCATATGCTTTTAGTTTTATTGGTTTTTAAATATTTATTTGCCTGAAAAAAAATTAAATCCCTTGGGAACGCCCTCGACTTTTGAATTCCACCTGAATGCAATGCCAATCAGGCAAATGATGCCTATCCATATAAGCGCCTTTGTGGTGTTGCTCTGAGAACGGTACCAGTTTCCGATTCTTTTAAACATAAACTATTATTTTTCTATCCTGATCCTCGCATCTACGGCAGTAACGCTCTTTTGGTTGCCCATAAGAGGATTAATATCCATTTCAAATATCTCCGGAGCACAACTGCAGAGTGCTGAGACTCGGCGGATGGTCTCGTTGAATATTGCTTCATTGACCCCCTCCTGACCGCGTACTCCTTCAATCAATTTGTAGCTGCGCAGGTGGCGGATCATCTCCTCTGCTTCAACTGCAGAGATGGGGGAGATGCCATAAGAAATATCTTTTAGCACCTCTATATAGATGCCTCCAAGACCGCACATCACCAGATGGCCGAACTTATCTTCTCTTTTGGCGCCTACAAAGAGTTGGGTGCCGCTGATCATCGGCTGGAGCAGCACTCCAACGCAACCGTCGATTCTCATCATGCTTTTGTACTCCATTTCGAGTGTGTGATCGTCGCAGATGTTGAGTACTACTCCTCCTACATCGCTCTTATGCACCGGGCCTACCACCTTCATAACCAATGGCCAACCTATCTCCCTTGCCGCTTCGATAGCCTCCGGATAAGTGGAGACCACCAATTCCTTGACTCTGTTAATGCCTGCAGCATCTAGGATTTCCTGTGTTTTCTCCGGTGAGAGGTAGCCGTTGCTGCTGTTGTCGATGATCCTACGGATTTTCTCCTTGTCGACAGGTGCTCGTTGCAGAAAATGGGTTCTGGCATGTTCACTGTTTTTGCGAAGCATGAGCCGAATATCACTTCTTCAGGGAATGTGATGCCACCTTTGCTCTTAAACTGCTCTATCTCATCTTTTGCATTGACTACGGAGGTCAGGATTGGGAATATGGGCTTTTTGCAAATCTTCTGCTTATTCAGTATCGTATCATAGGCGTCGTCACTTGAAACAAGGCCCGGATTACCGAATATAACCGCCATGCTATCTACGTCAAAATCATTCTCACAGGCATCTATAATCTTACCGAGTTGGGCTGCAGTACCGGTAGCAAGAAAGTCAATGGGGTTGGAGACGGAAGAGCCGGGGTATAATTCATTGAGAAGTGCTTGAGCCTTCGCTCCCTCAAAATTTGGAATCTCTATATCATTGGAAGATAGCACATCCGTAAGCATCACCGCAGGGCCGCCCGCATGGGTGATGATAGCCATCTTACGCCCTTTGACTGCATTGAACATCAGTATCGCAGCCGTAGTAACAAGTTCCGTGCGACTATAACATCTGATGACGCCCGCCTTACGGAAGAGTGCGCTTACCGCCTTATCCGGAGAGGCCATCGCACCGGTATGTGAGGATGCGGCACGAGAGCCGGCCTCACTGTATCCTGATTTGATTGCTACCACCCTTGCACCCTTGCGGTATAGCGAGTATGCATGTTTGAGAAACTTCTTGGGATCATTGATGCTCTCGATATAAAGCATTTTTACCGGTGAACTTTTTCCGTGCACATAGGATTGGTCGAAGTACTCAAGCATATCCTCAACTCCGATCTGAGCGGAATTGCCAATGGAAAAAATAGAGGAGAACTTCAGCCCGAGTTGTATTGCGAGCTCGAGGATGAATACGATAGTAGCTCCTGACCCCGAAACAAAATCAATTCCACTGGGGGAGAGGCTAGGGATGGGTTTTGTGAATACTCCTGTATATGCGGGAGTTATCACTCCAACACAATTTGGGCCTATAAGTGCGGCTCCGACATCGTTAGCCATGGCAACAATCCTGTGTTCGTATTCCGCTCCCTCTTTGCCGTCCTCGGCAAATCCTGCGGAAATGATAATGATGGCACCGCAATTTTTCTTGTAGCAAAGATTTTCAACCACATCCACACACAACTTGGCCGGTATGGCAAGAATGGCAAGGTCCACTTCCGGGATACCATCAATGGTGAGGAATGTCCTGCAGTCGCGGATTTCTCCTGAAGCTTTGGGGTTGACTACGTAAATGTTCCCTTGAAACCGTGTAGAAAGGAGGTTTTCGAGAATAGCTCCTCCGGGCTTGTGTATATCTTCACTGCCTCCTACAACGACAATACTTTTTGGTGAAATCAGTTGTTTTGTGATCATCAAGTTCAAAGTTTATCCTGCAAAGTTATGAATTATAATCCAAAATATCAATATTAATTAAAAAATCATATTAAAATATGCTTTTCATTACAATTTGTAACTTAATGACCTATTATTTGTGATATATAGCAAAAAATACCATTATAATTGTGACAATATGGATCTTTTTTGTTAATTTTGTTCAATTTTAGATATTAAATTATATGAGTACGATTTTGCTTAAGCAGGTTGCATTGAAGGGTAAACAAAAGGATATCCTCATTAAAGGCAATAGGATTGCGGTCGTAGCGGACTCGATTCCCGTAAATGCGAAGAGAGAAATCGACTGCACCGGGAAAAGTGTCATTCCGGGTTTTGTCAATATGCATACCCATTCGGCTATGTCGTTGATGCGTGGCATCAGTGAAGATGTCCCGCTGTCGGAGTGGCTCAACAAGATTTGGGCAGTAGAGAAACACCTTCAAAAGGAATATATCTATTGGGGTGCCAAGCTTGCAATCCTCGAGATGATAAAGAGCGGCACTACCTGTTTTCTCGATATGTACTGGATGTCGCCGCAAGTTGCGCAGGCTGTTGAGGAGATGGGTATAAGGGGTGTTCTTACATTTGTTTTCCTAGATCACTTTGATACTGAAAAGGCAGAGAAACAAAAATCCGAATGCATACGTCTTCACGACCATTCCAAAAAGTGGCATAAACGATGCAAATTCGGAGTTGCCATTCACGCTGATTACACGGTTTCTCCCCATACGATGGTATGGGCTTCGGGTTTTTCAAAAGAAAATGGGCTGATACTCAATACACATATCTCGGAGACAGAGCGGGAGGTACTTGAAGATAAGAAAAAACATGGTAAAAGCCCTGTGGCTTTTTACGACTCTCTCGGCATTCTCGATTCCAATGTTATCGCAGCTCATGCGCTCTGGCTTGATGATGATGACATCGAGATTTTTGCAAAACGTGGCGTCACAGCGGTTCACAATGTCAACTCTAACCTTAAACTCGCGTCGGGTTATAGGTTCAGATATGGTGATTTGAAGAGTGCCGGAGTCAATGTTTGCCTCGGTACGGACGGAGCAGCTTCTTCCAACAATCTCGACATGCGTGAAAGTATGAAGACAATGTCGCTAATGCAAAAAGCTTGGACCGGCGACACCACAACTCTCCCTTTGAATGAGCTGATGGATGTGGCAACAATCAACGGTGCACGTGCATTGGGTATCGATGCAGGTAGGATAGAGGAGGGGGCCCTTGCCGATCTGGTGCTTGTGGAAACTCGGTCGGAAGCATTTACTCCGAATATCAATTTTGAAAGCAATTTAATCTACTCCGCCAACAGTTCCTGTATTGACACTGTAATTTGTGATGGCAATATCTTGATGGAAGGCCGCAAAGTGGCAGGAGAAGAGCACATATTGGAAAAAGCCGATCAAATGGCTTGGAAACTTATAAACTCAAAATGAAATGATGGATAAGAGATTGACTGCGATTTACGAAGCCGCCGACTACCTTAAAAAGCGTACCTGCGGATTTGTCCCCGAAGTGGGTATTATTCTCGGTAGCGGCCTTGGCAAGCTTGCCGATTCAATTAAGGATCCGATAATCATTCCTTATTCCGAAATACCGCGTTTTTCACGTTCTACGGCTATAGGTCACAAGGGTAATCTGATTTTTGGTACCCTTGCCGGTAAACCGGTGTGCGCAATGCAGGGCAGGTTCCATTATTATGAAGGTTATCCGATGGAACAGGTGACTTTGCCCGTAAGAGTGATGAAGGTGCTCGGCATCAAATATCTCTTCGTCTCAAATGCCGCAGGCGGGGTAAATTTTGACTACAAAGTGGGCGACCTGATGATTATCAGCGACCATATCAACCGTCTTCCCAATCCCCTTGTGGGACCGAATCTCGATGAGTTCGGCCCACGTTTCCCCGATATGACACGTCCTTATGACTTAAATCTTATTCTTAAGGCGGAGAGTATTGCCAAACAAAAAGGCATCAAACTCTTCAAGGGTGTTTATCTGGCCGGTACGGGTCCATCATATGAGACCCCTGCAGAGTATCGCTTCTTCCGTATGGTTGGCGCAGATGCCATAGGAATGTCCACAATTCCCGAGGTTATCGTAGCTCGTCACTCGGATATTCCCGTATTTGGTATTTCTGTCATCACCAATGAAGCGCACGGCGATTTCGCCGAGGATTTCGTAAATGATGGGGATGATGTGGTAAAGGCGGCAGATGCAGCTGCAGGTACAATGACAGATCTTTTCAGTAAACTAATTGAATCACTATAATGCTGACAACAGTCTTTCCATACGATTCAGTGGAGCTGAGTTCCAATGGTCGTGAAGTAATAATACTTGATCAGTCGTTGCTTCCCAATCAGGAGAAATTTCTTCACTTGACTACGGCGGAACAGGTCTTTTTTGCCATAACGCTGATGAAGGTGCGCGGAGCTCCTGCCATTGGCATAGCGGCTGCTTTCGGTCTGGCCATGACAATCAACAGGTCTAAATGCAGGGAACTGGACCTCTTTGAGAAAGAGTTCCTCCGCACGAAGCGTTACCTCTATATATCTCGTCCTACGGCAATCAATTTGATGTGGGCTCTCGACCGCATGGAGGATTGTTTTTATAGAGTCAAAAACAGTCTTGACGATACCGACCAGACTGTTATAGACATCATCAAAAATGCACTTATTGCAGAGGCGCGTTCCATAAAGGTGGAAGAGACCAGAATGTCGGTAGGTATTGCGGAAAATGGCATTTCATTGCTTACTCACGGTTGCGGCATCCTTACTCACTGTAACGCCGGCCACCTGGCTGTCTCCCGTTATGGTACCGCTTTGAGTCCGATATATCTTGCCCACCAGAAGGGTTACTCACCTATGGTTTATGTGGATGAGACAAGACCTTTGTTGCAAGGCGCCCGTCTTACTGCTTATGAGCTGATGCGGGCCGGTATTGACGTTACCTTGATCTGTGACAATATGGCCTCGATAGTTATGAGTCAGAAAAGGGTTGACACGGTTTTCGTCGGTTGTGACCGCGTAGCAGCAAATGGGGATGTGGCAAATAAGGTGGGTACAAGCGGTCTGGCCATTCTCGCAAAATATTACGGTGTGCCTTTCTATGTTTTCGGCCCTTCCAGCACGATAGATTTCGATTGTGCTTCCGGCAGGGATATCGTTATTGAGGAGCGTCCATCATACGAAATGACAGATATGTATTTCAGCAAGCCGATTGCTCCAAAAGGCACCAAAGTCTTCAATCCTTCATTTGATATTACTCCTGCCGAGCTTATTACCGGTATCGTTACGGAAAAAGGCATATTCAAGCCGGAGGAACTCACCAATGTGAAATAGGCTATGGTGAGATTTTTAAGTCTCTCCAGTGGCAGTAATGCAAATTGTTACTATCTTGGAAACGGGAAGAGGGGATTGCTTATCGATATTGGTGTCGGTGTGAGAACTCTTAAAAAGCGTCTTGCCGAACATGATATATCATTTGATAATATCGACATGGTGCTGGTAACCCATGATCATATAGATCATATTCGAAGTTTGGGTTCTTTTACGCAGCGCCACCAAAAACCTGTTTTTGCAACAGAAACCCTTCACAAAGCGCTGAGCACTCATTTTTGTACCCGTGGCTCTCTTTCTGGATGTGTCAATATTCTGGAAGAGGACCTATGTTTCAAATCGGGAGAGATAGAGATCACAACTTTTGCAGTGCCTCACGATGCCTCGCAGACTTTGGGCTACCACATCGTTTTTGATGGTGTCAGGTTTACTTTTCTGACTGACATAGGATACCCGACTGAAGTCGCGATTAAGTACGCATCTATGGCAAACCACCTCATCGTAGAGGCAAATTATGATATAGACATGCTGTTGAGCGGACCCTACCCTCAAAGTCTTAAAATGCGGATTCTTGAGGATACCGGCCATCTGTCAAATGATCAGACGGCCTCGCTTGTCAGAAGAGCTTTCCATTCCGAACTCAAAAGCATCCATCTGGCTCATTTGAGCCGCTATAACAATACTCCCAAACTGGCATTTCAAACAGTCAGCGATGCACTTTGCGAGTTAGGAGTCAGGGTGGGAGAGGATGTGATTCTCAATTGTTTGCCACGAACCGACTCTTCCGAAATGATGGAGTGTTCATAACTTATTCATCAGATTTATCATATCGGCACAATTTTAGTTATCTTTGTATTGATACCCATAATTTAAAACAACTAAACTATAGGAATATGAAAAAAATCATTCTGGCATTTTCACTCTTTATTGCAACAGCCCTATGCAATTCGTGCGTCGACCCTTATCCTGATTCAGAACTTTTGTTTGGTGCGTGGTCATCATATGAATGCTTTAAACAGGGTGAAAAGCCTTTTTCTTATACACTTGAAAGATATCTCTTTACTCAGGATGGTTATGTGGCCTTCTATGACAATAGTAAATTTCAGTTCAAGCTTCCATATGGCTACAATGCCACTGCCGGAATTCTTGCAATTCTGGATGGTACAGATGAGGAGGGTAATAAATTAACAATAGAATATCCGGCTGTAATAGAATATATCGAAGCGGTCAAATCAGACGTTCTTACCATTTCTTACGACGACGGATATACGATACGCTATCGCAAGCGATAGCTTGCGGGGTACGAGTTGCGGGGTGCGAGTTACGGGGTACGAGTTGCGGGGTGCGAGTTACGGGGTACAGGGTACGAGGTATTAATTATGAATGTGAAATTGTGAATATTGTGGGGTTGTAGGGATGAGTTATAAAGATTTGGATATTTATAGTTTGGCTTTAGAACTTTTTTTTGTTGTTCATCCTTTATCTTTGAAACTTCCAAAACATGAGTTATATGAATTGGGTTCACAGATTAGACGCTCCGCTGATTCTGTGGTAACAAATATTGTTGAAGGGTATGGCAGACGACGATACAAAGCAGAATACATTCGTTTTCTTGTTTTTTCTCACGCCAGTACAGATGAAACTATTCTGCATATATCAATAATTAAACAACTTTATCCTCAATTTTCAGAAGAATATTGCTACCTAGAAACGAATTATAACATTTTAGGCGCGAAAATAAACAAGTATATAGATTATGTTATAAAAAATTGGAAATCAGACTTTTAGGTGCATGCAACACGAAGTGTCACAGAACGCATATCACGTAACTCGCACCTCACAACCATCACCACGTAACACGCAACCTGCACCCCGTACCACTAGTCCACAAATTGCATTTTATAATAAGCCGCCGTGAGTTTTTCTCCGGTGGCTTTTTCTATCATTTCATTCCATTCGTAACGCATTCCGGGATTGAATACATATTCCTGAAGCCATTCGCCAACAGATCTGTTGCCGATATAACATTCGTTTGCCATATCCTGGCTGTTGGTGACATTGGTAACTATGTAATGATGAAGTTGGGAGGCCAGGAGGGCCCCAAGTTGATAGTTATGATAATAGCATGGATAGAGTGCTACGTGAATCTTTGATGCCCAGTCAGGTTGGTTGCGTCCTTCAGGGCGGGTTAGGAGTTGATATTTTTCTACAAGATCCCACCAGAGAGTGTTCAGGTCCTGTTCCGGATCGGCATACATCTCCTTTTCAAAGCGGTACATAACCTGCGCCCAGCGGCTGAAGACAAGTTGCTGGAGACGGAGTGACCGGATACAATCTTCATTTATGGCTGCCGCCTCTTCTTCAGGGAGATCCACCATAACTTTCATCCATTCCGTATTGCGGGACAACCGATCAAACATCATTGCTACAGCTTCGGTAGTGAAACTATGTGCTGCCTCTCGGAGGAAGAGGGGATTGCCGGCAGCATCATGTCCGATTGCATATACGGCGTGCCCGAATTCGTGGAGCATAGTCGACATCCATTGCTCCGTGTCGGAGATGTTGCATAAGACGCGTACGTCCCCGTTACGGTCTATATCGATACAGTAAGCGTGCTGGTTTTTGCCGTCACGAGGATAGAGGTCGCTATTCATCATTATTGTGCTCACATCAAGACCTATACTGTTGTAGAAATCTGTAGTCAAAGTTTCGAGATTGCGTCCTTTATAATATTTGTCAAAATCTACGGGATATAGATCGGGGGCTTCCTGGAAAAATCTTCCCTGGAAGTGCCAGGGCATCAATTTATTTGCCGGAACTTTATATCTCACGGAAAACATCTTGTCCATATCTGCCTTGAGTACCGCAAATCCTTCACGTGTCATATCGTCAAGTTCATCAAATAGTGCTGAAATTTCCTCCGGGTCCTGCTCTGAAAGAATCATGGACATTGTGTGGTAATTGTCAAATCCGAGTGACTGTGCCAGATTATTGCGAAGACGCACTATTTCCAGCACATCTTCAGCAACATAAGGTCCTATTGCCTTATGGGCATTCCAGATCTCTTCGAGAGCCTTGTTGTCCGTAGAGGTGCGGAGCATCTCTTCCACATAATTGTCGTTGACCTTTTCGCCGCGGAATTCGGCGCGAAAACCGGCATATTTCTGTTCAAGAAGGCTCTCTTTCTCTATTATGAGATTTTGCAGTGTTGTGTCTGCCTGTCCTTTTAGAAATGAAAGGTAGATTATATCAAGTTGCCTTTTGAGGAGAGGGTTGGTAACCCTGCCGCTTTTTCGCATTCGGCTGAGTTTGTCAAACAGGACTTTGTCGGAATAGATTTCGGTAGTTTTGATGCCGGCCTGGGCGTATCTCTGAAAATCTTCAGGATTACCGGTTGTTGTACCGGCCCAATAACTTTTTGACGATTCTACATAAAGCGGCAGGAGCGTACCCTCGAGGTCGGATATGAGGGATTTTAGCTCTTTCTCAGGGTTGCAGCTTGTCAACATAACGAGTGAAAGTAGCAGAAAAGTGTATATTTTTTTCATGATCAAAATTTTTTGTTCATTTCCCAGGTGGAGTTGAGATTGAATAATGCAAGCTCGTCCTCCTCAATGACATCAAGCAGCAGGCGTTTGAGAGTCAGTTCCTTAACCTTGAGCTGTGTGACAATGTTCGTATTGAAATTATTTTTGTTTTGGAGAAGACCATCTATAGGGAAACTGAGGTTTAGAATAAAATTGTCCTTGTCGTAAGTGAATGAACCGGTATAGCTGGCAATAACCATATTGGTGCGGCCCTCAACTTCCCATACTTGGAATTTGAATGTACCGTTTTTTTCAAACACGAAAGAATAAGGTGTTTCCGCATAATTGAGTTCAATATCTCCAATATAGACTTTTGCGACATCCCACTGCCCGTAAAGAAGAGACTCTTCGCTTGTCAAATCTTTTAAAAACTGACATCCCGAAAGGGAAATCAGAGCTGCGGTAACAAGTGAAAAAATGGCCAATTTTTTCATAATCTGGGTTTTAGTAACTCACGAAGATAATAAAAAAAAATAAAATGTACTTTTTTATTCGAAAAATATTTGCCCGAAATGTTCCGGCGTATGGAAATTTGGAGATGGAATAGGTATCGGATGCCAGCTCAGATAGTGTGGAACGGGCATATCGTCTCCGCATTTGTAAAAATTTGCCCTAACTGTGCGTCCCGACAGATCGGAGAATTCCGAAAGAGAGTATAGTGATTTTGGAATGACGATGGTAAGTGTCCATTCCTGCATGCCCGGACGGTTGCCGAAGGGCTCACTACCGAGAGTAGAATGTCTTCTTATCAGGCTCATGACATCGTCACCGAAACGGGTCCGTTGCCGACGGTCAGGACCTCCGGCAAATGTGCCGTGACCTATGCAGTTCATCTCCAGATTGTAGTAGATGGAATCATAATCTGATGGGATCATGAAAAATTCGACGCAGGAGTCGGTGTAGGGTTTAGAACCGGCGTCGAATCCAAAGGTGGCCCTGACACCATCCTCTAGAACTACATACTGGAGATATATCTCCTCAGTCGAGTGGGCCATTCGAAATTTTACGTCCGGTTTGTAATTGTAACTCTCCCAGTTAACCGCATCTATAGATTGAAATTCTATTTTTTCTCTGTCGAACATCGCGGCAACTTCAGCCACGGAGGGCTTTGACGACTCGAAAACAACTTTTTTAACTCTCAATGTTGGCATATTTTCCATATTCTTTGCACTACCTCTATTAGATCTGCATCCTATAAGTAAACCGAGACTCAAAACAACGATGGCAAAACAGATTATTATTCTCATACCCTCAAAGGTAGAAAAAAAGTACCGATAGCATTGCTATTCTCCTATAATTTTACTAATTTTGCAGTTTACAAATAGAAAAATAACAAAAAATTATAATATTAAAGTATCTATGACGAAAAGAGTTTACCGCTTTGGCGGGAAGAGTGCCGAAGGTGATGGCACGATGAAAAACCTCCTCGGAGGCAAAGGAGCTAATCTTGCAGAGATGTGTACTCTGGGTATTCCGGTTCCGGCTGGTTTTACAATCACAACCGATACTTGCACTGAGTATTTTGCACTCGGGGGCAAGTATCCTGAAGGGCTTAAGGAAGAAGTTGCAGCAGCTCTTAAGGCAACTGAAGAGACTATGGGAATGAAATTCGGCGATAGCAAGGATCCGCTCCTTCTATCTTGCCGTTCAGGTGCAAGAATGTCAATGCCCGGTATGATGGAAACAGTTCTCAATATCGGTTTGTGCTCCAAAACAATTCCCGGAATTATTGAAAAGACAAAAAATCCACGTTTTGTATATGACGCATATCGCCGTCTGATCATGATGTACTCTGACGTTGTGATGGAGAAAGCCGAAGGCATCGAGCCTGAAGATGGTAAGGGTATTCGTGTACAGCTTGACAATATGCTCCATGATCTTAAGACTAAGAAGGGCTATAAGGGCGACACAGACCTTACTGAAGGAGATCTGAAATTGCTTTGTGAGCAGTTTAAGGTGCGCGTAAAAGAAGTTATCGGTAAAGAGTTTCCCGATGATGCTCATGCCCAGCTGTGGGGTAGTATTGGTGCAGTATTCAAATCATGGAATGGCAAGAGAGCTATCGCTTATCGCCGTATAGAGGGCATTCCCGACGAATATGGCACTGCAGTTAACGTGCAGGCAATGGTATTCGGAAATATGGGCTCTAATTCCGCGACAGGCGTTGCATTCTCCCGTAATCCTGCTACCGGTGAGCATACATTTTATGGTGAATGGCTCATTGATGCACAGGGAGAGGATGTAGTTGCCGGTATTCGCACCCCCAATCCCCTCAATGAGGCTACTAAGAATGAACATAACAAGCATTTGTCCTCTCTCGAGAAGGCTATGCCAGAGGTATACAAGGAGCTCTACGGGATTCAGGATGACCTCGAACACCATTTCTCCGATATGCAGGATATCGAGTTTACCATTCAGGACGGAAAACTCTGGATGCTCCAGTGCCGCGTTGGCAAAAGAACCGGTTTTGCAGCTCTCAATATGGCAATGGATATGATTGAGGAGGGTATGATCGATGAGAAGACTGCAGTGATGAGAGTTGCTCCCAAGCAGCTTGACGAGATACTTCACCCTATTCTCGACCCCGAATATGAGAAGAAGGCTAAAGTGATTGCAAAAGGTCTTCCTGCAGGTCCCGGTGGCGCAGTAGGTAAGATTGTATTCACTTCAGAAGCTGCAATTGAAGCAGCATCAAGAGGGCAGAGGGTAATCCTTGTACGTGAGGAGACCAACCCTGAAGATGTTGAGGGTATGCGTGCTTGCGTAGGATTGCTTACCTCACGCGGTGGTATGACATCTCACGCAGCTTTGGTAGCGCGTGGATGGGGCAAATGCTGTATCGTAGGTTGCGATGCCATCAAGTTTTCAACCATCAATGGTCAGAGGGTGATGAACATTGGTGACAAGTGTTACAAGGAGGGTGATATATTCTCTCTCAATGGCACAAGGGGGCACGTGTATGATGTAGCAGTCAATACGGTAGATGCTTCTGAGAACCCTCGTTTCGTAGAGTTCATGAAGATAGTTGATAAATTCCGTAGGCTTGGTGTCCGCACAAATGCCGATACTCCCGAAGATGCTCGGAAGGCAATTGAATTCGGTGCTGAAGGTATCGGTCTCTTCCGTATCGAACATATGTTCTATGGTAAAGATTCCGAGGCTCCTCTATCCAAACTCCGCAAGATGATTCACGCTACCACTCTTGAGGAAAGAGTCGATGCTCTTAACGAACTTGAGCCCTATGTTGTGGATGCTACGAGGGAGACAATGCGCGTTATGAACGGCAGACCCGTTACATTCCGCCTCCTCGATCCTCCATTGCACGAGTTTGTACCGCAGACTCTTGAAAAACAACAGGAACTCGCGAATGAACTTGGCATCACCCTCGACGAGATCAAGGAGAGGGGAGAACTCCTCCATGAGGTCAATCCGATGATGGGCCACCGCGGAGTACGTATAGGTGTTACCTATCCTGAGGTGAGTTATATGCAGTTTAAGGCCATATTTACAGCTACTGCCCAGTTGCTGAGGAAGGGTCTCAATCCGCTCCCTGAAATTATGATTCCCGTAACCATTTCTGCTAAGGAACTTGACTTCCAGAAGGCTATTTGCGATAAAGCATTGGCCGAGGTTGAGGCAGCTGAGGGCGTAAAGATTAAATACCTATATGGTACAATGATCGAGATTCCACGTGCTGCAATTCTTGCACCCGAAATGGCCAAATCCGCACAGTTCTTCTCATTCGGCACCAATGACCTTACACAGATGACCTATGGTTTTTCAAGGGATGACATCGGTTCCTTTATGAGTGACTATATGGAGCACGGAATTCTCACTTTCGACCCATTCCAGACTCTTGACTTGAACTCTGTAGGGAAACTCGTTAAACTGGGCCTCGATGGAGGACGCTCGACAAGTCCAAAACTTAAGGTTGGTATTTGTGGTGAACATGGCGGTGATCCGGCTTCGGTACATTTCTGCCACAAGATCGGAATGGACTATGTCTCTTGCTCACCTTTCCGCGTACCTATAGCAAGACTTGCAGCTGCTCAGGCAGCCATTGCTGACAATAAGTAAAATACTTTTCCAAGAGCTCCCGAATACCTATTTGTGTTCGGGAGTCTTTTTTGTTTTATTGGCGCACATATGAGAAAACCTGTACTGAAACCTTTTAATGACGCCCGTTCGCTTGGTGTAATCCTGAATCTCAGCAACTCCAATTGTCCCGCTACCGTTGCTTTTCTCAATCAGGAAGCTGCCAGATATGGTATAAAGATTCACTATCTTCTGGTTAACCTTAGTAGACATCCTATACCGCAGTGGTGCCTTGACCACAGAATGACAGTAATCAACTACCGACACGATTTTACATATCTTGGTAAACTCAAATCCGCTATTGCCGACGAATTCATCAATACCGAATTCGATTTTTTATTTGCCGTCTCCAACAATTTTCACCCTGTTGTGAACAGATTGTCAAAGCTTTCAAAAGCGGGGTTTAAAGTGGGCAAATACTTCTCCAGAGATAATCCGTATGACCTCACATACAGACCCTCTTTTTCGGAAAGAGACATGGAACTATCAAAAGAGTATGTGGCAAACATACATCTAATCACTCTACCTGACCATTCTGATAATTGATTATGTCAAAATTCGGGCGTTACCTTCTCGTTTCCGTAAAGGGTCTATGTATGGGAGCCGCTGATGTGATTCCGGGGGTTTCAGGCGGCACGATCGCTTTCCTCACCGGTATTTACGGCGAACTGATAGAGTCAATTAAGTCTATTGATATTGAGGCAATCAAACTTCTTTTCAGGGGAAAATTCCGCAAGTTGTGGTTGAAAATAAACGGTAATTTTCTCCTTTCACTTGTTCTGGGCATACTGATAAGCATCTTTTCTCTGGCAAAAGTGATGCAGTATCTGCTGGTTCACCATCCGATACCTTTATGGTCCTTCTTTTTCGGACTCATTCTCGCTTCGCCTATCTACATCATCAGAGAGATTGAGGACAAGAAACTTATTCATCTGCTGCCTACCTTCGTTGGAATTGCGGTAGGAGTGATTATTTGTCTAATATCTCCCACCGAGACTACCGATGAGCTCTGGTTTGTATTTCTTTGTGGGGCAATCGGCATTTGTGCCATGATTCTCCCGGGTATCTCCGGCAGTTTCATATTGCTACTTCTTGGGAAGTATGCATATATAATAGGTGCTGTAAGCGATTTGAATATTCCCGTTCTTGTAGTTTTTGCGGCGGGTGCAATTATCGGTATCATTCTTTTCTCGAATTTTCTCTCCTGGCTACTCAAGAAGGCCTATAATGGCACGTTGTTTTTCCTTTCAGGTCTGATGATCGGTTCTCTTGTAAAAGTCTGGCCATGGAAAAGAGTTCTTGGGAGCGGTGTAGACCGTCCGATACTTCCGGGAGATTATAGCGGAGATCCTCAATTGATTCAGGCTGTAATATGGTTTGCGGTTGGAGTGCTTCTCCTCTTCGGCATTGAGTTCCTCGCAAAAAAGTTAAAATCCTCACAGGCATAAGAAGGCCAAATTTGAGTTTGGAATGTGATTATCAGCCGTTTTTTGGAAAAAAGTTCGTAAAAATTTGTACGTTGTAAAAAAATATGTACTTTTGCAATCCCAAAACTAAAAGCAACCTCTTGACATAAGTCTCGGAAGCTTCCGGAGCAGCAACGTTGCGCTAAAACATTAAGAAAAATGGATTTAATGAAGATCGCACAGGAGTCCTGTGCACAGGAATTGAAAAAGTTGCCTGATTTCAAAGCAGGTGACACGGTTACCGTTACTTATAAGATTAAAGAAGAAAACAAAGAGCGTTTCCAGAAGTTTCGCGGTATCGTGATACAAAAACGCGGCGAGGGTACTACTAAGACTTTTACAGTACGCAAGATTTCAAATGGTGTAGGTGTAGAGAGGATTTTCCCGCTATTTTCACCTCTAATTGAGGATATCGAGGTCAATAAAGTCGGCGTAGTACGCAGGGCACGTATCTTCTATCTTAGAGATCTTACCGGCAAGAAGGCACGCATCAAAGAAAAGAGAGTTGCCCGCCAGACAGCCAAAGAGGAATAACAGTTTTTTCATAAGGCCCCATAGCTCAACTGAATAGAGTATTTGACTACGGAT
>CAZRBY010000003.1:0-8398 GCA_964598495.1 uncultured Muribaculaceae bacterium
CATCGCCCCGCCGCAGGCGGGGAGGGATGTGCGAACGCAGTGAGCAAATCCCGGATAGAGAGATTCTTGAACGGAATTGTGCGAGTGAAACGAGCAAATCCCGTAGAGAGAGATTCTTGAACGGAATTGTGCGAGTGAAACGAGCAAATCCCGGAGAGAGAGGGATTCTCGAACGGAATTGTGCGAGTGAAACGAGCAAATCCCGGAGAGAGAGGCGTTATTGCGCAACTTCATGCCTTGAGCATTGCAAGGGCCCCAACGGCGAGTAAAAAGGGATGTGCGAGCGCAGCGAGCAAATCCCGGAGAGAGAGGGATTCTCGAACGGAATTGTCGAAGCGAAGCGACGAAATCCCGGAGAGAGAGGGATTCTCGAACGGAATTGTCGAAGCGAAGCGACGAAATCCCGAGGAGAGGAAATCATTTCAACCTGTTATACTCTTCACAGTTGACTCTACTTCTATTATTTTTTCAGGATCGAAACTACGATGTTCGTTATGAAATACATATCCTAACTGATTGCTCACACATTCAGTTTTTCCGATAAATTTGTCGATGTTCCGATGTGAATGTCCATAAATCCAGTAATCTATCGGACTTTTCTCTATATAATCTGCTAATTCAACCGTAAATGCCCCATTTATTTTGCTTTCAGCAAAATCAGGAGAAGCTAATTGAAAAGATGGAACATGATGGGTAACTACAATTATATATTCAGCTGTACTTTTAGCCACTTCACTCTGAATAAATCGAAAACATTTATCGTGTTCACAGTTAAATTTGTCCCATGTTAATAGTTCTGCATTATATAAAATCCTGTGAAAATCATTGACATAATGTTCGGTAAGATAGGCTTCTTCCAACGGTATTTTGGCCCATAAAGTTGAAACAATAAAGTCAACGTTTTCAATTCTAACGACAGCATTATAATAGCAGTTTACATTATCTCGAATAGAACAAACCAAGCCATGCGGCATATTAGCCAAATCGTAATACTTGTATAATTCGTGATTCCCTACAGCTACAATCACTTGCTTATAATTTTTTGACGCCCAATTCCAAAACGGATGCTTGATATAATTACTATCGTTAAGATAACCAATATCGCCTGCCAGAACAAGGATATCGCCTAAAGCTTTCAATGGATTCCCTTTTAAATAACTGTAATTATCTGAAAATTCCAAATGTAAGTCCGACGCGTATTGAATTCTCATATTATTATAGTTTATTCTATTCCAAATATTTCTTTCATAATGCCAAGATAACCACTAATATCATCATCTGTACGTTTCAAACTATCACGCAAAGACTGATTCGGTAAAGATTTTTCTATCATACTAATGAATAAGCTCACATCATTTTTTATGATAGCCGGTAATTCTACCGGTGTTAAAGGGTCAATACGCATAGCCAAAAGTTTGAAAACATCATCACGATGCTTTTTAATATCGGCACTATGAACATGCGGATTGGTTTTCTTTTCTTCAGTCAGATTTAAAAATGCCTTAATTTTCAAACAGAGAAGGGAAAGCGGATCAGCAATGCGAACACCTGCTTCGATTATACTGCCGTCAATGACGTGACGATAGTATTCTTCATCCAGCAATATTGCTGAAAGGCTTGATATTCCTTCTCCTAAAGGAATAGGAGTTAAATGAAAGCCTGTTGGCGCTTCTAAAACTTCGGGAAATTTAGATAACAATTCTACTCGAACCGGAAACCCATTCTTTGGATTGATAAACCTGAATAATTCGTTTGATCGATTTTTCCCTTCCCGTTTCCTTTGGCGAGTTTCATACTCTCCCTCAGTAATAAAATCCCAAAAGCGTTTTCCAAATTCTGGTGTCATATTTTCAATGACCAATATCAAATCAATATCGTCGGTTGCACGTGGATTCATTTCTGTATCCTGCAAAGCGATATCGCAAGCCGTTCCACCTATTATCACATAGTTATCTTCGAATCCGGCGAAGTGATTCTTAAATTTCTCCAACCCCTTTACCATTTCAACTCCTCCATCATTATTTCCAATTCTTTTTCAATTCGTGGATCCGGATCATCCTTCATAGAGAGGTACAACGAAAGTTTATCAACTATTCCACCATTCATTTGATAGGGTATTGTAACCGGGTATTTCCACACCTCGACTCTATACAAACCCTCTATTTCGTTATACTCACCATCCGTCTGGTTAAAGTGCCTGTCCCAAACTGCCATTGTTCCATATTTTTCAGGCTTTAAGTGAGAATAGTGTGACAAGGCATTTACCCCACTTATAGCGAAATTAACTTCAGGCATTTCGTCACAATATAACACTTTCTTTACAGGTGGCAACAAATAACTTTGAGCTTTTGTCCATAAATCACGCTTTGAACCCTTAAAGCGAATCAATTTAATTCTTGTATCACTTTGAATTTCAGAGTCACATAATTGGCACTTTTCAAGATTTGTGACTGCACGTGCCAATGTCAAATAATTGAAAGGAACTATTCCTTCCAACATCTTAATCGTAAATCCATTGTCGCTATTACTTTCTAAAAGATGATATAGCAATAGATATTGCGCTGCAGGTGTTAATCTCCTTGGTTTCTTATCTTGTTTTTTAGCTTGAACATTCACGATTAAAGTAGGCAGGAAAGCATATTTATCCGAAACAATAAAATAAACCTCTTGATTAATTAGGCGTGTACGTTCATAATAGGCCGGCGAATCTAAAAGGAAAACAACAGGTATATTCATAACAGTCTCTACCTGTCGAGCAATCTTCTTATAAATCCTTGGGGTAATGTAATCAAGTGCGTTTTTGGCCTTTATGACACACAAAATTTGATTATTAAAGTCCATAGTATAAAATGAAAACCTCAAAATTAAATCAGCACTAAGGCCACGCAGCTTTTCTTTTTTTATAGGAATCAACTCTTTTTGAATACCTAATATTGAAATCATATTACTCATAATCAGCTATTATCTCATAATTTTGCTCTATTATCACATGTAATGATAATAATGCAAAAATAGTGATAATATTCATTTTTGCAAGCCAACTGACGCAATTCCCCCTATTCCCCTCAAAAAATGACGCGAATAACAGAGTTAATCGCGTCATCTATATCAAAAGTATAACCAAACAATCCCTACTTCTCCTCGTAACTATACTGAATATCCGAAATCCAGCCGCTCCATTTGTCGAAATAGAGATTGCCTCCCTCCCACTCAACTTCGCCGCGCTGGAAATCCACGGTCTCGCTGCGGATGAACTTCTTGGCGGGAGAAAACTCACCTGAATAGTCACTGTTCACAATCCAGCGGTAAGCATCCAGACCCTTTGTATAGAAGTGATATTCGTCATCATTATCCTTAACATTATAGCGTCCGCGTCCGAATGACTGGTCGGTGGGCACCCATCCGATACCCTCATAATATACCTCAAGCCAATCGTGCATATTGACGCTATTCGGATGAAGCATCCAGCCGCTCTGCCATCTTGCCGGCACACCGGCATAGCGCGCCATAGTAATCAAAAGCAAGCCCACTTGTCCGCAATCACCATGATTGTTGTCAAGCACATACTCGGGAATATTCTCTATAGTGGAATACTCGCGCGCGCTGGCCCAGGGGTAGTTGTCGGCAATCCAGCGATAGATCTTCTTAACCTTAATGTAAGGATTGGTTTCCGTACCTACGATAGAGTCGGTTATCTTCTTTATACGGTCAGTGAAAATGACATGGGTAGCCTTTTCTGCGGTGTATTCCTTGTATAGTCGACTTCCTGTATCATATGGTTTTATATCCTCCGGATTGAAGTCATACCACTCGTTGTAACACTTGAAAGAGAGTTCGTATGAGAAAACAGTCGGCTGTCCGGCAACCGCAATTTTCTCCATATAGATGCTCTTGTGGACGTATTTGTCAGAAGAGATCTTGTATTTCGGCTCTGAGGTGGAAATCAGGCGTATATCCTTGACACTGTTCTGGTCTTCGCGAGGATAAGGCATCCAGGCACGAAGCACCGTGCTGTCAGGCACAACATCGGGTTTTACAGTCAAAGTGTACTTGATGGTCATAGTAACTGGCATGACAAGACTTTTCTTCTGCTCTCTTATGGCCTTGATTACCTCTTTATTGTAGCCATCAAGGAAGATGTGAAGCTGATCCACCTGTACTCCTTCAACCTGTTCAAATACTTTTTTTGCCTCCTTGTCGATACGGAAGAGATTTCGTCCCGCATTGCGGAAATAACGCTTTTGCCCATCGATAAATCTACTCTCAAGGACATTAGTAGCCTCCCATGCGGCAACCTGCTCCGCTGTCAACTCCGGGTAATAGAGTTTCAGATAATTGACAATGTAACTGCTGTCGCGGGAAAAATCAATGGCGATTCTCGCCTCTCTTTCCTCTTCTGAAATATTGATCGAAGGATCTGAAGAAGAAAAACGTCCACACCCGCATACCACGGATATGGACATTAGTATTAGGAATAGTTTACGCATAGCGTATATGTCTAAAAGGTTAACTCATAAAAAAGGACTATCTCACTCTTTCGCCGTATGATCTGTCAGTTGTATTTACTCTGATGCGATCGCCCTGGTTGATGAAAAGAGGAACCATTATTTCTGCACCTGTCTCAAGAGTGGCAGCCTTCAGTGCATTTGTGGAAGCGGTGTCACCCTTAACTGCGGGTTCGGTATAGGTAACCTCAAGCTCAACATAAGTAGGAAGCTCACAGGTAAGATACCTATCTTCGTCAGCCCAATATACCATTTGCACAGTCTGTCCATCCTTCATAAGGTCATTGTTTTCAACCATATCCTTCTCGAGGTGTACCTGATCATAAGTCTCAGTGTTCATGAAATGGAATCCATCCTCATCAGAATATAGGAACTGGTAAGTGCGATGCTCAACTGTAATAGTATCAATTTTTTCTCCTGCAGTAAAGGTATTCTCGAGAATACGTCCATTCTCAAGGTTGCGTAGTTTGGATTTTACAAAAGCGGGACCTTTGCCTGGTTTCACATGCTGGAACCATACTATAGAGCAGGGTTTTCCGTTAAAATTCAAATAGAGTCCGTTCTTAAAATCTGCTGTTGTTGCCATAAAAAGTATATATAATTTGATAATTGTCCCGAAAAATTCAACTTACAAATATACTGAATTTATTTCAATATGGAAGAAAGGCATTCCATTGCCTCCTCCAATTGCCACGCAGGAGTGGAAGTAGCGCCGCAAATGCCAATGCTATCACCATCGCTAATCCAAGCAGGGTCCACCTGTGAAGCCTCCTCAATCCACCAGGAACGGGGATTGACACTTTTGCAAAGGTCAAACAGCACTTTACCGTTGGAACTCTCCCTGCCGCTGATGAAGAGTATCATCGAGTGACTCCGCGCAAAGTTCACAAGAGACTCGTGTCTTGTACTCACCTGTGCACAAATGGTATTATGCACCGTTACATCCTTTCCCTTGGACCTCATAATTTCCACTATAGTTTCATACTCCAAAGGGTCCTGTGTGGTCTGTGAGAAGAGCTCTATCGGCATGGAAAAATCCACTTCGAAAACATCGTCAGTACTGCCTATAACCACCGCACAACCTTCGGTCTGCCCAACAAGTCCATTGACTTCAGCGTGTCCATGTTTACCAAAGATTACCACCGTACCACCTACACTCTTCATACGGAGAAAAGCCTTGCGCACCTCCTGTTGAAGACGAAGCACTACCGGACAGGTGCAGTCAATCAGAGCAATTCCCATTGCATCAGCCTTTGCATAAGTGGAAGGGGGCTCACCATGAGCTCTAATCAAAAGTACACTGCCGGAGATGCTATCCATGGAATCAATATCCACAATGCGCAGCCCCTTGGACTTGAGCCGATCTATTTCGAGTGAATTGTGCACAATGGGGCCCAAAGAGTAGAGAGTATTATGAAGGGCAAGGTATTTTTCAGCCTGCCGAACCGCTTTTACCACTCCTGGACAAAAACCGGAAGATGAATCTATTTCCAGTTTAACATTCATCAAAAATCCATATCAAACTTGGCCTTGAGCACCCAACCCAGCCATATCATCTGCTGGCTCACCGAGATATAGCTGTTATCAAGTACTACCGCATCCTCAGCCTGACGCAGGGGATTCATTTCACGATGCGAATCAATATAATCCCTCTCAAGCACATTGCGGTAAATCTCATCGAAATCAGCCTTCTCACCTTTGGCCACCAACTGATCAACACGTCTCTGCGCCCTGATTTTAGCATCAGCCACCATAAAAATCTTCAGGTCCGCCTCCGGAAAAACTGCAGTGCCGATGTCGCGACCATCCATCACCACTCCCATAGGACCATAGCCACGAAGGAGTGAGTCCACAAAATTACGGACGAATGGAAGTGTTGCTATCGGACTTACACTATTGGAAACATCCAGCAGGCGTATGCGCGACTCGACATTCACTCCGTTGAGACAGATCTCAGCCCTACCCTCAGGATTATCCCTGTTATAGGAAATCTCTACTTTACCTGCAACAAGATCTTGCTCTAGAGAGGGAGTATCTATTACATTGTCCTTAATATAGCCGTGCTGAAGAGCGAAAAGGGTAACCGCACGGTAAATAGCGCCGGAATCGAGGTAAATCAACCCCAAACGTGCTGCTATTAGCTTAGCAAATGTACTTTTGCCAGTTGAAGAATAGCCGTCTATTGCAATAATCATATCTCTCTCTATTTGGTGTTAAAACACAAAAATAGACAAAAAAACTCTATCTTTGTCCTTTACAACAAATATATAACCGCTCATGAAAATCCTGATTATTGATGACGAACGCAGTATCCGCAATGCTCTGAAAGATATCCTGGAAATGGACAATCACACAGTGGCGTTGGCCTGTGATGGCAAAGAAGGTGTGGAGGCAGCTCTCAGCGGTAACTACGATGCCATATTCTGTGATATCAAAATGCCGAGAATGGATGGAATAGAGGTGCTTGACACCCTCGCCAGGGAAGGTTGCGAATCCTCGATAATTATGATTTCGGGACATGGCACTATAGACACGGCCGTGGAGTGCATTAAAAAGGGTGCATTCGACTTCATCGAAAAGCCACTCGATCTCAACAGAATACTCATAACCCTAAAAAATGCCACTGACAAGACACAACTGGTAAAAGAAACCACCATTCTAAAGAAGAAGGTCAGCGCAAAATATGAAATCATAGGTGAATCGACAGCCATAAAGCACATTAAGGATATAGTGGACAGAGTAGCCCCAACAGAGGCCAGAGTCCTCATAACCGGATCCAACGGTACGGGTAAAGAACTTGTGGCCAGACGCCTTCACGAAAAGAGCACTCGCTCCTCGGCTCCCTTCATTGAGGTCAATTGCGCAGCTATTCCCAGTGAACTTATCGAAAGCGAACTTTTCGGACACGAAAAGGGAGCATTTACCTCCGCCGTAAGACAGCACAAGGGTAAATTTGAACAGGCTGACGGCGGTACTCTATTCCTCGACGAAATCGGTGATATGAGCCTTGCCGCACAAGCTAAGGTGTTGAGAGTACTCCAAGAGAACAAAATAACCAGAGTCGGTAGCGACAAGGATATCACCGTTAATGTCAGGGTAGTGGCCGCCACCAACAAAAATATCACCGAGGAGATTGAGAAAGGCAATTTTAGAGAAGACCTCTACCACCGTCTGAGCGTCATACTGGTCCATGTGCCAAAACTTGCCGAACGCATCGAAGATATTCCCCTTCTGGTTGAACATTTCATAAAACAGATAAGTAAGGAAATGGGAATCGCTCCCAAAAAAGTAACTTCCGAAGCCTATGAGGAGCTGAACAAACTCCCATGGAGAGGTAATATACGTGAACTCCGTAATGTCACAGAACGTCTGATGATTCTCTGCGGGCCTAAAATTACCAAAGAAGATATAATAGCATACGCAACTCCGGCGATCTAATATAGACATCAATATGAATCTGGTAGCAATAGTAGGAAGACCGAATGTAGGTAAATCTACCCTTTTCAACCGCCTTGTAGGCATGAGGCAGGCAATAGTCGATGAGACGGCGGGCGTGACACGCGATCGACATTATGGTACCTGTGAATGGTGCGGTAACGAATTTTCAGTGGTGGACACCGGAGGATTTACGTCCAAATCCGATGACATATTCGAAGAAGAAATCCGCAAACAGGTGATGATTGCCATAGAGGAATGCGACCTTGTACTCTTTGTCGTGGAGGTAGGCACCGGCATCACCGACTTTGATGCCGAGATTGCAGGCATACTCCGCAGAAGCAAAAAGCCTGTCGTACTTGCAGTCAACAAGGTTGACACCGGTGAAAAGATGTATGGAGCATATGAATTCCACGCCCTTGGATTGGGTGATCCCTGGTGCATCTCCTCAGCTAACG
>CAZRBY010000003.1:8408-11808 GCA_964598495.1 uncultured Muribaculaceae bacterium
CGGAAGCGGGACCGGCGACCTTCTGGACAGAATCGTAGAATTGCTTCCCTCTGAAAATAGTGATCAGAATGATCCCTACTCAAACATACCGCGCCTCGCCATCGTGGGTAAGCCCAATGTGGGTAAATCTTCACTTGTCAATGCATTTCTGGGTGAAGAACGAAATATCGTAACTCCAATTGCCGGCACTACACGCGACTCAATTTCCACCTATTACAACAAATTCGGACACGAATTCATGCTTATCGACACAGCAGGTCTTCGCAAGAAAACTCGTGTCAAAGAGGATCTGGAATTTTATTCGGTGATGCGTTCTATCAGAGCCATAGAAAATTCCGATGTATGTATCCTGATGGTTGATGCCTCAACAGGTATCGAGTCACAGGATATGGCTATTTTCAACCTTATTGCCCGCAATAAAAAGGGATGCGTGATAGTTGTCAACAAATGGGACACCGTTGAAAAAAGCAACAACACGATGAAAGAGTTTGCCGAGACGATCAAAAAGCGTATTGCACCATTTAGCGACGTTCCAATTATATTCACATCAGTAATAAACAAGCAGAGGATATTCGACGTGCTCAATGCCGCGGCCTCAGTCTATTCCAATTACTCCCGGAGAATCCCAACATCCGAACTCAATGAAGTGATGCTTCCTGAGATCGAGAGCTACCCTCCCCCTGCATGGAAAGGCAAATATATAAGAATCAAATACGTGACACAGCTGCCCACACAATTCCCCTCATTCGCTTTTTTCTGCAATCTGCCTCAATATGTGAGAGATCCCTACAAGAGGTTTCTAGAAAACAGACTTAGGGAACATTTCGATTTCAGCGGTTGTACGATTCAAATTTACCTCAGAAAGAAGTAGTTTTTTTCGCAGGAAGAAGGATTGTAAAGCAAGCCCCTCCAAGAGATGACCTGGAGTAGGATATCATACCCTGGGATTGCTCTATAATGTTGCGACAGATAGCCAGTCCGAGACCGGTGCCACCACTTTTTGTAGTGAAATTAGGATTGAACAGTCTCTCCAAATGTTCTTCGGCAACTCCAAGACCGTCATCTTCGAAATCCACCTTGTAATAGCGCCCTTCTTCTCGATCTACAGCATCGATAGTAACGAGGATTTCGCCCGTTCCGCGTGCATTTTGGATGGACTCAATAGCATTCTGAAGAATGTTGACAAAGACACGGGAGAGCTGTTGTCTCCTTGCGGAAACCACAGGATCTGGAACATTGTTCCGGATTTCGATTGTGATATCGTCATTTGTATCAAAGAAAAATACCTGCTCTGAAATGGCTGCATTCAGGTTCACATCAACCACCTCTTCGTTGTAGAATCTTGAGAATGATGAAAACGCATCCGCCACTTCGCTAAGATTCGCTATCTGTCCCAGAATGGAGTTGAGAGTGGGTTCAACTTGTTCTTCCCAACCTGAACGTCCTTCATCCTTCATTCTGATCAGATATTGTATGCGGAGTTTCATCGGTGTGAGAGGATTCTTGATTTCGTGCGCAATCTGTCGGGCCATCTCTTTCCAAGCCTGTTCACGTTCAGCTTGTGCCAACTGCAACCTGCTATGATCAAGGTCGTCAACCATTTTGTTGTAGGCACTTACAAGCACTCCTATTTCGTCCCTATTGTTATGGTAGGAGATATATTTGTTCCTGTTGGATGATGTGGTCAGACCCTGGATTCTCTCCTTAATCACTACTAGAGGCCTTGAGAGCGAGTTAGAGAGCAGCACACTTATTATGAATGCAAGGATGATCAGGACAAGGTAGATATTGATAATAGTGGCAATCATCGAAGATGAAGCACTCAACATATCAGCCGAGCGGGAGAAGTAGGGAAGGTTGATTATAGCCACCATTGAGCCTTGACTGTTGAAGATTGGCGCATAGACAGAGAAGTACTTCATGCCGGCCACCGCCTCCATAGTAGTGTATTTAAGTGCGTTTTTTTGTGCAATCTCATGAAATGCATTACCATTCATACGTTTGCCCATCAGGAACTGTTCGTATATATCGGGTTGTGTTGTTCGGATAAGACCTCCGTGAATGTCATAGAGGTTGATGTCGGTTCTAATGACTTTTGCCAGTTCATCCATTGCGTTGAAGAACTCCAGCGACTGCACCTGGCTGTAAACGTTCGCATATTTGCAATACTCGGAAAGCACGCTGCGGGCAGTAGTGATTTTCTCATCCATCTCACGTTCGTTGCCGGTTTTGTTCAATCTGCTTACATAGTGTATGCTCGCTACTCCAAGAAAGAGAATGGAGAAGATCATCGCTGAGGTAATGATGATGGTGATCTTCCTCTTTATGGAATTTTTGGGAAGGGAGAATAGCATGCTATCTCTTCCCCAGAATGTCATTATCGAGAAGAAGAGACCAAAGAAAATTGCTATATAGGAAAATGAGACCACATTTGAGAAAAACTTGTGACTGGGACGGCTTACAAGTGTTATCTCATCAGCTGAAAACTTGTTGATGAAGTGGACGTAACCCTTTTTGATTTGCATCGAATAGCCATCAGGACAACTCTCGTCAAAGACTACAGGATACTCATAATCGCCCCTGTAGTTAATTATACGGCCGTTGCTATATCTTGCGAAAGAATAGTTGCGCGGAAGATGTAGGTCATTGTAACCCTCGCCTCCACTCAATATGGTCGGCAAACCTTCCAACTCTGAAGAGTATTTTGACTCAATTTCCACAAAGAGTCGTGTGACCCTCGAGCTCACAGGGTCGAAAAATGTAAACAATCCAATATATGACGTCAGACCATTGTATTTGTTCATATAGAAAAATCTCGAACCGGGTGCTAGCGGTGTGCCGAACCTTGTTATCTGGTCCTGATAGAAGGGATAGCATGGCACAAGTTCATTACCCTGTCCCAAATCCAAAAGGTCATTGGGAGAACAAACTGTAAGCTCGATATTATATTTATGGGCAATATTACGATACAAATAGCGTTCAAGCAGGCGGCTGCGGATCACGTCCCTCCTGTCGACTGCCGTAAGCAGTGCAATGATGGGATCGTGGGCTACATTCTCCTCAACGTTGCGCAACTGGAGCTCAAGGCTCAGATCCCGTTCCATCGCAAGTTTGTTGGTTCTGACCCTGTTTATCTCATACTCCTTTTCGAAACCGTATATTACTATCATCGTCACGCAGTAGAGCGATATTATCAACACATAGAGCGTCATATTGAACCAACTCAAGAGTGAGAATGTCCGTCTATTACGGAAAATAAGCACCAGCAGCTGCAACATCAGCAGAAGCCCCAGAAATATCATCGCCGAAGAGAAATATGCCAAAATTGAATACCACGAAAGCTCGTCGATGCGGAAGGGCTCCAGAACAATATTTGAGTTAATGATTAGCGAACGAAGCG
>CAZRBY010000003.1:11818-13695 GCA_964598495.1 uncultured Muribaculaceae bacterium
GGATATAAAGCACCAGAAGTAGGGTTGCTACAATGGCGACTCCGGTGCGCACAATCCTCATTGTCTTACCGGATTGTGTGATACGCTCGACTATTTGGAGACGGATTATGAATACGCAATAAACTAATAGGGCAATTAACACATTATTTAGCAGGAAGTTGCCCAGAGAGTCAAAAAAACGATTGTCCGCATAATAGATCGGAGAAAATAATTCTCCCGACATATCGTTGTTGCCCACTACTATGAATGCCACTATCCTAATTGCGAGAAGAACGATAGCCGATATCAGAAATGACATCCAACTGCGGTTTCTTACGTGGAATAGAAAGAGAGCTATAACCGAAAATAGTATCGAAATCCACATCGGTGTGAGATTCGTACTCCTGACAGGACTCGGACTCTCGGAAACCAGTGAAAAAAGAGGCAAACCCTCAATACCATAGACCACACCGGCATCATCTACATTAACACTTACGGGATCAAAACCGGCACCAATGCGAAGTTTCTTATTAGAGTAGTTTTTTAGACCCTTATCATCAAGATACTCGGTTTTTACCAAAATACCCGTAATTACTTTGCTTCGGTATGAAGGAGAAATATAGGTATTGACAATATACCATGCCGAACCGAGATTAACGTACTGCTCCTCAAGTCCCAAATAAGCCAACGGCGAACTGAAAAGGTTGGCGTTACTCAAATAGTGGAGGCGGTAGGTAAAAGCGTAAGCATCCACTTCATCATTACTTATCGGAAACTGGTTGGTCCATGACTGGAGTGTATCTGAAACATATTTGTATATGACCATATCATCCGGAAGGTCGCTGAGATCCACCCACTGGTCATCCGGTGTATTGATGGCACGTTGGGCAAATCTTTCGATCATGTGCTGCCGGTAATGAACCTGTTTTTGCACCTTGCGTACTTCACGGCGTAGATTATAGGTACCCGTGCTGCCCACAAAAGAGATAATGGCAAACACGAGAGCCATTACCGTCATAACTATCGTCAGATACTTATTTCCGGCTCCCGTAATCCGTTTATATATAATCCCGATTTTTTTCACTTGTGGTGGTATGGCTCGCCTTTAATGATAGTAAATGCCCTGTATAATTGTTCAACAAAAATCAGGCGCACCATCTGGTGGGAAAATGTCATCTGTGACAGGGAAAGTTTACCATCTGCACGCTGATAGACTTTTTCCGAAAATCCGTATGCACCTCCGATCACAAAGACCAAGTCTTGTGATCCGTATGTCATTTTTTGCTCCAAATGTCGTGCCCACTCTTCAGAAGAGTACATCTTACCGCGCTCATCAAGCAAGATCACATCATCCGAACTCTTTAGTCTGGCAAAAATCAGTTCTCCTTCCCTCTCTTTGATTTGTTCTACAGAGAGCGCCGATGTCTGTTTCAGCTCGGGAATAACCGTCATTTCGAATGGCACATAGTGCTTTAGACGGTTGGTATAGAGCCTGATCCCAGACTGGAGCCAGCCCTCCACGCTCTTACCGACAAGGAGAAGTTTGACTTTCATACTACAAAAATAATATTTTTAGTAGGATTATTTCTTTAGATGGCTTGATTTTTGTAAATTTACAATGTAATAAGCAGTTTTAGTATTTCTTAAACCTATAACGCCAAATGAAGAAGATTTTACTCTTGGCAATGTTCGGGATTCTTTCTATTGCTACACCGGCTCAGACTATGCAGCTGATCAGGACTTCCCAGACAAATGTCGAAAACAACACCGATCAGGATGTATTCACTCCTATCGGCAAATATATCCAATCTGGCGACTATGAAAAACTTTCCGCCTGGTTTGCCGACAACCTTGAATTGAATATTCTGGGTGCCATCAACAATTGTACCCGCAATCAG
>CAZRBY010000003.1:13705-37860 GCA_964598495.1 uncultured Muribaculaceae bacterium
ACGTCTGATCATCAAGAACTTTTTCACAAACTATACCCCTAAAAAGTTCACCATAATCCACAAGAGTGGAAAAGCCCCCATGAAATATGCGGTTGGATCACTTACTGCAGGTGGTGAAAAATTCAGAGTGATACTCTACGTCAAGACCTCTGACGGGGTCAATTCAATCCAACAGCTTAAGGTCGAACGGGAGTAGAAATATCCATTCTGCCCACGATTACGCCTTGTCCTCCGCATTGGGTAATAACAACTTTGCGTCCGGCAAGGTTTTCTATCTCTACTGCGTCCTTAAGAAAAGTGTGGGAATGACCTCCTATGATAATGTCTATATCATTTGAATTTTGTGCCATTAGAATATCCGAAGGATGCTCCATTGAACCGCCTTGATGGCCGAAATGCGATAGGAGTATTACCAGATCACAGTTTTTCTTATGCTTGAGCCAGGCAGCCCATTTGTTGACTTCGGAAATTGCATCCAGACGTACGAGGCCTTCCAGATGGCTTTTGAGTACAACTCCTTCAAGATAAGATGTAGCTCCTACTATACCGATTTTCAGTCCCGCACGTCGAATAATTGTGTAAGGCTTGATATAATCCTTTAAAACCGAACCTGAGAAATCATAATTGCAGGTAACGGTGACAAATTCAGCAGATGAAAGACGTCTTGCAAGCTCTTCCTGTCCATTATCAAACTCATGATTGCCCAGAGTTGCAACATCATATCCGAGAGCATTCATAAGTTCAATCTCCAGGTCGCCTTTTGCCACGGTAAAATATGGTGTACCTTGATTGTAATCACCGGCATCAAGCAATAAAACATTGCGGCGGCCAGCCTTTTCCCTTACTGAATTAATGTACTGCAGGCGACGTTCAACGCCGCCTTTATCACGATCACGACCCACTCTAACCGGCTCTATCTGACTGTGGGTATCATTTGTGTGGAGAATTACAAGGTGCCTCGGTGAACAGGAAACTGCCATTACGGCTACCGCAATACATAAAAAGAGATATGTGATTCTATTCTGTCTCATCTTCGAGGCTCCTCCATATTTTTTACAATCACTCGGCCGTCATTTTTAAGAGAGATAGTTTCACCTCGTACTGTCATCTCCCTAATATAGTCCACAATAGCATCACGAATAAAAATACTCTCCAGATTATTGATGTTTCTGGCAAAATCGCCCACACTCAACCTGTCACCACCATCCATAAGGAAATTGATGGTGGCAAATCTATAATTCTTTTCCGGATCTATAGGTTCTCCTCCCACAGTAAGCGACTCGAGTTGGCGTCCGTCAAATACCACTTGCACATTGCTCAACGCCTCTACACGGCCACGTGACGCCATATTTCTGAGAAATTTATCCAAATCCGATCCCAAAATATCAAAGGTCACAAGATAATTGTCGAACGGAAAAATCGAAAATATGTCATAAACCCTCACTGCTCCCTTCGGAAGAGAGGTGCGGATACCTCCGAAGTTGGTCATAGCCACATCTACATTAGTACCCGTCTCCTTTTCGGCAATTGCACGGATTACATCCACCGCAAAATTGGAAAGAGGGCCTTCCGGAGTGCCTTTATCGTATTCATCTTCGGAATAGCCGATGATTTCCATCAAAGGAGCCACCATAGGTTCATATTTGCTAATTATTTTAGTAGCGGTAAAATCCTTTATATCGCCCCATGTTGCATCCATAGCGACTGTTGTCCAACTATACTTGAGCTGGGCATGCGCCGCTGTCATTACAAGCAATAGAAGTACGCTGACAAAAACTCTTCTTACATCCATTGTGCTAATTCTTTGTCTTAATCCATTTCCAAAGATCCTTGAAGGAGGCCTTTTTGCCGTAGGTAAGAATTCCCACCTTATATATCTTCGCCGAAATCACTGCCATAAAAATAAAGGTTGCAAACAGCAGAAGTATCGAAAGAGCAAGCTCCCAGAAGGGCACTACACCGAAAGGAATACGCGCCATCATCACCATCGGAGAGGTGAAGGGTACTATTGAAGCCCAGAAAGCGAGCTGGCCTGTAGGATTCTGGAAAGTAGGAATCATCAGGAAGAGGCCCAAAATAAGAGGAATGGTCACCGGCATTGAAAGTTGTGATGTATCCGCCTCATTGTCCACTGCGGCACCCACCGCCGCAAACATACCGGCATATAACAAATAACCCAGAACAAAATAGATTAAGAAGCAGATAAGCACATAGCCGAACCTAATCTCGGAAATGCCTTTAAGAATTGAACCCATACCTGCCACATCCGCTGACTCCATAGTTCCAACGATATCGCCACCCATCAGAAAACCTGCCACCGTGACGAGAACCAGAGTGAGCACCACCCATATCAGAAACTGCGTCAGGGCAACAAGGGCAATTCCTAAAATCTTACCGATCATCAACTCAACAGATTTAACGGATGAGACAATCACTTCGACTATGCGACCGCTCTTCTCCTCAATAACTCCTCTCATCACCATATTGCCAAACATAAAGATGAACATATAAATCAATAAGCTCATTATGTATGAGAGCGCCATATAGATCTCGGCGGACTCCTCTTTTTCACCCTCATCCGTAAGAGTCAGGGTTGTGATTTGCACATCGCTCTTCACCTCCGCAAGAATGCGGTCGAGATCTGTAATATTGTAGAGTGAAAGTTTCATTGCCTCCACTGCCTTGTTGACTTTACGCGAAATATCGCTCTTGATATCCACATTTAAAGGCTCTGTAGAGTAGGCCACTACTTGTACGTTGTTGCCGGAGTCGAGCTCGGATATTCCCACAAGCGCATAAACATCCAGATTATTGAAATCTTCCTTTAATTGCTCCAGGGTACTGCCCACAGGTGCAACGACATATTCTACGGTGGAACTGCTCTCGAGATAAGGGGCTACAATGCCCGAACCATCCTGTATCATCACCTTCTCCGTATCCTTGCCGCCCACCACCATCAACACGGTAGGCACTATGAAGAGAGCAGCCAGCAAAACCGGGGTGAGGATGGTTGTCAGGATAAATGATCTCTTCTTGACGCGTACCGAATATTCGCGTCCCAATATTATACCTATCTTATTAAAATTCATGGCTCCCTCCTATTTTTCGCTTACTAGTTTTATAAAAATGTCGTTCATTCGCGGTACAAGTTCCCTGTATGAAACGACATCTACACTGCTCAGCAATTCCGGAAGGATCTGCTGCGATCCGACTCCGTCGTTCACATCAAGCACCGCTCTCCTTAAGTGTTTGTATTCTTCGTCCAGAGAAATGGTGAAATATTTAGACCATGTGGCAAAAGGTTGAGAAGAGCGATAGAGCACCTCCACCTGATTGGAGCCATATTTCTCACGAATCTGCCCCGTAGGACCCGATACCACTAATTTAGCACGGTTGATAAGTGCAATATCGTCGCAGAGCTCCTCAACCGATTCCATATTATGGGTGGAAAGGATTATGGTAGCACCCTCATCTTTCATCCGGAGGATTTCGTTTCTGATGAGCTGTACATTGACCGGATCAAAACCTGAAAAGGGTTCGTCCAGGATCAGCAGAGAAGGTTTATGGAGCACTGTTGTAATGAACTGAACCTTCTGGGCCATGCCCTTGGAGAGTTCTTCAACCTTCTTGTCCCACCAACTGCGGATGCCGAATTTAACAAACCACTCTTTGAGTTCTTTCCTCGCATCCGCCATGGAGAGCCCTTTCAGACGGGCAAGATAGATTGCCTGCTCACCTACCTTCATCTTTTTGTAGAGACCGCGTTCCTCCGGCAAATAGCCGATTTCGCGCACCATTTCGTCGTTCATCAATCTGCCGTTATATATAACCTCACCATCTGTAGGGATGGTAATGCGGTTGATGATACGTATGAGAGTGGTCTTACCGGCCCCATTCGGGCCCAGCAGACCAAAAACACGCCCCTTTTGTGCCTCTATAGAGACATTGTCAAGCGCCTTGAAGTCACCGAAATTTTTGGTGACGGATCTGCATTCCAACATTTTTTACAGTTTTTTAACAAAAATCGTGTAAAGGTAAGCAAAATATCCGTCTGTTCTCAGTAATCAAGGTTATTTATGATATCGTGAAAGTTTTGAACCTCGGTCGGGAGTCAATACGTTGTTGCGTACAAGATCGGTAAAACTCCATTCCGATGTATCGGTGACACTGCGATAACGAAGGATGCCTTTTGCCGCATAAGTACCTACATAAGGGTGTGCCTCAAGCTCCTCTTTTGTCAATGACCAGAAATTAAGACGTGTTACGTGGCTGCTGTCGGCTTGTACGGAAAAAGCGAAACCGTCGTAACGTTCCCGGTCTATACCGTCAATCTCCATCAATTGCTGCGGATCAAAAAAACCGCCTAAACGCTCCCTGTACTCGATAATACGGCGAGCATAGTAGGGACCTATACCTCTTAGCGTGACTAAATCCGCACTGTCGGCAGTATTGAGTTCCAATTTAGGTATCTCGATGAATGGTTCAAGACGCTGGTAAAGAGTATCCGAGACTACATACATTCTGGCGAAGTCCTCCTTTCTGCGAAATGCTCCACCTTTGTTTCGGTAATTCAGGATAACCTCCGCCTGACGTTCCGATAGTCCTAGTCTAATGAGCTCTTCTAACGTGATTGTGTTGGGATCGAATGGAAATGACTCCGCTTTTCGCGGTGGCCGGCTTGACTTGCCATAACTCTTGGCAGGGGCTGAATAACCTCCAAAACGTGTTCTTCGACCATTATTTGTCCCATAATTGCTCCTTTCTACAATATTTCTTCGGGGATATGCTCCGGAAGAGGACTCCGTAGAGGATTGCGATATAGGTGTCACCAGTGAATCATCTCTCCTTAAGTGATACTCTGATACATCCGTAGCCTCTTCTAAATCCATTTGCGAAGTCGGTCTGTTGATCACTTTTTCAAAGAAAATCGCCGCCTGAAATCCAATAATCAGGAATATGAGCGCAATAACACCTGATGCAGCGCTCTTTTTCACCTTTTCTTTTCTCTTCATATCTACCTTGCTCATAAAAGTGTTTGTTAAAAAGTTGTCGGATGTCAGCCCTCCTGCTCCGGATTATTTGACGGATGCTGCGCAGAAACTACTATAACTATTTCACCTCTGGGCTCATGCGAGGTGAAATATTCCGCCAGCGATGCGAGAGTACCGCGATGAGTGGTATCGTATATTTTGGAAATCTCTCTCGAGACGCTTGCAGGACGCTCCGCTCCAAAAAACTCCGCAAACTGTGCCAGCGTTTTTGCCAAACGATAAGGCGATTCATAAAAAATCATAGTCCTGGTCTCCCCCTGAAGCGCCTTGAGGCGTGTCATACGCCCTTTCTTCTGTGGAAGAAATCCTTCAAAGACAAATCTGTCGCAGGGAAAACCCGAATTGACCAGTGCGGGGACAAATGCAGTGGCACCGGGGAGTGTTTCAACCTCTATGCCGGCCTCTACACAACTTCTAACCAAGAGAAAACCAGGGTCGGATATTCCCGGCGTACCTGCATCACTGATCAACGCAACTTGTATTCCGGAAAGAATCTTCTCTGTAACGGTAGCGACGGTCCTATGCTCGTTAAACTTGTGATGTGACTCCATCCTGGTGGAAATCCCATATTTGCGCAACAATATCGAACTTGTCCTGGTATCCTCCGCTAAAATAAGATCCACCTCCTTGAGAATTCTTATTGCTCTCAAAGTTATATCTTCAAGATTACCTATTGGCGTAGGGACTATGTAAAGTCTGGACATTTTTGATTACCTTTGTCTGGAGTTCCATGCAAAAGTAAGAAAAATGTTTATAGAAAGTGCAAAAAATCCGGGCTGGATTGAGGTCATATGCGGATCAATGTTTTCGGGTAAAACAGAGGAGTTGATTCGCCGTCTGAAGAGGGCAAAATTCGCCAATCAGAATGTTGAGATATTCAAACCCAAAATAGATG
The DNA here is from genome assembly GCA_964598495.1 of uncultured Muribaculaceae bacterium. Lineage (GTDB taxonomy): Bacteria > Bacteroidota > Bacteroidia > Bacteroidales > UBA932 > Cacconaster. Next base: position 19,652 of record CAZRBY010000003.1, read on the forward strand.
TCAGATATTCCGATGCAGAGGTGGTTTCGCATGACTCGAATACCATACTTTCTACCCCCGTCGATTCATCCAACAATATATTGCTCCTTACAGGCAATGTAGATGTGGTAGGCATTGACGAAGCGCAGTTTTTCGACCCTGGCATAGTGGAGGTTGTGCAGCAACTGGCCTCACAGGGCATAAGGGTGATAATAGCCGGACTTGATATGGATTATCTCGGAAAACCCTTCGGTCCGATGCCGGCTCTGATGGCAGTAGCCGAATATGTAACGAAAGTACACGCAATATGCGTCAGATGCGGCGACATTGCTCACCATTCACATCGTCTCTCCTCCAGCGACAAACTTGTAGAACTCGGTGAAAAAGATATTTACGAACCCATTTGCCGCCACTGCTTCAATAAACTGAAAAAAGCGGAAAAATAACCTGCACCCCGTACCCTGCAACTCGCACCACAAACTAAAATGGCAGCCAAATTGCTGCCATTTTAGTTTTTTACTCCCTTTCCACAGGTCGTTCACGCCTGCGAGGTCTTGCAATACTCAACGCCTTCTGGACATCTTCCATATTGCCTACGACAAGTTTCTCAAATGAACGCTGGCCCGTACCGGCGGGAATTAGGTGTCCGCAGATGACATTCTCCTTTAGACCTTCGAGGGTGTCCTGCTTGCCGCGTATTGCAGCATCACTCAATACCTTGGTAGTCTCCTGGAATGATGCGGCAGACATAAAGCTGTTGGTCCTCAAAGCAGCACGTGTAATACCCTGTAGCACCTGTTTTGAGGTAGCTGGCGTAGCATCGCGTGCAATGACCGGCTTCTTGTCCTGACGTTTGAGGATTGAATTCTCATCACGTAATTTACGAACAGTGACAATCTCACCTTTGTGCAGTTCGGTGGAATCTCCGGCATCGGTAACAACTTTCTTGTCGAAGATTTCGTCATTCTCCTCCATAAATTCCCACTTGTCAACAAGTTGTTCAGGAAGGAAACTGGTATCACCGGGCTCAACGATCTCAACTTTGCGCATCATCTGACGCACAATAATTTCGAAATGTTTATCGTTGATCTTTACGCCCTGCATACGGTAAACCTCTTGAATCTCATTTACGATATACTCCTGTACCTTTACCGGACCCTGTATTGCGAGGATATCGGAAGAAGATATTACTCCATCAGAAAGAGGTGTACCGGCCTTGACATGGTCATTGTCATTCACAAGAATCTGCTTGGAAAGGGGTACCAGATAGACCTTCTTCTCCCCGTTCTTGGGTGTAATAATAACCTCTTTGTTGCCTCGTTTGATCTTGCCGAGTGAAACCTCACCGTCGATCTCGGACACAGTAGCAGGATTGGAAGGATTTCTGGCCTCGAAAAGTTCTGTAACGCGGGGAAGACCGCCTGTGATGTCACCGGATTTACCGATTGCCCTAGGAATTTTGTGTATAATATCTCCGGCAACAATCTTCTGCTTATTCTCCACCATGATGTGGGCATTTACAGGAAGGTTGTATGTCTGGATTACATTTTCATTTTCGTCAACAATCTTAACACATGGAGTCTTGGACTTGTCACGAGACTCGATTACAACTCTCTCGATATGTCCTGAAGTTTCGTCCCTTTCTTCACGGTAGGTAACACCGTTGATGAGATGCTCATAAACGGCAGTACCGGTATATTCGGAAATGTTGAGGGAATTGTATGCGTCCCAACTGCAAATCCTATCTCCTTTGACTACAAGATCACCGGGGGCTTTGAAGAGTTCGGCACCGTAAGGAATAGTGTACTGTGAGAGGTTAATGCCTGTGGTATCATGCACAATCTTCATTTCCGTAGCACGGCTTACCACAATAGTACGCTCACCCTTACCGTCAACTTTGGTAATGGTCCTAAGGTCGTCAAATTCGAGTTTTCCTTCATACTTGGAGATGATTTCACTTTCGGAAGTGATATTGCCCGCAGTACCACCGACATGGAATGTACGGAGGGTAAGCTGTGTACCGGGCTCACCGATGGACTGTGCCGCAATAACGCCCACAACCTCTCCTTTTTCCACCATGCGGCCGGTTGCGAGGTTGCGACCATAACACTTGGCACAAACACCCTTCCGTGATTCACAGGTAAGCACTGAACGAATCTCAACACTTTCGATAGGAAGAGTATCGATCAGATCGGCAATCTCTTCGGTAATTTCTTCACCTGCCGAAAGAATTTTCTCAGCGGTAAGAGGGTTGTAAATATCATGTACGGAAGTACGACCAAGAATTCTCTCATTGAGAGTCTCCACAATTTCGTCCTTATTTTTGATTGCGGTGGCGATCAGACCTCTGAGCGTACCGCAATCTTCCTCATTGATAATGACATCGTGGGAAACGTCTACAAGACGGCGCGTCAGATAACCTGCGTCGGCTGTCTTGAGTGCGGTATCCGCAAGACCTTTACGGGCACCGTGGGTGGAAATAAAGTACTCGAGAACAGAAAGACCTTCCTTGAAGTTGGCGAGAATCGGGTTTTCAATGATCTCCGCACTTGTGGAACCGGACTTCTGCGGCTTGGCCATAAGACCACGCATACCGCAAAGCTGACGAATCTGCTCCTTAGAACCGCGGGCACCGGAGTCGAGCATCATAAATACGGGGTTGAATCCTTGATTGTCTTTGCGAATCTGTTCCTCAACGATTCGGGTCAGATTGTTGTTGGTCTTAGTCCAAACGTCAATAATCTGATTGTAACGCTCATTGTTGGTGAGAAGGCCCATATTGAAGCTGGCCTGTATGCTCTCCACCTCTTCATAACCTGCATCCACAAGACGATGTTTCTCTTCGGGTACGATAACATCACCGAGATTAAATGAGAGACCTCCCTGGAATGCCATTTTGTAACCGAGATCCTTGATGTCGTCAAGGAACTGTGCCGTGCGGGCAACATCCGATGTCTTGAGCACCTTTCCGATAATATCACGGAGTGATTTTTTCTTGAGGAGTTCATTGATATAGCCTACCTCAGCCGGAACAAGCTGATTGAAGAGAATCTTGCCCACAGTGGTGTCTACCATATGATATCCCTTCTCAGGATGTGCACGATCTATAGGAAGGCGCACCTTCACCTTGGACTGGAGTTCAACTATTTTTTCGTTATAAGCGATAATAGCCTCTTCAGGACCATAGAATTTCATACCCTCACCCTTTGCACCCACTCTCTCCTTAGTGATATAGTAGAGCCCGAGCACCATATCCTGTGAAGGAACGGTTATAGGGGCGCCATTTGCCGGATTGAGAATATTGTGCGAACCGAGCATCAGGAGCTGTGCTTCGAGGATTGCAGCATTTCCGAGAGGAAGATGGACAGCCATTTGGTCACCGTCGAAGTCCGCATTGAAGGCGGTACATGCAAGCGGATGAAGTTGGATGGCCTTACCTTCAATCATCTTTGGCTGGAATGCTTGGATACCGAGACGGTGAAGGGTAGGTGCACGGTTGAGGAGCACGGGATGACCCTTCATGACATTTTCCAGGATTTCCCATATTTCAGCGTCTTTCCTGTCAACAAGTTTTCTTGCGGACTTTACGGTCTTTACCTTGCCTCTCTCAATAAGCTTTCGAATGATAAATGGTTTGTAAAGCTCCGCTGCCATAAGTTTTGGCAGGCCACACTCATGCATTTTTAGCTCGGGACCTACGACAATAACTGAACGTGCAGAATAGTCGACGCGCTTACCAAGGAGGTTCTGGCGGAACCGGCCCTGCTTACCTTTGAGACTATCCGAGAGTGATTTAAGGGTCCTGTTAGCCTCTGTCTTTACTGCATTTGATTTACGTGAGTTGTCGAATAGGGAGTCAACAGCCTCCTGAAGCATACGTTTCTCGTTGCGGAGAATTACCTCCGGAGCTTTGATCTCTATGAGTCTCTTTAGACGGTTGTTACGTATAATCACCCTACGGTAAAGGTCGTTGATATCGGACGTAGCGAAACGGCCTCCGTCGAGGGGAACAAGGGGACGGAGATCGGGGGGAATAACGGGGATAACTTTCATTATCATCCACTCCGGCTTATTCATATCCTTGGATTCGCGGAATGCTTCAATAACGCTCAAACGTTTCAGAGCCTCTGCTTTACGCTGCTGAGAACCTTCTGTCTCAGCCTTGCTGCGCAAATCATAAGAGATTGCATCAAGGTCAATCCTTTTGAGGAGTTCATATACAGCCTCCGCTCCCATTCCGGCAATAAACTTATTGGGATCATCGTCAGGGAGTTGCTGGTTCTCCTTGGGAAGTTGATCAAGAACTTGATAGTATTCCTCCTCAGAAATAAGGTCACACTGGTTATAACCCAGTATACTTGTAGCAGCTCCAGCATTGACAATCACATATTTTTCATAATAAAGGATTGACTCAAGTTTCTTTGAAGGAATGCCGAGCAGGTAACCTATTTTGTTGGGCGTTGAACGGAAATACCATATATGAGCCACCGGAACTGTCAGTTCTATATGTCCCATACGCTCCCTGCGCACCTTTTTCTCAGTAACCTCAACACCGCAACGATCGCATGTGATGCCACGGTAACGTATCCTCTTGTACTTGCCGCAATGGCACTCGAAATCTTTGGAAGGACCGAAAATCCTTTCGCAGAAGAGACCATCCCTTTCCGGCTTGTATGTGCGGTAATTGACGGTTTCCGGCTTGAGAACCTCTCCTGAAGACCTTGCAAGAATCTCCTCGGGGGAGGCCAGGCCGATGGTAATCCTATTGAAATTTGACTTAACCTTTACGTCTTTGTTGTGATATGACATAGTTATATAGTTTTCTAACAAACGGTGATTTAATCTAACATTACATTCAGACCTAAGCCGCGAAGCTCATGTAAGAGCACATTGAGAGACTCGGGAATGCCTGGTATCGGCATGGGATCGCCTTTTACTATGGCTTCATATGCCTTTGAACGTCCGTTGACGTCATCTGACTTGATGGTCAGAATCTCCTGAAGGATGTTCGCAGCTCCAAATGCCTCGAGTGCCCAGACCTCCATCTCTCCGAATCTCTGGCCTCCAAACTGTGCTTTACCTCCGAGAGGCTGCTGTGTTATGAGAGAGTATGGACCGATGGAACGGGCATGCATCTTATCGTCAACCATGTGGCCTAACTTAATCATATAGATGACACCCACCGTTGCCGGCTGGTCAAACAATTCGCCGGTGCCGCCGTCGCGCAGATAGGTCCTGCCATATCTCGGAAGACCCGCCTGATCCGTATATTTTGTTATATCTTCAAGAGTTGCACCATCAAAGATGGGTGTACTGAACTTCAATCCGAGCTCCTTACCGGCCCAGCCGAGTACGGTCTCATAAATTTGACCGAGGTTCATACGCGAAGGCACACCGAGAGGGTTGAGCACTATATCAACGGAAGTACCATCCTCAAGGAAAGGCATATCTTCGTCGCGAACTACTTTGGCAACGATACCTTTATTGCCGTGACGACCGGCCATCTTGTCTCCCACTCTGATTTTCCTCTTCTTGGCAACATAGACCTTTGCGATCTTCATGATGCCCGTAGGAAGCTCGTCACCAATGGTAAGGTTATAATCCACACGCTTGAATTCGGCATCCAACTCTTTGGAGGCGAGGAGATAGTTGTTTATGAGTTTCTTGATCTGCTCGTTGGTCTTCTTATCGGAAGTCCACTTAACAGGATTGATATTGTTGTAATCAATTATATCAAGTGCGGTACGGTTAAATTTCTCACCTTTACCTATGATACTTGTACCATAGAGGTCGTTCAGACCGGAGCATTTCTTGTCGGAAACGAGGGTCCAGAGCTTGTCGATGAAGAGTTTTTTAAGCTCTGCTCCGCGCTTCTCGAAGCTATCTTTTGCTTTCTGAATCCTATCCTTGAGCGCCTGCTTGCCCTGACGGGAATTGTCCTTGGTTACGCGCTCATAGAGTCGTTTATCTATGATGGTACCTGAGAGTGAAGGTGATGCCTTGAGGGATGCATCCTTCACATCGCCCGCCTTGTCACCGAAGATGGCCCTAAGAAGTTTCTCTTCAGGTGAAGGATCACTCTCTCCCTTGGGGGTGATTTTTCCAATGAGAATATCGCCAGGTTCCACACTGGCACCGATACGGATGATACCATTCTCATCCAGTTCTTTGGTAGCTTCCTCACTTACATTGGGAATATCGGCTGTAAGTTCTTCGGGACCGCGCTTGGTCTCGCGTACCTCCATCAAATATTCATCCACGTGTATGGAGGTAAAAATATCCTCTCTTATAATCTTCTCCGAAATCACGATTGCATCCTCGAAGTTGTAACCTTTCCATGGCATAAAGGCCACTTTAAGGTTACGTCCAAGAGCAAGCTCTCCATTCTGGGTGGCATAGCCCTCTGTAAGGATCTGTCCTGCAACAACCTTGTCCCCCTTCCTTACAACCGGAGTAAGGTGTATTGAGGTACTTTGGTTGGTTTTGCGATACTGAGGGAGTTTATAAACTGTTACATCGGGACTGAAACTTACAAACTTCTCTGCCTCCGACTGCTCGTACTTTATATGAATTTCACGTGCATCTACGTATACCACCTCTCCTACCCCTTCGGATACAATCTGGGTCCTTGAGTCCCTAACTACTGCGGCCTCAAGTCCCGTTCCCACTATGGGAGCCTCAGGCTTGATAATTGGCACCGCCTGCCTCATCATATTGGATCCCATAAGCGCACGGTTGGCGTCATCGTGCTCAAGGAAAGGAATCAATGAAGCGGCTATTGATGCTATCTGGTTGGGAGCCACGTCCATAAGGTGTACATGATCTTTGGTTACAACCGGGTAATCAGCCTCCTTACGACATTTGATGCGCTCATCAAGAATGACACCATCATCGGAAATTGTCACATTTGCCTGTGCCACCATCTTGTACTCCTCTTCCTCTGCGCTCATATAAACAAAACCATCGTCACTCATATCCACAACCCCATCCTTAACCTTACGGTAAGGAGTCTCAATGAACCCGAGGTCATTGATCTTAGCATAAACGCAAAGAGATGAAATCAGACCGATGTTCGGTCCCTCGGGGGTCTCAATGGGACAGAGACGTCCATAGTGAGTATAATGCACGTCACGAACCTCGAAACCGGCCCTGTCTCTTGAAAGACCACCGGGTCCCAATGCCGAAAGACGACGTTTGTGAGTCATTTCTGCGAGTGGGTTGGTCTGGTCCATGAACTGTGAGAGTTGGCTTGTGCCAAAGAATGTGCTGATGACTGACGAGAGTGTCTTAGCATTGATGAGTTCCATCGGAGTAAAAACTTCGTTGTCCCTAACATTCATCCTCTCACGAATAGTACGTGCCATTCGTGACAGACCTACACTGAACTGATTGGCGAGTTGCTCACCTACAGTCCTGATACGTCTGTTGCTAAGGTGGTCGATATCATCCACCGTCGCTTTGGAATTGATCAGTTGTACGAGATATCTGATAATCTCGATTATGTCAGTCTTGGTGAGAACTCGTACATCAGTAGAAGTGTCAAGATTGAGTTTACGGTTTAGTCTGTAACGGCCCACTTCACCAAGATCATATCTCTTGTCAGAGAAGAACAGTTTATCAATTACGTCACGTGCAGTGGACTCATCAGGCGGTTCCGAATTACGTAACTGTCTATATGTATAGTATATTGCTTCAACTTCGTTGTTGCACTGGTCTTTTTGGAGCGTATTGTGTATTATGGCGAATTCTTCCGCGTCTTCGCCATCGGCGTGAATGAGAATGGTGTTTGCTCCGGATTCCAGAATATCCTCGATATGTGATTCCTCGAGGATTACTTCACGGTCAACTATAGTCTTGTTGCGCTCTATGTATACAACCTCTCCTGTGTCTTCATCTACGAAGTCTTCATTCCAGGTTTTGAGAACTCTTGCCGCGAGTTTGGAGCCAATATGCTTCTCAAGGTTTTCTTTTGTGACCTCGATCTCGTTTGCGAGGCCGAATATGTCAAGAATATCCTTGTCGCTCTCATAACCGATTGCCCTAAGAAGGGTGGTTACGGGCAATTTCTTTTTACGGTCGATGTATGCATACATCACATTGTTGATGTCCGTTGCAAACTCGATCCAGGATCCCTTAAATGGAATTATACGGGCGGAATAGAGTTTGGTTCCGTTGGCGTGGAGGCTTTGTCCGAAGAATACGCCGGGAGAACGATGCAACTGGGAAACCACAATTCTTTCGGAACCGTTAATTATGAATGTGCCTCTGGGTGTCATGTAGGGGATATCACCAAGATAGACATCCTGAATGACGGTCTCAAAATCCTCATGCTCCTTGTCATTGCAGGATAGTTTGAGTTTGGCCTTCAACGGAACCTTGTACGTCAAACCCATTTCGAGACACTCTTCGATGGAGTAACGTGAAGGATCCACGAAATAGTCTATGAACTCCAGAGTGAAATTGTTGCGTGTATCTTCGATCGGGAATATCTCCTGAAATACTTTGAAAAGACCCTCATCGCGACGACTGTCAGCAGTTGTATCCAGCTGAAAGAAATCACGGAAAGATTTCAACTGAACCTCCAGAAAATCGGGATAGTCGAGAAGGGTCTTAGAAGTTGCGAACGAAATACGCTGATTACTAGATATTTGCGGCATTACTTAAAGGTTGATGAAAAAAATCTTAAAAAATGACAAAAAGGTTTAGAGCCCTCATCGGCTCTAAACCCGGATTTCTTAGTCCCTATATCGGGAGGGGAGTGTTTTATTTAACTTCAACTTCTCCGCCTGCCTCTTCAAGAGCAGCTTTAACCTGTTCAGCTTCTGCCTTTGACACTTTCTCCCTGATCTTGGCGTTAGGTGCCTGATCTACGAGATCTTTGGACTCTTTCAAACCGAGACCGGTGATCTCCTTGACAGCTTTAACCATCTGGAGTTTTGCCTGACCGGCTGATATGAGGATTACGTCAAATTCAGTCTGCTCAGCTTCTGCTGCGCTGGCACCGCCTTCGCTAGCTGCTACTACGACTGCAGCAGCTGCAGGTTCGATACCGTACTCTTCTTTAAGAATATTTGCAAGTTCTTGAACCTCTTTTACGGTAAGATTAACCAATTCTTCCGCAAGAGTTTTGATGTCTGCCATGATTGTTTATTGATTTTAATTATATAATTATTACTATTTAAACTATTACTCGGTAACTTCTTTCTTTGCTTCCTGCAGAGCGGAAACAATCCGTCTGATAGGCGACTGGAGAAGACCGATAATCTCACCGATAAGTTCATCGTGAGACTTGATATTTACAAGAGTAGCAAGGTGGTTTGCACCGACATATGCACACTCCTGGAGATATGCGCTCTTAAGCTCCAGTTTGCCGAGTCTGGCTCCGAATTCCTTGATAATTTTGGCGGGAGCACTGGGAACTGCAGTAAACATAATAGCCGTTGAGCCTTTTAGAGTAGGATATAGAGTCTTGATTTCTTCGTTGTTGATGCCTTGGCCTTCAGCGACCAAACCTTCGATAGCCCTCTGGAGGAGAGTGTTCTTTACAACGATGAGCTTGACCTCCTTTTCAAAGCAAGCACGGCGGAGATTTGATGTATTCTCTGCATTGAGACCGGAAATGTCTGCAAGGTAGAAATTAGGGTTCTCCGCTATCTGTGCTGCTATGGTTTCAATAATCTGAGCTTTTTCTTCTTTTCTCATAACATTCGAATATTTTATTCAACAGCACTTATTGTCTTGCTATCTACACTAATGCCTGGACTCATAGTGGATGAGAGATAAATACTTCTCACATACGTACCTTTGAGAGCCTGCGGTTTGAGTTTGATGATGGTGTTGAGCATTTCAACGGCATTCTCCGCAAGTTGCTGAGTGTCAAATGACACCTTGCCAATAGCTGCGTGTACGATACCCTGTTTGTCAACTTTAAAATCAATCTTACCTGCTTTCACTTCCTGAACTGCCTTGCCGACATCCATTGTAACGGTTCCTGACTTGGGATTCGGCATTAAGCCGCGGGGACCCAAAATACGACCGATCGCACCAATTTTTGCCATGACAGAGGGAGTACAGATAATGACATCAACGTCAGTCCAACCACCTTTGATCTTTTCAATATAATCATCAAGACCAACGAAGTCTGCACCTGCTTCCTGAGCTTCAGCCTCTTTGTCAGGTGTACACAGAACCAATACGCGAGTTACCTTACCAGTACCATGAGGAAGAGTCACGACGCCGCGGACCATCTGGTTCGCCTTACGAGGATCAACACCCAAACGGACTGCCAATTCAACCGAAGCATCGAACTTGGTGTAGGAAATCTCCTTTACCAGAGCACATGCCTCAAGTAGCTTGTACTGTCTGCCTGAGTCAACTTTGGCAACTGATGCCTTCTGATTTTTTGTCAATTTACTCATAGCGTTGTGATTTTATTGTACATCGGCAGGAAATTCACCTTCAACACTGATACCCATACTGCGAGCAGTACCGGCTACCATATTCATTGCTGATTTCTCGGTGAATGCATTAAGATCCGGCATTTTTTCCCTGGCAATCTCACGTATCTGATTCCAGGTAATGGCGGCAACCTTTTTCCTGTTGGGTTCGGCAGATCCGGTCTGTACTTTTGCAGCCTCTTTTACGAGGACAGCTACAGGGGGCTGCTTTACAACGAAAGAAAAAGACTTGTCACTGTAAACGGTAATTACCACAGGTAATACCTTGCCGGCTTTGTCTTGAGTGCGGGCATTAAACTGCTTGCAGAAGTCCATGATATTCACACCCTTGGAACCGAGGGCCGGTCCTACCGGAGGTGAAGGATTGGCGGCTCCGCCTTTGATCTGCAATTTAATAAACCCGGCAATTTCTTTAGCCATAATGTCTTTTGTTTATTATTCTTTTGTTACCTGAGCAAAATTCAACTCAATGACTGACTTCCTGCCGAAGATTTTAACCATAACCTTGAGTTTTCTTCTCTCTTCGAGAATTTCCTCAACATTACCGCTGAAATCTTTGAAAGGACCGTCAATGATCTTTACAGCTTCTCCCACAACAAACGGTACCAAGATCTCTCCATCCTGATCACTCAGTTCGTCCACACGACCCATTATTCGGTCAATCTCAGACTGACGCACTGGGTTGATTACCCTTTCTTTGCCTTCAGTGAGGAAACCGATGATATTGGGAAGTTCGCGAAGGCCATCCTGGGCTATGCCTATGATTTCCTTCTCAAACCTATTACGTTCGTTCGTGTCGTCTGGATTGTCGGACTTAAAAGAGGGAAATGTGATCTCAACAAAGAGATAACCGGGGAAAAAATTGCGCTCGGCGCTTACGCGCTTGCCATTTTTTATCACAAAATACTTTTCAGTAGGAACAAGGACATCGGTAATATGCTTAAGCATTCCCTTGCCCATCTCCTTTTCAATATGTTCTTTGGCGATTTTCTCTTTGTTGCCAATTATACGGACAACATACCACTTCTTGGTGATTTCACTCATAACATTACAATTGGTAAAGACCGGTCATAATGGTTTTGATGACGAAATCGACAAGCCAGATTACAACTGACAAAATCAGTGTACTGACCATCACCAGAATGGCTGAACTCTGGAGCTTGCTCCAAGTCGGCCAGGCAACTTTTGTTGTAAGTTCTTTGAAAGACTCTTTTACGTAAGTTCCTAATTTGCTCATTGTTATTATTTTGTTGGCAAAGACAATTGGAAGCTTTTGTTTTGCCGGTTAATAACATGCCAACGCGTAACCATCGGCAGTTGCAGGGGAAGAGAGATTCGAACTCCCATCAATGGTTTTGGAGACCACTATTCTACCCTTGAACTATTCCCCTATGATAACAAGAGGGCGGCGCAAATATGTGTCACCCTCTTGATAACGCTATTGTTGATTAGCTGATAATCTTAGTAACCTGACCTGAACCTACCGTACGACCACCTTCGCGGATTGCGAAACGGAGACCTTCGTTCAGAGCCACAGGATAAATAAGCTCAACCTTAATTGTCACGTTGTCACCGGGCATTACCATTTCAACGCCTGCCGGAAGTTCAATCTCACCGGTAATATCAAGTGTGCGGATGAAGAACTGAGGACGATACTTGTTGTGGAAAGGAGTGTGGCGACCACCTTCATCTTTCTTCAATACGTAAATTGCAGCCTCAAATTTTCTATGAGGAGTAATGGTATTAGGGTGGGCAATAACCTGACCTCTCTTAATCTCTTTTTTATCAATACCACGGAGGAGAAGACCTACGTTATCACCGGCTTCACCCTGATTGAGGATCTTACGGAACATCTCCACACCTGTAACGACTGACTTCTTAGGTTGTTCACCAAGACCGATGATCTGAACCTCGTCACCTGTCTTTACAACACCTGTCTCAATACGACCCGTAGCAACTGTACCACGACCGGTAATCGAGAAGATATCCTCTACAGGCAATAGGAAAGGTTTTTCATTGTCACGCTTGGGAATAGGAATATAGTTATCAACTGCATCCATAAGCTCAACTACCTTTTCCTCCCACTGAGGATCACCGTTGAGAGCGCCGAGGGCGGAGCCGCGAATAACGGGAGCATTGTCACCGTCAAACTCATAGAAGCTGAGGAGTTCACGAACTTCCATCTCAACGAGTTCAATCATTTCGGGATCGTCAACAATGTCCACCTTGTTCAGGAAAACAACGATACGGGGAACGTTCACCTGACGGGCGAGAAGGATGTGCTCACGGGTCTGGGGCATCGGGCCGTCCGTAGATGCTACAACCAGTATAGCACCGTCCATCTGAGCAGCACCTGTAACCATGTTCTTTACATAGTCGGCGTGACCCGGGCAGTCTACGTGAGCATAGTGACGGTTTGCAGTCTGATACTCAACGTGAGAAGTATTAATGGTAATACCACGCTCTTTCTCTTCGGGAGCGTTGTCAATCTGATCGAATGATTTAACCTCAGAGAGACCCTGCTTTGCCAATACTTTGGTGATAGCAGCGGTCAAAGTAGTTTTGCCATGGTCTACGTGGCCGATAGTACCGATGTTCACATGCGGTTTATCTCTTTTAAAACTTTCTTTTGCCATAATTTTGTTTTTATATTGTTATTAATTGCTGGAGCCGGTGGAGAGAATTGAACTCTCGACCTCTTCCTTACCAAGGAAGCGCTCTACCTCTGAGCTACACTGGCAATAATTCAATTTGAGCGGAAGACGAGGTTCGAACTCGCGACCCTCAGCTTGGAAGGCTGATGCTCTGCCAACTGAGCTACTTCCGCCTAATCAACAAAAAAAAGTGGGGAGAGCAAGATTCGAACTTACGAAGGCGTGCGCCAGCAGATTTACAGTCTGCCCCAGTTGGCCACTTTGGTATCTCCCCAGGCTTTTTCAAACTTTCAAACGAGCCGACAGAGGGATTCGAACCCACGGCCTGCTGATTACAAATCAGCTGCTCTGGCCAGCTGAGCTATGTCGGCTTTTTAAATTGGGAGTGCAAATATATGGCATTTATCTTAATCGGCAAAATTTTTCAAGAATTTATGCACTTTTTTCATTACCACAACAGACTTCCTATCCTGAAGGCAACGAAAGCGAAGAGCCATGCTACCACCAGTGTAGTGATTATGGAAATCAGGGACCATTTCCAACTGCCGCTCTCGCGGCGGATGACTGCAGCAGTAGCCACACAAGGAATATATAGCAAAGAAAAGACCATGAAAGAAAGGGCATTGGCCGGATTGACAGTGTCGTCTGATGCTATTCTTGCCGAAAGCGCAGTTGTATCCAACTCCTCACCACTCTCCTGATAGAGAACTCCCAGGGTACTGATGATAAACTCCTTGGCCGTGATGCCGGCTATCAGTGCCGCACTCATTTTCCAGTCAAAACCAAGGGGAGCCATAATGGGCTCCACTGCCTGACCGAAGCGATGCAGATAGGATGGAGAGGCTTCCTCTACCGGTACACCCTCGTTGATGGGGAAATAATCCAGTGCCCAGACAATAACCACTGCAAGCAGTACCACCGTACCGATTTTCTTAAGATACTCGGATGCCGCACGCCACATACCTCTGAGAGCCGCCAGGATATTCGGAACCCTTAGAGGAGGCAACTCCGTCTCATAATCCTCTGATTTTTCTCTAAAAAAAATCTTTTTATTTATAAGCGCTATCACAATACCGGTCAGAATGCCCACCAGATAGAGCAGCATCATTACCAAAGTGCTGTGCTTCGGGAAAAATATCCCCGAAAAAAGCAGAAACGTCGGAATACGCGCACTACAGGGGATATAGGGGATCATCATCATCGTAAGGATACGGTCTCCACGCCTCTTTATGCTCCTTGTCGCCATTATCGCCGGCACATTGCACCCAAATCCCATCAGTAGAGGAATAAAAGAACAGCCGTGAAGGCCGATTCCGTGCATATACTTATCCATCAGTTTGGCGGCTCTGGGCAAATACCTCGTCTCTTCAAGAAGAAATATGAAGAAAAAGAGAATAAGTATGTTGGGCAGGAATGCGAGCACCGCGCCAATACCATTAATTATACCGTTTTGAAGAAAATCCAGAAGCCATCCATCCTGCATCTTTTGCCCGAGAAAGAATGAAAATTTTCCCATCAGAGCCTCAATCCATCGTTGAGGGTAGGAACCGAGCTTGAAAGTAGAGAAGAACATCAGCCAGATGACGGCCAGAAAAATCAGAAGGCCCCAAAACTTGTGGGTCAGCAATGGAGCGTCGCCGTCACTGTCACCTCCCATATTATGGATACCTCCGGTATGGTCGTGCCTGTGTTTAAGCATTTATAAGTACTTTTAATATCCCATCAACATCGTATCCGCACTCCTTGTATAGTTGCGCAGGTGTACCCTGGCCTATAAACCTGTCGGGGATCCCGAGTCCTGTCACTTTGCAGGGGAGTTTGTGGGAAGCCACATACTCCGATACGGCACCGTAAAGACCGCCGATGAGTGTACCATCTTCGAGTGTGACTATACGACTTACTTTGGAGCATACCTCCCTTAGTATCTTCTCGTCAATCGGCTTGAGAAATCTCATGTCACAGTGAAACACGCTGACTCCCCTCTCCTGCGCTGCCTTTACCGCAAGGCAACCATTGTGACCTATGGCACCGATGCTAAGCAGGGCGACATCATTTCCCTCTTGGAGGATAACTCCACGTCCGGGTTCGATTCTCCGGAAAGGTTCATCCCTCCAGGCAGTGCCATTGCCGGTACCGCGCGGATACCTTATTATAGTAGTTCCGTACTCCGGCAGCGTTGCGGAATACATCATATTTCGAAGGTCAAGTTCATTGAGCGGTGCTGCTATCGTTACATTGGGAACCGGTCTGAAACAAGAGAAATCAAAGGCACCATGATGTGTGGGCCCATCCTCTCCAACAATTCCCGCCCTATCAAGACAAAAAACCACCTTGAGTTCCTGAAGGGCCACGTCATGTATGACATTGTCATATGCACGCTGGGCGAATGAGGAGTAGATATTACAGAAAGGCAGCATACCTGTAGCCGCCAGGCCTGCAGAGAATGTAACTGCGTGCTGTTCGGCAATACCCACATCAAACACACGGTCCGGCATTTCGCACATCATTATGTTCATGCTGCAGCCGGTAGCCATAGCGGGGGTAATACCGATAATTTTTTCATTTTCCTTTGCAAGATCCAGCAGTGTCTGTCCAAATACATCCTGAAATTTTGATGCGCCCGCATTGCCTGAGATTCTGGCACCTGTGACGGGATCAAACTGGCCCGGAGCATGCCAAATCGTTTGATTGTCCTCAGCCGGCTTGTAGCCCTTTCCTTTTTTGGTTATGACATGAAGGAGTTTGGGCCCATCAATATCTTTTAGACGACTAAGAATATTGACCATTTGCCCGATATCGTTACCATCCATAGGGCCGAAGTATCTGAATCCGAGGGAGTCGAAAAGATTGCTCGTGCTGGTATTGCGCAGAATACCCTTTTTTATGTATTTGAGGAAATTTTGAATATGGGTACGGATCTTTCTAGCGCCGAGGCGGTCCCAGATTGTTTTCTTTAGACGATTGTACTTGCGACTGGTGGTCACCTTCATGAGATGATTGTGCAGCGCACCTATGCTTTTATCAATTGAGATCTGATTGTCATTCAGGATAACCAGCAGATTTGTCTTGAGAGAACCTGCATTGTTAAGTCCTTCAAAGGCCAGTCCTCCTGTCATGGAACCGTCACCAATGACTGCCACAAAATGTTCCGTGCTTCCCTGCATCTGCGCCCCAACAGCCAATCCAAGCGCTGCAGAAATGGATGTAGAGGAGTGTCCCGTCCCAAATGCATCATATTCGCTCTCCGAACGCTTGGGGAAACCACTTATTCCACCTGCCTTTCGATTGGTCTTAAAGGCCTCACGCCTGCCGGTAAGAATCTTGTGCGCATATGCCTGGTGACCAACATCCCAGACTATTTTGTCTTTTGGGGTATCAAATACCTTGTGCAGAGCTACTGCAATTTCCACAACCCCAAGACTTGCTCCTATATGACCCGGATTTTCTGCGCAACAGCTGACAATATACTCCCTAAGCTCGGAACACAACTGCTCCAGCTCTTCTAGCGACAAATCTTTAATGTCTGCAGGGAATTCTATCTTTTCAAGCAATGCCACCGGATTCGTCCTATCTGATTATGGTCTGATCCCTGTCGGGGCCGATGGATATAATTTTTATAGGAACACCTGTTTCCTCTTCGATGAACTTGACATAACGTACGAATTCGTAAGGAAGTTCCTCTTCTTCCCGTACTCCGGTGAGATCTCTCTTCCATCCCGGAAATTCACGGTATACGGGAGTCACTTCGGAAGAGGAATCGTAAGGCACCTGAGAAGAGTTATGTCCATCAATTACATACGACGTTGCTACCTTTACGGTATCGAATGAATCGAGAACATCGGATTTCATCATTATCAAATCGGTGACTCCGTTAATCATTATCGCATATTTGAGAGCCACAAGGTCAAGCCAGCCGGTGCGACGCGGACGGCCGGTGGTAGCACCGAACTCAAATCCGCGACTACGTAGTTCTTCCCCTCTTTCATCAAAGAGCTCCGTTGGAAAAGGGCCGCTACCTACTCTGGTACAATAAGCTTTGAAAATACCATATACACGGCCCACAAGTTTTGGAGAGACTCCTAGCCCAATGCAGGCACCCGCACAAGCGGTAGATGATGAAGTAACAAAGGGATATGAGCCAAAATCAATGTCGAGCATCAGGCCCTGCGCCCCTTCAGCTAGAACTTTTTTCCCTGAAGTGAGCAGCTCATTGACCATATATTCGCTGTCAACAATATTGAAACTTCTGAGATATTCTACTGCCTCAAACCACTCGGCCTCATTTTGCATGATATCATATTCAAAGTCAAATTGTCCGAGATATTCAATATGTTGTTTTTTCAGATCGTTGTATCTGGAGATGAAATCAGGCAAGAGGATGTCGCCCACCCTGAGTCCATTACGACCTATCTTGTCCATATAAGTAGGGGTGATGCCCTTAAGAGTGGATCCGATCTTTGCTGCTCCTTTAGCAGCCTCCTGAGCAGCATCTATCGTACGGTGTGTGGGTAAAATCAAATGAGCCTTTTTGGAAATGGCAAGACGCTTCCTTACGGGTACGCCCATTTTTATGATGGTTTCGCATTCCCCTTTGAAAATAATGGGATCCAGCACAACACCGTTGCCTATGATATTTGTGGCATTGGAACGGAAAACCCCCGAAGGAACAGTATGTAATACAATTTTATGGCCTTCAAAATGAAGAGAATGACCCGCATTGGGTCCTCCCTGGAAACGAGCTATGACAGGATATGTGTCTGCAAGCACATCAACGATTTTTCCCTTGCCTTCGTCTCCCCATTGGAGTCCCAGAACTACATCAAGTGTCATAATATATAATTATATGGATTTTGAATTAACATGCTAAGGTACAACTTATATTCCAATTGCAGAAATAAAACTGGAGGGTCCCAATTATATTTTGCCGTTTCGTTGAAATGCACTATTTTTAACATTTCTTTGAAAAAAATCATAAAAAAAGATAATTATGGCAGAAAAATTGGCTAAACTGATCAACGACTCACCTTTGGCAAGGTGGAGTGCTCTGATACTCATCTCTCTGATGATGTTTTTCGCATACATGTTCGTTGATGTAATGTCACCGCTCAAATCCCTCGTG
>CAZRBY010000003.1:37870-48096 GCA_964598495.1 uncultured Muribaculaceae bacterium
GAAAGTTCTCTCGGATGGGATAGCGGCGTATTCGGCACTTATGCCGCATCCGAATACATCCTTAATGTATGTGGATTTCTTATCATCGCAGGTATTATCCTCGACAAAATGGGCGTCCGTTTTACCGGCACACTCTCCGCTTCACTGATGGTGATCGGAGCAGCCATAAAGTTTGTAGGTATCACTGACTGGTTTCAGACTACCGAATTCAGCGCATGGCTCGGTAGCTGGTGGACAGCTCTTCCCAGCAGCGCCAAGATGGCATCCCTCGGTTTCATGATTTTCGGATGCGGCGCTGAAATGGCCGGTACTACGGTTTCTAAGATTATTGCAAAATGGTTTAAAGGCAAGGAAATGGCCCTCGCAATGGGTCTCGAAATGGCTATCGCCCGTCTTGGCGTATTCGCCGTAATGTGGCTTGCCCCTATCATTGCCGCCCGTTACAACGCTTCTGTACTTGCCCCTGTAGCATTTTGCTCCGCACTACTGTGTGTCGGTCTGATCTTCTTCCTAGTATTCACCGTAATGGATCGCAAGCTTGACAAACAGTTTGTTCAGGCCGGTATTGCCTCCGGAGAGAAGAACTCCGAGGACGAATTCCGGGTAAAGGATCTTGGAAAAATTTTCTCGAGCAAGATGTTCTGGATTGTGGCTCTGCTCTGCGTGCTCTACTACAGCGCTATTTTCCCCTTCCAGAGATATGCACCCAACTTTCTCGAGGTGACTCTGAATATCGATGCCGGTACGGCTTCACGACTATTCAGCTTTTTCCCTATCCTGGCAATGATCCTAACTCCCGTGCTTGGAATTTTCCTTGACCTTAAGGGAAAGGGAGCATCCATGCTGATGCTCGGATCCATCATAATGATAGTATGTCACCTGAGTTTCGCATTCATACTGCCCCTATACCCTCATAAATGGTTTGCATTTCTGCTGATAGTGATACTTGGAGTATCTTTCTCTCTTGTGCCTGCAGCCCTCTGGCCTTCAGTTCCCAAGATTATTGACGAAAAGATCCTCGGATCAGCCTACTGTCTTATCTTCTGGGTGCAGAACATCGGTCTGAGCTTCGTGCCTCTTCTCATCGGAAAGGTACTCCTCCATACCGGTGGATATTTCGCTCCAATGCTCATCTTCTCGAGCTTCGGCGTGCTTGCTTTCATTTTCACTTTCCTCTTAAAGGCGGAAGACCGTCGCAAAGGCTACGGCCTCGAATTGCCCAATATAAGGAAATAACCCCGAATAAAACTAATAACTTTATAACAACATTTTATGACTGAACAACAAATTCGAGCCAAGAAAAAGAACATACACAGATGGGCCTGGATTGCTCTCGCGTGCCTCGTGGTACCGATGTTTGCTTCCTACTTCTTCGATGACATGTTCTCAACTCTCTCCCACATCTTTAAGCATCCCGAAATGCTGGAGCTCGGTTGGGACGCTGCCAACTATGGCTTTTATGCGGGAGGCTACTCCTTCCTCTGCGTATGGGGCGGCCTGATTATCTGCGGTATGCTTCTCGACAAATGGGGTGTACGCATAACAGGATCCATATTCGTAGGTTTGATGATTGCCGGTGCGGCACTGGTCTATGTGGCCATCTCCACACCTTCCATTGTGGCTGCAGGTCACTCCCTTACTGTGGCTTACATTGGCTGTATGCTCTTCGGACTCGGCAGTGAGATTGCAGGAGTGGGTGTTACCCGTTCCATTGCCAAATGGTTTAAAGGCAGTTACACTGCACTCGCAATGGGACTCCAGCTGGCCATTGCCAGACTCGGCACGGCAACTGCATTTATACTATCACCCAGACTCGTTTCTGCCGCTGCAAACGGTATGTATCCTCTTAGTGAGACCAGTAAGCCTGCTTTGTTCGGACTAGGGCTCCTCCTGATTGGAGGTATCCTTTGGGCCATCTTCGTTGCAATGGACGCAAAGTTTGACCGGATAACCGGTGCAACTGACAAAGTTGTCACTTCCGATGAAGACAAGTTCAAATTCTCCGACATTTTCAGGGTTCTTGGCAACAAACATTTTATCCTTATTTCGCTTCTCTGCGTCTTCTTCTATGTTTGCATCATTTCATTCAAGAAGTTTGCGACATCCATCCTCATACCTCGTTTCGGAATAGAGCTGGAGGCTGCTACCTGGATGATCTCAATGATACCTTTTTTCACCGTTGTCGGTACTCCCCTCTTCGGTGTTCTGGTTGACAAACTCGGAAAAGCGACAAGGTGGATGATAGCCGGTGCTGTTATGGTATTTGTAGCACACCTCATAATAGCTTTCGCACCTGCTGGTGTTCCTCTGTACGGATATGTCGGAATTGCCATTCTCGGAACAGGTTATTCACTTGTACCCGCAGCAATGTGGCCTTCAGTCCCCAAGATTGTACCTGAAAAGAACCTCGGAACAGCATATTCTCTTATCTACTGGATTCAGAATATGGGTATGCTCCTTGTGCCTATGTTTGTCGGCAGAATTTTCAAAAAGACCATTACTGCCGAGGTTGGTTCAGAGTTCTTTGCACAGCAGGAAGTAACTGCAGCTGTTAATGCAGAGTACATATTTATCGTACTCGGCATGATTGCCATAACAGTTTCCATCCTCCTGGCGCGTTCTGCAAAAAGGAACCCCCATCTGGAGCTGGACGAACCCAACAAGAAGTAAAAAACTCACATCATCATGCAGAAACTTCGGTATTGTCTATCATTCGTAATTCTACTCTCCGTATCATCTGTTTCCTTTGGCCAGAACCACGCAAAGGGTTATTACAAAGATATATTCTTTGACGGAGGTATATTTCTCAACTCTTATTCTGATCTTCCTGCAGCAAACTATTTGAATCTATCCATCGAGATGTTTAATTCGTCCAAAAGCGAGGATCTAAATGCTCTGGACACGCTTATTCAGACCTTATTGTATTGCGGCTCTGAAATGGATGAGAACGGCATCCTTCTCTATCCCGATGGAACACCGAGATTCAGAATGATATACACAAACGGCGGAAAGGCTACACAGCACGGACGTTCTCTCGGAGAAAAAGGGCGTGAAAACATACGTCGATTTGTTTCAGAAGGCGGCAGCTACCTCGGCACCTGTGCCGGTGCATACATAGCCTCAAAAGGTTTCATGAAAGACAGCGGCATAGTAGACGTTCCGGAGTACTATGGAATATGGCCGGGTTATACGAGGGGAACTACTCTGAATAAGTCCTTCACATCACTGATTGTAGAGAAAAGATCCCCTCTGCTCAAATATTATTCTTTCGGCGGTGATATGGTGATCGACAGTGTACGACACAACGGCGGATGCTTTGCATGGATGGAGGATAATGTACCTGAAGGTACTGAGGTTACATTACGCTATGACGGAGATACCCTAAAAATTGAGAGAAACATCCATAAAGAAGTGGCAGGATGGGCATATAAGGCCTCCGAATATGATGGTCGCGTGGTTCTTATCGGCTCTCATCCTGAAAGAGTGGTTTCCGGAGAAAGACTGGAATTGATGTCCGCTATGATTAAGTACGCCCTTGACGGAAACGGACGTCCGAAATTGAAAGGTGTTCTTAAAAATGGTGAACCTCGAGAGATGAAGTGTTCAACCTCTGATAACAATCCGGCATTTACAAAAATCGGAGATAGACAGTATCATCATTTTGCCGTAGATATACCGAAGAATATCGATAAGGTGACAATCGTCATTACTCCTCAGAAAGGTTGGGAAAGATTCGATTTATACTTATTTGCTAATCCCGAATCTTTTGCTTTCAATGACAACTCTTTGTATTTTAATGTCGCCAACGGAGTTGCCAAGGAATTGAAAATAACCAAACCGACTGCCGGCAAACTGTACATTTCAGTTTTTTGTGCAACAACAGTGGATACGGAGCCAACTTCATACGGACAACAGTACACAGGTCGTACTGATGTCCTGAACGGTGTTCCATACACTATAAGCGTATTCTATTGATTGCTCCGTCCGACTAATTCGATTGCATTCGATAAAAGATAACTATTGACGACATAACCCCAAAAGTTTTTTCAACTTTTGGGGTTATATCATTCTTTACGATTCATATTATTTACAATATCGAAAAAGCCACAGTCAAGCCGGCCATTACAATCGAAACCATGGACATCAGCTTGATTAGAATGTTGAGTGAAGGGCCTGAGGTATCTTTAAAGGGGTCACCTACAGTGTCACCGACAACCGTAGCCTTATGTGCTTCAGATCCCTTGCCGCCCAAATTGCCCTCCTCTACATATTTTTTGGCATTATCCCAAGCACCACCGGAGTTGGCCATAAATACTGCAAGTACGAATCCGGAGCCCAAACTTCCCAGCAACAATCCGACAACACCGGCTACATTGAAGACAATTCCTACGACAATGGGAACTATTATTGCAATAAGTGAAGGCATTAGCATCTCCCTCTGTGCTCCACGGGTAGAAATCTCTACACATCTTGCATAATCAGGAGTTGCCTCACCGGTAAGTATACCCTTAATCTCACGGAACTGTCTGCGCACCTCATCCACCATCTTTTGGGCAGCGCGTCCAACAGCGTTCATGGTCAAACCACAGAATAGAAATGACATCATAGCACCGATGAATAGTCCGGCCAGTAGCTTGGGGTTCATCACATTGAGTTGATAATACTCCATAAGATCAGGGATTGTAGCTTGTGCTACCTCCACCTGGCGACCATAAATGTCAATTACTGTCTGCCCGATGTTCGCAAGACCGATCTTAATCTCCTCCAAATAGGATGCTAACAAAGCAAGCGCTGTCAAAGCTGCCGAGCCGATGGCAAATCCCTTACCGGTAGCAGCTGTTGTGTTACCAAGTGCATCTAGAAGGTCAGTCCTCTTCCGTACTTCAGGATCAAGATTACTCATCTGCGCATTACCTCCTGCATTATCAGCTATAGGACCATACGCATCTGTCGCAAGGGTAATACCCAAAGTAGAAAGCATACCTACTGCCGCGATACCTATACCGTAAAGTCCAAGACTCAGGTTATGTGCTGAAAGCATTGCAGATAATTCAAATTTGATGGCAAAGAGATATGCAAGAATAATAGCTAATGCAATGGTAACAACAGGAATTGCTGTTGAGATCATACCTGCACCAACACCTGAGATAATCACTGTTGCGGGACCTGTTTCTGCACTTTTAGCCACTTTGCGAGTAGGTTTGTAGGAGTGAGATGTGTAGTATTCCGTCGAGCGTCCTATTATAATACCAGTCAGCAGTCCGACAATTACCGAACAAGAGATCCAAACCCAGTTTTCCAGTTTGAGAAGCCATAATATAACGAAGGTAAAGACCGCAATGAGTACTGCACTAAGATTTACTCCAAAACCGAGCGACTTAAGGAGCTTGTCCATTCCGGCATTTTCCTTGGTCCGTACTGTAAAGATACCAATAATCGAAAGAACAATTCCCACCGCTGCAATCAACATCGGCGCAAATACGGCATTCATCTGAGCTTGATGTCCCACTGAGAAGAAAGCGGAAGCCCCAAGAGCTGCAGTAGCGAGGATTGCACCACAATAAGACTCATAGAGGTCTGCTCCCATACCTGCAACGTCACCAACATTATCTCCAACGTTGTCTGCAATTGTTGCAGGGTTACGAGGGTCATCTTCAGGAATACCTGCTTCAACTTTACCCACCAAGTCGGCTCCAACGTCGGCAGCTTTAGTATAAATACCCCCACCAACGCGCGCAAAAAGTGCCTGAGTGGAGGCTCCCATACCGAAGGTCAGCATCGTGGTGGTTATAACCATCATTTTTTGTTCAGGCGTAGTCTCCTTAACAAAGGTCTCAAGTATGATATACCAGAGCGAGATATCCAACAGGCCAAGTCCTACAACTGTAAGGCCCATTACCGCTCCCGAGCGAAATGCCACTCTGAGTCCCGAATTAAGAGAATTTCTGCAAGCATTCGCTGTACGCGCAGAGGCATGAGTTGCGGTTTTCATACCGATAAATCCGGCAAGGCCGGAGAAAAAGCCTCCCGTCAAAAATGCAAAAGGCACCCAAGGATTTTGTACTCCAAAACCGTATGCAAGAATGGCAAAGAATAGGGCGAGAACGAGAAATACGATGGAAACTATCTTGTACTGTTGCTTTATATAGGCCATTGCCCCCTTTCTAACATGAGATGCTATCTCCCTCATTGTCGGAGTTCCTTCATCCGAACGCTTCATACGACGGTAAAATATAAAAGCAAATACCAGTGCGAAAATTGAGCATACCGGAATTACAAAAAAGATTGGAGTCATGATGGTGTAGTTTTGAGTTATAAGTGGGTAGTTATGAGTAGTGATTAGTTTGGAGTTATAAGTTGTGAGTATCGGGTGTTGAGTTACGGGGTACGGGGTATGTTTTGAGTTTTAAGTGAATAGTGGGTAGTTTGGAGTATGGAGTATGCAGTGTAGCTTGGTTAGGTTGGTGTAGATTCGTGCAGCGCCCTTTAATGTAGTGTACAATGTAATGTATAGTACAATTTTAAAAAGTGTTGTGTTGTATAATGTAGTGTAGCGTAGCGTAGTATTGGAGTGATTTTATAATTTAAATTGAAATTTCAGTAAAAAATAAATCATCTAACTCTGGTATTTCACGACGAACCAACATCTTGAGTACGGTCATATCTCCCGTAGAACAGAAAAAAGACTCTCCACTCCCTTGAGATATATCCCGCAAATGAGAGAGTACTCTCATAGTCTGAGCAGCAACTGCCGGCGCAGGATTGACGATCACGACTTCAGGGCCTGCAATTCTGCGTATTGCCTCTTCCAAAAATGGATAATGGGTACAACCCAAAACTATGTGGTCCGCTCCTGCGGCAACCATACCATCAATATGGTGGTGCAGTAGATTATCAATTTCCGGCGAGTCGAAAACACCTCTCTCAATCGCCTCCACGAGCCCCTCTCCCACCTGCTCAACCACTCTTACATCCCCTGCAAAGCGCGTCAGCGTATCGAGATAAAGAGTTCCTCTAAATGTCCCGGCAGTGGCAAGAACCCCTACCACACCACTTTTTGAGTGCAATGCAGCAGGTTTAATAGCCGGCTCCATCCCTACAAAGGGAACATCAAATTCCTCCCTTAGTGAACCGATGGCTGCTGCAGTAGCCGTATTGCAAGCAACTACAACAATCTCTGCCCCTTTATTAATGAGATAATCGGATATACTAACCGCCCTCTCCCTGATAAATACCGGATCTTTTGGTCCGTAAGGACAAAAAGCCCCGTCAGAAAGATAGAGACAGGATTCACCAGGCATCAGGCGATAAATCTCACGCCAAACGGACAATCCGCCTACTCCGGAATCGAAAATGCCAATCATCGGTCAAAGTTACTAAAAAAATCTCCTGATTATACAACAAAGGCCCCGAAAGTTACACTTTCGAGGCCTTTTATCGGACGAAACCGTCCCGAACATCAATGATTAATCATTGATATTCTTAGGAATCAGATCGTTAGAGTCAATCTCCTCTTGAGGAATTGACAACTTCCAGCGTGGATCACTGGCCTCAACAAACATAGCAGTTGAAACTGCAGGATCATGGTTGGAGTTGCGTCTGTCAAGAGCCAAGCCGAGACGTTTCAGGTCAAGGAAACGATGTCCCTCTCCCCAAAGCTCGATTCTTCTGTAGAAGTAAATTTCATCAAGAAGATCTTTACCTGTCTTGGTACTCTTCACATAGGCGTCATCACGTGTCTTGTTGAGAGTGTAGAGGTGAGTCTGGGCTGCACCATTCTCATTGAGTTTTGCACAAGCCTCTGCTGCTATCAGATACATCTCACCAAGTCTCATATAGCTGTGATCAGCCACTGAACTTGACGGGTCAGCAACTTGAAACTTCCTATTCATATAAGGCTTTTTAGTGTAATTTGATGCAGGCACCTGGAAAGCCTTACCGGTCGGATCCCACAGAGTCTTACGAATGTCCGTATCAGGTAGTGGATCGTAAAGATTTTTGTTGATACACTTGGGACAGCTCCTGATGTTGGAAGAGTTGAAGTTAATGGACATATAAGCCATAAATCCATAGAAATAGAGGGTCTGATCGGGAATCATATGGAATCCCCACATCCACTCAACATTGGAAGCATTATTGAAGCCCTTCGTATAATCACTCTGACTCATCAATTTTGCACTGGTAGTGTTGATTGCCATCTCCGCATACTTTTTGGCGTTTGCCCAATCGTGCATTGCCAAAGCAACACGAGCCCTGAGACCCATAACCGTGGCGGCCACAAAGTGCGTTTTTGATGTAAATGAGCTTGTGCCGAGCAGTGTAATTGCCTGCTCAAGGTCTGTTACAATCTGAGCGTAGATATTTTCTACTGTTTCAAGAGGTTTTTTAACCTCTACAGTGTTGACAACAAGAGGTGTAGCAAGCTGATTGTTTTGTTTACCGGGCTCATATCTGTCACCATAGAGCTGAACCAACCAGAAATAAGCCATACCTCTGTATGCGAGGGCCTGGCCTTTGATCATCTGCTTGTCAGCCTCGGGACCCTCAGCAGCATCCACATTATCGAGGATCTGGTTGGCATTGGAAATCCACATGTAGGAGATTCTGAAGGGGAATGCGGTAAGCCAGCCGTTTGCATTTCTCTGGCCATTCCATTTCACCTCACCGGTGTTGGTCCACCATCCGTTACCTGCTGTGGGGAATACGAGATCCTCTCCCATAGCATCCATTGCAATCTGGAATGCAGGGTAGCCACTGATGTTCTGTCTTGAGTAATACTGTCTCACCATTGATTTGTGGAGACCGTTTACTGCAGCAAAAGCATTTTCCGTAGTAGTGAAAATGAAGCTCGCATCATAAGATGATGTAGGGGTAGTTTCAAGAAAATCAGGACTACAAGAAGCCATACCTGCGAAAATCGCAAGACAAGCCAATATTTTTAATATATTTTTCATACTATATTATTCTTGTTTGTTAATGTTTGATTTTTACTGATTAAAACTGAACATTCAAACCGAACGTGATGGTACGTGCAGGGGAATAAACGTTGGACTGTGTACCCGCAAACGAATACTGAGGGTCCATACCCTTGCGAGCAGTGAACGCATATACGTTCTCACCACTGGCGTAAATTCTGATACCCGAGAGATCCAGCTTTTCAGCCCACTTCCTTGGGAATGAATATGCAAGTGTTATGTTCTTGAATGAGAAGTATGAAGCACTTGTAAGCCATCTGCTGGAACCTGCATTCTGGTTAGGGTTTTTGGTAGTGTCAATTCTGGGAACTTCAGTAATATCACCCGGTTTCTGCCATCTATTGAGGATGTCAATGTGCATGGCTGAACCATAACCTGAATGGCCCATCAGTGAGCCGTAAACGCTGTCATATACCTGACCGCCAATCTGATAGGTAGTCAGTACGGAGAGTTCGAAACCCTTCCAGGTGAGTGAGTTCTGGATTGAACCATAAAGGTCCGGAATTGAAGTACCCACATAGTAATAATCTGCTTTTGTGTAGTCATTGACAATCTCACTGCCTGTAACATTACCTTCAGCATCCTTTATATCCTTAAGATATAGTGCATCACCTGTCTGGGGATCCACACCTTCCCATTTTCTGAGCCAGAAATCATACATAGAGTGACCCACCATATATTTCTTGGTGCCGCTTATGATCTCTTCCTGTGGAAGCTTTGTGATTTCATTCTTGATATGGGAAGCGTTGATCAAAATATTCCATGTGAAATCCTTTGTGCGTACGACATCACCGGCAAGCTGCAGTTCAATACCTTGGTTGTACATTGAACCGATATTCTGCCACTGTGAAAGCACACCTGAAGAGGTTGGAAGGGGAACTTCGAAAAGGAGGTTATCGGAAATCCTGTGGAAAAACTCAATTTGTCCGTTAAGGCGGTTGTCAAAGAAACCGAACTCCAATGCAACGTCAAAGCTACGGTTTTTCTCCCACTGGAGCTCCTTGTTACCGGCCTGGGTTGACTAAATGAAACCGGAAGCGTTTGCATTGTTAAGGATACCGTAGAGTGACTGCCATTGATACCATGAGCTGGTGCCGTCATTACCTACAGAGCCATAAGATGCCCTGAGTTTCAGAGCGGATATCCATGGCTGACTTGCAATGAAGGACTCCTGGTCAAGTCTCCATGATCCACCTACCGACCAGAAGTTACCCCAACGTGCATCTTTATAGAAGCGCGAGGTTGCATCCC
>CAZRBY010000003.1:48110-121872 GCA_964598495.1 uncultured Muribaculaceae bacterium
TGAAAGAGGCGGATACATAGTACTTGTGGTTGTAGTTATAGTTGGCACGTGCCATATAACCCTCAGTCCTGTATGCCTGCGAGTAGGTGTAGAGTGAGTTGATTGTAGTAAAGTTGATCAGCTCTGGGTTACCCTCTGCAATCAGGCCCTGCTTCATACCGTAGGTGTACTTATAATCATTCTTGTAGCTCTCATGTCCGAGTAGAACATCAATATTGTGATTGTTGAATGATTTTACGTAGGTCAGCAACTGGTTAAAGTTGTAGGTATCGTAACGGTAATTTTCAATGCTGGCGCGGCCTGCGGGAGCACCGTCACCCACACGAGGGTTTTCATAGTCGGAATTGAGGTAGTTTCTGAAGTCATAACCTCCGTTTATGGAGAACTTGAATCCCTCAAAGAAGGTGATGTCAATATAGGCCCTCGCATTTACCAAGTTTCTCTTGTAGAGGTTATCATTCCAGAGAGTCTCTGCAATTACGTGACGACCCGGGCTTGCGCTTGCACCACGATTGGCCCAGTCATAAATCTTCTCACCTTTGGCATCGAGTTTGATCGCACCTGAAGCGTCGTGCTCATAGATTGGATAAATCGGACCAATGAACCTTGAGAAGTAGAAGGGATTGACGTAAGCCGTACTGCTACCGTCGCTGGTAACGTTGGAGTTTGCCATCGTAGCTGCGAGGTTTACACCTGCCTTAATCCATTTGCGTGGCTGCACATTCATGTTAAGGCGCGCATTGGCTCTCTCCATATAAGATTTAATGGAGAAACCCTCTTCATCCATATAACCGATCGACATATAGTAGTCGGTCTTGGCGGTTGCACCGCCTGCAGAAAGTGAGTACTCCTGCTTGTGACCGATACGCGAGATGCCTTTAGCCCAGTCAAGATCCTCAGTATAGAGAAGTTTTGCTGCTGGGTTGAGCTTGCCGTCAGCGCTTACTATTTGGTCATTGGCCACATTGAAGGGGTTGTTCAGCAGCTGTGAATAGATTTTCTTCGAAGCTTCCAAGGAGGCGGTTTCCATTGTATAAGTTGAGCCGTCGGCCGAAAGATACGCGTTGCGCAATGCCTCCCACTCCATGGGATAGTACTGGTACGGGTCAAGTCTTTCGTACTCTTGAATGGCCCTCGTACTGATACCTTGATTGACTTTTACGTTGAACTGCACCTTCTCACTGCGACCTTTCTTAGTAGTTACGAGTACCACACCGTTAGCGGCACGGCTACCGTAAAGAGCTGAAGAAGCGGCATCCTTGAGGATGGTTATGTTCTCAATATCATCAGCATTGAGGTTAGAGATAGCATCAAACGGTACACCGTCCACTACGTAGAGGGGAGATGAACTGGCGTTGATAGATCCGAAACCACGGATACGGATTCCTCCTGATGAACCGGGCTGTCCGCCTGCCGAAGTAAACTGCACACCGGCAGCAATACCTTCCAATGCGTTAGCCACGTTTGTCAGAGGACGACTCTCAATCTTTTTGCTCTCGAGAGCTACCGCCGATCCCGTGAAATCTTTTTTGGCTACTGTACCGAAGGCAACGAAAACCACTTCTTCGAGTGTTTCCGTATCAACCTCCAGATCTACATGAATAGTACTTCTGCCAGATACCGGCACTTCGATGGTTTTATAACCCACGAAGCTGAAGATAAGAGTGGCATTTGAAGGGACATTTAGGCTGAAACGGCCGTCAATGTCAGCCGAAACACCGGTGGTCGTACCCTTTACCTGAATGGATGCAAAAGGTATAGGCTCACCTGTCTCTCTATCTGCCACTGTACCTTTAACAGTGATATTCTGCGCAGAAACAACTCCTGTCAGCAATATGGCTGCAAGAGTGAACAGAAACTTAATTCTCTTCATAGAATATAGAAATTTGGTTAATAAAGTTTTTCTTATGTATAAAGCACAAATATAGACAAATCTTTGATATCTCCAATATGAAGTGCAAAAAAAAACTGGGGATGGCTTTGACCATCCCCAGTTTAAATACATATTCGGAAAAATTAGTTTTCTACAACGAAATTGGCTTTAGAAGCCATATCGTCACCTACTACGCCTCTGAATGTTTCAATGATAGTCACTGATACTGATGATGTGCCGGATTTGGTTTTCACTTTAGGCACATACTGTACCGGTGTGCCGGCTGGAATCTCATAGTGAGTCTTTTCAAAGGGATAACCAGCTGCATACTTATACACGTTAATCTTATAGTTAGTAACAACGGATGAGAGTTTTTTGCTCTCAGCATCAACTTTGAATACCATAGGGTCGGTACCATCGCTGGAATCCGACGCATAGTTTTCATACGCATAGACATGAGTCTTTTTGGATCCGTAAAAACCATAAATGCCTCCGAACTGATTGTCATACTCCTCATATCCGTACTCGACACCTGTATTTACGAAGGTATGGTTGGAAGGATTGTAATATGCCCACCACATCGATCCGTCCTCAATACCGATGCCTGTTATGAGATATTTATATACCTCTGTTGTAGGAGAAATAACAAACTCAGTACTGTCAACCTTATATGTACCGACTATCAAATCATCGGACTGTGAAGGATCGACATACATAAAGATGGTAGAAGTGAAACTCTGTGCTTTGTCTCCAGCGTATGCAACAGCGGACAAGTTGTAGAGTCCCGAACCGGATTGAGGCATAGGAACAAATACTCTGCCCGAAGCCGTAGCGGATACGTACTCAATAGCATCTTTTATGATGTTGTCGATGCATGATTCTGCATCGGAGCCTTGAGCAGCTGCCAGCCTTACCTCTTCAACATCCTCTCCAAGCACAACGTCGGCAACCACATATGTGACACCGTCCGAATCGGTGAATGAACCCGCATAATCAGCCTCTACCGAGTAGTCCTTCTGCTCAAAGCCGGGGAAATTGATTAATACCTGACCTGCAGAGATGGCATTCCAGCCGCCGATACCGTCCATATAGAACATAGGAGCAATCTGGATCAAACCGGGGGTAACTCCGTCATCCTGATAAAAGAGCACTTTGTTGAGAGCAAAGTTCTCTGCAGTAGCCCGGCTCGTAAAGTTACCGGGGTGCATCATCATTACCATGGCATTGTAATTGGAGTTTATGGCCACTTTCATGTTATCAAATCCCACAAGATCGGGCTCGGTAATTTCAAGGCCTCTATAGGTCTCGCCCACCTCGAGAATCCTCACCTCAGGCTTATCACCTTGACCAAACGGGGAGATTAGTCTGAAAAGCTTGGGGTTGATGTCATTTTGGAGAATCTCAACCTGCAACTCCTCTCCGGTGTAGAATTTGTCAATTAGAGTTCCCTTACCAAGTGATGTCCACGGTGAAAGGATAACAGCTTTGAGATTACAAGCCTTGCTGCCATATTCGGTAGTCTGGCTTGGATCAGTGATTGAAATAACCACTGATTGGGGATTGTCATAACCCATCTTATCGAAGTTGTAGCCGATAGTGAGTTTTGTCGTGGCCGAACCGGCAGGGAAAGTCACGCTTGAAGGTATTGCGAGAAACTCAGTACCTGCGCCTTGGACTGTCAGACCTACTGTCAGAGCATCTGAAGTGATGATACGGCCAAGCTGGAGGTCAAAAGAGGTCTTATCTGAAGCAAGATTCAAACTCTTTGTACCATCGTAAAAATATACCTGAGGACCTGTTTCCTTCTCTGCCGGCTGGTATGGAGCATAATTCTCGTAGCAGCCAACGGCAAGGAAAACAAGCATCATTGATGTAAATATGTTTAATATCTTTCTCATAATTGTTGTTCTGAATTAAGTCTGAAAGTTAGTCTGTAACACCGTCGCGAAGTGATTTACCTTCACCGGTGGTGGGCTGCTGTCCACCCGTATTGTCAACAATGCCGAAGTTGGTATTCATCTCTGCCTGAGGGAATCTCATCAGAAGCCAGGGATCATCGGCTGCAAGGTTGAAGCGGAATGCTGCCGGCATGTTGTTGGTCTCATCGTGGAAACGAACCAGAGGCTTGTTGAGACGGCGTGCATCGGGAACTGAGAAGCCTTCTCCCCAGAGTTCAACACGGCGCTGGAACCAAATCTCGTCAAGAAGCGAAAGACCGCGACCGGCAACGCTGTATTGAGGATCGCGATAAGTCCTTACAAAGTTTCCAAGAGTCTCACGAGCTCCGCCCTCATTGCCTAAACGTGCCTGGCACTCTGCCTGGATAAGTATCATCTCCTCAACACGCATCAACGGAGTATCCTCGTCGTTTGATGTAGTACCTATTGTCAGACAACCGAACTTTACGTTTGTGTAAGGCAGATAAGGAAGTTTTGCATCTCCACCGTCATCAGCGTGGGCAACATCGTCGTAACCGGGCCATTTGAGACCGTCGAGAAGTGTCGACTCAAGATTCTCGTTAACCCACCACTGTTTGCGGATATCAGTGTCGGGAATCTTGTCGTAAAGGAGCGTGTTGATACAGGTATAACACTGGGTTGCGGGAGCATAACCCCAGGCTGAGAATGAACGCAACCATGATGAAGTGGTGGCATAACGATATCTCATAGCCATATCCGTTGTCATATCATATCCCCAGATCCAGTTATGCTCCTTAATATCCATGAAATGAGGTTTTGACACCTCTTCCCTGGTTGCAGGAGTATAGTTGGCGGCAGCAGCTTGAGCATCATCGTAAGCTTTTTGCCACTCACCCATAGCGAGGTACGCACGTGCGCGAAGTCCATGTGCCACATCCTTGTTGACGTACATTTTAGTCTTACGAGTAGAGCCGGTGAGATTGTTGATGGCATAGTCGAGGTCTTCAATAATCGCTGCATATACATCTTTAACAGTTGCACGTGGATTGTTTGCAAAATCCTCGGTATCCAGAGCCAGGATAGGAACGCAAGGCTTATCACCTGCAACCTGGTAGTTAAACTGGAATGCGGGTGCGAGAGTCATATATGCATAGGCACGAAGAGCTCTTGCCTGAGCAAGCATATATATAAGTTCCTGAGATTCCGTTTCACCCACACTCTTTATGAATGTATTGGCATCGGAAATGAGGTTATAGGGAGTACGATAACGGATAGCAGGGTTACGGTAGTTCGCATTACGTGAGGAGAGCTCACCGCAAACACCGAACCAGTTGTAATTGTTATCGGGAATCAGAGCATCGGGGCCTTCAATATCGTTACAGAAATTGATCATAAGAAAACCCCAATCATCCGGAGTGGAGTACATCTTTGCAGGCTTACCGAGATCTGAGAACAGACCGGAAAAAGCTGCCTGAGCACGCTGAGGAGCAATTGCATTTGTCTCCTGGAGCTGTGACTCCAACAACGTACCACTCTCAGGGAGTACATTGTCCATGTCGGCACAAGCTGTAAGTGCGAGTCCGACTGCCAATGGTATGACTAATAATAATTTATTTATTTTCATTTTAATTCCTTGTTAGATTTAAAAATTAGAATGTAAGAGTGATACCGCCGGTGAACGTGCGCATAGCTGAGTAATAGCTCGAACCGATACCGGAGCCTGATGTATAGGAGCCGAGACCCATGCTGAAGCGAGGGTCAATACCCTTGCGTGCAGCGAGCACTCCAAGGTTCTCACCGGCCACATAAACGCGGAGGCCTGACACCTTAATCTTGTTAAGGAGACTCTTAGGGAATGTGTAACCCAAGGTCACGTTGTTGAGGCTAAGGTAGTTTGAGGTAATGAGGAAACGGTCAACCGCACTCTGGGCAACCTGAGTGTCACCATCCATACGGGGGACGTCTGTATTGGGGTTCTCGGGAGTCCATGCTTTGAGAGCATCTTTATGCCATGCACTTCCTGCCGACTTTTGTGTCCACATCAGAGACTGATAACCGCCATCATAGAATTTACCGCCGAGCTGGAATGAAGCCTGTGCGGAGAAGTCAAAGCCATATGCAGTGAGAGAGGTGCCGAAACCGCCATAGAGTTTAGGCATAACGGTACCGAGCTCATACCTCGTCGCATCGGAGAATACGGGAGTTGTGGTATCCTCGCCTGTTTCATCATTGTGTTTCCAATAGAGAGCCTGACCATTCTCAGAATCAACGCCTGCATATTTGTACATATACGCGTCATATAGAGAACCGCCTACCTTGTAGATATAGTTGGATCCCCTTATGCCCTTCTCTGAAACACTAGGATCAAGTTCAAGAATTGTGTTTTTGTAGTGGCTCATATTGAGATTCCAGGTCCAGTGCACATTCGCAGTATTGATGATATTGCCATAAATAGAAACCTCAATACCTTTATTCATGATACTGCCCACGTTGATAGGCATTGTGGAGGGTGCTCCCATTGAAAGAGGAAGGTTCTTGGAATAGAGAAGGTCTTCAGTCTTACGGGCATACCACTCGATTGTACCGTTGAAATAGCCGCTGAAGAGCTCGAAGTCAAGACCCACGTTGAAGGCTTTTGATGTCTCCCAGGTAAGATCTTTGTTACCTCTTGAAGTTAGTGTCAGGGAGTACTCACCTGTTTCCTCGTTGTACGAGTGTGTGTATTGGTCTGAATAGGGATAGTATCCGCCAAGGTTGTCGTTACCCTGGACACCGTAGCTGACTTTGAGTTTAAGCATGTCTACCATATTGACTCCCCTGAGCCAACTCTCTTCGCTTATAAGCCATGCAGCACCGATGCTGCCGAAGTTACCCCAGCGGTTCTCTTTTGC
Source organism: uncultured Muribaculaceae bacterium (assembly GCA_964598495.1). Lineage (GTDB taxonomy): Bacteria > Bacteroidota > Bacteroidia > Bacteroidales > UBA932 > Cacconaster. Next base: position 54,794 of record CAZRBY010000003.1, read on the forward strand.
AAAGCGTGAAGATGCGTCACGACGGAAAGATGAACTCACGAAGTATCTGCCGTCATAGTCATACTGAGCACGTGCAAAGTAACCCTGAGCCATATAATTGTTGGCGTATGATGACACCTGCTTGCCGGAAGTGCCGTCCGCATTGCCCAACTCTCCTACCAGAGGATTGAAGAGGTGGTCGTTCTGGCCCCAGAGTGTCTGCATTTTGCGGTTTTGCTGCTCATAACCCAAAAGAACGTCGAGATTGCTCTTGGATCCGTTGAAATCAGTCTTATAGTTTGCAAGATACTGCAGGTTAACGTCCCATGTCCTTGAGTGAGACACATACGCCATACCATCCGTTGATGCACCACTACCGAAAATACTGTAAAGGTTATTCTGTCGGGTATTGTCGCTCAAAAGGTTTAGGTTGGCCGTGAGGGTAAAGCCCTTGAATGGAGTTATGATTGCACCGGCTTTACCAACGAATACGTCGGCAAAGTATCTGGAAGAGTCATACTCGTTGTCGCGAACAGCGTTACCCACGAATGAAGGACGAATGAAGTTGGTATTGTTGGAGTCATAAACAAGACGACCGTTATCCAGTTTTTTAGATCCGTCCGCGTTGCGCACGTAAAGTGGATAAATCGGGCCCACATTGTTTGCAATGTAGAACACGTTACCTGAAGAACCCCAAGAACCTGTGTAAGGGTTGGTCTGTGAGTCAGAATGAGTGAACATCATGCTGCTTACGAGCTTGAACCACTCCTTCACCTGATAGTCGGCGTTGATACGCCCTGTATAACGTTTATATCTGGAGTTGTTGATAACACCGCCGTCATCGAGGAAGCCGCCGCTGGCATAGTAGTTAAATCTCTCACCCGAACCGCTAACGGAAAGATTGTACTCCTGACGGAATGAAGGGTGGAACACTTCGTCGTACCAGTTATCGGGAATGTAGTAATACTCACCGTCCGAATAACCGAGAGTCGCATTAGGGTTCATTTTGAAGTTGGTGCCGACAAACTTCTGACCTGCGGGAATGGTAAACACCTGGTAACCGAGACCGCCGTTATTCTGGTCGAAGAGATATTTGTCAGCATGAGCATAACTCTCTGCCTCTGTGTAACCCGCATAGTATTGCTGGTTAAACATCAGTTTGTAATAAGTCTCATAGTACTGTGCAGGGTCGTCAATCAAGTCATAATTGGGAATTAGACGAGAGTTTGAACCGAAACGGGCATCAAATTTAATTTGAGCGTCACCAACACCTTTCTTTGTGGTGATGAGGATTACACCGTTTGCGCCGCGGTTACCGTAAATGGCTGCTGCGGATGCGTCTTTCAGAACTGACATTGACTCAACGTCATTAGGGTTGATGTCAGAGATAGCTCCAGCAAACGGGGCACCATCGACTACGATGAGGGGGCTGTTGCTCGCACTCATTGAGCCGACACCACGGATGCGGATTGTTGCTGCGTTAGAGGTAGGGTCACCGCTGGAAGAAATGATCTGCACACCGGGGGATGTACCTGCGAGAGCGCTGGTAACGTTGGTGGTAATCTTCTTCTGGATTTCCTCACTCTTTACCATTGAAGCGGATCCTGTAAAAGATGCCTTGGTGGATGTACCGTAGGCAACTACGATCACGTCCTCCAGATATTCGGCATCAACATTGAGCGCTACATCGATAACGCTTCTGCCATTGATGGGAATCTCCGTCGTCTGGTAACCTACCGAGCTGAAAATGAGAACACCGTTACTTGGAGCTTGAATGGTGTAAACTCCCTCAGCATCTGTCGCTGCTCCGGTCATGGTACCCTTGAGCTGGATGGCTGCAAAGGGAATACCCTCTCCGGTAGCTGCATCTTTAACGACACCTTTCACTTGTATGGTCTGCTGTGCAAAAGCAGTTGCAGATACTACAAGCAATAGAGTCGTCAGAATTAGTCTGATTCTTTTCATGTAGATAATTTTTTGGTTAATTAATTGGTGTTTATAATAATATTTCTCTTGTGTGCAAACCAGTCAGAGGCCAGTAATGCATAGTATTTCATCTTGCAAAGTAAATAAAAAAAAATAATAATTCAAATATTAAAAACATTAAAAATCTCATTTAAATAACATTTTCATAAGAAAAAGCCCATTTTTGTTAAAAATTGTAAGCAGCACGGAGAAAATCTTGAAAATATTATAAGTAAAAAACAAAAACCAAGGGGTGACCTCCCGGTCACCCCTGCAAAAAAGAATCTCTTTTAGATTATTGATTAGATTACGCCCTGCTCAAGCATTGCCTGTGCAACCTTCATGAAACCGGCGATGTTGGCACCCTTAACATAGTCAACTGTACCATCTTTCCTTTGGCCGAATTTCACGCACTGTGCGTGTATGCTCTCCATGATGAAGTGGAGTTTCTCGTCAACTTCCTTACCTGACCAGCTGATGTGTGAAGCATTCTGGGTCATTTCAAGGCCCGAAGTAGCTACGCCACCTGCGTTAACAGCCTTACCGGGGGCAAAGAGGAAGCCCTTTGTGCCCTGGAATGCTGCAATGGCCTCGGGAGTACAACCCATGTTGGAAACCTCACAGCAGCACCATGTGCCGTTAGCGATAAGCTCTTTTGCATCATCACCGTTAAGCTCATTCTGGAATGCGCAAGGAAGAGCGATGTCGCACTTAATGCTCCATGCCTTCTTTCCGGGAGTGAAAATAGCAGCACCGGGGAATTTGTCGGCCATATCCTGCACTTTATTGCGGTTTGAAGAACGCATAACGAGCATATAGTCGATCATCTCCTGGGTAATACCTTTAGGAATAGAGCAAACGCCGTCCGGACCTGAGATTGCAATAACTTTTGCACCAAGTTCGGTAGCCTTACCGGCTGCACCCCATGCTACGTTACCAAAGCCTGAGATAGCAACCGTTTTACCTTTGATGTTCTTGCCTGCTTTTGCAAGTACGTGCTCGGTAAAGTAAAGAGCGCCATAACCTGTAGCCTCGGGACGCAGGATGGAGCCACCCCATGTTGCACCCTTACCGGTGAGAACACCTGTATTGTACTGGCGTGCAAGCTTGGAATACATGCCTACGAAGAAACCGATCTCACGACCGCCAACACCTACGTCACCTGCGGGAACGTCCTGATCGGGACCGATACAATGCCACAACTCGAGCATGTAAGCCTGGCAGAAACGCATGATTTCACCGTTTGATTTACCTACGGGGTCGAAATCGGCACCACCTTTACCACCGCCCATAGGAAGTGTGGTGAGTGCGTTCTTGAAAGTCTGCTCAAAGCCGAGGAATTTCAACATTGAAGGGTTCACTGCAGGGTGAAAACGGATACCGCCCTTATAGGGGCCGATAGCGCTGTTGAACTGTACGCGATAACCGATGTTGGTCTGAACCTCACCTTTATCGTCTACCCAAGAAACACGGAAAGTGAAAACGCGGTCGGGCTCAACCATTCTTTCGATAATGCTGGCCTTCTCGAATTCGGGATGCTGGTTGTAAACCTCTTCGATTGACTCGAGTACCTCATGTACTGCTTGCAAGTACTCTTTCTCATGGCCATATTTCTTCTCAAGATTGGCCATAATCTCTGCTACTTTCATGATTTTTACTTAATTTATTAGATTAATAATTATATTAAATTGGTTAGTTATAACTTTCTATGTTACTATTTAACAACCCAGGTCGCACCACTGTGAAGCAGGTCATCCATACATTTTATCTTGGATTTTGCCTCTACTTCCTTCAACTGGTCTCTTACGTTGTCGTCATAGGTGCTCTCATTGACATTACGGATAACTCCAAGTGCAACAGGGAAGTCGGGATATTTCATATTTACAAGTAGGTTTTGAATACCGACATCCTTGCAGTTTGCGTCATGAACGAGCAGGTCACCCACAGAAATGCCATTCTGACCAATGGTCACCACTTCAAGTTTCCTGTTACGGAATATCAGACCCTTGTCATTGTTCTTTCCGAATACCATAGGCTCTCCGTGACGTAGGATTATAGTCCTGTCGGCACGGTACTCGCGATCGGAAATTGTAGCGTGGGCACCATCATTGAAGATGACGCAGTTGACAAGCATCTCAACCACCGAAGTCCCATCATGCTTTGCGGCTGCCACCAAAATATCCTGACTGAGTTTGAGTTCGGAGTCGAGGCTGCGCGCGAAAAATGTAGCTCCGGCACCGAGTGCAAGCGCACCCGGATTGAAAGGATTCTCGACAGTACCGTAAGGGGATGTCTTGGTTATTGTTCCCAGTTTGGATGTGGGGGAATACTGTCCCTTGGTGAGGCCGTAAATCTGGTTATTGAAGAGTATGATATTGATATCAATATTCCTGCGGATTGCGTGGATGAAGTGATTGCCGCCAATGGCGAGCGCATCACCGTCACCTGTAGCCTGCCAGATACTGAGTTTGGGATTTGCCACCTTCATACCTGTGGAAATGGCGGTTGCACGTCCGTGTATGCCGTGGAATCCGAATGTGTTCATATAGTAGGGCAATCTGGAAGAACAGCCGATACCTGATACAAATACGATTCTTTCTTTAGTGTAACCCAAAGCTTCACAAACTTCGGGGAGGGCCCTGTGGATGGATGCCAGTACTGCATGGTCTCCACATCCCAGTCACCATCTTTCTTCCTGTGCTGTATATGCCATAATAGTATATTTTCAAAGATTAAAGAATATTGTTAACTGCATCCACGATTTCCTTCACAATAAAGGGCTGTCCCTGTACTTTGTTGTATTGTAAATATTTGAAATCGGGCAATTTTGCTCTCAGATAATCCACAAACTGACCGGAGTTAAGCTCACACACTATGATCTTCTTGTAGCGTGCAAACACATCTGCAGTGTTTTTGGGGAGAGGATTGATATAGTCAAAATGGGCAAGAGCTACGCTCTTTCCTTCTGACCGCATCTGCTGTACAGCACTGTAAAGATGGCCGAAAGTGCCACCCCAGCCTACTACAAGCACCTCTGCTTTATCAGCTCCGATGACCTCCTGCCTTGGAATATGATTAGCCATACATGCAACCTTTTCGGCCCTCGCCGCACACATCTTCTCGTGGTTGATGGGATCCGAAGAGATAACACCATCGGGATTCTTCTCCAAACCGCCTACTCTGTGCTCGAGACCGGTCTTTCCGGGCAATGCCCATTTACGCACAAATGTTTCGGGATCTCTGTGATAAGGCTTGTAAACACCTTCGCAGGAGTCGATTATAGGAGGATGGATCTCGGGATAATCCTTCATTGAAGGAATTTTCCAGGGTTCGGAACCGTTGCCGAGAAAACCTTCGGTGAGGAGAATTACGGGCATCATATGCTCCATTGCATATTTGCCCGCATAAAATGCAGCATCAAAGCAGTGCGAGGGAGAGTGTGCCGCCATAACAGCAATAGGGCACTCGCCGTTGCGGCCGTAAAGAGCCTGTGAAAGGTCAGTTTGCTCCGTTTTGGTGGGGATACCTGTCGAAGGTCCGCCCCTCTGAACATCCACAATCACAAGTGGGAGCTCGGTAATCATTGCAAGACCCATAGCCTCGGATTTTAGAGAGAGACCGGGACCCGAAGTAGTAGTCACTGCAAAGTTGCCCGCATAGGCTGCTCCTATAGCGGTGCAGATGCCTGCAATCTCATCCTCAGCCTGCATAGTCTTAACACCGAGATTTTTATGTATCGCAAGTTCCTCAAGGATTCCGGTTGCGGGAGTAATAGGGTACGAGCCGCAGAAAAGGGGAATTCCGCTCTTCTCAGCTGCTGCCATCAAACCCCATGCAGTGGCCTGGTTACCGTTAATATTACGATAAACGCCCTTCTCCTGCGGAGCGGGCTGCACCGTATAGGTATTAGGGATGGCATGGATGTTACTTGCATAGTTGAAGCCGTCGAAGAGCACTTTTTTATTGGAATCGATCAGCTGTGGTTTCTTCTTGAACTTATCCTCGAGATACTCATAGGTGTGATCGAGGGATCTGTTGAAGAGAAAGAAACACATACCGAGAGTAAACATGTTCTTGCTGCGCAAGATCGCCTTGTTGTCAAGACCGCTCTCTTTGAGACTCTCTTTTGTGAGGGTGGTGATGGGAGAAGGGATAATGTTTCTGTCCTCGATTTTGAGTTCGGCAAAGGGGTCGAGAGTAGCATAACCCGCCCTCTTTATACCCGCCTCGTCAAATGCATCAATATCGATGATGATTGTTGCAGTGGGTTTCGTCCACTTGGCATTTGCCTTAAGTGCGGCCGGATTCATTGCCACCAACACATCGCAGAAATCACCGGGAGTGTTTACTTCAACACTTCCTATGTGAACCTGGAAGCCTGAAACCCCTGATACCGTACCTTGAGGGGCACGAATCTCGGAAGGATAGTCAGGGAAGGTGGAAATTTCATTTCCAAAAAGAGCGGACGCATCCGCAAACAGGGTACCTGTAAGCTGCATCCCGTCTCCGGAGTCACCAGCAAAACGAATTACGACATTTTGCATGTCAATAACTTTGTGTTGCATAAAATAAGAATAGTTTTTATGTAATTAATTAATTGATTAATAGTCAGCGCTTTGACCTTATTACTGCTGTGGAATTTGTGTAGGTGTCACCTTCTCTTCCGGAATGCCGAGCTCTTTCTTTACAAGCGGGAGCAGGTTCACTGATGCAGCCTCATCCAAATAGATGATGGCGCCCGCAGCGGTATTGAAGACATAGGTCAAGGAGAGCTCCTTTGCAACCTTATTAATCGCAATTTGTGCCTTTTGATAAACGGGTGCCGAGAGCTCCTGCTCCTGCTGTGCAAGCTCCTGCTGTGCAGTTTGCTGGAACTGTTGCAGACGTGCTATAAGATCTTGAATTTCCTTTTCCTTTGCCTCTTTTACGGCTGGGGTCCAGGTAGCCTGCTTGCGATTGTACTCGGTATACTTTGTTTGGTATTCATCCTCCATACCCTGCATGGTCTCAATCAGATCAGTCTGAATCACTTGAAGCCTCATGCGCACAGTGTCCATTTCAGCCATAAGGTAAATTACTTCCTGAGTGTTGATGTGACCGATCTTGAGTTCCTGAGCCTTTGCCGAGAATCCGAGCCCGGCAAGGAGGAAAATAATAATTGTAATACGTTTCATCTGTGTATTAGTTGTTAGAATTTATTTGTTTTGAATTAATTGCAAGACCCGCTCAGTAAGGTCATACTTTGAGTTTTTATAAACCACACCGGGAGTAATTGCAAGGTCGATTATGATCACATAGTCATCCTGTGCGGCGACAACTTCAATTGCCGAATTGACCCTGGCCTGAATGGGGCCGATCAGTTCTTCCGATTTTTTGGCCAAAATGCCATCTTCCCCAAAGTAGATGCGTTGTTTGCTCTTCACCACCTGCTCTTTAGATATAATCTCCTGCTCCCTGGCTGCGCGCTGAGAGGCGTTAAGTGAATGTTTTATTTGCTGATATGTCTGATAGAGCTGGTCTATCTCGCCTATTTCGGCCTCTAAGGTGGCCTTGTACTTGTCTGAAAGCTCATTGAGCTCATTCTGTGCGGCCTGATATTCAGGAATGGCATCCAATATCACCTCAGTGTTGATGTAAGCCACCTTCTGTGCATCTGCACAAAAAACGAAAATCATAAGTGCTGCAAATGACAGTAAAAACTTTTTCATCTTGAACATCATTTATATTAGTTAAAATTGTTGTCCTATCACAAAGTGGAATTGACTTCTCTCATCAGGATTGTCGGAATCAAATCCATAGCCCCAGTCGATACCGAGCATACCCACTATAGGCAACAATACCCTTACTCCTGCTCCCGCAGAGCGCTTTATGTGGAAGGGGTTGAAATTGCGGATATCCGACCAACAGTTACCTCCTTCGAGGAAGACAAGTGCGTAAATCGTGGAATTAGGCTGCATTATTACGGGATATCTTAGTTCGACAGTAAACTTGTCATAGACATTACCCGCATAGGCATTGCCTATATAGGGAGTGAGAGAGTAATTCTCGTAACCCCTGAGGCCGACAACCTCGGAACCGTAAGTATTGTATCCCGACATGCCGTCACCGCCAAGTATAAAGCCCTCGAACGGGGAGTAGCCGTAGTTTTTGTTGTAAAAGCCCAAATAACCGAACTGCGCCCTCGTCATAAGCACAAGATCGCCTATTAGTTTGGTGAAAAGAGACCCTCGGAAGGTCCACTTATGGTACTCGATCCACTTGTAGTGATCCTACGGTTGGCGCCCAAAAGCGAGAAAGGTGGAGTTACCTGGACGGAAAATGACAAGTCGGCACCGCTTCGGGGATAAATCGACTGGTCGGTAGAGTTACGTGTCAAAGTCGTGGTCCAGCTTATGTTGTGCGAGATACCTGTATCAAAAATAAAGTTGTAAGACCAGTCCTGAAGGCGGTATGACTGCCAACCGAGCTGATTGTAGAGCACAAAATAGTTGTCCGGCCATTTGAGGCGCGTACCAAGCCCGACTGCAGCGCCGAAAATCTCCATGTACTCGTCATCATTGAGCACCTGATAATAATAGGTGGAGTAAGAGTTGGTCTGACGTGTGAAATATGCGGAAATGTTCAGTGAAGTCGGTTTCTTGCCGGTGAGCCAAGGTTCTACGAAACTTGCCGTAAATGCGGTGTAGTAAGAACCGTTGGTCTGGAATCTGACTGCCAACTGCTGGGCATCACCCAATGGAACCGGTCTCCATGCCTCCTTTTTAAAGAAATTAGAGGTGGAAAAGTTATTGAAACTTACACCGAGAGTACCTACGAATGTGTTGTTGCCCCATCCGCCGGAAAGTTCCAACTGACTGTTGGCCTTTTCCTCAACATTATATGTTATATCCACAGTGTTGTTCATGGGATTTGGGATCAATGCATAGCCCTTAGAGGGATCCGCAGCATATTCTGCATCAAAATGGCTCATAGAGGCAATTTCACGAACGGAACGCTCAAAATCAGTCTGGCGGAAGAGATAGCCCGGACGCGTAAAAACGGCTCTTCGCACCACATTCTCATTTGTTATGGTGTTACCGTTGATTATGATATTGTTGAATGTGGCAGGTTTCCCCTCAATCATACGCATCTCCACATCAACCGAGTCTCCATCAATTGTAAGTTCCACGGGAGTTACATTGAAAAAGAGGTAACCCTGATCACGGTAAAGTTTTGAGATGGTCAAGTCATTCTCCTTGTCGCCGCCGAAAAGGCGTTTTTCCATTGTCACCACGTCATATATGGAACCCTTTTCAATACGAAGTACGGAGTTGAGCTGTTCCTCGGTGTACTCTGAATTTCCGGTCCAGGTGATATCCCTGAAATAATATCTCTTACCCTGGTCGATGGTAAAATGAATACCCAACCTGCCCTCCTCTATCTGATAAATCGAATCACGGATAATCCTTGCGTCACGATAACCGGCCTCATTGAATGCATCGATGAGGGACTGTTTGTCATTCTCGTACTCATCCTCATTGAATTTTTTGGATGAGAATAGGTTATACCACTTGGAGTCCTTGGTTTTCTTCATCGCCCTGTCGAGCTTGAACTTTTTAAGCTCGCCGTTACCCTCGTAAGTGATGGTCCTCACCTTGACTTTCTTACCCCTGTTTATATCGAAGGTGACCGATACCGCGTTGTTGATGATGGAGTCGACCTGTTGAATTACATTAACCTCGGCGTTTATAAAACCTTTCTCTTTAAAATACCTCTTGATAATGTTGGTGGATGTGGAAATCACATAATCGGATAGTTCTCCTCCCCTTTTGAGCGTAAGTCTATCCCTGATCTCGTCACGGTCTGAGTTCCTTATGCCCTTGAAATCCCATCTGATAACCCTGGGGCGTTCCGTAACCTTGAGCACAAGGTAAGCGGTGTCGCGTGATGCCGAAAGTGAGTCGACATAAAGTCCGACTGTGGAGAATGCCCTCTGGAGCCATATTCTCTTGAGTGCGGCAGAAACATCTGCACCGGGAATCTGCACATTGTCACCCTCGTGAATGCCAAGCACCGAAAGCACTTGTTCGGCTCTTCGGGATTTGAGACCATCTATTGTGACGCCTCCTATAGTATAGGTTCTGGGATTTGAATAATCAATCTCCACGCCCCGTCCTGAAATAACTTCCTGCGCCGATACTACAGCACAGGGAAGCAGAAAAAGCAGGATCAGAATCAGTCTAATGTGTCTCATCAAACAGCAAGTAATAAGTCTGCAAAGATAACCTTTTATTTTAGTTTGCCAAAGCGTCGCTGCCTGTTGTTGAAGCTTACCAGCGCCTTGTCAAAATCAGTTTTGCGAAAATCAGGCCAAAGAACCTCCGTAAAGTAGAACTCCGTGTAGGCTGCCTGCCACAACATATAATTGCTGATGCGCTGTTCTCCGCTTGTACGTATTATGAGATCGGGATCGGGAAGACCCTCCGTGCTGAGCAGCCCCATGAATGAATCTTGATCCAAATAGGGAATCGGGACTCCCTCTTTGGTAGCATTTGCACATATTTCGCCATATCGTCGCGCCGCCTGGAGAATATCCCACCTTCCACTGTAACTTAACATAACTATCAGGTCCAGTGACGAGTTTGAAAGAGTCTCGATCTCCACCTCCTCAACAGCTGCAATCAAGTCATCCGGAAGTTGCTCTCTATTGCCGATGATGCGAAACCTGATGTCATACTTTGCAAAGGTGGGTCTTTCGGCAACCACCGCCTTAGCCATGAGAGTCATAAGCCCTGACACCTCTTCATCCGGCCGTCCCCAGTTCTCCTCGGAAAAGGCGAATAGACTCAAATATCTGATGCCTTTCTCTCTTGCGTACTCAACGGCAATTTTTACGCTCTCCACGCCGGCATTGTGGCCGAATAGACGTTCATAACCTTTTTTACGAGCCCAACGGCCATTGCCGTCCATTATTATTGACACATGTGTCGGGATGCCTGTGATTTCAGATGTCATTGCGCTTGTCTTCGCCCCAAAGGAGCTTGTCTTTTATGGCTTTAATAAAATTATTGTCGAAAAGGGAGACATAACCGAAAGGGAATTCACCTCTTGTAATCCGTGCCGATCCGCCGGAGGGGAGCGTAAAAGAACGATTGTCCACTGTAACTATAGCAGGCAAGTCCCTCGATGATAGAGTGAGTTCGAGTGTTGAGGTCAGCGGAGCTACCAGCGGACGCACATTGAGGTTGTGTGGCGCTATGGGAGCTATTATAAGCACCGGAGAATCGGGCATCACTATCGGTCCGCCTACACTGAGAGAGTAGGCAGTACTACCGGTGGGGGTAGCTATGACAATACCATCCGCACGGTATAGTGGCAGTGGACGGCCGTCAATCTTCATACTGATGGAGAGCATTGCAGGGCCTTGGCGGTGAATGGAAATTTCGTTCATTGCATAAGGATAAAATCCTTCGGGCACAGAACCGCAATCAATCCTGAGAAGGTCACGCTGCTCCAACGAATAGCGTCCCTCCAGCAGGTCATCTATCCATAAGGGAGGCTCGCCTCCTACCTTAGCGGTGGTCAGAAATCCAAGTCGGCCGAAGTTTATGCCGGCCACCGGTATACCTCTGTCCCTGACATATGTAACTGAAGAGAGAAAGGTGCCGTCTCCGCCGAGGGAGAGGAAAAGAGTCACATCTTGAGGAAGATCTTCACTGGAAGTAAAAATCTCTCCATGAGGCAGTTTCAGGCCCCTTTGCGAGAGTTGCTCAAGAAAAGGCGCATACCATACGAACATCACTTTTCTGGATGAAAGCGCCTCCAGAAGAAGAGTGAATTGGTCGAGATACCCACTCCGGACCTCTCTACCCAAAATGGCAATCTTTGTACTCCGTTTCATTTATAACGCTAAATTTGTCAAAATTATGTATTTTTGTAAATATGACAAAATTAAGTGTAAATATCAATAAGATTGCAACGATCCGCAATGCGCGCGGCGGAAATCTTCCCGATGTGGTGAAGGCGGCAATCAATTGCGAAAAGTTTGGCGCTCAGGGCATAACCGTTCATCCGAGACCGGATGAAAGACACATCAGATATAGTGACGTGCGTCAGCTCAAACCGGTTCTTACTACCGAATTCAACATTGAAGGCAACCCTGTTCCTTCATTCATTGATCTTGTAATGGAGATACGGCCTGCACAGGTGACACTTGTGCCGGATGCCGAAGATGTCTTGACTTCCAATGCCGGCTGGGATACAAAACGCAACCTGACATATCTGCAGAAGATATGCAAACTATTTAATGATGCCGGTATCCGTACCTCCATCTTCATAGATCCTGTCATTGAGATGATACGGTATGCTGCTGAAACCGGCTGCAACCGTGTTGAACTCTACACCGAAGCCTATGCCTCCGGTTATGCCACAGGACGTGAAAAAGCAATTGAACCATATATAAGAGCGGCAGAAGAGGCCACCCGCCTTGGTCTGGGTCTTAATGCCGGCCACGACCTTAGTCTGGAAAATCTCCGCTATCTGCGTAAGATGATTCCCAACCTGCTTGAGGTTTCGATAGGCCACGCCCTTATCAGCGACGCCCTATACCTCGGACTCGAAAATACAATTGCGGCATATTTGGAGCAATTGTCCGATTTTTAACTATATTTGCACGATATTTGCTTTTGCAAAAACATCATTAGAATAATATAAATCACATTTTTTAAAGATTTTTTATGGAAAACAACGTTCAAGCATCCTGCAGCAACAGGACTCCGATAATCCTCAGCGTTCTCGCCATTATTCTCTGTGCGATTGGATTGATACTTCAATTTGTAGGTGACAAAGGCTCCAAAGTTACCATTCCCGAAGGCGATTCAGAAGTGACAGCCCAGAGGGGTGACATAGTCTATGTGCGTATGGATACCCTTATCATGCAATATGATATGGCAAGCGACCTCTCTTCAACTTTCCAGGCAGAAGCTCAGGCCGTTCAGGACGACCTGAATAAGAGGGGAAGAAAGCTTGAAAGCGATATGAAGAGTTTCGAGAACCAGTATCAGAAAGGTCTTCTCACCCGCTCAAACGCTGAGCAGCAGCAGAATGCCCTCCTCAAACGCCAGCAGGAGCTCCAGAACTTGGCAAATCAGAAACAGCTTGAGCTACAGGAGAAAGAGTATGTGATGAACAACCAGATAATCCATGCTATAAAGTCTTACCTTGAGGAATATAATAAAATACGGGGTTACTCAGCCATTCTAACCACCACAGATGTAACCAACACCGTGATTGTGGGTAATGTAGCCCTCGATATCACTCAGGATGTGGTTGAAGGTCTCAACGCCGAATATATCAAGGTTAGGAACAAAAACTAGCTTATACCGGACAATACATTGCCGTATCAGCCCAGTATAACGACTGACTGATGCGGCAATTTTCATAAACAGGCCCTTATTTGATTATGAATGCAATAACACACACCGAATTTGATTTTTCAGGACAAACATCGAAATATGTCGGCAAAGTTAGGGATGTCTATTTCATAGAGGACAAATACCTCGTAATGGTAGCCACAGACAGGATTTCAGCATTTGACGTCGTCCTCCCCAAAGGTATTCCCTACAAAGGACAGGTGCTCAACCAGATTGCCTCGTCTTTCCTAGACCAGACTTCCGACATTGTCAAAAACTGGAAAATCGCATCTCCCGATCCAATGGTGACTGTAGGTCACAAGTGTGACCCTCTCCCCATAGAAATGATAGTACGCGGCTACCTTACCGGCAGTTCTTGGAGAACCTACAAATCAGGTGAAAGAATGATCTGCGGCGTTCATATTCCCGAAGGAATGAGGGAACATCAAAAATTCGATCAACCCATCATCACCCCAACCACCAAAGCCGAAATAGGAGAGCACGACCAGGATATCAGCAAGGAGGAGATCATAAACCGAGGACTTGTATCCCGTGAGGATTACGAAGAACTTGAGCGCATCTCCCTCGCTCTTTACAAAAGGGGTTGCGAGATTGCAGCCTCACGCGGACTGATACTGGTAGACACCAAATATGAGTTCGGCAAAAAGGATGGTGAAATCTACCTCATAGATGAAATTCACACCCCAGACTCCTCAAGATATTTCTACGCCGACTCTTATCGGGAACTCTTTGACAAGGGTGAGCAGCAGAGACAGCTCTCAAAGGAATTTGTAAGGGAGTGGCTTATGGAGAACGGTTTTAGCGGAAAGCACGGTCAGAGTCTCCCCGAAATGACTCCGGAGCGAGTAGACATCATCTCCGAGAGATATATCGAACTCTACGAAAAGCTCACAGGCAAAGAGTTCAGCAAAGAGAGCTACGATGAGATCTACGAACGAATAGAAGAGAACATCAAAAACATGCTCGCCAGACTTCCCTTATGAAAAAAACAGTAATAACAACCCTCCTAGTGCTGCTCTTCCTCCCTCTGGGAGCGCAGAACACCGTGCCTCCCCAAATCACCATTTCCACTGAGAAAGTCAACATTGGCGGAAACATCTACCTTATCCACAAGGTGGAGTCGGGAGAAACCATCTACTCACTCTGCAGAGCTTATAAGGTTGAATCCGAAGAGCTTTTCAAAGCTAATCCCCAACTAAAAGAGGGGCTTAAGGCGGGTAAAATCATCTATATCCCCACATCGGCTAAAGCAGAGATTTCCCAACCGAATGCCCCGATCCAATCTGCTGAGGAGGAACAAAAAAAGATAGAAAAGGAGCCGGAAAGCTTAGAACATGAGGTACCTGAAAAAGATTATGTGGAGCACAGGGTCAAACTATTCGAAACCCTCAACTCCATCTCTCGAAAATATAATGTTTCCGTAAGGAAGATTATGGAGTTCAACGAACTTGAGAGCAGCTTCATTTCGTTCAGACAGATACTCCGAATCCCAATAAAAAAGGAATCGGAGAAGCCGGAAGAGGAGCTCGAAGATGAAGAAAAAGTTGTCGAGGAGATTGTGAATGATATTCCGGAAGGTATTCCATTTGAACAGATGAGCGACACTGAAGCTCTCGCCAAGATAGAACTGCTTAAGGGCCTTACCCATTTTGACAGGAGAAATCCGATAAAAATAGCCCTGATACTCCCCTTTGACACACACACTTCCACACCCTCCGCAAATTACCTCGATTTCTACAGCGGAGCTCTTATGGCAGTAGAAAAGCTTAAAGAGGCCGGATTGCAAATAGCTCTAAACACCATAGACATATCCGCATACTCCTGGCTGGGAGAAATCTTCCAGAATAATATGATAAAGGATTGCAATCTTGTGGTTGGGCATATCGATGCAAATCAAATCAACACCTTCACTGACTACTGCAGTTATAACAAAATACCTTTTGTATCTCCTCTCGATCTGCAAACCGACTCACTCGCATTTCATAACCGCTATTTCTTTCAAATGCCCGTGACGGCAGCCACCCAAACAAAGAACCTTATCGGCAGGATAAATCTCGGCGATAATTCGAAGTTGACAATTTTCTCTGACGCCTCCGGCAGTGAAGAGACCTACAGACGCAGCATTCTGGCGGCAATTGATTCGGCCGGACTCCCCCGCAATGAGATCAGATACCATATCGTCAGCGGCAGGACCATCATAGATTCACTCATCACTACAATGAGTCCCGATGTTGAACACCATATTGTAGTGGCTTCAGAGCAGGAAGCATTTGCTTCGGATGTAATCAGGAACATGGGGGTACTGAAGTTTCACGGGTATAATATCAAACTCTACTGTTCCAACAGAATCAGAAATTTCGAGACCATTGAAGGAAACCTTTTACACGAGGTCAACGCTCACATTTCCACCAATTATTTCGTCGATTACGGAGACAAGGCTACAAAGGAATTCATCCTCGGCTATCGTGCCCTTTTCAAAACAGAGCCCACTCCATTTGCCTTTCACGGATATGACACATTCCTCTATTTCATCACGGTCATAAATGATTTAGGCAAGGATTTCTCCAATTTGATCTATTATTGCCCGATGAATATGCTCCAAAATGACATTCATTTCCGTAGAACAGGGCCCGACGGAGGATTTGTAAATATTGACAGTAGGGATTTGGAGTACACACCCGACAGTAGGATTACCGTCAAATAGGACAGCACTTGTTTTTCAGCCATATCGCCTCTTCATCTTTGAGATGGGGGGCGATTTTTTCATAAACTCGGCGGTGGTAATTGTTAAGCCATTCTACACATTCATCCCCTAATTGTTCGCGGTCAATACAAGAGGTGGCGATTGGAACAAGAGTAAGAGTTTCAAATCTGTAGAATATGCCGAACTCATTCTCGGTAAAGGGTTCAACTGCAAGTACATTTTCAATGCGGATGCCATATTCTCCTTCGATATAGAGCGCCGGCTCGTTAGACTGTACCATTCCGGGGAGTAGTGCCACCCCGCTGTCCCTGTCCATACGAATGTTCTGGGGCCCTTCATGTACACAGAGGTAGTGACCTATACCGTGGCCGGTGCCATGGAAAAAGAGTCTGCCGCGAGAGATCAGCGGTTGTCGTGCAAGAATATCGAGCTGATATCCGGTGGTTCCTTTGACAAAGGAGGCCATGGAAAGCCGTATCATACCCTTCAGCACCGCAGTATAGTCCGCAATTTGAATCGGCGTAAGCTCTGAGAGAGGTATCGTACGCGTAGTATCAGTGGTGCCGCAGGGATAGTGTGCTCCAGTGTCCATCAGGAGGAATCCACGAGCAGTGACAACTGCTGCCTCTTCATCAGAAGTGGCGCTATAGTGCGGTGAGGCAGCGTTTGCATTAAAAGCTACTATCGGTTCAAAGCTCTCACCTCGATAATCCGGACTTGTCCGACGGTATGCAATGAGCTGCTGAGCTATGGAATATTCATTGAGGGTGCCACCAGCAATGTTATCTTCTATATACTTGAGTATTCTGCACCAGGCAATACCGTCGAGGAGATTTGCCTCGCAAAAACCCTCCAGCTCAACTCGGTTTTTGATGCTCTTGCGATATGTGACCTCACCTTCGGCTCTGGATTCATAGCCAAAGTGCTTGGCATCGGCAAAAATGGATTCCAAACGCATGGAAGTAGATGTTGCCGGAGATAAAAAATGAATTGACTCATCTGAGGCCAACTCTTGGCACACTTCGTAGAATGAGGCATAAGGGAGAATTTCTACCTGTTGTGATGCAAGATAAACGAGAGCTTCCTCTTCAAATGCCTCTTTACAGGCAAAGAGCAAAATCTTATCACTAAACACCAAAGCATAAGAAAGTGCAACCGGATTGTAGTCAATGTCGCTTCCACGAATATTGCAGAGCCACATTATATCGTCACATCGCGTCAGTATACGGCAAACTCGCATATTAGCCGGATCTCCGGAAAAGACCATTTCAAGTTTGGCTGCCACGGAAAGTCCTGAATGTGACTCTTTCTGTAGAATTACCGGTCCGAAACGCAGAGGAGCGCGTCCGGGAAGAATGTTATCAAAAGGATCTGCAATCCCCACTACCCGTGCTTTCAGGTTCTTGCGGTAAGATGCATACTCAGCAGCAGAAAAGAGCGCTCCGTCAATCAGTATCGTACCACAGTCATCTGTGCGTGCATTCAGCCATGACATTATAGTCGGCACACCCTCAACCCCCATCTTCATAAGTTCGATGCCTGTGCCTTGAAGCTGGGCCTCAGCCTGGATAAAATATCGTGAATCGGTCCAGAGAGCCGCCTCCGAAAGTGTTATGACAAGAGTACCGGCAGAACCGTCAAATCCGCTCAAAATAGCACGTATGCAGAAATGTTGCTGCACATACTCCCCAAAATGGGGATCGTTGGAGGGAACGATGATAGCATCCGCTCTTTCGGCAGAAAGATATGCACGTACTCTGTCCAGCATAAGTTCTTTATTATTAAAGAAGTGAAGCGGGATCGAGGTTGTATTTCTCGATATCCTTGAAATAGTTTACAGTTCCCACCTTGAGCTCCACCGTTGCGGCATCGTCGCATACAATGATCCCCTTGCGATGCATCTGGAGTATGGAAATGGTCCAGATATGGTTGACAGAACCCTCAACGGCGTGATATAGAGCCCTTGCCTTATTGTGTCCGTTCACGAGGATTAGCACCTCTTCGGAGTCCATAATTGTGCCTACGCCTACTGTTAGGGCTGTTTTGGGCACTTTGTTTATATCGTGATCAAAAAAGCGGGAGTTGGCTATGATGGTGTCGGTGGTAAGTGACTTGACACGGGTGCGTGAGGTAAGTGATGAACCCGGCTCGTTGAAAGCGATGTGACCGTCAGCGCCTATACCGCCCATAAAGAGTTTTATACCCCCGTAAGAGACAATTTTCTGCTCATATTCTTCACACTCCTTATGTAGATCTTCTGCGTTTCCGTTTAGAATGTTGACATTCTGTTTGGGAATATCTATGTGAGAGAAGAAATTAGTCCACATAAATGTTCTGTAGCTCTCGGAATGGTCTGCAGGGATGCCGATATATTCGTCCATGTTGAAGGTGACAACATTTTTGAATGACACCTTACCTGTATTATAAAGATGGATCAGTTCCTTATAAGTGCCCAGGGGAGTTGATCCGGTAGGGAGGCCGAGCACGAAAGGGCGCTCCGCTGTAGGTGCAAAGTCATTGATTTTCTTTGTAATGTAGGCGGCAGCCCATTGTGACATCTTTCCGTAAGATTCTTGGATAATAAGTCTCATGGTATTACATTTTTATATATTATTTTTTTATTCGGATTGCAGTAGGACGCGCGCATTTGCAAATGCCTCATCGGTGAGTTTTGAACCGCTCAACATGCGTGCGATTTCTCTGACACGTTCCTCTCCCTCAATAAATTTTATTTGGGTGCTCGGTTCGTCCCCCTCATCAAAAGTCTTATAGACCAGGTAGTGAGCAGAACCTTTGCTGGCCACCTGCGGTAAATGCGTGATGGCAAATATCTGCATTTTTCGTCCCATATCCACTATCTTGCGCCCCATCTTGTCGGCAACGCTACCGGAAACTCCGGCATCTATTTCATCAAAAATCATTGTCGGCATCCCTATATATTGCGCCATCAATCCCTTAATGACAAGCATTATCCTCGACAGTTCACCACCTGAAGCACACTTGGAAAGCTCCTTGGGCTCACCTCCATTGGCTGAAAAGAGAAAAACTGCTCCATCGCGCTCCACTTGTACTGAGAAAAGTGCGAACGGCATCTCCAAAGCCCTGACTGCGTCCTCTATCTCCTTTGAAAGTAAAGGAGCTGACTGGGAACGCTGATTGAAAATGGCCTCTGCACGAGCATCACAACTGCTTTTGAGTGCATCTCTACGCTTTTCAGCCGCCTCTTTCTCTATCGAAAGGTCAAGTGATTTACCCAATTGCGCCCCGAGCGACTCTCTTAGGGATATCAACTCACCGATGCCACCCACGGCATGCTTGCGCATAAGGTCATAAAGGAGCGAAAGGCGTTCATCTACAATCTGTAAGCGCTGAGGAGAAGAGACAACGGAGCCTCCCTTGCTCATAATCTCGCTTTCTATGTCCTTAAGCTCAATCCTGGATGAGGAGATACGCTCGACAAGCGGTCCGAACTCAGGAATAAAGGAAGAAAGCCTGGACAATAGTGACTCTATCTCCTTTAGACGAGAGGATATACTTCCCGCTTCTCCTTCGAAGAGCGATTCAATACGGGAAATGCTCTGCAATATTTCTTCACTGTTGGCCAACTGTGCTTGCTCTGCCTCGAGTTCTTCCAGCTCGCCTTCTACAAGAGCAGCCCCCTCCAACTGCGCAAATTGGTACTCCAGATAGTCGCTTGTGCGGGCTGCCTCAGCTATTTTCTGTTCAAGATCCGATATTTCGCGACAAACATTCAAGTACTGCGCGTGCTCTGCCTCGTATTCGCTGACTTGGAGAGTCAACCCGGCAAAGTGGTCCAATATAGAAGTTTGAAATCCGGTCCGTGAGAGCAGCAGATGCTGATGCTGCGAGTGGATATCTACAAGAGATTCCGAAAGATTTTTAATCTGCTCCAGAGTGGCCGGCTCATCGTCGATGAATATGCGCGAACGACCTCCCGGAGATATTACCCTTCTCAGGATGCATTCTTGACCCTCTTCAAGGGTAAAAATTGCTTCTACCACGCAATTGCGTGTACGGTCTTTAAGCGTGGAGATATCCGAGCGGCCTCCCAGCACCAGAGACAAAGCACCTAGTAGGATTGACTTTCCTGCGCCCGTCTCACCTGTAATGATGATAAGATTGTCCGGGAAAATGATATCCAAACAATCGATCAGGGCATAGTTCTGTATTGTCAATCTACTGAGCATACGGATACTCTATGCGTGGGCGGCAGTGTTATTCCTCCGCCTTACGGTAATAGATCTGGTTTTCCTCAAACTCGTTTATAGCAACGAGAGTGGGCTTGGGCTGAGCTTCGTAATACTTGGAGATTTCCGCCTGCTCTTTGTTTTCGAAGGTCTCTTCAAGGGCGTCTGCATCACTCTTGAACTGTGCGAGCTTTTCGCTGAGTTCCTTTTTGACTGAAGCAGCAATTTGGTTGGACCTGATGGAAACAATCTTCACGGTTTCGTAGATGTTGCCTGTAGGCTCTGCGAGCTCGGAAAGATTTCGTGTTTCCGTGTTGTTGCTTATAGGTTTAGTGTTGCTCATTATATATTTATTGTTTTAATTATTTTCTTCGGGGGAATTCTTCTTGAGAATTGTTTGTACTTTGGCATAAAGTCCATCGAGTTCCTTGCGGTATTGCGACTCGGGATATTCGCTGATAACATTGAAATAGTCATCTACAAATGTAAGGTAACGCTCACGCTGTTTGTCTGGGATACTCATAGAGGCATACTTGTATGCCGACATTGCGGTATAGTAGAGCACTGCTTCGCGATAACGGTTGTCAGCATTCTCCTTGAGAACATTTTTCAACGCATGATGGGCTGCCAGATAGTCCTCCATATGGTAATAAAGATAGGCAGATTTGTATGACTTGAGCTCCAGACGGCCATTGAGCTCATCCGCCATCTCGTGACATCTGGCAACATACTCAGACTTGGGATTCTCAACCACGAATTCATGGATGGCACCGAGAGCCTTGTAGGTCGGGCGCTGGTCAAGTTCATAGCGGTAAGTGCCTTTGTACAGACAATCCAGTCGATAAAACTTGGCCTTCTCAGTGAAGGGACTGAGAGGATAAACGCTTATAAACTGGCTGAAATTACTCTCGGCAGTTGTAAAATCACCGTAGTAGTAGTTGCTCAGGCCCCAGTAATATTGTACAGTGTCATCCTGAGGGGTGCCATTTGTGGCAATGGTCAGCGCTTCGAAGAGTTCAGCTGCCTTTAGATATTTCTTGGCTTCAAACATTTCGAATGCCAGCGCATATTTTGCGGGGATATCATTTCCGTGAAGAACGGCGTCGTACTGCGACTTGCAAGCAGTAAGGCCGATAATGGAAAAAGAAATGAGAGCCAGAATAGGTCTGTACTTTTTTATCATGTTGTTATTTGTTTTCCAAAAGAAACTTTTCAGCATCAAGGGCCGCCTTACAGCCACTTGCTGCCGCAGTGATAGCCTGACGGTAATTAGGATCCTGCACATCTCCGGCAGCAAAAACGCCGGGGACATTGGTTTTGGATGAACGTCCGTCTGTGACTATATAACCATTCTCATCGGTGTTAATCCGCTCTTTAAATATATCCGAATTGGGATGATGGCCTATAGCAAGGAAAAAACCGTCGATCGCCTTTTCATACACTACTCCGTCTTTTCGAATAAGGCGCATTCCGTTTACCCCCATATCATCTCCCAGCACCTCCTGCGTATTGCTGTTCCAGAGAACTTCTATGTTCTCAGTGGTAGCGATCCTTTCCTGCATGGCTTTTGAGGCTCTGAAAACATCTCTTCTCACAACCATGTAGACCTTTTTGCAAAGGGAAGCCAGGTAGAGAGCCTCTTCACAAGCTGTGTCTCCGCCTCCTACCACTGCAACTGTCTTACCACGATAGAAGAATCCGTCACAAGTTGCACAGGCAGAAACTCCCATTCCTCTGTACTTACTCTCCGAAGGCAAACCGAGATATCTCGCAGTAGCACCTGTGGCTATAATCAAAGTCTCTGCCTCTAAAACCTTTTCATCATCTATGGTGACCTTAAAAGGCCTTTCAGACAAATCAGCCTCTGTTACCATACCATATCTAATATCAGTACCCAAACGCTCGGCCTGAGCACGCAGATCAGCCATCATCTGGTTACCAGAAACGCCTTGTGGATAACCGGGAAAATTTTCAACTTCAGTAGTAGTGGTAAGTTGTCCACCGGGCTGCATCCCCTCATATACTACGGGCTGCAAAGCTGCTCTGGATGCATAAATTGCAGCAGTAAACCCTGCGGGCCCACTACCTATAATAAGACATTTTATTCTTTCGTTATTCATAAAAACATTGTCCTAAACGGTTTAAACTGCAAAGTTACGATTTTTTCTTTTGGCAATCGCATCTTTGATGTAAAATTCCAACCTCAATTCCCATACCAATACCATTGACATAGCCCATCTTATCAGCAACATTATCCATCCTATTGCTCCCACTGCAGTAAGTAATATCAAATCCTCAAGATTGCTGTGCGCAATACAAATATGAGTGTTAATAAGCATTACGTCACGGCGTTCCAGCTTGCCACGTGCAATTTCATCCAACATGGCCGCAGCACCATAAGCCAGGCCGATGATATTTGCAACTATCCAAAGGAAAGCCGTTCTAGGTGGCAATCCGAAAAAAATCATCAGCGGCTTCAGCAATTTCGAAATCATCTTCATCACACCGAATTCGGAAAGAAGTCGCTGGACAATGTTGAGGGCATAGATGATAACGGTTATCAATAGCACAAGTTTGAATGTAGCCCAAAGCCATTCGCGCAGAGTTAGCCAGAAGCTAAGCTGCTCCTGTGCAACGGCGGCTGTGACCACCTCCCCACTACCCGCAGGCAGTATGAGGTTGAGGAACCAACCGAGAAAGAGTGCGCTCAGAGTCCTGATAATCACCATCCTCGTCCCCGAAACACCGGTCTTTTTAAGTACCGCCGTCTCCAATATCATGGAGTGCGAACAAAGCACCATAGTACAGAGGATAGTCAGCTCGCGCGCATCCAGTGCAAGGGTACTCATCACCGCCATCGCAGAATAGACATTGATAAGGTATCCCGACAGATAGGCAAGTGCCGCCGATCCGGGCAGGCCGAAATGGCGGAAAATGGGACTTACGGCATCGGAAATATAGGGCAGGATATTAAAGTACTTGAGCAGCATCATAGCAAAGGAGATGCCGACCGTAATCTTCAAAATCCAGATACAGGTCTTGGTAGTTGTGGGAAGCACCTCTTTAACACAAGAGATTATCCTCTGCTTGGTTTCAGGTTTCATTTTTGAATTTGATCTTGCCGCCATATTTCTTGTAAAGGAAATATAGCAGGCGTTTTGGAACAATAGGTAGTATTGCCAGCGCTATCCAGTTAATAAGACCGGGCATTACATTGGCTCTTCCACGAAAGGTAGCCTTGAGGGCCTTCCTGGCAGCTTCTTCTGCGGATATCATAATGCCGAGACGGAATGCAAGCTTGCGCAGATCCTCCCGTAAGGGAAAAAGATTGGTTGAAACAGCACCGAAATAGGCAGTAGTCACCGAAACTCCGCTCCCCATCAATTCTATTCTCAGGGAACGCGAAAAGGATTTGATAAAACGCTTGGTAGCAGAATACACGGAGAGCACGGGGTAAGGCATCCAGCTACAAAGGGAAGATACATTTAGCACGTAGCCGTATCTCCGTTCCTTCATCCCGGGAGCAAATAGGTGACATAGTTGCACTAACGTAAGATTGTGGAGTACCATTGCTCTGGAAATCTCATCCTGCGAATAGTCAAGAAAGTCCCCATAAGGCAAAACACCGGCATTATTGATCAAAATATCCACCCTACGCTCTCCAACTTTTTCCGCAATTAAGGTGACAGCGCCAATAGAGGCCAGATCCACTCCTATTGCAATCACATCGGGACGTCGACCGGAAGGAATCACATCAAGAGACTCCAACTCTGTATGTACCTCATCGGCAAATTGCCGGTTTATGTCAATTACAATCAAATTATGCCCGAGAGCGTAAAGCTGTCGGGCATATTCTCTTCCCATACCTGACCATGTGCCGGTAATAAGGGCATAACCTTCTGTATCAGCGGCCTTTCTTTTCATGACCGCAAAGGTAGAAAAAAATTAGTAATTGGTCCTCTTTACTTCGAAATAGGCCTGAGCATGTTTACAAGCAGGGCACTCAGCGGGAGCCTTCTTTCCCTTGTACACAAATCCACAATTACGGCACTGCCACTCAATCTCGCCATCCTTCTCAAACACCTTGCCTGCAACTACATTGGCTAATAGTTTCAGGTAGCGTTCCTCGTGCGCCTTTTCAGCAATTGCAATATTCCTGAATGTTGCGGCAATTTCGGGGAAACCTTCAGCCTCAGCAACCTTTGCAAACTCGGGATAAAGCATACTCCACTCCTCATTCTCACCCTCTGCTGCCGCCTTCAGGTTATCTGCAGTAGTGGATATGACACCGGCTGGGAATGAAGCTTTTACTTCCACCATACCCCCTTCAAGATATTTAAAAAAGGTCTCTGCGTGCTCCTTTTCCTGTTCTGCGGTCTCGGCGAAAACGGCTGCAATCTGCTCATAGCCCTCTTTCTTAGCCTTACTGGCAAAGAAAACGTACCTATTGCGTGCCTGTGATTCACCCGCAAATGATTGGAGCAGGTTCTTTTCTGTCTTTGTTCCTTTTAATGATTTCATTTCGTTTTGTTTTAAAAAAGTTGATAATATTGATTGTATTGTTTAACAAAAATGTCATTTTGACCTGCTTGAACTGCGGTTTCGCCCCACAAGCTGTACATCTATGCGATGAAGGTCGAATCCTCTTATTCTTTTGTTTCGAAAATGATCGTGGATTAGAAGCATAAGCTCCGGGTCATCATAATCCCTGTAACTATTAGTCTCCTCACAATAAAGATGGCAATGGTTGTAAGTGTTTACATCCATATACATCTTGTTGTTGGAACTCATGCGACGCTGGAGCAATCCTACCTGCACGAATGATTCCAGAACATTGTAAACCGTGGCCACAGTCAGTGTCTCAAGCCCGGCGCTTGCATGCTGGAAGACCATATCTGCGGATGCATGTCCTAACTCTCTCATGGCAGAATACACGGCAACGCGTTGCGGAGTGGACTTGAGCCCATATCTCCTTAGTATTTTTTTTATATCTACGGCGTTTTCTATCATATCAGTTGGGTTTTGGGCGGTGAAGTTAATTATAATAATTAAAAATCACAAACTATTTTCATATAAAGCTGTTTTTTTGATAAATTTGCCCCCGAATAATAGCACTAATATAATTTTTTATGAAAAAAACATGGATGCTGGCGGCTTGTGTGCTGCTTTTTCTCGTTTCAGGGTGCAAAGATCATAAAATTGACAAAATGGTGAATCAAATGGTCGGCACACAGGTGATCGCACACAGAGGCTACTGGAAATGTGAAGGAAGTGCGCAGAATTCAATTTCCTCCCTCCGCAATGCACATCAGGCGGGAGTCTACGGTTCTGAATTCGATGTTCAGATTACTGCAGACAGTGTACTGATTGTCAACCATGATAATGACTTCAAGGGACATGTAATCAACCTTACACTCTATGAGGTAATTAAGGACTCTCTACTTTCAAATGGCGAAAAACTTCCCACACTTGAGGAATATCTCGCCGCCGGTAAAAAACTCAAAGGACTCCAACTTGTACTCGAACTCAAACCGGTCAAAGAGAATCCTGCACTTGAGCAATATGCCGTGGAGAAATGTGTTGAAATGGTCAAGAAAATGGGACTTGAACAGAGAGTGGATTATATATCATTCAGTCTGGAAGCCTGCAAAAGATTTGCGGCACTGATGCCAAGGGCCTCTGTTGCCTATCTGGGAGGCTACTATATGCCGATAGAACTACTGGAAATGGGAATCAACGGTTTCGACTACCATTACAATGAAGTCCTTATGAACCCTTTTTGGGTGGATGAGGCCCGCAATTATAATATGACATCCAACGTTTGGACAGTCAACGACTCACTGCTTGTTGAAACTCTTCTCGTGGGCAATCCTACTTTTCTCACAACCGATAATCCCGAAGATGTAACACGCCAAATTGAGGCCCTAAAAAAGAGGGTTAGAGAGCGGTTTACGGGCAAACAATAGAAAGACAGCGTTAATAGGGATCCACGTCGATATTGATGGTCGTCATCCCGTTGTACTTACGATTCAAAAGCTCTGTTTCCATATACAGGGCTTTTTTTATACGAGAAAGAGAGTTATTGCGTTTAAGCCGCAAACGGAATTGAACCTGATAATGATCACCCGTTTTTGCTATCGGGGGCACTATCGGACCGTTGAAATCTCTAATGCCAACACCTCTGATTGCATCGGACAGATCATATGCGCAACTCCACATCCTTTTTTCATTTTTATCCTTCAAAGAAATAACCACCAAGCGTATGAAGGGAGGATAACCAAATATTTTACGTTCCTCAAAAGCTGCGGAGAGATCATATGAATTGCCTTCACCGGTAAGGGCTTTCAAAACCGGATGATCCTTCTGATCAGTCTGTATGATCATTCTGGCTCCATCCTTTCTGCGGCCTGCCCTGCCACGCAACTGCCACAGAAGTTGGAGTGCACGTTCGTCCGCCCGAAAATCCTGTACGGAAAATAGAGAATCGCAACCGATAACCGCAACCAGGGAGAGGCGATCAAAGTCGAATCCCTTGGTAATCATCTGAGTCCCTACCAGTATATCGATCTTTCCCTCAGCAAAGTTTCTGAGGATACGCTGTTCTTCGCCTTTACCGGAGATAGTATCGGAGTCAAACCGTTCTGTGACATAATCCGGAAAGTATTCACGCAACAGCTCTTCAATCTTCTCCGTTCCCGCCCCACGGTCAACAATCGAAGGTGAAGCACACTGGGGACACTTTAGTTCAAAAGGTATCTGATATGAGCAATAGTGGCACTTGAGCTTATTGTCAAACTTGTGATAGCTTAAAGCAACATCACACGAAGGACATTTAACCACTGCGCCACACTCCGTACATTGAGCATAGGGAGCATAAGCCCTCCTCGAGCGGAATACCATCACCTGCCCACCACCATTGATCACCCCGCTTATCTCATTGAGCAAACGGATGGAGAAAGGTCCGTTGACATTACGCAAGCGCCGAGCAACCGTCATGTCCACAATTTCCACCTGCGCATCCGCCGCCTTATGATATTTCTCCAGCAGATCTACCCGGCCAAGCTTACCGATAGAGACATTGTAGAGCGACTCGAAGGAAGGAGTGGCGCTACCCATCACCAGATTGGCTCCCATATGCGAAGAGAGCATAAGCGCACCATCGCGTCCGTTGTATCTCGGCGCCGGATCAGACTGCTTGTAAGAAGAGTCGTGCTCCTCGTCCACCACTATCAGCGAAAGATGGGGCAGGGGCAGCAACAGTGCCGACCTTGTACCTAATATGACATAGGGCCGTTCAGCGGCTGCAAGACGGAGGTATATTCGTTTTTTCACAGCTGCAGTCTGCTTTGAGTGATAGGGTAGCAGAGCACTGCCGAAGACCTTTTCAAGCCTGGAAGTGAGTTGTCTGGAGATGGCTATCTCGGGCACCAGAAAAAGAACTGACACACCGCTTTCAAGTGCATCCCTCATCAGATGAAAATAGATCTCAGTCTTACCAGATCCCGTTACACCGCACAGAAGTACCCTGCGACCCTCGGAGAAATGGACTCTGATGGCGTCATACGCCTCCTGCTGCGCAGGGGAAAGCGAAGGAATTGCGCTAAAATCGGGGTTCCGAAACTCTTTATCCGACTTCCTGGAACGCACCTTTATCTGCTTACGGAAAGCAGTGGAATAAGCTGCCTTGAAGACCTCACCCACACTGCACATATAATAATCGGCTAAGGCACGATAAAAATCCAATTGGGCTGAAGTCACAGAGGGCATATCAAGGAGAGATTCCACCGCTCTGATTTTAGAAGTATCCACATCTGCAGGTGGCTGATGTGATATTCCGGTTACTATTGCATACCGACTCTTTCCCACAAGTTTTACCTGCACCCAACTGCCAACAGAAATATCTCCCTCAAACTCCTCGGGCACGGAATAGGAGAATTCCTTGCTCATTTTCAGAGGCAACAGCACCTTTACATATGTTCTCTTCTTTTCCATATACGGAGTGCTAAAATAACACTTTTTTTTGCAGATATGGAATAAAAACCTACCTTTGCAATCCCGTTGGTCAAAAATGACCGATACAAGGTGCCATAGCTCAGTTGGTAGAGCAACGGACTGAAAATCCGTGTGTCCCTAGTTCGAATCTCGGTGGCACCACAAAAAACCGTCAGAGTTTCTGACGGTTTTTTTGTGGTGCAGTCGCTGCGCTCCTTATCTACCCCTCCTTTTAATGGTTCCCTTGGGGAACCAAAGCAGCGCAGAAGCGCTGCGGGGTCGTTGCTCTCCAATTGCGTCACATGTTTCTGACGGTTTTTTTGTGGTGCAGTCGCATTTACGGGATACGGGGTACGGGGTGCGAGTTCCGCGGAAGACCACGCAACTCGTAACACGCACCACGAAGACTACTCCACTATCTCTATTTCGTCGAGGATGCGTTGTGCGCCTGCAAGCTTGTCAATGATGAAGAGCGCATATCTGATATCTATGGAAATATTGCGACACACATCGGGGTCGAAATCTATATCACTCATCGTACCTTCCCATACCCTATCGAAATTGATACCGATCAGATTACCGTCGGCATCAATGACAGGGCTGCCTGAATTACCGCCTGAAGTGTGATTTGTTGCAATAAAGCAGACCGGCATGGTACCGTCCACTCCCCATTTGCCATAATCTTTGCGCGCGTAGATATCCCTAAGTTCCTGAGGTATGTTGTAGTCGAAAATATCCGGATTATCCTTCTCCATAATCCCCTCGATGGTGGAAACAGGCTTGAAGAAAATACCGTCCGCAGGAGAATAACCCTTGATATGACCGTAAGAGACTCTTAGAGTGGAGTTGGCATCGGGAAAGAATGGCTTTTCGGGACTGAATTCCATCTGACCCTTCATGTATGTGCGATAAAGCAGAGTGATCTGTCTGTTTATGTCAGTATATGGTTTACTAATCTCATTTTGATAGTGCTCTCTGAATTCATTTGAGAATGCAACAGCGGGATCATCTGAGAGTATATCTTGGAAATTCTCTGCAGAAAGAGCTTTTTCTATAAGGGTGCGTGTTCCCCCTTCGGTTGAAAGGGCGGAAGTATTGAAAATGTGTTCTACCCAGGCATCGGTGCTGCCGAAAGCGGTCATTTGTTCCGCAAAATAGGCCGGACGGAGATGCTGAGGCACATTCTTGTCATACTCTGCCAGAAGAAGGCGGAAACTTTCCTTGTCGATAGGGAGGAAATAATCCTTGAAATAGGACTCAATCATCTGGTCAAAATAGGCCTTGTCGCGATTGCGATTGAAAGCTGTGGCAATATTTTCCGCAAAACGGATAATCTCATTTGCACGGATGCTCTCATTGTAATAATCGTTGGCAAATGCGTAGTCCTCCAACTCTGCATAGAGCTTATCGAGCAAAGGGATCAGATCTCTATACTCAGGTTTGTCTGCCGCCCACTTATGAAATTCCTGCTCGTAAGCCTTCTTTTTCTCATAAGTTTTGAGTTTGATAATTCCGTTCATCTCGCCGAGCCATTTTTTCCATGCATTGGAAACACTCGAATTCTTTGAAGAGTACTGGATTCTAACTTTCTGGCTCTGAGACATATATTTCTCCTGCACGTCGAGACGCCGTGTGCGGAGATTGCGTTTGTGAGGGTTGGAGATATCAGAGATATATCTCACTGCTTCAGAGTGGATATATTCCTGAGTTCTGCCGGGATAGCCGTAGACAAAGGTAAAATCACCCTCTTTGCGCTCTTTGATGGAGAGCTTGAAATATTTTTTGGGCTTGTAAGGGACATTCTCCTCGGAGTATGGTGCGGGATTATTGTCCTTGTCAGCATAGATTCTGAATAGAGAGAAGTCTCCGGTATGACGTGGCCACATCCAGTTGTCGGTATCACCGCCAAATTTACCTATTGATGAGGGCGGTGCGCCCACAAGACGTACGTCTGTAAAGGTCTGGTAGACCCAAATGAAATATTGGTTGCCATAATAAAGAGGTAGTACGGATGCACTATATCCGGCGCCCTCCTTGGAGGCAGCTTCAATCAGAGGTGCGCTGTTGGCCTTGATGAGTGAATCGCGCTGAATCTCGGTCATTGAAGGATCATAACCTTTGAGCACCTTCTCGGTAACATCGGCCATTCTGACAAGAAATCTAACGAAGATGTTTTTGTTAGGCAGTTCATCTTCCATATTCATCGCCCAAAATCCATCCTTGAGGTAATCGTGTTCCACGGAACTGTGTTCTTGTATCCAATCGTAACCGCAATGATGGTTGGTAATCAAAAGCCCGTTATCCGAAATCAACTCAGCAGAGCATCCCCCGTTGAAATGGACCGAAGCATCCTTAAGTGAAGCCTCATTGATACTATAAATATCTTCAGCAGTAAGCTTGAGACCTTTGGCCTGCATATCTCCGATTCTTTTGGCAATCTCTGAAGGAAGCCACATCCCGTTATCCGCAAAAGCAGATCCGGCAAAGGTCAAAGCGAGAACAAATAGTAGTAGTTTTTTCATCAGTCTTGAATAATAATTGGTGCAAAGTACAAATGTACAAAAAAATCGGGACGACACATGGTCGTCCCGATTAGGATATATGTCATCAGGCTTTATTCTGCGAGAAATGCATTGTATTTCTCGTAAGCAGCCATATATTCGGGAGATTTATCACGGAAACGGAAATAGATGAACTTAAGGAATTCTGCTGCATTCCTCTTAATTTCCAAATTGTCGGATATTGAGAATGCTTTCTCAAATGGAGGTATTGCATTTTCAAGGTTCTGGTTAAACTCTTCAACGAGAGCATCGTATTTGACCTGATCAAACTCGGAGTCAGCCTTTTCAGCAATATCCATAGCCTGTTCGTAATATAGGACACCAACACTCAAAACACCATACACGTAGTCAGGCTGAATTTCGGTTGACTTATTATAGAGCTCAACTGCTTTTTCGATATTACCCAACTCTTTGTAAACATTCCCTTCAGCATAATAGAGGGAACCGTTGTTGGGCTCATTTTCCTGTGCCGAGTGTATTATGTCGAATAGCTTCTGTGGATCCTCTTTGGTTGTAGTGTAGAGGTTGATCAGACCTACAAGGATACCCTGGTTTTGAGGAAACTGCTCAAATCCTGCCTCAAGTGTCTTTTTCTGGCTAAGGGTGTCTGCATTGAGTCTATAGATCTCCGCAAGGTTTGAGAATACGTTTCCATCAGAGTAGTAACCATATTCGAGACATTGTTTGTAATATCTCTCTGCTTTTGCGTTGTCTCCGCTCATGCTTGAAAGAAGGGCTGTGTTGTAGAGCACCATCGTATCAACTTTCCGCATCACCTTGTTGTCGTAATTGCCGAGACACTCTTCGAATATAGCCGTAGCCTTATCATAATCACCGAGGTTGTAGTATGATGCAGCATCTTCGTAGTTGAAATTGTGAATCTGCTCAAATAAAGCTTGGATATCTTTAAGTTTGGAACCTTTAGGATCAACTTCTGCAGCCTTGAAAAGTGCATTCTGGGCTTTACCAAGAAGATTTTCTTCTACGGGCTTGGTAACAATCAAGAACACGAGTTGGCCGAAATCATTGTAATAAAGTTCCTTGTCAACGTAGGTGTCAACAGTGAAAGTACCCTGAGGAAGGGTTTTCTGAGTGGAAGACAGTACCTGCTGGTCCTTGAGGATGGTCTTGAGCAACATCTGGTCAAAGCCCGGCTCAATACCTTTGCTAGGGAGCTCGTATGCTGAGATGTATGCTTTGGCAAGAGAAATCCAGGTAGCGGGCTTAGTTGCCTTTTTAGGATTCAGACTTGCTGCCACTGCCTTATCAATAGCTTTTCGGGCATCTGATACCGCTTTAGATTGCGCACTTGCAAAGGTAACAGAAAGGACAAGTGCCATTGCTAATAAAACTTTCTTCATAGTCATTAAAATAGTATTTATTGTTGTTAATTGTTCATTGATGTTGGCCGTTGGCCGTTTTGCTAATTATATTTAAGCTGTATTCTTTGTTTTTTAACACATATTAACACTCATTCAAAATCAGTAACTCATCACTCGGAACTCAGTACTTTTAACTCTTCATTATCCTCTCCTGCTGCAGACTCTTCTTCCATTTCATCTTCTCTTCGTTCCACAGAGCAGACAGCGGCGATGCTGTCACCTTCCCTGAGACTTATGACCTTGACACCCTGCGTGGCCCTGCCTGCAACCCTGATGTCGGCAACCGATACCCTGATGGTAATACCGGACTTGTTGATGATCATCAGATCGTCCTCCCGTGTGACTGATTTTATTGCTATCAAAGAACCTGTCTTTTCGGTAATGTTGATGGTCTTGACACCCTTACCTCCGCGGTTGGTAGTACGATATTCTTCCGGGGACGAACACTTGCCGAAACCATTTTCACTTATCACAAGAATGAGTTCCTTAGACTCAGTTTCAGTTTCAATGCTACCGTCTACAACGCTAGCTTCTACACAAATCATACCAACCACCTCGTCATCATCGTCTATCCTGATTCCGCGCACTCCTGCAGCCGTACGGCCCATTGCGCGTACGGTTGATTCGTGGAAACGACAGCAGCGACCCTTACGGCCTGCCAGCAGAATGTCTTTTTTTCCATCTGTCAGCAGAGCCTCAATAAGCGAATCATCCTCACGGACATTGATTGCGATGATACCGTTTGCTCTGGGGCGTGAATAAGCCTCGAGGGAGGTCTTTTTGATGGTACCCTTGCGTGTGGCAAGAACCACATAGTGATTATTTATATAGTCGGAATCATCAAGATTTTCCACATTCATATAGGCCTGTACCGCATCATCCGGCTCAATATTGATGACATTCTGGATAGCGCGACCCTTGGAAGCCTTTGAACCTTCGGGTACGTCGTACACCTTTAGCCAGTAACACTTGCCGTTCTTGGTGAAAAACATCATAGTACTGTGCATATTGGCTACATAGATGTGCTCTATGAAGTCCTCCTCGCGAGTTGTGCTGCCCTTTGCGCCTACTCCGCCGCGGTTCTGCAGTCGATACTCGGTGAGAGGAGTCCTCTTGATGTATCCCATATGGGAAATCGTAATGACTACATCCTCATTGGGATAGAAATCCTCTGGGTTGAAATCTTCGGCAGATAGTTCGATTTCGGTGCGGCGACTATCGCCATATTTCTCTTTAAGGGTTATCAGCTCCTGCTTAATGATATCCATCTGGAGGGCAACATCAGATAGGATAGCCTTAAGGCGACTGATAAGTGCCTGGAGTTCACCGTACTCTTCCTGAAGCTTGCTCCTCTCGAGTCCTGTCAGTTGGCGGAGTCTCATCTCCACTATGGCCTCAGCCTGCTCAGGTGAGAATCCGAATTGCCCTACAAGACCTTCTCTTGCCTCCTGAACACTCTTGGAGGCCCTGATGAGAGCGATAATCTCGTCGATGATGTCCAGTGCCTTTAACAATCCTTCGAGAATGTGAGCCCTCTTGAGGGCTTTATCCAGTTCGAAAGTGGTCCTGCGAATAACCACATCGTGGCGGTGACGCACAAAACTCTTGATGATATTTTTAAGATTGAGCA
The DNA here is from genome assembly GCA_964598495.1 of uncultured Muribaculaceae bacterium. GTDB lineage: Bacteria > Bacteroidota > Bacteroidia > Bacteroidales > UBA932 > Cacconaster. Next base: position 88,626 of record CAZRBY010000003.1, read on the forward strand.
ATCGGGGACGACCGTCCACGAGCGCAATGTTGTTGACTGAGAAACTGGACTGAAGTGGTGTAAACCTGAATAAGTTGTTAAGCACCACATTGGCTACTGCGCCCATCTTGAGCTTTATGACTATGCGCATACCGCTACGATCACTCTCATCATTGATATAGGCAATCCCATCAAGTTTCTTGTCCTCGACCAGCTCGGCGATTTTCTCGATTAGCTCGCGTTTGTTGATCATATAGGGAATCTCGCTGACCACTATGGTTTCACGTCCGCTATCTGAAATCTCGATGTCGGTCTTAGAGCGAATGACGATGCGGCCACGGCCTGTTTCGAATGCATCTCTAATGCCTTTTGTTCCCTGGATGATACCTCCCGTGGGAAAATCGGGACCCTTGATATGCTGCATCAGCTCATCGAGCGTAATATCATTATTATCTATATATGCGCAAATAGCATCGCAGCACTCGGAAAGGTTGTGAGGAGCCATATTTGTGGCCATACCCACTGCAATGCCGTTTGCTCCGTTAAGCAGCAGTAGCGGAGCTTTGGCCGGAAGCACTACAGGCTCCTGAAGTGATTCGTCAAAATTGGGTTTAAAATCAACCGTATCCTTGTCAAGATCTTCTATAATCTCTTCGGCCAGTTTCTGGAGCTTTGCCTCAGTATAACGCATCGCCGCTACCGGGTCACCGTCAACGGATCCGAAATTACCCTGGCCTTGGACAAGCATATAGCGCATATTCCATGGCTGGGCGAGTCTGGCCATAGCATCATAGACGCTGGAGTCACCATGGGGGTGATATTTACCGAGTACCTCACCCACGATACGGGCCGATTTCTTGACAGATTGATTGCTGGTCAGACCGAGACCATACATTCCGTACAGAACCCTCCTATGCACGGGTTTTAGACCGTCTCTCACATCCGGAAGCGCACGCGACACAATCACCGACATCGAATAATCGATATAGGCGCTCTTCATCTCTGTTTCAATATTGATAGGAATAACCCTACCTGCGTTCTCTTCTAATTCTTCCATTCTTTTTCCTTTCTACTTTATGTAAAAATTAACTCGTAAAACTACAAAGAAAAAGTGATTCGGCAAAAATTTTTCACTATCTTGGCACTTTCAAATCAAGCATCTCAGGATTATGACAAACACACTTTCCAGAGAACTTTCGGCACTGCTGGAAACTGCCCGAGAAGAGGCAATGAGACTAGGCAGTAACGTTATTGATGCCGACCATCTGTTTCTGGCAATGCTAAGAGATAGTCTGAGACTTGTCAAATCCATTTCAGACCGCATTGGAAGTGACATTTCAGTAGTCAAAACAGCGCTGGAAAAGATGATTTCCCATCCTGAACCCATCCCATTTGGGAATATCAGTTCGGTGACCATTTCTCAGGAAGTCAATGATATCTTCGGAGAGGCATTTGCCAACTGCACCATATCCAATGTACAGCCCGGTGCTGCGGAGATACTGGAATCCGCACTCACACTTCGCAAAGGCAGATTCATACCCCTGATGGAAAAGCTTGGCATCCTGCCTGAAACATTGCTTGCCGCATTGGGACAAATTGCCCGCGAATCAGGCCGTAAAGGCAAAAAACCAACATACGTGCTCGTCAAATATTGTCGCGATCTTACATCCGGTACCGGAAATGAGAACCGAGATCCCCTAATCGGAAGAGAATCAGAGACACTGCGCGTCGAACAGATACTCAGCCGTCGCAAAAAGAATAATCCCCTGCTGGTAGGTGAATCCGGAGTAGGTAAATCCGCAATTGTGGAGGGACTCGCCTCAACACTTGAGGGCAAGAGGATACTCTCTCTTGATACACCCGCACTGATTGCAGCCAATCCCCACCCCTCATCGCTTGCAGAAAGCATCAGACAGATCGTTGCAGCGCTAGGGGCTTCTTCTAATGCCATACTCTTTATCGACGACATCCACTCTCTGGTTGGGGCAGGTGGAATGCGCGGTTCGTCAGACATAATCACCCTGCTTAAACCGGCACTGGCAGACGGCACAATACGCTGTATCGGAGCCACTACCACCGATGGCTATCGAAATTGCATCGAAAATGACAAAGCGCTGGATAGAGTGTTCCAAAAGATAGTGGTCAAACCCTCTACTGAAGTACAAACGCTGGAGATACTTAAGGGTATAAAAGAGAAATATGAACGTTTCCACAACGTAATCTATACACCTGAAGCATTGAAACAGTGCATTACTCTATCTGAAAGATATATTTGTGAGAGACACCTGCCGGATAAAGCCATCGACCTGATGGACGAAGCAGGATCAAGGGCACACACCTCCGGAACGGAACGGTTATCGGATAATGCCACTGATCCCGATACTCGTCAACTTCTTGAACAGATCCGAAAAGAGAAACGACAGGCCGCACTCGCCGGCGACTTCCCAGTCGCCTCTTCGCTCCGCCTTCGCGAAAAAGAACTCGTAAAGAAGTTATCTGCTGAAGAGAATTTCGAGAATTCAGCTCCAGTGATCATTACCGGCGATCAGATCGCTCATGCAGTATCTATCATGACCGGCATACCCGCACACAAGATAGCAAGTGACGAGAGCAAAAAACTTCTCGCAATGGAGCAGGCACTAACCAGCCGTGTCATCGGACAGGACGAAGCGGTCAAAACAGTCACAAATGCCATAAAACGCGGCCGCGCCGGTCTAAAAGACTCTCGCAAACCCATTGGAACATTTATCTTTCTCGGTCCTACAGGAGTGGGCAAAACTCTCCTGGCCAAGAAAATTGCCGAATATGTGTTCGACTCAGAGGACTCTCTCATAAGAATAGATATGAGCGAGTACATTGAAAAGCATTCGATCAGCCGCCTCATAGGCTCTCCTCCTGGTTATATCGGCTATGACCAAGGGGGACAGCTTACTGAGCAGGTGCGGCTCAAACCATATAGCGTTGTGCTCCTGGATGAGGTAGAAAAGGCCCACCCTGACATATCCAACATCCTGCTTCAAGTATTTGACGAAGGACGTCTGACCGACAGCAGCGGCCGTACGGTGGATTTCCGCAATACCATCCTGATCCTCACCTCCAATATAGGAAGTCGCAAACTTCGGGACTTCGGAGGTGATGTGGGATTTTCCACCGGTACCACTGACAGGGAGATCCGACGCAAATCCATCATCGACAAAGCTTTGGAGCGACAATTCCCTCCTGAACTGCTCAATCGTCTGGACGATAGGATTTACTTCAACTCCCTCTCAAGGGAGGACATTTTCCGAATAATAGATATAGAACTGAAAGATCTTGCCGATCGAGTCGGCCACCTGGGATATAAACTTGAGGTGTCCCAAACCGCCCGTACGTTCGTAGCAGACGAGGGATACGATCCCGAACTTGGTGCCAGACCTCTCAAGAGGGCCATCCAGAGGCATATCGAAGACCCTCTTTCCGAACTTATCATAAGCGACGGATCCGGCTGCGGCGTATTAAAAGTCACTTTTGACGAACAATCCGGCGGGATTGCAGTCATACATATTGCTTGAGATATTTAGCGCTGCCCAGATTGGATATTAGCGCATATTTTTCCTTAGAAAAGGTCTCTCCGCGGAATTTTTTGTCTGCGGAGGCTTTTTTTTCGGAAATTCTTCTGAAAGTGGCGCGGTCTACATAAAAACTCATCGGAGCCTTCTCACCCACCTTTTCAAAACCCAGACGGAGATAAGCATCTCCTGAGGACCATTCGTAATCGGCGTATGACATTACCTCGTCAGGGCCGACATCCTTTACAAATGCCTCTAGAAGTCGTCCCATACCTCCGCTGATGCGACAGTCGGGCAATGAAGCATATCTGACCCATTCGTAACTCATAAGGATACGATCCTCCCCTCCTACAAGACGTTTCATTGACCTTCCTGCGGAAAAAGTCGCCACCGCCACTAGCATTTCTTCATAAAAAAGTCCGTAACGATAGCTGCATCTTGAAGTACCGTAACTGTGATATTTTTCAAGGAAATCCGCCGTTTGTTGTGCCTTCAGAGGTTTTACTACACATTTCCTCGCAAAAATGGACCTGAAACAACCTAAATGAGCCAAAATTCGTTTGCGAAGCACCTCACCGCCACTCCTCCAGCGATCTTCATAAAGATAAATGCTTCTGTCACCACCATCTTGGATCTTCACAGCATCAGCCGCACAAGCGTTATCGTCAAGCGGTACCAGACGGAAGGTGACGTCCCTGTCGGGAAAAGAAAAGAGAGTCCCGCAGCGCTCGTAACGCACTGAGAAACTCTCCAGAAATTCTGAAAATTCCGTAATCACTTAAAGATGCTTTTGAGAACCTCTTCGGTTACCTTTCTCGTGGCTGTCGTGGTGGCTGTTTTGGCAGCTCTGCCAAGTACGGTGTCACCGCTCTTTTTGGATGTGGAACTTTTTGTGGATGAACCCTTCTTGGTGAAGACTTGTCTTCCGGCCTGAGTAGCCATGCTACGTAAGAAACTTGTAGCGGCGGCACCTATCATAGTACCGAAAATGGTTCTTGTGATGCCTCCCTTTTTGCCTGAGGATTTCTTCTTCTCCTCTTTCTGTTTTGCTACCTCTGCCTTCTCCTTTTCGGCCTGTATCATAGCTTCTTCAGCGGCTTTAGCAGCCTTTTCGTAATGAGCGGTCAGCACCTCATAGGCACTTTCACGATCAATAAATTTGTCGTAGGCTTTAATTTCAGCCGGCACGGCATTGTTTATATCGAGACGCTGCCCTTCTGTGATGGGGCCGATTGAGCTTAGTGGAAATAGAATTCTGGCTCTTTCAACTATTGAAGGAGCCCCTTTTTCATCTAGGAAGGATACGAGCGCCTCTCCGGTAGCAAGCTCCGTGATGGCATCTTCAGTCTTGAATTCAGGGTTGGGACGGAAGGTCTGTGCCGCTGCGCGGACCACCTTCTGGTCTTTGGGGGTATAGGCCCTCAACGCGTGCTGGATGCGGTTACCAAGCTGTCCGAGTACAATTTCGGGAATATCTGAGGGAGATTGGGTGATAAAATAGATGCCTACACCCTTTGAGCGAATAAGGCGTATAACCTGCTCAATCTTGCTTACAAGAGCTTTGGAAGTATCTTGAAATAGCATATGAGCCTCATCAAAGAAAAATATCAGCTTTGGAAGAGGCCGGTCTCCGACCTCGGGAAGCTGTACATAAAGCTCCGTAAGCAACCAAAACAGAAATGTGGAGTAGAGTTTGGGATTATGCATCAGCTTGTCGGCGGCAAGAACATTCATCACTCCGCGACCATTCTCCGTTGCAATCAGGTCGTCCACGTCAAAAGCAGGTTCACCGAAAAATTTATCTCCCCCTTGGCTTTCGATGGCGAGTACTGCCCTCTGGATGGCTCCGATGCTTGCTGCAGAGATATTGCCATACTCAGTTGTGAATTGCGAGGCGTTTTTGCCCACAAAATCGAGCATCAAGCGCATATCTTTAAGATCAATCAACAGAAGTTCTTTATCATCCGCTATGCGGAAAACGATGTTTAGCACTCCGGCCTGAGTCTCATTGAGTTCCATCAAGCGCGCAAGAAGCTGAGGCCCCATTGCCGACACTGTGGTGCGCATACAGTATCCCTGCTCTCCAAAGACATCGAAAAATCGTGTTGGAGAGCCTTCAAAAGGGGGGTTTTCAATACCGAATTCAGCGCAGCGCTTTTCAATGAATCCATTCATTTTGCCCGCCTGGCTGATGCCTGAAAGGTCACCCTTCATGTCTGCCATAAAACAGGGAACTCCGGCTTGGGAAAATGTCTCCGCCAATACCTGAAGCGAAACGGTTTTTCCGGTACCTGTAGCACCGGCTATGAGTCCGTGCCTGTTTGCCATCTTACCCTGAATATAAATCGGCCCGTTGGCCGAATGGGCTACATAGAGTTTTTCGTCTTTATACATAATAGTCTTGATTTTCCGGTTAATTTTCAAAGATAACTAATTTTTTGGTTCCGGGTCCCAAGTTATGAGTTAGATTTTTGGATTAGGACTTGGAGGCAGGAAATGATTTGATTTTTTACTTTGGTGTTTTGTTGTTTTATTTTTTTTATTTAACTTTACCGTTGAGGCTCAGATAGATCAACGGGGAACATTATCTATGAGTGCACCACAATATAATACAGTATTAAGTCAATTTGAGCAATCGTCCGAAAGCCCGTTCTATCTTGCTGATATAGCGATATTTACTACCACCACGCACGCAGAGAGGTAGTGTTTCCGCCCACCGTTAATTTTAATTTTTTATTGCCCCCTGTTGGGGCCAACGGCAGACAGAAAATTATCATTTTAAACTATTCGCATTATGAAACAATGGCAGTGGAAAAGTATGCTGCGCCTGTTATCGAAGTCATCGATATCGAGCTGACACAAAACATCCTATCGGGAAGTTTTGAATTACCTCCGGTGGGAGATGGAGAAGATGCCTGGTAGGTGAGGTTAGCTGTTAGCTTTTGGCCATTGGCTGTCAGCAATTAGCCCTTAGTCCTTGGCTGATAGCACAAAGGATTAACACAAGAAAATTAAGAATAAAAATAAACTCAAGGTTATTGGCACTACTCTATCCGAATCAATACGGAGCCAATGACCTACAGCTTAAACAAACACAGGTATGAAATTCAAATCATTCATTTTTACACTGCTCGCATTATTGATTGCTAGTTGTACCCTCCAACCTGTTCCCGAACTCGATGAACCGGGGAAAGAAGAGGGAAAGCTTGTTACCATAAATGTTACCGTCTCACCCGAGACTCGCGTAGCATATGACGACGCAAACCGCACACTTTCATGGGAGACCGGCGACAAACTACTGCTCGCCGGATATGACGGCACAACATATAAAGGAAGCAAAATCTTTGAATACACCGGAAACGGCAACTCTTTTCAGGGACAAGAGGTAACAGGTGCAACATCCTATAAAGCTTACTATCCCGGGGATATAATTACGCTGGATGCGGGCGGAAACGTGCAAATTCCCGCTAACTTCTGGGATCAAACACAGAACGGGAACAATACGACAGCACACCTGCGCAACAAACTACTCCTGTTCGACGAAACGGCCAACCCTCTCAATCAAACCTTTTCCCTGAACTTGAAGAGCAGCATCATCAGATTTGATCTCACCAACGTGCCGCAAGAAGTAGGGACGCTCAGTCACATTGTCTGGGCGGTAGAGACGGCAGCGGGAGTCTTTAAATTGATGACACTTAACGTGACCGGCGTAACTTTCTCGGCCTCTACAAGCAGTCTTACCGCTTTTCTCTCTTTTGACCCTGCAGTGATGAAGATAATTGCAGGTGGAGAACATAGAGTAGAACTGTACGGAGAAAAATTGTCTTTCCAAAGCAACACAGTTGCAAGCGAAAAGAACTATGCAGCAGGAGACCGCTACAAAGGTCATATAAGCAACTGGAATCCGGCGATCGACTTGATCAACCCGCTCAGTTATTTTGCAGAGCACAACATGGCAGACCTCAACGGCACGTTCGAGACGGGTCACAACACTTCAGGGCAGTACCTCTTTAGGTGGTATAACGCCATAACGTACAATACCACCCCGGCCACGCTTGGCGGCAAGAGTTACTACCTGCCTACTCTTCAAGAGTGGATAGCCATTATCCCGGATTTCGGTAATGAAGGTAAAGAATGTGTACATTTCTTCGATAACCCTCCTCGTACACTCAGTAACGTGAATGTAACCGTTGGCGGTGAAAGTTATACCATGAGCGGTACTTTTGATAATATTGGCTACGTGGTTTACGCTACGTTAACCTACACGCACCAATCCTACCCGACGTTATACGCGATAGCTCGTTACCGGACGGAGAACATGGGTTCCGGTAACGCGAATGCCCGGTTGGTGATTGATATGAAGAAAACCGCCACACTATACACGATGGATGAGGCAAAGAATGCCGATTGGGAAGCCGTTGGCGTGGTTTCGCGCGTGTTTCCGGCGGCGGGCTACCGTTACTACGATGGTTATTACCTCGACCAGGGCGGTTATGGCAGATACTGGACGTCCTCGGAGGCCAACGTAAGCTCCGCGCATCACATGACCTTCTACATCGGCTACGCCCGCAGCGGCGGACAAAACTGGAGGGACTATTTTTACTCCGTTCGTCTGGTGTCCCGGGAATAGTTGGATTGATTACCCCGGCCGCCTTTAAGCGGCATGGGACATGCCTTTGGCTGATTAATCAGGCCTATTGCCTGACTATCACAGCATAAACATTGGGTTGGGACCACACAAAGTCCCAACCTTTTTTATCTTTTATACTACCATAAAGCACCAATTAGGTATTATCAGCCCATTGATGGATATTGGAGGTGTGTAGTATCCAAAAAGCTGCCATAGTGTTAATCATTTATTGAATTTTCCGATTTAAAAACCTACCTTTACATTAATAACCGAAAACTTCGGCACTATGAAATACAATAACTTCAAAGAGCACCGGCTCTCCCTTTTGGGATTCGGCACGATGAGACTTCCTTTGACGCCGGATGGCTCAATTGATCGTGATGTCACTTTCCAGATGGTGGACTATGCAATTGAGCATGGAATCAACTATTTTGACACCGCATACCCCTATCACGGAGGTCTCTCGGAGGTTGTTGCCGGTGATGCACTACGCCGTCACCCGCGCGAAAGTTGGTATATTGCGAATAAGTATCCGGGACACCAGATAGCGTCCGAGTATAACCCTGAAGAAATATTCGAGGATCAGTTACGTAAGTGTGGAGTGGAATGGTTTGATTTCTACCTTATGCATAATATACATGAAACCTGTATAGATATCTATCTTGACCCGAAGTGGGGGATTCTGGAATATTTCATAAAGCAGAAGGAGATAGGTCGTATCCGTCATCTCGGTTTTTCAGCGCATGCGGAGCTTGAAACACTCAAGCATTTTCTCGACTCTCCCTATGGAGAGCATATGGAGTTTTGTCAGATTCAGCTCAATTTCCTGGACTGGTCACTCCAGAGGGCACGGGAGAAAGTAGAACTGCTCAATTCGAGAAATATTCCCATTTGGGTGATGGAACCATTACGAGGTGGTAAGCTACTTTCAATAGCTACACCGGAAGAAGCTTTCAGATGGGTTGCCGGTATCCCCGGGGTCACTATGATTCTAAGTGGTATGTCCAATGAGGAACAAATGGTAGAGAATATTGAGTTATTCAATCATATCAATCCGCTCAGTCAAGAAGAGTGCGACCGTCTCTATGCTCTTGCGGAGCAAATGAAAGGGTCGGTGCCATGCACAGCCTGCAACTATTGTACTCCGGCCTGCCCTATTGGACTGGATATCCCCACTCTGATCCAGGCACGCAACGATTTTGCCATTGAGACCTCCTTTACACCCATCATGCGCATCGAGTCGCTTCCTAAAGAGGGACACCCTTCAAACTGTATCGGATGTGGTGCATGTAGCCAAATGTGCCCTCAGGGCATTGACATTCCTGAGGTAATAAGTGAACTCAACTCTCATCTGGCCAAGGCTCCATTATGGAGTGAAATATGCCGCCAAAGAGAAATAGCAGCCCGCAAAATGCGTGAAGCAAAACAGTAAGAAACTTTACAATACATCAATTAACCCTTTTTATCCACTATTAATCCGCTTGCCTAATGAAAAGATTAAAACTTTTATTGGTCTGCCTTTTATCAGTCGTAACCTGCACTGTGTTTGCACAGGGGGTTGCCGTGAGAGGCACTGTTACGGATGCATCTACGGGAGAGCCGGTTGCATTCGCGTCTGTTCAAGTCAAGGGCACTATGACAGGAGCCGTTACGGATCTTGAAGGAAAATATTCCATCACGGTTCCGAGTGGCAAAAGTGACATAACCCTTGTCTTCAGCTTTGTCGGATACAAGACAATTGAGGCTGCCGTAAACGGCAGGACAGTTGTCGATGTATCAATCTATCCCGACACGGAAGTACTTGAAGATGTGCTTGTCGTTGCTTATGGTACTGCCAAGAAATCGTCCTATTCCGGTTCCGCTTCCATGGTGAGGTCAGAATCACTCCTACAAAACCCCAATTCATCATTTGAAAAGGCTATGCAGGGTAAGGTGGCCGGTCTGCAGGTAACCACGTCTTCCGGACAGCCCGGTGCAACTGCATCATTCCGTATCAGAGGATCGGGATCACTTAATGCATCCAATGAGCCTCTCTATGTTGTGGACGGTATCGCAACTTCCACCGCAGACTATTCCGTAATGGCTGACAGGAGCTATTCAACTTCCAGCATTCTCTCTACACTAAACCCTCAGGACATTGAGTCCGTAACCGTTCTTAAAGATGCCGCTGCGGCTTCGCTCTACGGCTCGAGGGCAGCAAACGGTGTTGTCATAATTACCACTAAAAACGGAACTCAAGGTGGCGGTAAACTCAATGTAAATGCCCAAGTTGGAGTCTCAATGGTGCCAAAATATTTTGACCTGATGAACTCTGCCGAATACTATCAGACAGTTTTCACAAGTTATTTCAACACTCGCCAAAAGGCCGGTTATTCTGCTTCCGACGCAGCCGTATGGGCCAACCAGCAGACACAGGGACTCATTACATTCAACCCCTACAGTGTAGACTATCCTTATGATGCAAGCGGAAAATTGGTTTCCGGTGCCAAAATAATTGTTGATACGGACTGGCAGAAAGAGGTTCTCAAGCCCGGCACAACACAAGACTATAATGTCAGCTATTCAGGGGGAACCGACAAAGTTCTCTATTTCTTCTCCGGAGGCTATTTTGACCAAAAGGGAACAGCTCCTACTGCAAGATATACACGCTATTCCGGAAAGGTGAATGTTGACGCCAAAATCAAACCTTGGCTCAAGGCAGGTATGAATGCGATGTATTCATTCTCAATACAGAACACAGAGGTCTCCGGTGGTGCCGGTGCTTCACCTATACGCAATGCGCTCTTCTTCCCCAACGGCGTTCCAATCTATATGACGGACCGCAACGGCAACTATATTCTCAATAAAGCCGGCGAAAAGCAGTTTAACTGGCTCAACCCCGTGTCAAAGGACTTCAACCCTCTTGCCATTCCCTTTATGGATACCCACAAGACCAAGAATTACAGATTGCTGGCATCCCTCTATACGGAAATCAAGTTTATGGAAGGGCTTACCCTCAAGACCGTATTCTCTCCCGACTACATCAACCTCTACGAGATTCTTTTCTGGAACAAGCTCCACGGCAACGGTCCCGCATATGGAGGACGTAGCGAAAGACACCAGACTCACGATCTTATGTACTCATCCACCACTACACTCAACTTTAACAGAACTTTCGGAAATGTACATAATATCCAGGCAATGGCTGGTTATGAGTTCTGGCACAGCACTAGGGAATACGCGCTTGCTCAGGGAACCAAATTCGCTTTTGACTTCATGACTGAGTTAGCGGCTGCTACGAGCGCCCTCGCACCCTCTTCATGGACAAGCGAAGAGACCCTCAAGTCATACATCGCACGTGCCGAATATAGCTATGACAATAAGTATTTCATATCCGGATCATTCAGGCGTGACGGATCTTCAGTATTCGGTGCTGACAACAAGTGGGGTAATTTCTTCAGTGTTGGAGGATCCTGGAGACTTGATCAGGAGTCATTTATAAAGGAAGCCGAATGGATCAGTTCACTGAAATTCCGTACAAGTTACGGTACATCAGGTAACAACCTTGGTCTTGGAAGGTATCAGTCTCTCGGAATCTGGGCAGCAGGTGCCGGATACAACTACGGTCCCTATGCCGGTTTCGGACATACTCAGTTTGCCAACCCTAACCTAGGGTGGGAGAAACAGGCGATGTTCAATGTAGGTGTTGACTTTGGATTTTTCGACAACAGGCTATACGGTACGGTTGAATTCTTCAATAAAACTTCAAAGGATCTGCTCTACCAATTCCCGCTCCCCTCTTCACACGGTATATCATCAATCATGATGAACCTTGCTAAAGTTAAAAACTATGGTGTGGAAGTTGAACTCGGAGGCGACATAATCAAAACGGGCGACTGGCTCTGGAGCGCCAATTTTAACATTTCCGCTTCAAGGGACAAGATTCTCGACCTTGCCGGAAATGATGACGTAGTAATGAGTAACACCAAGAAGATCTGGAAAGTAGGCCATAGCCAATACGAATTCTATATGCCTACCTGGATGGGAGTAGATCCCGCTAATGGTAGCCCTCTCTGGAAGAAAGACAACGGTACAACTTCAGTATTTTCTCAAGCCGACTACGAAATGCAGGGCAGGGCTACTCCCTGGGCGTACGGCGGTCTGACCACTGCGCTCAAGTGGAAAAATCTCAGCCTTTCGATGATGTTTTACTACAACCTCGGCGGCAAGGTATATGATGGTCTTTATGCCGAATTGATGCATGACGGGGCCGATGCAGGAAAGAACCTCCACAAGGATGCTCTAAACGCATGGCTCCCGGGAAACACTAATACAAATGTGCCGATTTATATCAATTCCAATCCGAATAACGCAAACTCTGAATCCACAAGGTTCCTCTATGATGCTACATATATCAAACTAAAGAACATTAACATTTCCTATACTCTTCCCAAAAAATGGATGGTGAAGACAGGCATTCTTTCCGATGTTAAAATCTATGCCAACATAGAGAACATCTTTACCTGTTTCAAAGATGACTGGAAAGGTTATGACGATATCGACATATACGGAATCGGAGGATATTCTTCCATTGCTGAAAAGATGCCTCTATCAAGGACATTCACCCTTGGTGTCAATGTTTCTTTCTAAATTATCATTCCAAATCATTCACTAAAAATAAATGAACACTACAATGAAAAAATATATAATCTGGATGGTAATCGCGATAGTCGGAGTCACATCATGCTCAAAAGATTACCTCAATCCGTTACCCACGAACTCCGTTTCAGACGAACAGATATTCTCATCCGTTGCCGCCGCACAAACAGCGCTCAACGCTGCCCACAGATTTATCGGTTCTTATACAAATCACACCCTCGCCTACATCATGTCCGACGTGATGGGTGAAGATGCCACCGTCACCTCAGGTGCATACGGAAGGCCTACATATAACTGGAATATGTTTTCATACTCCTACTCGCAGGAGCCTTCTGCCACCCCCTGGTGGTCAGGCTATTCCAACTATATATGGCCAAACCTCTACAAAGCGATAGACCATGCCAATTCCATTATAGCCTTTGTTCCGGAGCTGCCCGACGAGCCTGGAAAAGAGGACTTGATAGCTAAGGCCTATGGAGTGAGAGGATACTGCTATCTCTGGCTTGTAAGACTCTTTGCGGTGCCTTACAATGTAAATCCCAATGCTCCAGGTGTAATACTCCGTCTCGAACCTGCAGTGGCCACTTCAGACCACCTGCCCCGTGCCAGCGTAAAAGATGTGTACGGCCAGATCATCAAAGACCTGCTTTATGCTTACGATAAGTGTTCTCCTGACAATAAGGATTTCATAACTCCCAAGGCTGCAGCACTGCTTCTTGCCAGGGCATATCTGGACATGAATGACTACCCTAATGCAAAGAAATATGCGGAATTTGCCGCAGGAAATGTATTTAACGGTTCCAATCTTATGTCGAAAGAGGAGTGGCAATCAGGATTCAAGGATCATAATGCCGAGTGGCTCTGGTATCACAATTTTACGCCAACAACCTGCAACATCTACGCTTCAATACCTTCGTTCTACTATCACGCCGAAAGATACATCGGATATGAGTATGGCGGCAAGGTAGATATCGATGATATGATGTCCGACAAAGCAGTTGAAATGTGGGATGGTTATGGAACGGTACGCTGGACCAAAGCCTTTGTAAACACGTTTGAAGAGGGTGATGCGAGAAAACGTTTCCCCTTCTATTTCTATGAAGAGGACGGATTCTATACCTCGAAATTCGGTCACAGGACAATGATGGGTGATGCCGAATTCCCCATGGCAAGAATTGCCGAGGCATACCTCATCAAAGCGGAATGTGAGGCACATCTTGGCGGCAATGCCAAATCAGTTCTCAATGCTCTTCAGGTCAAGAGAGGTGCCACTCCTACTGATGGCACTCTTGAGAAAATCTATCTGGAAAGAAGAAAAGAACTCTACGGTGAAGGTCATCGACTGCACGACCTCAGACGTCTGCGTCAACCACTTGTAAGAAGCAAACACCCCGAACACTGGGCAAAGTTGGACCTTCCGGCTGACAGTCCCAGGTTTATGCTTCCGCTCCCCGAGAATGAGATGATGCACAACAAAGCACTTACTCCAAATGATCAGAACGAATACTGGAGAAAGTAGATTATGAGAAAATCATTTGCAGCGATATTGCTGGGAGTGCTGTTGGCAGCACTCCTTGCAATCTCCTGTAAACAAACAGGAGAAAATGACGAAATAGTAAAGTTTCGGGGAAGGGATGTCTATGTCAAGTCCTTCCTTACCCAATTCCCCTATTCACCATACGGCATAAAGACGTCGGATGACGCATCGAAACTCTTTTATCTCAGAAGCGGCAAGACGAGCGAACTTGTGATGCTGGATATCTCAACCGGCAGCGACCTTGACCAAGGGAAGGTTATTAGCAGTGAGGATTTCTCCAAAAAATCATTCTGGAGTCATGAATACAACGAGACGGACGGAATGCTTTACTGGATAGGCGACGAGAGAAATGACGAGATCATCAATCTCTATCGTCTGAACATTGAGACCGGAGAAATCGAGAAACTTACTGACGTGCCCTATATATATGGGTGGTCATTCAATGCAGGCAAGACGAAAGTCGCCTATGTTGCAAGGCTCGCCCAGAATGAGAACAGGTTGGACGAACTACACATTCTCGACTTGGAAACTCTCGAAGACACTCTGGTCTATACGGATGAGGCTGCCTTCAGAATGACCTGGTCTGAAGTTTCATTCAGCCCCGATGAGAAAAGCGTTATATTGACGGTACTCAAAGATGCCGACAGGACTTATACTAATGCTGCTTGTATAGATCTTGAAAAAGGCACTCTCAAAGTTATAACAGACCCCTCGAAGGAGGGCAGTCTGGATGGTACAAATATGCTTTCCCCATGGTATGATGAAAACACAGCCTATTACGTCAGCGACCAGACCGGATATCCAAATATCTATTCCTACAACAGAAAGAGTGGCAAGACCACACGAATCACCACCAATGAATCATCTCTTTCGGTTGATTGGATTGAGGTTGACGGCAGAAAATATCTTTTCGGAATCGAAAACAATCCTGCACAGACCACGGTTTCGATAATAGACCCCCTCAACGGAGTGATAATCGCCAGTGAACATTATCAAGTAACACTCGGCATCAAGACTACAGTCGCCAATAAGGCCTATCTCGGTGCAGGTGCTACGGACATTCCTTTTCAGTTATGGGCAGTGACTTTCGATGGAAAAAGTCTCACAAAAGAGATTGTCGTCGATTTACCTCAGGAGAAAAAGGATAAAATGGTGGCCTCTACTACAGAAAGAGTGACCATTCCTACATTTGATATTGACCCTAAAACCGGAGAAACACGCCAACTCCATGCGTATATACTTACTCCAAAGAATCCTCTACCCGAAGGAGAGGAAATTGTGATGATCCAGTCATTCTACGGAGGAGGCAACTCTTACGATATCGAGCACCAGATATTCAATGCAGCGGGTATGTATGTACTCAGTCCCTCTCCCAGAGGCACAAGCGGATTCGGAAGAGATTTTGCAGCCCTCAACGATAGGGATTTGGGTGGCAATGAGATTATTGACATTATCTACTGCGCGCAATATATCTCCGAGAAGCTAGGTATTCCGGCTGAAAGAATCGGCGTATTTGGAATGAGCCATGGCGGATATGCTACTATGAGATTGCTCACATTCCCCGGAGAGGTGAATGGTAATAAGGCATTCTTCCCCTTCGGCTTCGGAGTGGCGGTGGCCGGATTCAGCGACATCATCTATGAGCACAATCACTCAAATATACCTGATTGGACCTATCTGGAAGCGGGTGACCCCGAAAAAGATAGGAAAAAATTGATTGACAGATCTCCGATTACTCACTATGAGAAAATCACCGGACCTCTGCTCCTTATACATGGCAACCACGACGACAGAGTCAACATCGAGGGTTCAAGAATGATGTACAACGCCCTCAAGGGCATTGACAAACCCGTTGAATTTCTCGAAGTGGATGGTCAGGGACACGGCTTTAAAGGCATAGACAACAATATGCTCTATTACCGCACGATCCTGAATTTCATAGACAGACTGTAAGGTTAGTTTTGAGTTCCGAGTTACTAAATACTCGGCACTATCCTATGAATTGTATTACTTCAACAACATCAGTCAGAAAATACAAAAAAATCTCTATGCTGATGTTGTTGAAGTTAATTAGCAAATAATATCACGCGTAACTCGCAACACTGAACAAAAAAACTCCTCGGGTCCGAGGAGTTTTTTGTCTTCATTATGGCGTTGCCGGAATTGGCATATCTTTTACACAACGGGTATTCTGCACCTCATTCCAGTTTTTCTCTATAATACTAGCATTATTTTCAATAGTATGTACTCTGAAGGTGGTTACAGGGGCACCATTTCTAAATTTATCATAAGCGAAGGTCACAGGGAAGAGATTATTAAGCAGTCCGCCGGGTATAGTAAAATAGTCAATAGTAGAAGTCCCATCAGTTGCAGGTCCCATTTCGCCTCTATCTATAAGGTATATTAAAACCAATTCCACTTGATTGGGTGTTCTCCACCCTGTTATACCTTTCTCAACATAAGAGTCACAAGGATCTTTGCCTTTTGCATAGGTATTGGCAAAGATAGTGGAAAGTGCTCCTCCTGTGTTTAAATTCTTTTCAGCAACATAGAAATAATATGTAAGAGTGTTGGCTGCTTCCCTCATAACATGCGGCGCGGGTAGAGGACCACTCTCCACAAATCTCGAACGGTAGGTGCTTGGGTCGAGGTTTCGAGTTATTCTGACATAAGCAGGCGAACTCGCCGTCGCTTTTGTAAGGAAAGCCATTTTGCCAAAGTCATCACCGGCAGATTCGGTAATGTCATTGTTTGGAGCGCCCGCTACTATTGTGCCCGGGAGATTTCTAAAACATCTTACTCTTTTTGGAGAGTTTGCATGTCCAAGTGCTACTCCTTCATCTGACCAATAACAACCTATATATCCATTAGTATTTCGCTTAGGTGTGGTAACTTGCATATGACTCTCATCAAACCTTGTGGGCAGATTGCTTCTATCTCTTAAGTGATGGAACCAATAAATATCCGGAATGGTAGCTCTACCGATATAGGTATTAAGCATCTGATAAAAAGAGGGGAGATACCACTTTATTTCGTCCTTATCTATTATACCGTTACCATTATTATCCCTATTCCTCTGCAGACAAGCAAAAGCACCTGTATTATAAAGTTTTGAATTAAAATTAGCCCAATCATTCTCCGCTGCTCCTTGATTTGCATAAGTAGGATCACCGGATATCGGGCTCATTACATTGCCGGTATTGGAACGAGTCTGCACGGTTTTGAATTTCCAGAGAGAGTTGCCGCTACCATCAGCATTAAATGTAATACGCCAAGTTGAACTACCGGTAGTCTTTGCCCATATATTGTACACATTGTGTAAGCCGTTCATTTTTCTTACATCATTATATGTTACTCCGCTATAACTTACTCTTGGAGTCGCTACCGGAGAGGTCTCTTCTATTGCTTCTATACCATATCCATCTATACGTGCAATCGTATGTTGACTATAAATAGTCCAAATAGACTTTTGGTAAACGACAAACGCATCTCTATATAACTGTGATTGTTTATCTTTACTTATGAAGTTTTGGAAATAAACAAACATGCTCCTTGGAGGCAAATTCACAAAATCGGCAAATCTGATAGGTATAGAGCTGTTTATCGGGTGGCGGTCATAGAAAAATTCATCCACATAAACAGTGAACTTAATTGAACTATCTGCTCTTATGTAGTTATCAAGTGCACCGTTTTTAATCATATCGTTCAACTCGTCAACCATAATCCTCGGTGTAGGACTATCTTTAGTGGCTTGATCACCGGGGTAAGGTACCAAGAGGTTGGAAGTTTTAGGAATCGGGGTAAAAGAGATCCACTTTATATCCTTTTTGCCTAAGGTTGGCAGACTGGGCTTGTCAAAAGGTGTACTTGCAATAAAAGAAACACTGCAATTTGAATTTTTAATTTCTTTTATATGCCTTTTATGTATTGACATTTCCACATTTGCATAATGAGAATCCACAAAAACCTCATTTGGCGAGTAAGACACTATACCTTCCGTTAGTGAGTTCACCTCCTTTCCCGCCAGAGTAGGATCGTCATAAAGGTCTGTATTAGCCCCTTGCACATCAGCCTCTATGACAACATCTTTTACTCCCTTGATATAGACATTATAGGTATATGTGTAATTTGCCAATACACGATAGTCGTTGGGGTCATTCGGATCATGACCCAGCGGGAAGTAATAGTAGACATTGGCATGGTAGAGATTTGTAGGATCACTTGAGTTTAACTGGGCCCTGATACGAACAAAGGTGCACATCTGTGGTGCATACTCAAAAGAAGGTTTGTCGGAGAACATCTCTCCTATATTCATGCCGTTTTCATCTTTTAGCAGCTTTGTGCGAAGTTTAAAAGCTTCTGCTCCTGAAGCAGTAATCTCTTTTGTCGGCACCTGGCAGTTTTCCATTTGATAATAATAAAAATCACCTATAAGCTGTGCAGGTTGGGTAGAACCCGGGGGAATACGAGTAATAGTTGGGTCTTCAGGTGAGTCAAACTCTGCCGAAGGAATGGCATAGACATCATTTTGCCTGTTTTCATAACTGAAAACAAGAGGCCTGTCTGCCACTACAAGGCCTCTACGTGGGACATTTTCGACGGAATAACTTATCAAATCTACTGAAAGCTTACCAATTACATCAGGATGAAGGAAAACCCTGAAACGAACCTTACTTTCAATATTTCGAAGTGTAATATTTACATTGGGTTCCATCCCGCAGGCGACAAAAACGTTTGCTCTACCCCACATAAGTATGTTGTTTCTTATGCCGGTATTTGATGGTGCCTGATAGACATTTAGGAATTCTACTTCAAGTGCCTTAAGTTGAGACTCTGTAGATATGGCATCCAACATCTCTTTAGTGATGTTCATATTGTGCGATCCATCTATATTAGCTATCAGATAGATAATATTTGAGCCTGTTGGGAGCGTTATATTATTTAATGTACCTTCTGTAAATGGAAACTCAAGACCAAGTTCGGATTTGTTATAAAAACGGCTCAAGGACCCCCTCCTATTTCCTTCACTATCAAACACGATGATATAAAGATCGGAGATAGCCTCCTCTACATACTGTGGTGGCTCAGGAGATTTTACGGTTATTTCAGGAGCCGCAGGCTTGTTGAACCCGAAATTTAAGGTCACACTTTGGCAATCGCCCTCTTTTGAGAAGGGATCTTTTATGTTACAACCTGCAAGTATTAACAAAGAAAAGAAAATATATATAACTCTTTTGGTCATTTTACTTCGTTGTTATTTCTCCAATTGAATATGGGTATGTCGTACATTAATTCTTGAACTGCGGTAGAAGAAAAATGTATGTTCAATGTCTGATTTTCAACATACCAAGGCAAACTTACAGTATAAATATAATGTCTATTGCGATACAAATTATAATCAGCATCTCTATCTATCATCAGGTCTGTATATCGCAATTTATTCTCGGTCATACTCTGCATTTGGGCTTTTGTCGCAGTCAGCAATGGAAATTTAAATATCATATTACCGGCCGGTGAACTGTCAATCACTTTCACTTTTGTAATTTCTATTTGAGCGTATAAAGTGCCGTTAACGCTGTTTTCTGCGACCCAGTCGGGAGGATTTGTTTTTGAAAAAACCTTCTCAGGAACAAAAAGACTATCCAAAACAACATTTGTAGAGCCATCCCACGGCGCATCATAGAGTGTTAAATTTATGGATGTTGAAGCAGTATTCCAAGGCTTTTCCGCAAGAGTGTAGGTTGTGGGTACTCCAAAAAGGGTAATTTTCAAATTTGAAGGTTTTTCTGTGTTCAGACAGGCAGGATTGATAGAATTAATGGTAATATCAAATTTAGCCATTGAACGAAGCAATCCGACTCTATAGCCATTGTCTTCCAAATAGGCTTCAGGAAATGAACTCACAGGCAAAAACACACGTATGCCTGAAAGTGTCGGTCTCCATAAAAATGGATTGTTTTTGGTTCCCGATTCAATCTTTTGGTCATAATAGATACGACTCATCATACGAATATGATTTGAGTAATCTTTGTTTGATTCACTATAAGTGCGATTTTTATAAAAGACATCATCTATGACGGAAAGCAGAGGCCTATTCAGTATGCTATCTATAATACCAACGGTGGGGTTGGCTATATACATTATATGATAGTACCCCGATTGAGGCAATGCGATTTCGTATTCGTCGGTTTTAAGTGCCTTCCACTTTGTACCTATGGTGATATAGCTTTTAGGATCTGTCGGATCGGAGTTATCTATTTGAACCGGCGTATTGGCACTATTTGTATTCAGGTCCAATATTACGGATTTTCCTAAGGTCTTGGGAACAATACAAACAAGTAATCTGGAAATATTATTGTCATTTGGTGATTCCAACGATATAGTACCTTTCAGCAAAGCAGAAAGACCTATCCTCACTTGATGCTCATCATCAATCGAAGGAGTCAGTCTCTTTTGAGAACATCCTGCAAATAAAATTAGCAGGGGCAGCAAAAGAACTGCTATGCAAAAAGTCTGTTTTATATTGTTTTTAGTCATCATACCCGATTTTATAACCCATCAACGTTATATGAGTGTACGGCCCAATTGTTGATGACGAGTCCTATTGCAACATATTCCCCGGGACAATCACAAGCATGTGCCTCAATCTCAATATCAAAGTCATTTATACAACGTGGGTTAAGAAGTTCATATGCACCGGTTCCTTTCGCAAGGAGAATAGCACCAAGAAGATTGAACTCGTTGGAATTACCGAGTATTTCTTCATCAAAAGGGATTTTTGCACCGCTATGGGCATCTTGTATTGATATTACGGAATGATAATGACCGTCAATCTGCAAGACTGTCATTTCCGACACCATTGAAGTCTCGGTGTAAAACGTGGTTATAGGGTATTTATAAGTGGGATCACTAGGAAAAATCTTACCGTTATAACTATATCTATGATTTCCCGCAACTAAGCCCAATTTATAATTGTCCGGTTTTTTAAAACCTGTGACGGTGACTTTTATTCTGTTGGTATATTCACGCAAGTTCAATCCCTTATCTACAAACAAATCTTCCTTCTCCCCTACCGTTACAATATCCGTTTGACCGAAATATAATCTTTCACCAATAAGATTTGCATTCTCTTTAAGGATAAGATAGAGATCATCCGGCGTAGTGGCGCCAACCTCCAACTTTTCAAATGCATAAAGGTCAGCGTTGCCGGAGCATGCCCAAGCCATGACTCTGTAATTTCCAGCTTCATTAAGGTGAACCAAGGTTTTTGACTCAGAAGTCAACTTTATTCCATTTTCTTCCTGAACCCTGAATAATTTATTATTGGAATCAAAAACGAAGAAAGTAGCTCTCGCAATCTCTTCAGGATAGGAGGGCGTTCTATCACATTCGGTTTGCTCGTAAAGGTGTACATAAACTCCCCTCGGACAATTTTCATAATTGTCATAAATAAGCCAATCACACGACGATACGATAAGAATAACAAGAAGCGATACAGTTATTCCATATTTAATAAATCTCATGTTATATCTTTTTGCTTATGGTTTTAATTTATTACAACCAAGCGAGGGTCTCTCGCTTGGTCATAAGATTGGAGAGTTTATATTATTGATTAAAAATCAACATTATATGAGTGCACACCCCAGTTAATTACTGTGATCTCGGTAGACATATAGGTATCCTTTGTATTGAGATGCTCATCAGGTGAAGGAACAATGTCGTCAGGATCAACGGGGAATGGATGGTTCGGCGTAGGATTGAAAGGATTTCCGGAGAAACCTATCTTTGAAAAACTTTTGATATTTAAGTGGTAAATATTATTGCGGAGTACAGGCGAGTTCAGAACTTCCTTAAATGAAGGATTATCCGGATTCAACCAAGCGAAATAGTATACTTTACCGCCTTTATATTCAATAACACCGTCACCCCCTGTAGGAAGCGTAAGTGCAACACCTGCAGCAATTGCATTTGCCTTTGATGCGTAGAACTTACCATTGAAAGTGTTATAGAATAAATCCTTTGTAGAACCTCCTGCATGTGCGAGTCTCTCAGCATCCGAAGCCCAGAGATTATTTACAGGCACGAATACGGCCTCGACCATCACATAGGCAGTATTACCCTTTCTGTAACAGGTAACAGGCTCAAGACCATATTGATGAGTTGTTTCGGTAAGGAACTGCAGGTTACCGTGTGCAACAATATTCGCAACCGAATTGGTATTCCCGGGAAGGACATTAATAACTTTCAACAATGTAATGTCATTAACCTGAGAGTAATCATAGTTTGCAAACGCTGCCGTAGTATAATCAGCATTAGTTACATAACCCCAAGAAGGTGATTTGGTAGTGTAATGCAGAAGGGTGCTTGCCGGATTAACGGTTGCTGTTTTATTCCAAAGAAGGAAGGTAGTATTCTCATATTGTCCATAAGACCATTTAAAATCAGTCAATGTACCATAATTAATACCTTCGCTCGTAACAGTAGCCGAAGTGGCAATTTCAGTTGCTTTTGTTACAGCTACTCTTGATACGCTACGGCGGACAGTCAGCGCAAATTGGTTGTATGCCACATTCGGCACGCCGGTAATGGTGGCTTGTGCTTGTGTTATACCCCCTTTGATTTCCTGCCCTTTAAGAGGTTCTCCACTCATAAGGATAATATCGTTCGTGCCATCAAAAACCGCATAGCTGGACATTGTGTAAGTATAGGCAGCCGCATATGCTTGTTCAAACGCAGTCTTACTGGTAACTGCAGCGTTGTTTAATGCTGTTCTAATAGCACCATCGTTATTAACTACTACATAAATGTCAGCAGAAGTCTGCGGGTCTACCTTCCATGCCGGTGTGGCGAACTTAGCGTCGGTATTCTCATCCGGTGTATTCGTCAAATCAACACTTTTTGAATATACCTTGCCTTTAGTGGCATCCACCACATAGATATCGACTCTATTGATTTTGTCACGGCCTACCCAATGCCCTGCGGGATTGTGAACGGTGTTATCTTCTGCCGAACGAGTCAATTCATCAGTACCTTTTGTAAGGTCGATAACCACACTCATGTAAGTGCTCACTTTAAGGCTGTCATCATCTGTGACAATAGGTTGCTTGTTACAAGCCACTGTCAAAACCAAAATACTCGCGAAGAGTAAAATTCTTTTAAAGCTCATAAGACTTTTTTAGTTAAAAATTTAAATGTTATTATTTATGAATATTCAATTTTTTCTTACAAATTGATCTGCTATAGACTTATTTACATTTGAATTATTTAAAATAAAACGACGCAATTATAGTAAAAAAAATGACATACTGCATCAATCAGCTAAATAAAGATATTTTTTTTTATATCATCATTTTGTGAATCAAGATTATACATAGCCGCTCTGTTCTTTCATTGTATCAATTTTTAATACCTAACGCTTTTATTCCAGCATTGTTTTTGCATTTATTCACTATATTTGTAAGAATTGAACGAAAAAAATAATAGATAATGAAAGTTAAAAAATTGCTATTGGGTGATGAGGCGGTGGCGCTGGGGGCGATAAATGCCGGTATTACCGGAGTTTATGCCTATCCGGGGACTCCTTCCACCGAGATTACGGAGTATATACAGGGCAGTGCAACGGCACGTGAAGCCGGTATTCATTCGACATGGTGCACCAATGAAAAGACAGCAATGGAGACAGCTCTGGGTGTCTCTTATGTAGGGCAGCGTGCGCTGGTATGTATGAAGCACGTGGGTTTGAATGTTGCTGCGGATGCTTTTGTCAATTCCGCGATTACCGGAGTAAACGGAGGAGTGATAGTGGTCGTTGCGGATGACCCTTCAATGCACTCTTCGCAGAATGAGCAGGACAGCCGTTTTTATGGCAAGTTTGCATTTATTCCGATTCTGGAGCCCTCAAACCAGCAAGAGGCCTACGACATGATGGAGTATGGTTTTCGTCTGTCAGAGGAGCGCAACATTCCAGTAATGATAAGAGTTACTACCAGAATGGCACATTCGAGGGCAGTGGTAGAGGTGGCTGAAAAGCCCACTCCCCGCAGGAAAGAACTCATATTTCCCAAAGACCTCGCTTCATGGATTCTGCTTCCGGCAAATGCCCGCCGCAAATATCCGCAGGTAATAGCCAATTATGAGGAACTTGAAAAAATAGGTGCATCGGAAAAGGGATGGAATAAATATTTTGATGCGCCCGACAAGAGCATAGGTGTAATTGCATGCGGAATCGGGTATAACTATCTAAGAGAAAATGTAGGCATGAGTTACAGCCATCCTATACTCAAGATATCGCAGTATCCCGCGCCCTCGGATCTTATACGCAAAATGGCCTCCGAGTGCAAATCAATCCTCGTTATTGAAGAGGGTCAACCGATACTGGAGGAGATGATCAAGGGCATCCTCCCTACCACTGTGAAGATACTGGGACGCTTGAGCGGTGATCTGCCGAGAGTCGGTGAGCTAAATCCGAACTCCGTCAGAGCTGCTCTAAGGCTGCCTGCTCATTATACTCTACAGCCGAGCAGCGTGGTGGTGCCTAGACCTCCCGCACTTTGCCAGGGCTGCGGCCACAGGGATGTGTACGCTGCGCTGAATGAGGTGCTGGCGGACTATCCGAACCATAAGGTATTCAGCGACATCGGTTGCTATACGCTCGGAGCTCTTCCTCCTTTCAGGACTATCAGCTCCTGTATAGATATGGGCTCCTCCATCACAGTTGCCAGAGGGGCGGCGGATGCAGGCCAATGGCCCAGTGTAGCTGTCATCGGTGACTCAACTTTCACCCACTCCGGTATCACCAGTCTGCTCGATGCAGCTAATGTAAATGCCGATATTGTGGTGGTAATCTCAGACAACCTCACTACCGGAATGACCGGAGGACAGGATTCTGCAGGTACGGGGAAGCTGGAAGCAATATGCGCCGCTGTTGGAGTTGATCCCGCACATATCCGCACTGTGGTACCTCTACCGAAGAATATGGAGGAAATTACGCGAATTATACGCGAAGAGATTGAATACAAGGGTCTGTCGGTAATCATTCCCCGCAGAGAATGCATTCAGACTGCAAAACGCAAAGCTAAAGAGAAGAAACAATGAAAAAAGATATAATACTCGCCGGTGTGGGAGGACAAGGCATCCTCTCCATCGCTACCGTTATCGGAGAAGCTGCCCTGAAAGAGGGTCTTAATATCAAACAAGCCGAGGTACACGGCATGAGCCAAAGAGGTGGTGATGTGCAGTCCAATCTCCGCATCAGTTCCGATCCCATAGCTTCAGACCTGATTCCAAAAGGATGTGCCGATCTCATAATCTCACTTGAGCCGATGGAGGCGCTCAGATACCTCCCCTGGCTCTCAAAAGAGGGATGGATTGTAACCAATACCACTCCGTTTATAAATATCCCCAACTATCCGGAGACGGAGGTGATAATGGATGAGCTGAAAAAGCTTAAGAACACAATATTGGTGGATGTGGACAGCATCGCACGTGAAGCAGGGAATCCGCGCGGAGCCAATATTGCACTCCTCGGTGCCTGCAGTCACCTTCTTGGAATGGAATCTCAACAGTTTGAAGAGGGTATCCGCAGAATATTTTCCGACAAAGGAGAAGAGGTTGTGGAGGCCAATCTCAAAGCCTTCAAGGCAGGACAGGATGCCTCATTATAAATAAGTATAATCCAATTTAATTATTAAGTATATGAAAAAAATTTTGACATTAGTCCTTGCATTTTCAGTCGCAACGACAGCAATGGGACAGGGAAGACTGGGTAATTTGCTAAACAAGGCCAAAGAAGCCGTTTCCACCGAAGTAAAATCCGACAACAAAGGCAATAATTTCACCGGCGGCAATGCTATCCACGTGAGCAGCCTTACCGGCTCAAACCGCAATGACGGCAGCAAGGCAAAGCCTTACAAGAACCTCCAGAAAGCCATTGACAATGCACAACCGGGAGATGTCATTCTCGTTGGGCAGGGCAATTATTTTGGAATGCTAAACTCTGGCAACATCATTATTGACAAGCCTTTGACCATCATGGGCGGCTATTCCGACGATTTCTCGACCAGAGACATTCTCAAATATCGCTCAATGGTGCAGCCTGACCCTACATCAAACGGTACTGCAAAAGGCGGCGGCACAATCCAGATCAAGGGCACGAGTGGTGGTGAAGTGGTAATTGACGGCCTCCTGATAGACAGAGGCAACTCCGTTGCCTACAATCCGGCCGGTAAAGGCAAGCCGGAAGGAGTTGAGAGCCCGATGATGCAGCCTATCGGCACTGCAGGTATCGGCGGTGCTAACTTTGAAGAGAAGGTTTATACCACTGAAACAGCCCTTATCTCTCTCGACAACCCTACATACAACATCACTATCCGTAACTGCGCTTTCTTAAACAGCCCCAACTATGGTATCAGAGGTATGTTTAAAGGGAAACTGGAGGTTGACAACTGCATTTTCGTCAACATCCGCATGGCAGCAATGGAAGTTTCAGGCAGCTATGCTACAGATTATTGTGAAGTAAAATTCACAAACAACACCGTCCTCTTCAGCTGGTCACGTCTGAAAGATATGAGTGACATGGGTTACGGTTATCGTTATATGAATGGCGTACACAGTTATCTTGATCACAACATTATCGGCTGCAGCATCTTCTCAGGCCTTGACCGTTGTCGAATCGACAGCAATGCAGCAAGAGAGCGTGAAAAGATAACAACTTGTGAAAACTCCCTCTTCTTCCTCAACAAACAGGCTGACATCTGTCTCCCCGGAGGCGGCATGTTCCTGCGCGTATGGGTAAAAGATTTTGAGGATGTTGAACAACTTGCAGAGGTGTCAGGAAATAAGTCCGTAACAGATCCCTCAATATTCAACGGCGCTCTCAATGAGCCCTATTTAAAAGGCTTTATAGAGGCTGCATACAATGAGAAAACCAATTTTGACCCCAACTCCGGCGCAAATGTTTTCCGCCAGGCAATGGGTATGAATATGCAGGGAACCATCGACTCCTCCGCCTCAATGTTTGCCAACAGGTATCCTTTTGAAGATGCACTCAAATTATTCGGTGCCGTCAAGGGCTACGGAGCACAACTTCCATAGCGACACTATAAAACTATAACAAAGCTTAGCAATCACACCTCGTGTGCAAAACAATCCCCGAAAGTTTTCTGACTTTCGGGGATTTTATCAAACCCACAACCCGTATCGCGCAACGCGCACCACTACAACTCCGCTTTCCTCAGCTGGTCAAGTAACGTAGTGTTGTAGCCGTCATAGGTGAAAAATACGCGGCCAAAGCTGTCTGCAATTACCACCAAAGGCATTTTTAACCTTTTGCTGTCAAGTTCCATAGCGTCGCAGATGGCAGACAATGTGTTGTTGTCATCAGTCGCAAGAATGACTTTCTGAGGCATTTGAGGAAACATTTCCGAGTTAAAACGGGATTTTTCCGTCTCTGAACCGAAAAATAGAATTACCGGAACACTCCAATCGTGTCCAAACAACATACGGATAATATGGTCACTCGGTTCATGCGACGGTCTCACGAATGCAAGAATATACATTCCTCTGCCGGTAAGCGGAAGCAAAGGATCTGCGTAGAAATTGCCCAAAACCTGCAAGTCGTCATCATCTTCTCTCAATCTAAGATCAATTGTGGTGGTACTCCCTTCTTCAATATTGAAGAAATGCAATCCTGATAGAACCTTGCCGCTAGCCATACGCGTACCGGTAGTTAGCAGATAACTGCCGCAATCGAGTTCCACCGGCTCTTTGAATACATTCCGAACACTCATGGTCCCCTCTATGCCCTCTTTGTCACGGAAATTGAGTGTATTGATACGCCCACCCTCAAGCGAGGCAATAGTGAAATGCGATTCAAATTTGGGGTCATAAATATTATCAAGATCGCTGTCTGTGAGCATCAGGAAGCCCGAAGGTCTCTTCACGGCAGATGCATCCGCACTATCGGATGAGAGCTCTGCAGCAGCATCAACCCAGGATCCGGACTCGTAGTACTGCACCTTGCCGCTGATCTCTTCTATCCTCGCAGGAATGTTAAGGGCGCGGCAGTATGCCACGAAATAGCAGTCACGCGAGTGGGCATCCGCAGCACCCAGTGAGTGGACCCCCAATGGGCTTATAGGGATGCGCTGGGGATTGTAACGGTCGAGTAACTTGACGTTGTCACGTACATATTGGGCAACCTTTTTACCGGAGGTCAAAGAATCCGACACAATGGCATCCAGAAATACTCCCCTCCAGCCCCTCAGCAATTCATTGCCTATACGGGGATTTAGCACATAGCGATACCATATCTCCCGCTGCTCGGGATCCATACCCTCTACCCCATCAAAAAACACGAGGTGATCGAAGAGTACTGAAGAGGGGGTGTCTCGCAAATCCTTTTCACTCAACAGCTCCAGCAGGCGGATGCCGTCACGGTACTTGGATTTGTCGCCCGACTTAATATCATCAAGGAATAAAGAAATTTCCATCCAATTGCCTCTGGAGGCCACCAGAAACCTATTTTCAGGGTCATTTACCGAGGGCTTTACAAAGGTGGAGACATAACTGTTGCGAAGGGAATCCTCGTATGCGAGACGCAAGTCATTGGCCGCTTTCTCTTCAGGAGATATCACTACAGGAATATCTCCGCCTACCGGAGGCACGATGTCAATTTCATCTTGAAACAGATCACCCACCTTGTGATCGAGCACGACTGTCACTTCACCATCATTTTCTCCTGCCCGTGCTCTGGCATATCCGTAAGCACCATCTTTGGATGCCCAAACAAGAACATCTCCCTTACCGAGAATGGCCGAAGCACATCCACGAGTATCGGATAGTGCCGTTATTGCACTGTAAAACTCCGCATAGTTGTATATTTTGAACTCCACAACGGCATCTTGCACTTCAGCACCTGACAGATCCCGCACGCAGACCGTCAGACGCTCCGTCGAAGTATAGTTTGCAGTCACATTGATCTCCGTAAAGCAATCCGTATGCTGTATGACATCCTCACTGCCCGAATAGCGTCCGAAGCTGCGATTATGCATCAGCAGGGCACGCAGAGCTGTGGAGCTGAACCAGGCCACATCGAGACGCGCTTCCGGTTCACAGGCACCCAAATAATGCCATTTACCATCCACCCAAGCCTCAACCCAGGCATGATTGTCGTCGGTATGAGCCCAACGTGGAGTATAGACCTGCCTTGCAGGAATCCCGACGGCACGTAGAGCAGCTACAGTGAATGTGGATTCCTCACCACAACGACCGTATGCGGTAAGCATTGTGGCCAAAGGGGCTGATGTACGTGCATCACTTGGAGTGTATGTCACCTTTTCATGACACCAGTGGTTGACCTCGAGCACCGCATCGTACATGGAGAGTCCTTCCACCCGTGGCTTGAGCTCGCGGTAAAACACAGTCCTGGCCGAATCGAGATTCTCATTGTTTACTCTAAGCGGGAGAACATAATGGAGGAAGATATCATCGGGCAGACTGCTACCCCAGGGCATCTCTTCACGTGTCTTCAAAGCGCTCCTTACACCCTCAATATATAGCCAAGGGTCATAATCGGCAATATCTCCAAGCGGCATATATGCGTAGAGAAACTTTATTGCATCGCGCTCCTGCTCATTATCGCATAGTTCCATCACAACATCAAAGTTTGAGTGATATTCCAGCAAATCTAACTTTTCTGAAAGATCTTGCTCCATGGTAGCGCGCAAACGTGCTTCATGAGATTTACAGCAGGTTAGCATTAGCGTTGTCGCAGCTACAATTGCTGTGGTAATAAGTGTGCGGAGGATTTTCATATTGATAAGTCTTAAGGTATAACTTCGCAATTTACAAAAAATGACCTATATTTGTACCATGCTGATAGAGATTTGTTCTGAAAATATAGATATTGCGCTGAAGGCGCAGGAGAAAGGCGCCCTCAGGGTGGAACTCTGCAAAGACCTTTCGGTCGGGGGTGTGACGCCATCTTATGATGAGATTGAACAAGCGCGCAGGCAGCTGGATATCGGCCTCAACGTGCTTATAAGGCCTCGCGGAGGGGATTTTTGCTACTCCGCTGCCGAGATTGCCCGTATTCTGAGGGATATTGAGTTGTGCGGCTCCCTACTTACGGAAGATGGCAAGGTGATAGATGGTGTGGTCATTGGCGCCCTTGCACGTGATCGCTCCATAGAGTATGGCGCTTGCAGCGAAATGTTCGCCGCCGCAAGCGAGTACGGCCTCTCGACTACCTTTCATCGGGCAATCGACCGTTCGAGGGATATTTTCAAGGCTTTGGAGAGAGTGATTGATATCGGTTTCGACCGCGTGCTCACTTCAGGAGGTGCGGAGACGGCCTTTGAAGGACGGGAGACAATTGCCCGTATGGTAAAAATGAGTTCAAACAGCGGGACATTGATAATGGCCGGCGCAGGAATAACTCCCGAAAATGCCGGACAAATCATAGCAGAAACCTCCGTCCCGGAAATACACGGCTCCCGTCTGAGTCTGCTTGACGGTTTTTTGTAAAAAAATTGTCTTTTATCCCTGAATTGCCCTGAGATTTGCTACTCCGTTCGAAAGAAGCGACGTGTGGCGGAAATGCCGAATTTGCGACCTTTAACATAAAGGATACCATCCTTAATCCATAAAGTACCCCTGGCTGTTAATCGATGGTCGGGTGAGTACATATAAGATGTTGTCCATGTATTGTCGGAAGCGTTATAGCGCATACCTTTAATGAAAACAAGATTGATTCGGTCTTGTTTTTTCGGATCAACATGCCAAAGGACCTTTGCACAGAAAGTGCCATCTTCATTGCGATAAAATTCAGATCCGGTTTCCCCTCTCTCATCAACCCAAACACCAAGAATCTCGTTTTCGGGCAAATCCTGACCATAAGTGATATAGGGCAGGACCAACACCAAAGTCAGGGCTACCGACAGGAATCTTGAGATGCATTTCAGCTTCATAATCTCTCTTCTCTGCTCAGATCCTCAATGCCCTTAATACCGTCACGTGTCATTTTTATGCGAAAATGGTGATATCTGGATTCCGAGGCATCTTTAACCTGTGTTATGATGTTGATATAATAGAGTTTGTTGGCCGTTACCCTGCTGACACTGCCATCTTTTTCCAGCAGGTCAAGCCATTGTTCGGCATTGTCCATTTTATGGGAAAAACTGCTGAAGTGAAGACGAAAAATATCATTTATACCGGTCAGCGGATAGACGCTGTTTTGAGCAAGCAAACGGCTGTCAATGGTGACCAGTTTGCGATAAAGAATTATTTTCTCATCCAATATGTGGATTGCAGCCGGTATCAGCGTGGAGCGGTTGCGCATTTCAAGTACCTCTGCCGGAATTTTTGATTCGGAAACGAAATCGACTCCCTCCTTTATGTAACCTACCTTCTGCTCTTTAATATTGATGACCGCCTTATTGTCAAAATATTTTTTTCCCAGTTTATGAACAAAATAGTAACGCGCAAGCTCCTTGATCCTATCCTTTAGCATATAACTCACAATCAAAGCCAGAAAAAGGAGAATGGGAAACGACCCGAAACTTTTCTGGAAAATAAAGGTGACAATCGTAGCAAATATCATCGCCACTCCGGCTGCGATGGAATAGTACAACTGCTCCACAGCCACACCATCCTTTTTCTTCTCGAGTTCGATAAAAAGGTCACTTGCCACATATTTACGCAACACTCCGTAGCGATATATTAGCCTATCATTTTTTTTCTTGTCATCAGCCGAAACTGCAGGAAAGCCCTTGCGGCTGCGGTAAACACCGGTTTCCCTTATAAATTCCTTAAGGGCCCCGCTCTGCTGCTTTGCAGCCGGATTGCCTTCAAGCAGCTTGATAAGTTTGAAACTGTAATATACCGACATATAACTCAAATACTCATCTCCGAAGGAGAAATGGGCCCGCAAAGCAGTGCCGGCCGTCGGTACGTCGATAATCTGCTCCAGAGCACGGTAACCCTGCACCAATTCATTGATATAGCGCATATAGTTGTCACAGGAATCGAGAATATCCTCCATGTCCCTCTTGTCGAGGATATGCTGTACCTCATCCCTAATGGAACTCTTGGCTATCGCACAAAACATCTTGATTTGGTACTCATATTCCGCTATATTGACCTTGTCCGGAGCTTTGGCCATCACGCTCATCGCATCGCGCAGATAGCCTAAAGGCACGGCATCTCCCCCCGCAATATCTCGGAGGAGATATACGGGGGTCTTGAGACGCACGTTGCTCTTTACATCGCGGTAAAACTGCTCTTTGCTGTAAGATTCGGGGTTAATATCGAGACTATTGGGCACAAAAATCCATGTATTGACGGCAAAATCGTTTTTTCTTTGCTCTGCGTCAACCACAAAACTCTCCTTAAATTCCACGGAGATGTTGTCATGAATCCTTGTCCTGATATTTATCATAATATTGCCTGTTGGCAGCTAATTGCTAATTGCTAATTGCTATTCCTCCGGGTTCATTACAATCTTGACGAGGTTGCCCTGTCCGATGAAGTCCGCAACAAAGTTCTTCACCTTTTCAGAGGTGAGGGAATTGATTACTGCTTCGCGCTCAGTATCAAGGTCGACACCTGTAAGATCATACTGACGCAGGTTATTCGACCAATAACTGTTGTTGATACGAGATTTGGATACATTTTTGAGGAAATTCTCCCTTACTTTTACCATCTGCTCTTCACTGGGACCATTATTTGCTATATCCTCAACACCTTTGATTGCCAATTTGATCATATCTTCAGCCCTGGCGGGATCTGTATCAAACTGAATGAGCATCTCGCCCCTGTTCTGAGGTATAGCCGATACGGAGCCTTGCGTGCCCACACCGTAGGTTGCACCTTCCTCCTCCCTGATAGTCTCGGTATAGATCAGGTCAAGTGTATAGC
>CAZRBY010000003.1:121963-126985 GCA_964598495.1 uncultured Muribaculaceae bacterium
GTAGTCATAGGGGCATTGAAAACATTCTCAACCTTTCCGGGTACTACCTGGAGATTATGGTCAATATATGTGCTTCCCTGACCTGCAGTAGGGAGAGAACCGATATATTTCTCCACCAACGGCTTGATCGTCTCAAGGTCAACATTACCCGTAATATATACGCAAGCACCTGCCATATTGGAGAATAGAGTCTTGTAGGATTGCTCCAGGGAAGCTACCGACATCTTACTTAGCATATCCATGGAGATAAGTTGTCTGCGGGGATTGTTGCCGTATGCTGTCTTGAGATATGCTTCACTAAGAATATAATTGGGCTGTTTGGAGAGATTGGGGACAATGGCATTCATCTGAGCGAATGCAGGAGCGATCTCCTCTTCCACAAACCTGGGCTCCGTCACCTGGAGATAGACCAGTTGCATCAAAGTCTCGAAGTCCTTAGGTGCACTCTGTCCGGCTATTCCGTGGAATTCATCCTCTATAAAGGGTGATTCGGAAACGATTATACCGGTGAGCATTTTATTCAATGTGGTTGAGGAAAAATTGGAAACGCCTCCCAGATTACTATAGAGAGCAATCATATTGTCATCAACCGAAGGAAGTTCCGACTCTGCAATCAGAGATTTTCCACCGGGAACCTGAAGACGGAATGTAACCTCTTCCTTTTTATAGTCTGAGGGTCTTACAATCACGCGGATGCCATTTTCAAGGGTCCATGCCGTGGAATTAAAGCGACCCTCTTTCTCCTCTCTCACTTTGCTACCTATAAGAAGGGCAGCATCTACCAATTCTCCCAACTCCTCTTCCTGAATTCCCGATTCCATTTCAGCATTTTTCACCTTATCAATTATAGTTATGAAATCTTGCTTTTCAGGATGTACAAGGCCCTCTCGTTCAGGAGCAAGGTAAAGAACCACTACATTCTTATCATAAGAAATAGTCTTAAGGAATGCATTGATTACATCAGCGGAAAGGTAAGGAAGATAACCTTTTATCTGCTCTTCTTTGTATGCGGGAGTCATGAAAGGCCAGCCCTGGAAGAAGTCAGACATAAAATCCCGTACATATTCACCGTTCTTACGACTCTCGGCATTGGAAGTCGCTCTTTCGGCATTTGCAATCATATTGGTCTTGGCCCTCTCGAGTTCACTTTCTGTAAAACCGAACCTTTTTGCCTTTTCTATTTCAGTCAAAGCTGCCTCAAATGCTGTTAAAGCCTCTCCGTCCCTAAATGCTGCGCTTGCCATAAGCGCATCAGAAGTGAGAATCAGGTTCGTAAAAGCAGCGCCACCTGCAAAGAATGGAGCATCAGCCTTCTTTCTAATATCATCAAATCTCTCTGAGAAAACAGCATTTACCAAATCTACGGCAAGGTCATTCATAAAACCTGCACCATACCGGCGTACCATCCTCGGAGTCAAAAGGGGATATTTTACTACAAACTGTACCTGGCTCATTCTTGTTTCTGGATCGATGATGATGCCGACTATGGGTTCTTCATTTTCAGGAAGAAGAATCTCTTCCTTGGGTTTGGGATTCTCATGGGCGGGGATATCCTTGAAAAGTTCCCTCAATTTGGCCTCAATCACTTCCGGATCGATGTCACCGACCACAACTATTGCCTGAAGGTCCGGACGATACCATGTGTGATAGAAATCCTGAAGTTCGCTTGCAGGGAAGGTCTCAAGGTTTTCCTTAGTACCTATGATATTACAGGTGGCATATTTCGAGCCTTTGTAGAGATGCTCCCAAGCCTTCTCGGTACTTCTCCACTCGGCTGTGCGGCGTGTACGCCACTCCTCTATGATGACACCTCTCTCCTTATCTATTTCGACGGGATCATTTGTCACAAAAGCAGAGTAGTCGTGCATTATCAGAAGCGCCGTGTCGATAATGCCTTCCCTGGTAGTGGGTATGTTGTTGAGCATATACATTGTCTGCTCAACTCCTGTGGATGCATTGATATTAGCACCAAAACTGGCTCCGATGCTCTCGAAATAATTGATCATCATCTTGCCGGGGAGATTTTTCGTGCCGTTGAGTGCCATATGCTCAAGGAAGTGAGCAAGGCCGTTCTGGGCAGGAGTCTCCTGGATAGCACCAACATTGGTGAAAAGATAATAGTCGGCTCTTTCAGCGGGCTTGTCGTTGTGTTTGATGTAATAGGTCAGTCCGTTTTCAAATTTGCCGTATCTTACGGAAGGGTCCCTTTCAAGCATGCCCTGCGGATTGATCTGTGCAAAAGAAATGAATGTCACGAAAAGTGACAGGATCGTTGAAATGATTCTTTTCATTTTAAAATTGATTAAATATTATGATAATTGTTGTTAAAAACTTATAGTTCATCTTACAAATTTATGCATTTTCATTAACTTTGAGGCATTATGATCGACAAAAGACTGCAAGTGTTTACCGTAGCTGCCCGCCGGTTGAGTTTCCTCAAGGCGGCAAAGATTCTCGGCATATCCCAACCGGCTGTTTCCAAACATATCGCCCTGCTTGAGAAAGAGGTCGGCGGAGCACTCTTTCTCCGGATAAGCCGCACTCTTGTTCTGACGAAAAAGGGTGAACAACTCCTGGAGATAGCCGACAAAATACTTGCGCTATACCAGTCAATCGACAATCTCAAGGATTGATGGACCACTTTATAGATTTTTGAGCTTGTCAAAAGTGATTCTTCCACGTGAGAGATAAAATTTCAGCACTATGCTATATGGATAGTAGCCCTTATTGTTGATCTCTTCAGAGAACGGCGAAGGGTCAAGTTCGCGTTTCATCCGAGAATAGTCGCGATGCGCACGCCATACGGCCTTGCAACTCTCAATTTTA
Organism: uncultured Muribaculaceae bacterium; assembly: GCA_964598495.1. GTDB lineage: Bacteria > Bacteroidota > Bacteroidia > Bacteroidales > UBA932 > Cacconaster. Next base: position 124,790 of record CAZRBY010000003.1, read on the forward strand.
CCGGTAATGAGATATATCATGGCAGAGGCTCCGTCAAGAAGTTTACGGACAAATAATCTCCTCCACCGAATCTTATCGGGAAGGTTTTTCCGGAGCATCAGCAAACTGTTGCGGTAGTTCAGATAGAGCTTGTGGGGAGATTCGTTTGGAAGAGTACCTCCACCGACATGATAAACTTTTGAGGAAGGAAGAGCCCACACCTCGTATCCCAGCAGTTTGGCCCGCCAACAGAGATCTATTTCCTCCATATGGGCGAAAAACAAGTCGTCCAGACCGCCCAAATGGTGATAAAGTGAGGATCTGATCATCAGACAGGCGCCTGTGGCCCAGAAGACCTCTCTGGGTTGGTCATATTGTCCGTTGTCCTTCTCGATATTGGAGAGGATGCGTCCTCTGCAAAATGGATATCCGTATTTATCAATGAAACCGCCTGCAGCGCCTGCATATTCGAAAGAGTCCCTCTCTGCTTCCGAAAGTATTTTCGGCTGGCACACACCTACCTCGGGATGTTCCTCCATAAAGGAAAGAAGAGTATCGGCCCAGCCCGGAGTTACCTCCACATCGGAGTTAAGCAATACATAATAATCGGCCTCAACTTCGGCCAGAGCGCGATTGTATCCGCCGGTAAAACCCCAGTTACGGTCAAACTCTATGATTCGCATATCGGGATGGTTTGCTTTTAACCACTCCACAGACCCGTCTTCGGAGCCGTTGTCAGCCACTACCACAAAACAATTATCGGCGGGTGTACAATCAAGAAGGGTCGGAATGTACCTTTCAAGGAAATTCCGACCGTTCCAGTTAAGAATAACTATAGCACAATCCATACAGGAGGGTTTAGAGTTATAGGGCGAGCACCACCTCAAAGTAGAGGGCTCCGTCGATAACCGTCACCTTGTAGAGAGCATCTTCGACCTGGTAATAAGTCTCGTCACCTATTTTAACTTCTACGTAATCTTCGGGCAGTTGAGTAATGAGAGCTCCGATAGGAGGTTCAATCACATAGTACTGGCCGTTGGAAAGGGTGTAGAAAACTCCATCCTGGTAGTAATATTCGTCGTTTTGGTTGGCTACGTTAGTCACGTATGAGTCAACTTCCCTGACAGTGTAGGCAGTGTTGATCCTCGAGTAACTTTCGGCCAGAGCAACTGCGCGGTTTGCGCGCTCAACGGCATTGTTCAGAGCATTTATCACTGCTACCGTCAGAGCCACATCGAGCAGAGTGCTACTGATGTAGGTGCCTATGGGCGGGCGGCAGATTACATATCCTCCTCCGAAGTAGGGGCGATAATAGATGCCGTCGTAATAGTAGTAGTTGATGTGATTATGAACCCTCAGAACCGCCCTATGAGGTAGGTAGTTGATTCGGTAACCGAAGTAGTGATGACCGAAGCGATGAGGGGGAACCGGCTTGTGGTGCTTCTTGATATAGGGTCTCACCCAGTTTTTGTCCCTTGGAGGGGGTACGCTGTTGTGATATTGCACGGCGGCCGGCTTGCGGTCAACCGCGGGTGCATTAACCCTGTCATTGCTTCTCCTTGGAACGGTGCTGTTGACACTTGTGGCGTTCCTTCGTGTGGAAGTAGAAACAGAGGGTCTGCTTGTACCGGAGCTTGAAGCAGATCTGTTGCGGTCAGTAGTGACGGCCTGTCTGCTTGAGCCGGAACTCCTTCTGGTAGCTGCATTATCCGAACCCGTCACTACGGAAGAACTGTTTGAGCTGCGTCTTGTGGTAACTGTTGAACTGCGGGAACCTGAAGTTGAGCTTGAACCGGTGTTGCCTCTGTAATCCTGCACCTGACGTTCTGAAGTGGTGGTCGTCCTCCTGCGAGTGGTAGTCTGGCTACTTGAGGAGCCGGAGGGTGACTTGTAGTTGGGATCGACTTTGAAGTCGAATGTATTGTCTGACGAAGCCTTCACTCCCGTCTGTCTTTGCGAAGAACCGGAAGTGGTGCGACTCTGCGAGCTGCCGGAGCGGCTGCCGGAAGTAGTACGGCTCTGCGAACCGCTGGAGCGGCTGCCGGATGAAGAGCTACTTGAGCGACTAGTGGAAGAGTTGCTGCTCTGAGTGGTCTTACGTTCGCTCGAACTGCTCGTTCTCCTGTTTTGTCCCCATACCTCACTCGGGCTAGCTAACATCATTATGATGCTAAGGACTAAAGCTACTTGTGTAAACCTCTTCATTTTTGTAAATTT
>CAZRBY010000003.1:126995-130846 GCA_964598495.1 uncultured Muribaculaceae bacterium
TTAAGTGGTAAGTATTCACTTTACATAATATCAAATAACGGACCAAATATAACTCTTTTTTATTATTTTTGCACCAGTCTAATATACAGCGATATGAGGAAAGGAGTATTGGTTACCGGAGGAACGGGCTATATCGGCTCACATACTGTTGTGGAGCTTCTCGAAGCAGGTTATTATGTAATTATTGTGGATAATCTCTCAAATTCCGACGAATCGGTAATTGATGGGATAGAGGCCATCACCGGTATCAGACCTGATTTTGTAAAAGCAGACTGCCGCGACATTGAAACGCTCGAAAAACTCTTTGAAAAGGGGATATTTGACTCTATTATTCATTTCGCGGCGGCAAAAGCCGTCGGGGAATCAGTTGAACAACCTCTTGAATATTACCACAACAACATCCTTTCACTTATAAACATCATCTCGCTGATGCGCCGGTACAATGTCCCCAATCTGGTCTTCTCATCCTCCTGCACCGTATACGGACAGCCGGAAGTACTACCCGCCACCGAACAGACTCCGAGACTTGAAGCAGAATCGCCCTACGGCAACACCAAACGCATATGCGAGGATATAATCCGCGACAGCGTCAAAGCTTACGGTTCGATCAACGCCATCGCCCTGAGATATTTCAATCCAATTGGAGCACATCCCAGTGCACTAATTGGCGAACTGCCGCGCGGCATCCCCAACAATCTCCTTCCCTATGTCACCCAGACCGCTGCAGGCATTCGCGAGGTGCTGAGCATCTTCGGAGATGACTATAATACTCCGGACGGATTTTGCATTCGCGACTATATCGACATCAATGATCTGGCAGCTGCGCACGTTGCAGCGCTTAAGAGGATGATCTGCGGTAAGATGAAAGAGAATTTTGAAGTCTTCAACATCGGTACCGGACGCGGAGTTTCCACAATGGAAATCGTCAAGACCTTTGAAAAGGTCAACGGACTGAGTCTCAACTACCGAATTACCGGCAGAAGAGCAGGCGATATAGAGGCGATGTGGGCAGACCCCTCTTATGCCAACGAGGAACTCGGCTGGTATGCGCGAAAAAGTCTCTACGAGACCCTCCGCTCAGCCTGGAAATGGCAACAGCGGCTCTGCGGTGTTGATCTATCAGATGAATAGCACTTCCGGAAGATCTATCTTCACAGACTTAACTTCTATTGGAAGATGATATAGGGTAGTTAATTCTTCGGTTCAAGTCCCAGTTCGGCAGCCATGGACTCCATCAGACGATAGGCTGCTTCAAATTCATTGGGTATTTCTCCATCCAGAATGGCATTCTTTATATACTCTTTGATGACACCTATGGCTATACAAGGCGACAAGCCATATTTCTCCATAATCAATTCACCCGTGATTGGATTCTTGAAATTACGGACGGCATCCTTGGCCTCAACTTCGACAAGTTTTGCCTCAACAATTTCAAAATTACGCTGAATTGCTTTGACCTTATATTCATTCTTCGAAGTCACATCGGCACGACAGAGAGTCATCAGATCATCTATGTCATCTCCTGCATCAAATAGGAGGCGCCGTACGGCGGAGTCTGTCACCTCTTCAGTAACCAACGCTATTGGGCGCAGATGAAGCAGAACCATCTTCTCCACAAACTTCATCTTATCGTTCAAAGGCATCTTGAGTTGCTTGAATATGCCCGGGACCATCTTGCTGCCGACATATTCATGCCCGTGGAATGTCCATCCAGTCCCTGTTTCGAACTTCTTGGTAGCGGGTTTACCCACATCGTGAAGAAGCGCAGCCCAGCGCAGCCAGAGATCTCCGCCGGCAGCTGCAACATTATCCAGTACCTGAAGAGTGTGCTCAAAATTGTCCTTGTGTCCGCACCCTTCCACCGTTTCCACAGATTTGAGATTGGAGATTGCGGGGAGTATCAATGGTAGGAGTTCACATTCGTCAAGCAGACGCAAACCGCGCGAGGGAGTATCGGCCATCAATATCTTGTGCAGTTCGTCGGCTATCCTTTCGCGCGCGAGAATATTGAGACGATCGGCATTGCGACGGATTGAATCGAGTGACTCAGGTACAATCCGGAATCCGAGTTGCGTTGCAAATCTTATGGCACGGATCATCCGCAGAGGATCGTCGGAGTAGGTGGTATCAGGATCGGTCGGAGTGCGTATAAGGCCGGCATCCAGATCACGGATACCGCCGAAAGGGTCTATAAGAGTGCCATAGTCCTCTTTCTGAAGGCTGAAAGCAAGAGCGTTTATGGTAAAGTCACGACGCAACTGGTCATCTTCAAGTGTACCCTCCTCGACAATGGGTTTGCGGGAGTTGCGGCGATATGACTCGCGCCTTGCACCGACAAATTGGAGTTCGATGCCCCCATATTTGAGCATCGCCGTACCGAAATTGCGGAATACGGTAACACCGGTGTGAAGCACTTCCGCAACCTCCTCAGCCAACTCTATACCGCTCCCCTCCACCACTATATCTATATCCGTGCTCTCCCTCTGGAGAAAATGATCACGCACATAGCCGCCTATGACGAAGGCCTTGACCTTCATCTTGCCGGCTTGCGCTGCAACTATCTCAAATATCTTATGATCCAACGGCCCTTTCATATCATCTGCCCATATTTGAGAATCCTGTCGAGAAACTCATATTGCTCTGTTTCGGGATTCCGTCCGCAAAGATAACTGCTTTTGCCGTTTGTTATCAAAATGTATTTCACTTTGAGCGAAAGATTGTATCTGACGACCTGGTCCACCACTGCCCTGTCGATTGGAATATCGGGTGACTTACACTCCACAAGCATCAGAGGCTGCAGCGTTCGGTCAAACACAATTACATCAGCCCTATACTGCATTCCGTTGAATGAAAATCCCCATTCACTCGACATCAGCGGCAGAGGTACCTCCCACTCCTTCGAAAGCCAGACAATAGTATCCTGGCGCACCCTTTCCTCCGGTGTGAGCTTGACATACTTCTTTCTCAACGGATCAAAAATCTGCATTTCTCTCCATATCTTTAATGCGAAGATAACATTTTTCGTTAAAACAACGAAGGTGGCCGTGCAGCCACCCTCGTGAATCATTCAAGCTTTAACGCGTTCTATCAGAGTCACCTGCTAATTGAATGCTAACACAAAGTTCGGATCTAACAGTTGTGCGGCAGTTGCTTGTGCATAATAATATGTCGGGAACACATTGCCCTGTCTTAAGCTGAAGTACAATGTAGTGCTTGGTGTCATTGCAGCGGCATGTGTTGCAGATGTAATCGTAATTTCCGGAGCAGCACTATTTGTACCATTCAGCGTGAAATTGCCTATTACAGTCTGATAACCGCTATCTATATAAACATTTAAATTATTATATGTGGGCCACCCACTCAATCCGGAAACATTGACATTCGTAAATTTATTCGCATGAATAGTAACCGGTACGGGAGTCATCTCAGGTGCGGCCACATTATGACTGATGACAGCTGTACGTGTACCGCCAAAAGTTGTAGTGGTAAGAGGAATTGTAACAGTCGTCTGTGTTGTCGGAGGCAAGTTAATCTCGGTCTGCCCGGCATAACTTCCACTTCCCACCAAGCCCTCAGTAAGATTAATTCTTAAGGGCTCATTAAGTTTATTGACAGTGAATGTGAGCGTAACAGCTCTGCCCGCGCCATACATATCTCCATTTGCCAACAGCGCATTGGTAATAGTTAGCGGTATCCTGATGAAAAAGTCGGTTCCGTCATTGAAATATTTATTGGTGACGTAAACATGAATCTCGTCATCAGTAGTAGAGGTTACTCCTTCATTGGTCTCCATCCAACAGGTTATCCTCTTGTGCCCCGGATAAGTAGGTGAAGCGGACAAACCTAAGTAT
>CAZRBY010000004.1:0-8078 GCA_964598495.1 uncultured Muribaculaceae bacterium
GCTATACCAAGTGGGAGAGTAGGTAGCCGCCAACTTCAAGAAAGCCCCGACAGCAATCACTGTCGGGGCTTTTGTTGTTTATTTCAATATGATCTGATATAAGATGCAATTATGATAGGAATTGTTGCATCCTAATGAGCTCAGAACAACTCTTTTTCCTTTATATCCTTAACGCGAAGCTGGATATTGGCGATACCTCGATAATAATTTTCGGCAATGGAATAGCAAATATCAACGGGATTACCACCTTGGATATGTTCAAAATTTTCAGAAAGATTAAAGGCTATAGCAGATATGTATCTGTATGGCTCGTCCTCCTGGATGAGTTCTAGTTTTAGGTGTTTCATACCGGCCTCGGCAGATCCTACCTTGCGTCCGTTGCCGTTGTCGTAGACATTCTCCGTAATAAAAACAGGAGATAGATTGCCGGGGCCGAAAGGCTGGAACTGCTTGAGCAGTCTGAAGAACTTGGGTGTTATCTGCTTAAAGTCCAAATATGAGTCGATATTGATAATCGGGGTCAGGATTACATCGTCAATTTTCGAGGCCACGTAGGTCTCGAAACGCTCGGTGAATATCTGAAGATTTTCCTCTTTTAGGGTGAGTCCCGCTGCGTACATATGTCCGCCGAAGTTCTCCAGAAGATCGGAACAATATTCAATCGCTTCATAGAGGTCAAAGCCCTGGATGGAGCGTGCAGAGCCAGTTATTAACCCGTTTGACTGAGTAAGTACGATGGTCGGACGGTAGTAGGCCTCCACAAGGCGTGATGCCACAATACCGACGACTCCCTTGTGCCATGAGGGGTTGTAAACCACGGTAGACTTCTTGTTTTCAAAACCAGGGATGTTCTTTACCATCTTTAGCGCCTCTTCGGTAATCTCGCGGTCAACCCTTTTACGGTCGTTGTTGTGGGCATTAATAGCCGCACCAATCTCCTTTGACTCGTCTTCATCTCTGGAGGTAAGCATATCAACAGCAGTTTTGCCCGACTCCATTCTGCCGGCAGCATTGATGCGGGGACCTATTTTGAAGACAATTTCGTCTATGGTGATGCGGTGTTTTTCTAGCCCCGATAGCTTGATGATTGTCTGCAGACCCTCGCGAGGATTTTCGTTGAGCTGTTTGAGCCCGTAATATGCCAGTAAGCGGTTTTCACCGGTGACGGAGACGAGGTCGGAAGCTATGCTGACCACCAGGAGGTCTAGCAGTGAGACAATGTTTTCAAAGGGGATATCATATTTTTGGGCGTAGCCCTGGACCAGTTTGAACCCTACTCCGCAGCCGGAGAGGTCATCGAAGGGATAGTTGCAATCCTGGCGCTTAGGGTCGAGTACGGCCACTGCATCTGGTAGTTTCTCATCAGGCAGGTGATGGTCGCAGATAATCATGTCAATGCCCAGACTTTTGGCGTAGTTAACTTTCTCAATAGCTTTTATGCCGCAGTCCAGTGCGATGATCAGAGTGCAGTTGTGTTCACGTGCAGTGTCGATGCCCTTGTATGAAATGCCGTAGCCCTCATCATACCTGTCGGGAATGTAATATTCCACGCGGTTTGTAAGGTTTTTTATAAAGGAATAGACCAGAGCTACTGCCGTGGTCCCATCTACATCATAGTCTCCGTAAATGAGGATGGTTTCTCGCTTGACTACAGCCCTGTTGAGACGTTCTACAGCCTTGTCCATATCCTTCATTAAGAAGGGATCGTGAAGTTTTGAGAGATCGGGGCGGAAAAACTCTCTGGCCTTGGCGAAACTATCAATGCCCCTTTGGACCAACAGGTTGGCTAATACAGAGTCAATACCCAACTCCTGAGTGAGCTGGCGCACAAGAGCCGGGTTGCCCGGCTCCATCACTATCCATTTTTTCTCAATGCTCATATTGACTTCTGCAATTCTACAAAGATACTACAATTTTTATTCCTTTATCCATAATTATTCTTATTTTTGTCGGATATAACAAAAGGATACTTAACCCACAGATTTATTATATGGAAATAACAGATCTCAACGAACAGGAATTGAATCGCCGTGCTGCTCTGCAACAACTGAAAGGTTTAGGCATAGACCCCTATCCTGCTGAGGAATTCCCCGTCAATGCTACTTCAAGAGAGATTAAGGAGGGCTATGATGCAGAAAAAGGCAATTTCAATGACATATCCATCGCAGGTAGGATAATGAGCCGTCGCATTATGGGTGCTGCTTCATTTGTAGAACTCCAGGACGAACATGGAAAGATTCAGGTCTATATCAAACGTGACGAAATCTGCGAAGGCGAGGACAAGACACTGTACAATACCGTTTTCAAGAAACTTTTGGATATCGGTGACATTATAGGCATCAATGGTTTTGCATTCATTACGCAGACAGGACAGCTCTCCATTCATGCAAAATCTCTCAAATTGCTCAGCAAGTCTCTACGAGTGCTGCCAATAGTCAAAGAGAAAGAAGGTGAGTTGTACGACGCATTCTCTGATCCCGAGCTTCGTTACCGAATGAGATATGTTGATCTTATCGTCAATCCTCATGTGAGGGAGACATTTGTCAAAAGAACAAAAATCGTTTCCACGATGAGGGACTATTTCAACGAACACGGATATATTGAGGTCGAGACGCCTATCCTCCAACCAATCCCCGGTGGAGCTGCTGCAAGACCCTTCATTACTCACCACAACGCTCTCGATATCCCTCTCTACCTAAGAATTGCCAACGAACTTTATCTCAAGCGTCTGATTGTGGGCGGTTTTACCGGTGTCTACGAGTTTGCAAAGAATTTCCGCAATGAAGGTATGGATAGAACTCACAATCCGGAGTTCACCTGCATGGAAATTTATGTTGCATACAAGGATTATGTATGGATGATGGAGTTTGTTGAGCAGCTGGTTGAGAGGATAGCCATTGCACTCAACGGTAAGACCAAATTTGATGTTTGGGGCCATGAAATAGAGTTCAAGAGGCCATACAGGCGCCTTCCGATGATTGATGTTATCAAGGAGTACTCCGGTGTGGATATAACCGGAATGGACGAAGCACAGCTCCGCAAGACCTGTAGTGATCTCAATATTCCAACATCGCCCTCTATGGGTGTCGGTAAACTTATTGACGCAATTTTCAGTGAATATTGCGAAAAACATCTGATACAGCCCACCTTCATTACAGATTATCCCTTGGATATGTCTCCTCTTACAAAACGTCATAGGGAGGATCCCACCCTTACCGAGAGGTTTGAACTCTTTGTTAACGGTAAGGAGGTGGCAAATGCTTACAGCGAACTAAATGATCCCATTGATCAGCTTGACAGGTTCCATGATCAGATCAAACTTCAGGAGAAGGGTGATGACGAAGCCATGTTCATAGATTTGGACTTTGTTCGTGCTTTAGAGTATGGTATGCCCCCTACCTCCGGTCTCGGTATGGGCATTGATCGACTCGTTATGCTTATGACAAACTCCACTTCCATTCAGGATGTGATTTTCTTCCCTCAGATGAGACCTGAGGCAAGCCATAAGAAAACCGAATAGCTGATGGCGGCAGAGAAGATAACCTCCGCACGTAATACTCGCATAAAAGAGCTCATTCAGCTTCAGAGTAAATCTCGGGAGCGCAGGGAAAGAGCTCTTTTCGTTGTTGAAGGGCAGCGTGAACTCAGCAGGGCCATCGAAGCCGGCTTCATGCCTCAATCTATCTTCCATTGTCCTGCATATTTGGAGGGTGCTGTTTTTCCTGAGTTTACCGGTGAAGTTGATATTTTCGAAGTATCTGAGAATCTTTATGACAAGATTGCTTATCGAGGCGGGACTGAAGGGGTAATTGCCTTGATGCGGATGGAGTCGTTGCTGCCCGATAAAATTACTCTCAGTGGAAACCCATTTGTAATAGTGGTAGAGTCCATTGAGAAACCAGGTAACCTTGGAGCAATACTTAGGACTGCGGATGCGTGCGGTGCCGATTGTGTTCTTGTATGTGATCCTTTGGCAGACATTTTCAATCCCAATGTAATAAGAGCAAGCACCGGTGCCTGCTTCAGCGTCAAGTCTGCATGCTGCACATCAGAAGAGGCCTTCCGGTGGCTCAAAATGAATAATATCTCCATTTTAACCACACAATTACAGAACTCCTCACTCTATTACGATGCCGATATGAGAGGAGCTGTTGCAATCGTATTCGGTAGGGAAGATATGGGTCTTTCAGATTTTTGGAAAGATCGTTCAGATGCGAAAATCCGCATCCCAATGGCCGGAATCTGCGATTCGCTCAATGTCTCCGTCTCTGCGGCCGTTATTTGTTTTGAGGTACTAAGGCAGCGAAAGAAAATCTCTTAACCAACTAAATCTTATACAAATGAAAACATCAATTATTACCGCCGCAAACGCAGCGGCAGGGCAGTGGGTTGTCTATACCTTACTGATTATTTTTGTAGTAGCAACAGCTATTTTGGCACTAGTTCTTTTCCGTATAAAACGCAGGGAAAGGATATTAAGGGAGAAGATATCACAACAACTCAGGGACAAGGAGGCTGACGATGAAAAACTTTCCACAACCCTAAGCAGGGTGATGCAGATGGTCATAGGCATTATGGACTGCATCTCGCTGAGCCCTGAAAATGCTACTTTACTCCATTCAAAAGTCAGGTCTTATTTCCTGACGACACTCAGAGATAAGGGTAATGTCTTTTACGAGATGGACTATCTTGCAGATAAATGCCAATGTGGCCTAATAACTCGACTCAAAGAGGAGCACCCCTCACTTACAAAGGATGATGTGATGCTATGCAGCCTTATTTCTCTGGGATTTCCCACGCATGCTATAGCGACAATCTTCCGCCTTACCAACGAGATGAGCATCTACAACAAGCGTGAGCGTCTCAGAACACGCCTTGAAATGGCAGAAGGACTTAATCTGGTGGATTATTTGGAAGACAAGGCGACAATGCTCCGTAATCAAAAAGCCCTTTTATATGCAAATATTTTTTCCAGTCTCGGCAAAAAAGATTATATTTAGAAAAATTTTTGAAATATGGCACTGAACAAAGTTTTACTTATCGGCAACGTAGGAAGAGATCCTGAAATCAGGCATCTTGAAGGTGGCGCGTCCGTTGCCTCATTTTCCCTTGCAACAACGGAGAGATTTAAGGACCGTAGCGGGGAGACCCGAGAAATTACTGAGTGGCACAACATAGTCGCCTGGAGACAGCTGGCTGATTTGGCTGGCAGGTTTATCAAAAAAGGAAGTCAGATCTATGTGGAGGGACGTATCAGAAGCCGTTCATGGGATGATGCAAACGGACAGAAACGCTACATCACAGAGATTTTGGCCGATACTATCCAGCTTCTCGGTCGCAAGGATGACACATTGCCCAGAGAGGGTGCGTGGGATGATTCTGTAAGTTCTCCAAAACAGACCGATCCACAGACCAAGATGACGAAACAGGCATCAAAGCCTTCTACGCAACCGGCTCCCCAGCCTGAGCAGTTCATCACTTCGGATGATCTTATCTCTGATGGCCCTGACGATCTACCCTTCTAGAAGAGGTAATACAACAAAAAATGCGACCTGAAAAGGCCGCATTTTTTTATCTGTTTACTCTACTTAACTTTATTTTTTTTCAAAAAAATCTTTCGCTTGGTCAGTAGGTAACAGCTCTTCCTGAAAAGCGTATGCTCCCGTACGTTCAGACTTTACCATACGGATACACTTTACATAGTTTTTTGTTTGTGGACGGCTACTACCAAATGTAGCCACTGCTTTCTTTGCCATTTATATAAAGATAAGTGTGTTATTTGATTTCGCGATGAAGAGTCACCTTTTTGGGATGGGGATTGTATTTCTTACGCTCCAATCTCTGGGTGGTGTTCTTTTTGTTTTTTGTTGTGATATACCTGGATATGCCCGGCACACCGCTCTCTTTTTGCTCAGTACACTCCATAATAACCTGTACTCTGTTGCCTTTACCTTTCTTTGCCATAGTTGTGAATGTTAAACTACATTAATCAAACCTTTTTCCTGTGATTTCTTGAGGGTAGCGGCGAGACCATTCTTGTAGATGGTCTTCATACCCTTGCAAGATACTTTGAGTGTGATGAATCTCTGCTCTTCTTCAGACCAGAATTTCTTGGTCTTGAGATTGGGAGCGAATTCGCGTTTCGTGCGTCTCTTAGAGTGGGAAACATTGTTTCCAATCATCCTTTTCTTTCCTGTTACTTGACAAACTCGTGCCATTGTTATCTATTTTTAATATTATATCTTTTTTGGGGCTGCAAATGTATTGATTTTTCTTCTAAAATCCAAATTTAACAGCCTTTATCAGATAAACTTCAAGATTCTTTTCCATCTTATGTTCTTTGGAAAAGACTTGTTGCTATCCTTTGAAAACCAGATTACAGCCGGTCGACCCACAATGTGGTCCTCGGGAACAAATCCCCAATAGCGTGAATCCAGCGAATTGTGGCGATTGTCACCCATCATGAAGTAATAGTCCTGCTTAAAGGTGTAGGTGGTCGTTTCTTCACCGTTGATGAAATATCTGCCTTCCTTCTCTTCGAAATCGTTGCCATCATAGATGTCGATTATTCTCCTGTAGAGGTCGATATTGTCGGCATCGAGCTTCACTGAGATTCCCTTGGCAGGGACCCAGATAGGTCCGTAGTTATCCCTGGTCCATCCTCTATCAACAAAGGGGAAAATCATTTTGTATGAATCCGGATAGTCAGGCGGATAAACATCGACATTGGGAGTGACGGAAACTACATTGCCCAGTGCCTGGACTTTTGAGAGCATTTCATTTGTAAGCGGCAACTGGGGATAACCGGGAAGGGTGGGGTCGTACCACACTTCAGATGAGTTGATACCAATATCCCTAAGGTGTACCGGATTTATGGCAGTACCGTTGGTGACAACTTTCCAGCTATTTTGGATGCCCGGATATTCCGCCTGGGGCGTCCCATTTACAAATAGTTGTCCCTCTCTTATCTCAAGAGAATCGCCTGCAATTGCAACGCATCTTTTAACGTAATGGTCCTTCTTGTCGGTTGGGCGTGATATCAGAGGTCCAAAGGTCTTTACCGTGTAATCGCGGCCATTCATCCTCACATGCGTGTAGTAATCCTCGACCGGAGCTTTGGTCATTATCGTATCACCGTGTGGAAAGCAGAAGACAACATAATCGTCACGTTCAACATTCCCGAAACCGGCTATGCGTTTATGGTCAAACTGAAGTATCGTAGAGTAGCTCTTCTTGAGTGTTCCCGGCAATACATTATGAATAAAGGGCATCGCTACAGGAGTCTGCGGCATTTTGGGGCCGTAGGCCACCTTGCTTACAAACAGATAATCTCCTGTCATTAGAGAACTTTCCATAGAGGAGGAGGGAATCTTGAAGGCCTGGAAAAAGAAAATATTGATGAAACTTACCACTATCACTGCAAAAATGAGGGCATCAAGCCAATCAAGCAATAAATTGCGTTTCTCACCCTCTTTATATTTCTTTTTCCAGAAAGCCCACTTCACTTTCCTGGTGATATATAGGTCGAAAATGACGATTAGTCCGAACAACCACCACCAGTTGCGGATCCAGATGACCCACAAAGTATAGAGTACGGCCCAGAAACCGAACCGTACCCATTTGTTCCCATATATTGCCTTAAAGGTCAAGGAGGACTATTTTACAGAATTTACTATAGCTTCGAATGCCTGAGGATTGTTCATGGCGAGGTCGGCGAGAACCTTGCGGTTGAGGCCTACATTCTGCTTTGAGAGCTTACCCATAAACTGGGAATAGCTCATGCCGTGCTGACGAGCAGCGGCATTGATACGTACAATCCAAAGTGAACGGAAGTTGCGTTTCTTGTTTTTGCGGTCACGATAGGCGTAGGTCAAACCTTTCTCATAGGTATTCTTGGCTACGGTCCAGACATTCTTTCTTGATAGAAAGTTACCGCGAGTTTGCTTTAAAATTTTCTTACGGCGAGCTCTTGAAGCTACCGAGTTAACCGATCTTGGCATAATGAAATTTTGGTTTTGGGTGCCAGCGCTCGTTATGAGACTTGTACAAGCTGGACATCCGGATTAAACATCTAAAAA
>CAZRBY010000004.1:8088-20953 GCA_964598495.1 uncultured Muribaculaceae bacterium
GTTTAACTCTCTTCTCATCAGCTTTGTCAACCAGAGCGAAATGGGTGAGTCTCCTTTTCTGCTTATTGGTCTTCTTTGTCAAAATGTGACTCTTGTAAGCATGTTTTCTTTTTACTTTTCCAGAACCGGTGAGCGTGAAACGCTTCTTTGTACCGGAGTTGGTCTTGATTTTCGGCATAGTTAAATTTTTTAACTTGTTTTATATGATTGGTTTAAAAATTATTTCTTTTTGATGGGGGCAATCATCATTATCATCCTTTTACCTTCGAGCTTGGGCATCTGCTCCGCCTTTCCGTACTCTTCAAGCTCCAGCGCAAACCTTAAAAGGAGTTTCTCACCTTGGTCGGAGAAGAGTATTGAACGTCCTCTGAAAAAGACATAAGCCTTAACCTTCGAGCCTTCGGAGAGGAAATTCTTTGCGTGGTTCAGTTTGAACTGGAAATCGTGCTCATCTGTGTTGGGACCGAACCTTATCTCTTTTATCACGATTTTGGCGGCGTTTGCCTTCTGCTCTTTCGCTCTTTTCTTTTGCTGATATAGATACTTCTGGTAATCTATGATCTTGCATACCGGAGGATCGGCATTGGGAGAAATCTCAACCAAATCGAGCTCTTGTGATTGAGCCATATCCAAAGCCTCTGAAAGCGAATAAATTCCCTGCTGGGGAACATTATCACCAACAACTCTTATGCGTTGTGAGGTGATGGCTTCGTTGATCCTTAAACCCTCTTCCTTGCGGTCTCTCGGCAATCTGCGATCAGGCTGTCTGGGGCCTTTAAATGGTTTGGGTTTTGGTGGTTTGTAGTTGGTCGCTATAGTGTTATCCTCCTGTAATTAGTTAATATTAATATAGTTAACTGAGCTGTTGCTCGATTTCCTCTTTTATGAAAGTAACGAATTCCTCGATTGTCATTGTGCCTTTATCACCTTCTCCCTGCTTCCTTACGGAGACACAATTTGTTGCTTCTTCCTTTTCTCCGACTATCAGCAGATAGGGGATACGCTTGATCTCATTTTCGCGTATCCTCTTGCCAATAGTCTCGTTACGCTCGTCTATGGAGCTGCGAATATCGGAATTATTAAGCAATTCACAAACTTTTTTTGCAAAATCGTTGTATTTTTCGCTGACAGGCAGCACGATAACCTGATCCGGAGCAAGCCACAAAGGAAACTTTCCGGCAGTATGCTCCAGTAGTACGGCGACAAATCTCTCCATTGATCCGAAGGGAGCGCGATGGATCATTATGGGGCGGTATTTCTTGTCGTCGCTGCCCACATATTCGAGTTCGAAACGTTCTGGCAGGTTGTAGTCCACCTGGATCGTACCAAGTTGCCATTTACGCCCGATGGCATCCTTGACCATAAAGTCGAGCTTGGGACCATAAAACGCTGCCTCGCCAAGCTCCACAGTAGTTTCGAGTCCCCTTTCCTTAGTGGCATCGATTATGGCACTCTCTGCTCTCTCCCAGTTTTCATCGGTGCCGATATATTTCTCATGATTATTTGGATCACGGAGAGAGATTTGGACGTTGAAGTCCTTGAAGTCGAGAGTTTTGAAGATGTAGAGCACAATGTCAATCACCTTACAGAACTCCTCCTTTATTTGGTCTTCTCGGCAGAATATGTGTGCGTCATCCTGAGTGAAGCCGCGGACGCGTGTCAATCCGTGGAGTTCACCGCTTTGCTCATAACGATAGACCGTACCGAACTCTGCAAGACGCAGTGGGAGATCCTTGTATGAGCGGGGTTTACTCTTGTATATCTCGCAATGGTGGGGGCAGTTCATTGGTTTGAGCAGGAACTCCTCACCCTCCTGAGGTGTGGATATGGGACGGAAAGAGTCTTGGCCATATTTTGCGTAGTGCCCTGATGTAACATATAACTCCTTCTGGCCTATGTGAGGAGTAATTACCGGCAGATAGCCGTGTGCCTTTTGCACCTTCTTAAGGAACATCTCAAGTTGTTCCCTCAAAGCTGCGCCGCGGGGGAGCCACAAGGGCAGACCCTGACCAACTTTCGGAGAAAAGGCAAAGAGTTCAAGTTCTCTTCCCAGTTTGCGGTGGTCTCTCTTTTTAGCCTCTTCGAGCATTATGAGATAGTCGTCAAGGAGTGCTTTCTTGGGGAAAGTTATACCGTATATGCGGGTAAGCATCTTATTCTTCTCGTTACCTCTCCAGTATGCACCGGCAATAGTGGTGAGTTTCACTGCCTTGATTATTGATGTGTCTCTAAGATGGGGACCGCGGCAAAGGTCGGTGAAAACACCGTTAGTATAGAAAGTAATTGTACCATCTTCCAGGTCGCCTATAAGTTCGCATTTGTACTCATCGCCCTTGGCGCTATACTTAGCCATTGCCTCAGCCTTGGAGACATCTATTCTTGTGAAATGCTCCTTCTGTTGAGCAAGTTCGATCATCTTTTTTTCTATCCTCGCAAGGTCTGCCTCCACTATTTGTTTGTCTCCCAGGTCCACGTCATAATAAAAGCCATTCTCGATGGCAGGACCTATGCCGAATTTGATGCCGGGATAGAGTATTTCGAGAGCCTCAGCCATAAGGTGGCTTGATGAGTGCCAGAATGTACTTTTTGCCTCCTGATCCTCCCATTTGTGGAGCTTTATGGTCGCGTCTTCTACAATCGGTCTTTCAAGGTCGTGTATTGCCCCGTTGACTGTAGCAACCAGTATGTCGGCTGCAAGTCTGGGGCTAATGCTCTCAGCTACTCGGTAGGGAGTTGTACCTTTTGGGTACTCTTTGACACTGCCGTCAGGAAATGTTATCTTAATCATAGTATGTGTTATTGTTCAATTTTCGGTTTCGACTCGCAAAGGTAAGATTTTATTTCGTATCTTTGAAACTTGTTAGCAATAATTTATCCTGAATAACAGATACATGGCACATAGGACAAAAAGTATTTCAAATTGGAGCGAAGCGGCCCGTGATGGCCTCTTACTTGCCCTTGTTAGGGTGGTATTAATATCGTTTAACGCTCTCTTCGACAATGCGGCATTAAAGTTTCTTTTCTGGCTGGTGAAGTTTGTAGGTTCCGTATGGTTGCTCCATCTTTTTATGAAAAAATTTCTGAAGTCAGAGCCTAAAAGTTCCGTATTTCGCCAAGGAGTTAAAATATGCCTATTTTCTTCCATCATTTGCGCGGCCTACACTTTCTTTATGTATAGTTTCCTTTTTCCGGAAATGGTGTCGGAAACTTTTGAGGCATTTTACTCTGCACCCGAGTTTGCATCGCTTCCCGACAATGTTACAGATTTGATGCTCAAGTTGGAGGATAATTTTGCAAAGTACTCCTGCATATCCACTTTTTTCTGGAATTTTATACTTGGCGTAATCTTTTCTGCAATAATTGGGCGTAAAATTACTCCCAAAACCATTTTTACTGACGAAGACAACACAATTTAAGATATGGATCTTTCTATAGTAATATCACTTTTTAATGAAGCCGAATCCATTCCCGAACTCGTTTCGTGGATTGGCAGTGCGCTTGCTTCCGAGCGATTGAAATATGAGATCATAATGGTTGATGATGGCAGTACCGACAACTCCTGGCAGGTGATTGAGGAACTCAAAAAGAGTCATCCCGAAATAAGAGGCATCTCCTTCCGCCGCAACTACGGTAAATCAGCAGCTCTTTATACCGGCTTCGAAGCTGCAAAAGGCGATATCGTGGTTACTATGGATGCAGATCTTCAGGATAGTCCTGAGGAAATTCCCGAAATGATCAGGATGATCAGGGAAGAGGGTTATGATCTGGTGTCCGGCTGGAAGAAAAAACGCTACGATGGAACTTTTACTAAGAATCTCCCTTCAAAGATATACAACGCTACCGCCCGAAAGGTAACAGGTATAAAACTTCACGACATGAACTGTGGCCTCAAGGCCTATCGCAACATAGTTGTAAAGAATATTGAGGTTTATGGAGAAATGCATCGTTTTATTCCTTATCTGGCTAAACAGGCCGGTTTTGCCAAAATAGGTGAGAAAGTGGTGCAGCATCAGGCCCGTAAATATGGCAAGAGCAAATTTGGCTTAAACCGTTTCATAAATGGTTTCCTCGACCTGCTTTCCGTCTGGTTTCTTCAGGTATTCGGCAAAAAACCGATGCACTTTTTTGGGAGCATCGGTGTACTTACCTTTGTTATAGGTATTGTAATCGCTATTTGGCTGATTGTCGCCAAACTCCTTGCGCAGTCTCATGGCAGCATATTCCGTCCTGTCACGGACCAGCCTCTCTTTTATCTGGCACTGCTGATGGCCATTGTCGGAGTAATGCTTTTCCTTACAGGATTCCTTGGCGAACTCATTTCAAGAAACAGTCAGGAGAGGAATAAATACAATATCCGCAAGGAAATCTGAAAACAATCTATTTTTTAGAGTCGGTCTTTTTAGGATCCTCTGTTTTCGGGGAAGTACCTCTGAACTCTTCCTCCATTTTCTGATACTCCTCTTGTGTGATAATTTTACAGGTACCATTGAAACGTGCGCCACTTTCAACACTCAACTTGTAAGTTTGAAGGAGCCCCTTGAATACACAGGTGCTCTGTAACATCAAGGTGTCACCGATTATAACATCACCGTCAATGCGGCCGTAGATATCGGCATTTTTGCAACAAATATTGCCACACAGATGTCCCGTTTCACCGATAATCAATTTGCCTGCAGTGATAATATCTCCAATAAATGTTCCGTCAATCCTTACATCCTTTTCAGAGAAGATAAATGCCGCACGGATTTCAGTACCCACGGGTATTCGGGTTATTTCATGGGCATGTGCCTGTTGGGACGAATTTTTTTCTGCCATAATCCGAAAGTTTAGGTTATTGATTTTATATATGAACTGCCTCGGAATGAGTTGCCGCAGCAGCCTCCATTATAGCCTCGCTCATTGTGGGGTGGGGGAAAATACTTTTCATGACGGAGGATGCGGTTGCACCAAGTCTGCAAGCGAGCACCATTCCGCCAATCATCTCTGATGCATTGGCACCAACAATATGGACGCCGAGTACGCGGTCGGTCTGCTCATCCACTACCAGTTTTGCAAATCCCTCCCTTTCGCCTGCAGCGGTAGCCTTACCGGAAGCGGTAAAAGGAAACTTACCGACCTTGTATGCGATACCTTTCTCTTTGGCTGCTCTCTCAGTCATGCCTACAGATGCTACCTCCGGTGAAATATATGTGCAACCAGGGATGAGCGAGTAGTCAATAGGTTGGGGATTGAGTCCGGCAATTGCCTCCACGCAGCATATGGCCTCAGCTGAGGCAACATGCGCAAGAGCCGGAGTAGGTATTACGTCTCCTATAGCATAAATCCCTTCAACTACAGTCCTGTAATAGTGGTCAACTGTGATTTTGCCCCTGACGGTTTCAATGCCCAGAGCCTCAAGTCCCAATATTTCGGTGTTTGGAACCACCCCTACAGCAGAAAGTACCAGTTCGGCTTCTACAATCTCTTCTCCTTTCTTTGTAAGGACAGTGAGGCGGGATAATTCTCCGGCTGTATCCACACTCTTAACCTGTGAGGAGACCATTACCTTTATACCCATTTTGCGGAAAGAGCGGCTGATTTGAGCACTCACTTCGTCATCTTCAATTGGGAGAACTCTGTCGAGGTACTCAATGAGCGTTACCTCAACTCCCATGGATCTGTAAAAAAATGCAAACTCGCTGCCGATTGCACCGGATCCTATAATGGCCAAACTCTTGGGGAGCTTATAGGGCATAAGGGCCTGACGGTAGGAAATAATCTTATCGCCGTCAATGGGTGCAAAGGGTAGAGAAGCGGCCCTGGCACCTGTGGCAATGATTATGTGGTCTGCTTCGTACACAGCGATGCTGTCATCATCTGCAGTAACCTGCACCTGCTTGCCTGACAGAGGTTTACCAATTCCTTCAATCAGAGTTATCTTGTTTTTCTTGAAAAGATAAGCGATACCTTTATTCATCGTATCCGATATGCTCCTGCTCCTGGACACTATCGCTCCCAAATCTGCATTGACATCGGATGCTGAAAAACCATATTCGGTACAATTCTGAGCATAATTATAAGCCTGTACACTTTTTAGAAGGGCTTTTGTAGGGATACAACCCCAGTTTAGGCATACTCCGCCGAGTTCATTCATTTCGACCACTGCCGTGTTGAACCCTAGTTGGGAAGCACGGATTGCTGCAACATATCCCCCTGGGCCTGAGCCGATTACTATGATATCAAACTTTTCCATATTATTTGGATTATATTTTTCTTGTTAGTTTTTTCCGTGACAATTTTTATATTTTTTGCCGCTGCCGCAGGGGCAAGGGTCATTACGGCCAACCTTTTTCTCGGCCCTGGCAGGAGCATTGGATTGGGGTTCCGAACTGTTGGTAAGCAAGTCGGGACGGCTCTCTCTCATGCCGCTCAGATCGGTTTTTTTGGTGTGGCCCTCAGTAGCAACCTCCTGTGGATGTTGGTCAACCCTCAGAAAGAGGAATGAACGGAGAAGGAAGGAAAGAACATCCCTGCTGATGCCCTCAAGTACCTTTATAAAGAGTTCAAAACTCTCTCCTTTGTAGACGAGGATGGGGTCCTTTTGCTCGTATGCGGCATGCTGAACCGCCTGCTTAAGGTCATCCATATCACGTAGATGATTTTTCCAGTACTCGTCAATAACCCTAAGGGTGATTGTTTTCTGCACTGAACGAATCAATTCCTTGCCTTTGCTCTCATAGGCCTTCCTCAGATCTACTAAGATACCGTATACCATCTTACCGTCGGACACGGGAATTTGGATATTCTGGTAGAACATCCTCTTGGTATCATATACGTGGCTGATTACCGGCCATGTCTGCTCGATAAGGGTGTCAAACCTGCGCTGCATCACATTAGAAACGTTCTGTTGAAGTTGCTCGGTAAGTTGTGTCTTATTGAAACGCTCGTATGAGGCTTCGTCAAAATCTGGAACAATAGAGAGTACCCTCATTAATTCTTCACAGAAGAGATCATAAGTGAGATGGCGGTTGGAGTCGACGAACATTTCGCAGTAGTCTGTGGTCATATTGAGTACATCCACATCAATACGTTCACCGGTAAGAGCACTGCGCCTCTTGGTATATACGACCTCCCTCTGGGAGTTCATCACGTCATCATAGTCAACAAGTCTCTTTCGCGTGCCGAAGTTATTCTCCTCGACTTTGCGCTGTGCTCGTTCAATGGCATTGGAGAGCATCGAAGCTTGAAGAGCCTCCTCTTCTTGCATACCCATCGAATCTACCACTCTGGAAATCCTGTCGGATCCGAAAATACGCATCAGATCATCCTCGAGCGATACATAAAAAATGGAACTTCCTGGGTCTCCCTGACGTCCGGCTCGTCCTCTGAGCTGACGGTCGACGCGACGGCTGTCATGACGCTCCGTGCCTATGATTGCAAGACCTCCTGCGGCCTTTACCTCATCGGAGATCTTGATGTCGGTACCACGTCCCGCCATGTTTGTGGCTATGGTGACGGTGCCGGGCTTGCCTGCATGGAGCACGACCTCAGCCTCACGTGCATGCTGTTTGGCATTGAGTACTTGATGATCAATGCCGTGTAACTTCAACAGACGACTCAGATACTCGGAGATTTCCACGGAGGTAGTACCCACCAGGACAGGGCGTTTTTCTTTTACCAGCTGTCCGATATGGGCTATAACTGCATTGTACTTTGCTTTCTTTGTCTTGTAGATCAAGTCATCTTGGTCGTCTCTGATAACTGGACGGTTGGTAGGTATAACTACTACGTCAAGTTTGTAGATGCTCCAGAACTCGCCTGCCTCCGTCTCAGCCGTACCTGTCATTCCGGAGAGTTTGTGATACATCCTGAAATAATTCTGTAGAGTGATGGTGGCAAAAGTTTGTGTAGCAGCCTCGACCTTTACGTTCTCTTTGGCCTCTACAGCCTGATGGAGACCATCGCTCCAGCGGCGTCCTTCCATTATACGGCCGGTACCTTCATCCACAATCTTTACCTTATTGTCAATTACAACATAGTCCACATCCTTCTCAAACATCGAATATGCCTTCAAGAGCTGGTCAACTGTATGCATCCTCTCGGCTTTGAGGGAATAATTGGAGTAAAGTTCATCCTTTTTCTGCCTCTTATCCTCGGGTGATATCTCCATCTGGTCGATTTTTGAGACCTCGTCCCCAAGTTTGGGCATCAAGAAGAAGTCAGCGTCCCCAACGGCTTTGGCGAGCACTTCGTTACCCTTATCGGTAAGTTCGACGCTTCTCTGATGTTCATCAATGACGAAAAACAGCTCGTTAGTGATAATTCTTTGCTCGATATCCTTCTCGGTGAAGGCGGCTTTGATTATCTTGCTCTGCACATCCTGCAAAATCTGTTTGATGCCGGGCTCGCTGAGATATTTAATTAGTGGTGCATATTTTGGGAGTCCCTTATGTGCTCTGAGGAGCAGAATCTCGCCCTTGTCCTTGATTTCGCCTGCGGCAATGAGTCTCTTGGCCTCGTTTAGTGTCTGGTTGACAAACGTACGTTGTTCATTGTAGAGACGCTGTACATAAGGTTTGTACTCTATGAAGGTTTCATCGCCGCTACGCTGTACCGGACCTGAAATAATCAGCGGAGTACGTGCGTCATCAATAAGAACCGAGTCTACCTCGTCGACGATTGCAAAATGGTGTTTTCGCTGAACAAGATCCTCTGGATTGAGAGCCATATTGTCTCTGAGGTAGTCAAAACCGAACTCGTTGTTTGTGCCAAATGTTATATCGGCACCGTAGGCACGTTTTCTGGCATCAGAATTTGGTTGGTGTTTGTCGATGCAATCGACACTCAATCCGTGGAACATATAAAGGGGGCCCATCCATTCGGAGTCACGTTTTGATAGGTAATCGTTGACTGTCACGACATGAACTCCTTTGCCCGTGAGAGCATTTAAGAATACCGGAAGGGTTGCCACAAGGGTTTTCCCCTCACCTGTAGCCATCTCGGCAATCTTTCCTGAGTGGAGCACAGCACCTCCGTATAGCTGTACGTCATAGTGTACCATATCCCAGGTAATCATATTGCCGCCTGCCATCCATGAATTTTTCCATTCTGCAATGTCACCTTTTATAGTGACAAAATCATGAGTAGTGCTCAGGTCGCGGTCAAATTGTGTCGCTTTGACTCTTATGACAGAATTTTCCTTAAATCGTCTTGCTGTGGATTTTACTATTGCAAAAGTCTCGGGGAGTACCTGGTTGAGTATCTCCTCGAGCTTGGTGTCTATCTCTTTGATGAGCTCGTCAAGTTCAGTCGCGAGTTTCTCTTTATCGGAAACGGCTATCTCCACATCCTCAAGTTGCTCTCTGATGGAGACCACTTTGGCCTCGTCAGCTGAAACATAATCCAACACTTTGGCCCTAATGGCAGCTGATTCATTCCTGAGGTCGTCATCGGATAGAGAGTCAATACGGCTGTATTCTCTCAGTATATTGTTTAGTATCGGTTTGAGCTGTTTCAGGTCTCTGTCTGATTTCGTTCCGAACAGTTTACTTATTATATTTGAAATTCCCATTTTTTGTACAAGGTTTAACTTGCAAATTTACTAATAAAATACCAATATATCACTTTATTTTCGCAACTTTAAGGCCTGAAAGATATTTAGGCACATAGGTTCTGCAGATTCCCTTTTATTATACACAGGATCGTTACTATTTATAGATAGAATAATTAAACATACAATATCGGTCACAACATGAAAAAATCAATCGTAATCTCCATTTGCTGCCTTCTTATGGCACTATCGTCAGATATCATTGCCTGCACAAGCGCCATCATCTCCGGTAGGGTTACCCCTGACGGTAGACCTCTTCTGTGGAAACATCGTGATACGGGTGCCGCCCAAAATCTCGTGAGATATTTCCATGGTGCCAATTATGCCTTCTCAGCTATTGCACAGACTAATAACCCAAACCCCAGATCGGTATGGATGGGAGTCAACGAGGCTGGATTCGCCATAATTAATACTATGTCATACAACATCGAACCCACCGAGAACGATGAAAATGCAGATAACAACGGCTACATAATGAAAATTGCGCTTGGAGAATGTGCCGATGCGGAAGAGTTCGAGACTCTCCTAAATTCACTTGAAAAGCCCTGGCTTATCTCAGCCAACCTCGGCGTGATAGATGCAAAAGGCAATGCTTATTACTATGAGGTTAACAATAATGAATATGTCAGGTTTGATGTGAACGATCCCGCAACAGCACCTTTGGGTTACATAGTAAGGAGCAACTTTTCATTCGCAGGCGACACTGAGAGAGGTTCCGGTTATGTGAGATATATGCAGGCTGATGAGATAGTAAAAGCCGGTGTTATGCACAATGCAATGACTCCTGAGTTCATTTTCAACGAACTCTCCAGATCTTTTGAAAATCCCCTTATCGGTGTTGACCTCAAGAGTGGCGATTTCAACAGACCGAAGACGACAGGATGGTTTGTGGAGCAGGATTTCATCGCCAGATACACTACTACGAGCAGTGTTGTCATACAGGGAGTCAAAGAGGGCGAACCGGTGGAACTGACTACTATGTGGACTGTCGTGAGTTACCCTCCTACCACAGTGGCAATGCCCGTGTGGGTATGCGGTGGTGGAGAGGGTATCCCCTCAATTCTTTCACAAAATGAAGAGGGACGTTCGACGCTCGGAAATATGGGTTATCTGATGAAGGAAAAGGCCTATGCCCACGAGATCGAGAGGTCTCGTAAGAATGTATATTTCAATTGGGAGCTTTTGTGGAATCCTCAAGGCGACGGTTATATGCAGATGGTTCAGCAGATTGAGAAGGAGCTTTTCAGAGAGTATAACCGTGCTATTGAGACATGGCGCAGCGAAGGAGCTATAAATCGTCGTCAGATGAATAAACTCCATGACAAATGGAGTTCTTATATAGTGGAGAAATATTACGAATACTTCGGAATGAAGTAAAGCTTTACAGGATATATACAAAAAGAGGGAGGCTGCAGCCTCCCTCTTTTTGTATAATTGTTGCTATGAATTATGCTTGTTCGATAGCACCCATGGGGCAAGCATCTGCACAAGCACCGCAATCAATGCATGAGTTAGGGTCAATCTTGTAAATGTCACCCTCAGAGATAGCTCCTACAGGACATTCATCAATACAAGAACCGCAAGCTGCGCAGTTTTCCGTGATTTTGTAAGCCATGTTAAATCTTTTTAGTTATTTGATAGTTTTATTTTCAATTGTGTCCGCAAAGATAACACCTTTTTATCGGATTAATCAAATTATTTGTATCAATATCCGAAAATCTCCTTGAGTTCGAGTTTCTGAATGGGACCATACTCTAGGAGGGTCTTCATATCAAAATCTTCGTAGCGGCCGAGAATGCAGATGGCGTAGTTGCGATCTTTGACATTGTCTTGCTGGAACTTTACCACATCATCGAGAGTTAGGGTCTGAACCTTTTCAAATACATCGCGGTTGATGTCATAATCCAGACCGAGCTTCTGTGCGGATAGATATTTCCAGAAAATATTTTCTCTAACTGTCCTGGCAGTACGGAGATTGGTAATCAGCGATTCCTGTGCAATGTCAAAGGCATTCTGTGAAACCGGCATGTTGTTGATGATTTCATCGAAAGCAGTCATCGCATCAATGAGTTTATCATTCTGTGTTGCAATGAAACTGTTGAAGAAAGCTTCATGCAAAAGATCGTCGGGCAAAGCAAATGAAGCACTTGCAGAATAGGCGAGGCCGCGTGCTTCACGCATCTCCTGAAATACTATGGAGTTCATTCCCGAACCGAAATAGGAGTTGTATAGACTTGCGATAGGAACGATTGCAGGGTCGTACTTCTTTCCGACGTTAGATACTGCCATGTAATAGAGCTGGTTGGCATCAAATGGAGCGAGGAATACCTTGGTTTCATCCGTCTTGCGTATCATAAATGGGTTACCTGATACCACCGGTGTAAGAGTTTCGGGAACATTGTGGGTCTCTGCAATCATATTCACGATATCTTCCCCTGTAGCGGGTCCATAGTAGAGGACTTTGTGCTCCTTTGAGAAGATGTTGTGGATCATATCAGTCAGGTCGCTTCCTTTCAGATTTCTGATCTCTTGATCTGAAAGGACATTGGTGTGGGGATTTTCAGGTCCGTAAACAGCGAACATCTGGAGACGTGAGAAGATCTCTCTCTGTCCGAGTTTGGCATTTGCACGTTCCTGGAGCATATTGCCCTTGAGCAGAGTGAGTACCTCCTCGTTAGGTTGTGCATCAGCTATCAGGTCTTCCATCATCTTAACAGCCTCTTCCATATTTTCGCCGAGGCCCGAAACAGTTACGTGGGTGCGTTCACCGGTGCAGACTACGTTTACCGAGCAGGCAATTTTGTACAATGCTTTCTGGATCTCCTCTTTGCTCATTTTGCTAGTGCCCAGATAACTGAAAAAGTCGGTTGCAATGGGAAGCACCTTGTCGGCATAGCTGCCTGTCTCGAAGATATAGGTGAGAGTGAAGAGGTCGTTGATGGTGTTCTGCTTGTATAGTACGGGAATATCGCTCTTTGCGGTCAATATATCCATATCCTTTTCAAAGTCCACAAAAACGGGTTCAATAGGTTCCACATGTGATGAAGCCTGAATCTCACGTAGGAATGCGCTGGAAGTATCTCTATTGGTAAAAATAGGGGTGATAGCCGGTTTTGCTATCTTGGTGTCCGTAGGGTCTTTTTTCTCAATTTTGTCAACGCGGATGTAGTTGTCGCCGAAGTTCTCATTGACAAATGCAACGAGTTCTTCTTTGGTAATCTTGGAGAGTCTATCAACCTCGCTGATATAATCAGCCCAGGAAATGCCGTCGATAAA
>CAZRBY010000004.1:21067-24864 GCA_964598495.1 uncultured Muribaculaceae bacterium
TCGATAAAGCAGTTAACCAGAGAGCGCACAATATAGGAGGCATTTTGGTTTTGCTGCATCTTCTGGCGTTTCATGTTGTTGATGATGGAGGGGAGCAGGTCATCATCAAAATTGCCGGATTTGATTTTTTCAAGCTCTTCGAAAGCAATCGCAGCTACTTCGTCGAGTGTCTGTCCCTTTTTTGGCTCGCCCTGAATGATAAATATAGAGTAGTCTGCGAGAGAATAGTTGCCTGCTCCCATACCGAGGGTCTTTTGCTGCTGATTGACATTGAGGTCAAAAAGACCTGCCGATCCATTGTAGAGGACTGATCGCAGTAGGTCGAGCATAAGAGCTTCGGGAGAGGCAGCGCCCGGGAATCTCCATGCAATCAATGTGCTGGGAGACTCCACTCCGAGAACTTCCAGCTTGCGAGGTTCGGTGATGGGATCTTCAGGTTCGAATTCGAGCTTGGGGAGATTGGGATTTGGCTTGAGGGCTGAGAAGTGTTTGTCTATAATTTTTATCGCTTGGTCAGGGTCAAAGTCACCGGCCAGGCAGACCGCCATATTGTTGGGAACATACCACTCTGCTTTGTAATTCTTTACGTTGGTAATGGAAGGATTCTTCAAATGGCTTCCCCAGCCAATAACCGGAGTTCCGTAGGTATGTTTCTTGAATAACTCGGCAAAGAGTTTTTCGAACTGCTTTTCGCTATCCATCGCTGAGTACATATTGTACTCTTCGTAAATGGTTTCAAGCTCGGTGTGGAATCCGCGAATTACGCAGTTGGCAAACCTGTCCGCCTGGATTCTGGCCCAGTTGTCAATCTGGTTGGAGGGAATATTCTCCACATAGCAGGTAACATCGTTGCTTGTATATGCATTTGTACCACGGGCTCCAATGCTGGCCATCAGTTTGTCATATTCGTTGGGAATGGCAATCTTGGAAGCCTCGTAGGAGAGGGAATCAATCTCGTGATAGATTGCCTTACGTTGATCTTCATCAGCGGTTACACGATAAATCTCGAAAAGTTCTTCTATACGATCAAGGAGTACCTTCTCCTCTTCGTAATTCTGGGTGCCGAACTTCTCTGTGCCCTTGAACATCAGATGCTCGAAGTAGTGGGCCAGACCTGTGGTCTCAACGGGGTCGTTCTTGCTACCCACACGTATGGCCACATGGGCATTAACGCGGGGTTCGTCCTTGTTGACAACCATATAAACCTTGAGTCCGTTGTCAAGGGTATAGATTCGTGCCCCTAGTGGGTCACCGGGCACCGACTCGTAAGAGTATTTGTTGCAAGATGCAAAAACAAAAAGCGTTGCGAGAAGCAGATAGATAATTCTCTTCATTGTTGTATGAAATTATGTTGGTTTGGTTCGATTTATGCAAATAATTAACAAAAATAGCAAACTATATTTATTATCTTTGCCAAAAATATAAAAAAATGAAGAAACTGGTGGTCATAATGATTTTAATTCTGTGTCAATCCTTTGTTTATCAAATGGTTGCTCAGGATTCTCAGAAGATGCTCGATGAGAGCAAGGTTATTAGTTTCGATAAGAAAATACATGATTTTGGGGATGTGTTAATTTCTGACGGGCCGGTAAAATGCACCTTCACATTCACAAATATCAGCGATTCACCGATTGTTGTACACAATATCATTTCATCCTGCGGATGCACTATACCCCAATGGACCCGTTCTCCGGTAAAACCGGGCGAAAATGGCAAAGTAGATGTCGTTTTCAACAACGACCAAGGACCCTTTCCCTTTGACAAGACTCTTACGCTCTACGTTTCCGGCGTCAATCGTCCGGTTATCCTAAGAGTCAGAGGTATAGCACATGAGAAAAAGAAAAACGTGGACGAGCTCTTCACGGGCAAAATCGGGCAGATGGGCATCAACAAAAGCGTAGTCTCACTGCGCAACATCGAGCAGGGAGTACTGAAGCAGGACGCAATAGATATCGCAAATCTCTCCACATCTCCTCTCAAAGTTGAAACTATCGAGGTTAGTCGCGGGCTTCTGCTCACTGTATATCCGAATCCTATTCCGCCCAAGAGTTTGGCCAAACTCACCTATACAGTTGATCCTGCCTTTCTACCGCAGAAAGTGTGGGGCAAACAAACCTTCACCGGTAAATTTGTCCTCAACGGCAAAAAATATCAGGAACTCTTCTCGGTGAGCGCCGTGATAGTGGACAACTTCCGCAATTTGGATGATAAAGAGGTCAAAAATGCTCCAATGCCAATAATAGAGAAGTCCTATTACGATTTTGG
Source organism: uncultured Muribaculaceae bacterium (assembly GCA_964598495.1). Classification (GTDB taxonomy): domain Bacteria; phylum Bacteroidota; class Bacteroidia; order Bacteroidales; family UBA932; genus Cacconaster. Next base: position 23,333 of record CAZRBY010000004.1, read on the forward strand.
AACAGCCGTCAAAGGTACGGTGCTTGAAGTATCCTACAAAATCAAAAACAAAGGTAAAAGTGAGTTACTGATACACAAGGTGGAGAGTGAAAAGAGCGGTTTAAGCCAGATTGGTTCTACACCATTCCGAATCAAAGCAGGAGGAAGCGCCACCCTGAAACTTAAGTTTGATACAAGGGAGCACTCCGGAGAAATGATAAATATCCTAACTTTGATTACCAACTCACCATCCAAACCGATGGTAAACCTTTTCATCACAGGTACCATTAAATAACTCTAAGGTAGCTCTGTTAACCGAAAACGATATGAAGAACAAACCTCAAGGAGACTTTTTTGCAGATTATAATAATGACGACACGGCACTTGTAATAAATGAGGGAGTTGAGCAGCCACCCATAATTAACCCCTACGTCAAGTCATTTTATAAAAAGAAACCCTCACTGCTCTCTGTGGATCAGTATATTGAAGGCATTACTGCCGGAGATACCACTATACTAAGCCAGGCGATTACTCTTATAGAGAGTTCTCTCGCAGAGCACCGTGCGATGGCCAGGAAGATTATAGAGCGCTGCCAGATTATCTCGGCACAACTGCATTCGATGAGAATAGGTATCACCGGAGTACCCGGAGCAGGCAAAAGTACATTTATCGAAGCGTTCGGCTCTTTTCTCACCTCAAAAGGCTACAAACTCGCCGTGCTGGCAATCGATCCCAGTTCAGAGCGCAGCAAAGGTAGTATCTTAGGCGACAAGACCAGAATGGAGACTCTTTGCAACGATCCCAATGCCTTTATCCGTCCCAGCCCAAGTGCCGGTTCACTCGGAGGAGTGGCACGCAAAACCCGTGAGACTATCTTACTTTGTGAGGCTGCTGGCTATGATGTGATATTTATCGAGACCGTAGGGGTAGGGCAGAGCGAAACTGCAGTTCACTCGATGAGCGATTTCTTTCTTCTTCTGATGCTCTCTGGGGCCGGTGATGAACTTCAGGGCATCAAAAGGGGAATAATGGAAATGGCTGATCTCATAGCCATCACCAAGGCAGACGGCACCAATATGGAAAAATCCAATATGGCGCGTGCTCTCTATTCCAATGCACTCCACCTTTTCCCCCCAACGGAATCCGGATGGGTGCCTACTGCGGTCACCTCTTCTGCGGTGACCAAGGAGGGACTTCCCGACATTTTAAAGAAAATCGAGGAGTACTTCGCACTTGTCAAAGGCAATGGTTTTTACTCCAAGAAGCGAAGGGAACAGGCTCGATTCTGGATGTACGAGAGCATTAACGAATCACTCAAGAATATGTTTTATGAAAATACAGTAATAGAAAAACTCCTGCCGGAATACGAGGATTCGGTCCTTGAGGGAAAGATTGAGTCATTCACGGCTGCAACAGAACTCATTGAGAAGTATAAGCGTGCCAAATAGTGAATGAAAGTGATGAATTGGAGTCTTTTTGTTGATGTTTTGAAAAACGGCCTGCTCATCACAGGGCTGGTTATAGTGATGATGTTGATGATAGAGTTCATCAAT
>CAZRBY010000004.1:24874-44595 GCA_964598495.1 uncultured Muribaculaceae bacterium
TCACACGGCAGATGGTTTGAGCGTCTGAAGGGAGCTCCTAACAAACAGGTATTTCTCGGGGCTCTCTTGGGACTTATACCAGGATGTGTCGGCGGCTTTGCCGCGGTATCGCTCTATACCCACCGTCTGATTGGGTTCGGAGCCTTGATAGCTATGATGGTTGCATCGTCGGGTGACGAAGCCTTCGTGATGTTGGCCCTCATTCCAAAGGATGCACTCATACTTTTCGGTGTTCTGTTTGTGATCGCCATTATCTCCGGACTTCTTATAAATCTCTTCGCCCGCCTCAAGAAGGCCGAGAAAAAGCTTAGAACTGCCTGTGAAGATGATTTTGAGGTACATTTGGAAGACCACGGTCACTCTTTCGAGAGTCCCCATTTCAGTGTGGCCAATCTGAAGCATTTTTCCTGGCGTAAAACAGTGCTTTTGCTGGGTGTAGCTGCCTTTATTGTGGCTCTGGCACTGGGTATTCTGGGGCACGATCATAATGAGTCTACTCAATTTTTTACCGAGAATGCCTCTTTTGTGCAGACACATTCCCATGATCATTCTCACGGGATTTCGTTTCTTGATGAGTATTGGATCAATCTGCTTTTCGCGATACTGAGTTTGGGAGTGCTTGCAGTCATTGCGGTATCGGGAGATCATTTTATCAAGGATCATTTGTGGAACCATGTAATACGTAAGCATTTTTTGTCCATATTTCTCTGGACGACCGGTGCGTTGCTTTTAGTACAACTGGGTCTACATTACTTCGACATAGAGTCCTGGACCAACGACAATATTCCCCTGATGATTCTTTTTGCGGTACTTGTTGGCCTGATTCCCGAATCGGGTCCCCATTTGGTTTTTGTGGCTCTTTATGCCAGCGGTCTGGTACCTTTTTCAGTCCTGCTCGCAAGTTCGATTTCACAGGATGGTCACTCTTCGCTTCCTCTTCTTGCCGAGACCAAAAAGGGCTTTTTAAAGGCAAAAGTTGTAAATGTGATCATTGGACTAATAGTAGGGTTCGGCGCTTATCTTTTGAATTTTTAACAACACACTATACAAAATGGCGATCATACGAGAATTGAACGGTATAACCCCGAAAATCGGTAAAAGATGTTTCATAGCAGAAAATGCAGTGATAGTTGGGGATGTAGTCATAGGTGATGACTGCAGTATCTGGTACGGAGCCGTACTGCGTGGAGATGTCAACTCCATAATAATAGGAGACAGAGTGAACATACAGGATGGGGCCGTGCTTCACACAACATATAAGGAGTCAATTGTGGAAATCGGCAACGATGTCTCCGTAGGGCACAATGCCATAGTTCACGGGGCAAAGGTAGGTAACGATGTTCTCGTAGGTATGGGAGCAATTCTTATGGACAATTCTGTCATTCCGGACAATACAATAATTGCTGCCGGAGCGGTAGTGCTCACCAATGCAGTTCTTGAACCCGGTGTCTATGCCGGCATTCCCGCTAAGCGTATTAAGGAGGGTTCTGATGCCATACGAGCCGCAGCGCACCAAAATGCACAGGGATATATGGTGTACAAAGAGTGGTATGAGTAGAGGTGCGGGGTACGAGTTGCGGGGTACGGTGTGCGAAGTGGAGTTCTGAGTTTCGAGTCCTGAGTTCTGATTCCTGAGTTCCGAGTATGTAGTTCGAAACTTGTGTGTGGTGTAGTGGGGCAGTACGTAGATGGTTGTACTATTTGGCTTTTTTGAGCGTGACAGTTAGGGGATTATCCTTAATCATGCGTTCATAGTCCGTATGAATTGACCAGTTCATCGTCATCGTCGTAACTTTACCTTCATCGTCCCTGTTGCAGATACAGGTATAAAGGGTTTTACCACTATCCATATGTGTCAGAAGGATTGTGTCATCTTCCCTTTTGACATTGAGTAACTCGGTGTCAATGACACTGATACTGTAGAGTCCGGTCATGACCCTGCACTGAGTGCCGGCTTCGGTAAAAGTCACCAACTTGGTCAATCCTGTGGTCTCATCATCTATTAGAGTAACGGTAGTTGATCCCATCCAGTTTTCTCCGCCGATGATCTCTATTATAGTATGGGTATCATCAAACCAGTCGCAGGAAGTCAAACTTAAGGCGTAAAGGGAGAGGACTATTGTAAAAATAAAGAGGGATATGCGTTTCATAACAATTATTCTAAAGCTATCACTATATAGATGCACAAAATGGTGATTTCGCTGCATAAATACCAGAAATATATTTGTCAGATATGTAAAATGTTGCGTAAAATCCACCAGCCTAAGACCAGTAAGATTAAGGAGAATATAAAAACTTTTGAGCTTAAAAAAGCGTATATTTTTGTGTGAGTGCTTTGGCGTCGTTCAAGGATCACCAGCAACGCCACTAGTGGTAGTGAGCATACAAGGAAAGCATTGTGACGAAATGCTCCGGATATATTCAAATGGAGAAGGTCGTGAATTGCCCTTTGTAATCCACAGCCCGGACAAGAATAGCCTGTTATTGAATGAAAAAGGCACTTTGGAAAAAAAATGCTTTCAGGGTCAAGCATAAAAAACAATACTGCACCGGAAAGGCACAAAACTATTATTAGAATTTTCTTTAACATTCTTTTATAGTCTTGCAAATATAACAAAGTTTTCTCTCGCCAGATGGGAATAACAGCCATCGACTGGTAACGCACTGCAGACTCTGTTAAAATAGAGTGAGTTCTCGTGGAGTTTCATCCGCGACAACCGGTTCGGGTTCGGATGTTTTCTTTTCAGGAGTTGTCAGCACATCGCTTTCGTTCCTGTTGTTATCTTCATTTCCATTGGTGTCACTATCATCGCTATCCCCATTTTCTTCGCTTTCCTCAGCATCTGATTTGTCTAATGGCTCAACAAAGCGGACCTGAAGCACATTGTAAGGAGATACTTTCTTGCCTTTGGCTTTGTAACTTTTCTTTCCGATAAAATCTTCGACATCAACCAGTTCCGGTTGACGATTTGCATTTTTGCCGGTAAAGGTAATTTCCATCCGGGGCCAAGGATCTTCGCTTATTTCCAACAGATGGGAGCCTTTGGCCTCTGAAATGAAGTGAGCTGGGACATTGGCATTTAACTCGAAGCTGAACCGTTTGATATAAGGAGATCCGGCGGCTTTGTCATAGTAGAGGACCGAGTAGGTCTTCTCCTCGTCAAACTTGCAGATAGTCAGGATGTCTCCCTGATAGCGGTTGCTCAGGTCGTAGGATGTTGTGTAAAAAGTGCCGTCCTTACATATTACCAAAATGCTCTCATCCTGGAAAAATTCTCCGAGGGAAATACCTCGTCCGGCATCGTTGAGGCGCTGTACATCGGTGTCAAACCAGATTTCCTTGCCTCCAAGTGTAGAAACACCCTTGGATTTGATATTGATGCGGTGTATGGTGTTATTTTTTGTTACAATATTGCCTCTGGAACTACGTCCTTTTATGGCAAGCAGCGAGAAGTCGTAGTCTTCGGCCAGTTTTTTAAGTTTTGGTCTGGGGCGGTAATAGATTCTGACAGTCTCCGCTTCACCGTTGGGATTAGCGGTAAACCACACTACATTTGACCCCTCTTTGCCCTGAGTAAGGTCGTACTCTTTGTCGCGTGTAATGCTTGTAACCGAGAATCTCTTTGCATAATAGGTCCCCCGCTTACCGTCACGGTAAATGGCATTATATATCGTCCTCTCATCCTTGCGGTTAAATACTGCGGCATGGATTATTTCCTTGCCGACAAATGCCTTATCACTCACCTTTGTAACCAAATAAGTGCCGTTCTTTAGGAATACTATGATCTCGGCAATATCCGAGCAGTCGCAGATATATTCGGAATCCTCCACCTTTTTCTGGTCAATACCTATAAAGCCCTCCGCTTTGTTGGCGTAGAGTTTTGCGTTGGAGACCACAACTTTTTCAGCCTGTATCGTCTCGAAGGTGATAAGCTCTGTTCGGCGGGGATAATCTTTGCCGTATTTCTTCTTGAGTTGCCTGAAGTACATTATGGTGTACTCAGTTAGGTGTTCCAGATGGTTCTTTACTTCTTCAATATTATTTTCGATGCCGAGAATTCTCTCTTCAGCAGCCTTTATGTCAAAACGGGAGATTTTTCTGACAGGTTTTTCCACAAGCTTGTCAATATCAGAGCCGGTTATTTCCCTTCGGAGCAGGTGCTGGTAGCGCTTCATTCCGACCTCAACATCGGCAAGTTGCTGCTCCCATGTGGCTGCGTCATTCTCCAGGATTCGGAATACCTTCTCTTCGAAGAATATCTTTTCCAATGAAGAAAAATGCCAGTCAGCTTCAAGTTCGTCGAGCTGGATCTGCAACTCGTGCTGAAAGAGTTCGCGTGTGTGCTGAGCGTTGTACCTAAGTATCTCGTCCACTCCCATAAAGTGAGGTTTTCGGTCGTGTATAACGCAGGCGTTAGGGGAGACGGAGACCTCGCAGTTCGTGAATGCATAGAGAGCATCTATGGTCTTGTCAGGAGATATATCATTCTGCAGCTGGATACTGATATCCACATTGTCAGCTGACATATCGTCTACCTTACGGATCTTGATTTTGCCTCTTTCGTTAGCTTTGATAATAGAGTCTATCAGGGTTTCAGTGGTCTGTCCAAATGGAAGTTCGGTGATTGAGAGTGTCCTCCTGTCTACCTTTACTATTTTTGCGCGTATTTTGATTCTGCCGCCCCTTAGGCCCTTATTGTATTTTGAGCAATCGGCCAAACCTCCGGTTTGGAAATCGGGGAATATCTCAAAATCTTCACCTTTAAGTGAGCTGATGCAGGCATCGATCAATTCATTGAAGTTGTGTGGCAGGATTTTGACTGCAAGTCCAACGGCTATACCCTCGGTGCCTTGTGCCAGCAACAGCGGAAATTTCATGGGGAGGGCGACAGGCTCCTCATTTGTGCCGTCATAGGAGGGGACATACTCGGTAATTTTAGGGTTGAATGCCACCTCAAGGGCAAATTTACTCAGTCTTGCCTCAATATATCTCATTGCGGCAGCAGGATCTCCTGTAAAAATATTGCCCCAGTTGCCTTGAGTGGAAATCAAATAATTCTTCTGTCCCAGCTGCACAAGAGCATCCTTGATGGATGCATCTCCGTGAGGGTGGAGTTTCATTGTGTCGCCCACGATACCCGCCACCTTATGGAATCGGCCGTCATCACTCTTCTTCATAGCATGGAGAATGCGACGTTGCACGGGTTTGAGTCCGTCATCAATATGAGGAACCGCTCTGTCGAGGATTACGTATGAAGCATAATCCAAGAACCAGTCACGATACATTCCGGAGAGTTTATACCTGCTGTCTCCTCCGGCCATGACTTTATCATACCTGTGGTCTTCCACAGAATCATCCTCCTCATCGACAATTATTTCCTGGTCGGATTCCTCATCGGAATAGTTCTCTTCAGTAAGAATCTCGGTTTCTTCTACAAAGTCGTCTCTTTCGTTTGCCATATAACGGTATCTCAATTATTGTGTCAGTCATGAATATAACCAAAGTTGCGCAGTTTTCGTCTGTCTTCTCTCCAGTCGGGTTCTACCTTGACAAAGAGTTGCAGGAAGACTTTTTTCTCAAAAAATTCTTCCATATCAAGCCTGGCCTGAGTTCCCGTCTTCTTGAGGGCAGCCCCCTTGCTGCCGATGATTATGCCTTTCTGAGAATTACGCATAACATTGATCACGGCACTGATGTCATATCTCTCTTCCCCCTCCTTGAATTCTTCTATGACTACTTCTGTGCAGTATGGGATTTCCTGGGAATAATTAAGCAATATTTTTTCCCTTATTATTTCCGAGGCAAAAAACCTCATACTCTTGTCGGTGAATGTCTCCTTGTCATACCAGGGAGGACTTACAGGAAGAAGGGCCAGAATTGTGTCAAACAATTTCTCAAGATTGAATTTTTCAGTAGCGGATACGGGAATGATTTCAGACTTGGGAAGAAGGTCTTTCCACTGAGCCATCATCTCTACTACCTTCTCCTGTGTGCTTAGGTCTATTTTGTTGAGGACAACAATTACCGGGCATTCAAGTTGGTTCAGCTTCTCAATATATGCGATATTCTTATCCTTCTTTTCTACAACGTCTGTGATATAAAGGATAATGTCGGCATCGCCGATGGCAACATCCACAAAGTCCATCATACTTTCCTGGAGTTTGTAATTGGGCTTGAGAATACCCGGAGTATCGGAATATACTATCTGACAATTATCACCGTTTACAATTCCCATTATGCGATGGCGGGTGGTCTGTGCCTTAGCCGTCACAATGGAAAGTTTCTCCCCCACGAGGGCATTCATAAGTGTGGATTTGCCCACATTGGGGTTGCCTATGATGTTGACAAATCCGGATTTATGCTGCTGTGTCATTTTATAATGTTTAGTTATTTGCTGCTAATGGCTAACGGCCAACAGCCAATAGCTATGTCAATTAAAGTTGCCCATTTTCAGGATTGTTATTTCCTGCTCTGTCAAAAATCTCCACGCTCCCCTGCGTAGATTTTTTTTGGTAAGGCCGGCGAAATAGACTCTGTCGAGTTTATCGACTCTATATCCAAGGTGTTCAAACATCCTGCGCACAATGCGGTTTCGGCCCGAATGGATCTCGATGCCCACCTGTGACATATCATCATCTACATAAGATAGGGCATCTGCATGTATTTCACCATCTTCAAGCGTGATACCATTGATTATAGCGTCAAAATCTGTTTTTTTGAGATTTTTGTCAAGGAATACGTGATATATCTTCTTTACTTTGTATGAAGGGTGTGTGAGGCGTGCTGCCAAATCTCCATCGTTGGTAAAAAGCAATACTCCGGTCGTGGATTTGTCAAGACGTCCAACGGGTACGACACGTTCTTTACACTTGTCGGTTGAAATAAGATCGATAACGCATTTTTTTGCATGCGGGTCGCTCATCGTGGTTACATAATCTTTGGGCTTGTTCATAAGGAGATAGACCTTCTTTTCTCCCTTGAGGCGTTCCCCGTTGAAACGGATGTCATCATCGGGCTTAACTTTAGTTCCCAGTTCCGTGACAATTTCGCCGTTGACGGTCACAAGACCCGTTTTGATGTAATCATCGGCCTCTCTTCTTGAACAGATGCCGGAATTTGCTATGAATTTATTTAGGCGCACAGTATCGTTCTGTGCGGAACTTTCTGATCTTTTAGGTCTGTCACGTCTGTCATTTTTTTTAGGTCTCTCCGGTCTATATGGCTTGTCATGCCTCTTGTACCTGTCATCTCTTTTGGCTCTTTCACGGACCTCATGTCCATCATGCTTGTCGTGTCTGTCGTGCTTTTCAGCTCTTTCGTATCTGTCATGTTTGTCGCCCCTGTCATACCTTTCGTTCCTGTCATACCTTTCGCCTCTCACATGCTTATCACGGCTTTCATGTCTATCATGCTTGTCGTGTCTGTCGTACCTTTCAGTTCTTTCGGATCTGTCATGTTTGTCGGACCTGTCGTACCTTTCGTTGCCATCATGCCTTTCATACCTTTCATGTCTCGAACCTTCAGTATCTCTATCATTCCAAACTGGTCTGCTCTTTCTGATGGGTTTACCACCATCTTTATAATGGGACTTTTCGTTGTCGTCTTTTTTTGGACGGCCTGCCGGACGTGTGCTTTTCCGTTTTTCTTTTTCGGTGAAACTGCCTTTTTTTGCCGTCCTACTACCATATGTCTCATCTCTGCCGTCGGTGCGGCTTTTTTCTGTTTTCCTTTTTTCCATTTCTAAATGCATTTTTGCGCGGCAAAGTTAACTCAATCTAAATTATTTTCCTATTTTTGGGACATAATTGAAAAGGAAAAAGATTGAGGATGAAAGGATTTTTCAATATGGCAATCGACTCTATTCTAGACAACAGATTGCGCTCCATACTCACCATACTGATTATTGCTACCGGTATAACCTCGCTGGTTTCCATTCAGACTGCCATTGAAGGCCTTTCACGTACTGTAGAAAGGAGTTTCGGCCGCATGGGCGCGCACTGCTTCACCATTTCCTCCTTAGAAGAGGGTGATAGGGTTGTAAAAGGTCTCTCTTGGGCTGATGCACAGGAATTCGTTAGGAGATACGACTCCAAAGCGGTGGTCAGCATAACTTCTTCGCTCGTAATGCAGAAGGTATCTTCCGGGGCTATTAGCAGTGATCCTACAGTTACAGTGACAGCTACGGATGAGCATCATCTACACATGGGGTTTGCTTCGCTGGCTGCCGGACGCAACTTCAGCAGTCGTGAGACTGAGGGTTCAAGCGATATTTGCATCATAGGGGACAATATTGCAAGATGTCTCTTTAAGGGTCACAATCCGCTCGGCGCACTCCTCAGGGTGGGTGCGGGAGAGTATTTAGTGACGGGAGTGATGGAGAGAGAAGGTACGCTATTCGGCATTGGCACGGATAATACGGTATTGGTACCGCTGGGTGCCGCACGTACACGCTTTCTTGCTCCGGATGCTAATTATTCGCTGGATGTAATGCCTGTCGGTGAGAGCTTATCTTTCGAACAAGCCTGGGAAAGGGCTGCATTGATTATGAAACTTATCAGGGGACTTCGTCCACAGGATGAGGCAAATTTTGCAATCAGCCGTAGCGATTCGGTGATTAGGGAACTGGATGCTCTCAAGGGGAAACTTTCTGTAGCTGCCCTGGTAATAGGATTGATTACTTTGCTCGGGGCCTCTGTGGGGTTGATGAATATACTCCTGGTTTCCGTCAGGGAGCGAACCTGCGAGATAGGCATACGAAAAGCACTCGGTGCTAGACCGCGCACGATTGCGATGCAGTTTTTGACCGAAGCTGTGCTTGTAGGACAGATAGGATGCGTTGCAGGTATGCTTCTGGGGTTGCTCTTCGGCAATCTGGTGGCACTGTTGATTGGGTGTGCCTTTACGCTACCTTGGCGCTGGTTAGGTCTTTCAGTGCTCATCTGCGTATTGGTAAGTATATTATCAGGCTACCTGCCGGCCCGACGAGCCTCCCTTTTGGATCCCATTGCAGCTTTACGCTTCGAATGAAGTTCCTACAAAATGTGGCACCAACCGAAACTGTCCTCTATCTCTCCAAACTGGATACCGGTAAGATACTTATAGAGAGTGCGACTCTTCTCCCCGACTCTGACAGGACTGCCGACGTAGTAGCGGATTTCCATCTCTTTGTCATATATTTCGTGTACCGGTGTGATCACCAGAGCTGTGCCGCATGCTCCCGCCTCATCAAAAGTTGCAAGTTCCTCCACAGGCACCGGACGATGTTCTACGGTCATTCCCAGATGTGATGCAATTTCACGCAACGATTTGTTGGTGATGGAGGGGAGGACCGATGGAGAATCGGGAGTTATGTAGCTGTTGCCCCTTATGGCGAAAAAGTTGGAGCTGCTAAATTCGTCGATATACTTTTTCTCTTTTGAATCGAGGTAGAGAATTGAGGAATAGCCCTCTTTTTTGGCTTTCACGCCTGCAAGCATCGAAGCGGCGTAGTTGGCTCCTATCTTATGAGAACCGGTTCCAAGAGGTGCTGCTCTGTCGTGATCCCTCACGAGCAATGCCTTTGTAGGGTTGAAACTGGTGCCGGTAAAATTGCCTGTTGGGGTTACTGCCACCACAAACATAAATTCCTTTCCAAGTTCAAGTGTGAGTTGAGGATTGGTGCAGATCATGAATGGACGAATATACATTGATGCACCGCTCTCGTATGGGGGAATGAACCCTCTGTTCTCATTTACGGCACGTGTAACCGCTTCTACGAACATCTCTTCTGGAACAGGGGGCATACCGAGAAATTCAGCGGAGCGGATCATCCTGGCGGCATTTGCGCGAGGCCTGAATATTCGTATTTTACCGTCGCGCCCGCTGTAAGCCTTGAGTCCCTCGAATACCTCTATAGCATAGTGGAGAGATCCCGACATTAGGGTGAGTTCGTATTTGTCATTCGTCCTGCTCTCAAGCGGACCCCATCCGTGACCCTCATTAAAAGAGCAGACCATGGTGTTGCATTTGATGTAGTCAAAAGCGAGTTTGTCCCAATTCATAATTTTGCTGTTTTATAGTTTGTGTTATTGTCTCAAAAAGGTTTTTAATAAAAAAAATGCCGCCCGGCGGTCGGGCGGCATCACATATGTATCAACAACTAAACTACATAACTAAATCCCATCCCGAGAATCGTTCTCAAGAAGAAGTGATAGGGAGAGGGATAGTAAGATGCAGTTGTTCATAACAATCATTTATTGCTTGTGCAACAAAGGTAGCACAATTTTGCAATAATTGTTATTTTTGTGAAAAATATTGTGAAATGAAATTCATCAAAACGGCTATAGAGGGTCCTGTAATTATTGAACCGAGAGTATTCTATGACCATAGGGGATATTTTTTTGAATCTTTTTCCCTAAGGGAGTTTGAAGCTAATGTGCAAAAAATCAATTTTGTTCAGGATAATGAGTCCTTGTCCGCTAAGCGTGGGGTGATACGCGCACTCCATTTCCAGAAGGGTGAGGCGGCACAGGCAAAGCTTATTAGAGTAGTGCAGGGCCGTGTGCTCGATGTAGCGGTTGATATTCGTCCTGAATCTCCCACATACGGCAAATATGTTTCGGTGGAGCTCAGCGCAGAGAACAAGCGAATCTTCTTTATCCCGCGCGGATTCGCACATGGATATTTGGTGTTGGAGGACAATACCATATTTCAGTATAAGTGTGATAATTACTATGCACCTGAAATGGAGGGCTCTTACAGGTGGAATGATCCCGTGTTGGCCATTGATTGGGGCATCGATCCGAAAGAGGTGATTCTCTCAGCTAGAGATGCCGAGGCACCGGCCTTCCCATCTTCTGAAGACATTCTTTGAGAGAGACGCTCCACCAAGGGGTCTCAACCCCGAATTCTTCCCTTATTTTGCTCTTATCGAGCAGTGAATACGCCGGCCTGCGTGCGGCGGTAGGATATTCTTCCGTAGTCAGCGGATTGACCTTGCAATCGAGACCGCAATAGATCATTATCAGTGCTGCAAAATCAAACCATGAGCAACTGCCTTCATCGGTGTAATGGTAAATTTCACCTCGGTGCTCCCCAATTTGCGGTATTATGGTTAGAATTGCTTTGGCCAGATCACGAGCATAAGTGGGCGTGCCTATCTGATCTGTCACCACCCCTATTTCACTCTTTTCGCTACCCAGACGAACCATTGTTTTGACAAAATTATTACCGTAGGTGGAGTAGAGCCAGGCAGTGCGGATGATCACCCCTCGGCAACGGCTTCTGCGTATGGCAAGCTCTCCTTGGCGCTTGGTGACTCCGTAAACACTCTGTGGATGACAGGGGTCACTCTCGCGGTAAGCACCTCTCTTGCGCTTTCCGTCAAATACATAATCGGTGGAGATATGCACAAGCGCTGCGTCACGTTCGCGAACACATCGTGCAAGGACTGCTGGCCCTTCGGCATTGAGTTTGGCACTGAGTTCCTTATCGCTTTCTGCCTTGTCCACATTTGTATATGCTGCGCAATTTATTACCAGATCCACATCGTGCTTTTGCAAAAACTCTCTCACGCATACTTCGTCGCAGATATCCAATTGCATAGTCCCTTTGTCCGGCAAGATATCGGTAAATATCCAGTTTTGATCATTGCCGGCGAGCTCCTTCAGCTCGCGCCCAAGTTGTCCCAGTGCTCCGGTGACAAGAGTTTTTCCCATGATACTTTTGATTTAATATTACAATGCAATTTGCATTACAAAAGTAGCACCACTTTCCACAAAATGCAAATGGCCGGAACGCACATATATCGCCTATCGCCACATTTCCGGAATTATTATCCGGTTTGTGGGCTGACTGTAATGCCGATTGGAGATTTGAACCATGATTCAGGTACCTTTTTTTATGTGAGTAATGGGCAAACTGTCGTGAGATAGGCCATTGTTTCTCAAAAAACGCTATATTTGTAAATTGTTTGTCAAAAATAAATGCTATGGATTACAATACCCAAAGAGACATACTTCACCTGCCCGAGTACGGAAGGCACGTTCAGCAGATGATAGAGCAGGTCAAAAGAATTCCCGACCGCGAAAAACGGAACGAACAGATACGAGCCGTCATCCAGATAATGGCCATACTCAATCCCCAGATGAAAGATTTTCCGGACTACAAACAGAAACTCTGGGACCACATGTTCATAATTGCCGGTTTCGATATAGATGTAGATTCTCCTTATCCGATGCCTGATAAAAAGGATTTTTTCAGTCGTCCCGAGAAGATACATCTCGAGGATAAGCCTATGAAGGCATCTTGCTACGGCCGCAATATCGAAAATATGATCAACCTGATCGCCTCACGAGAGGATGACGATGACAAGACTGCCATGATTTGCACTCTTGGCCACTATATGAGGCAACAGTATCTTATTTGGAACAAAGATTCAGTCGCTGACGAAACTATATTCAGCGATATGGAAAAACTCTCGGAAGGTCGCCTGAAAGTGCCGGAAGGGCTTCAATTGAATACGCTATCGAGCGATGCCACATTTAATCGTCCGGGTGTGATGGCTTCCGGTGCCCCCAAGTCCGGATTCAACAAAAAATCGAGGAACAAGAAGAAAAAGAAAAACTGATCTCCCGAGGAAGCCATGAAAGAGTCCAAATCAGGTAAAAACAAAAAGAACGGCAAGAAGAAAGTTGCGAAGGAGCCACGCGAGCCTTGGCTCTCCAGTTCTGATGCCCGTGTGCTGAGAATATTGCTCGGCTTTATTTTTCTTGCGCTCACTATCTTTACCGTTGTGGCTCTTGTCTCCTATATATTTACCTGGACATCCGATCAGAGTTTAGTACGCGATCCGCAGGTGTTCTACAATGCTACTGAAGAGGCCTCCAATTCCGGAGGAAGAATAGGTCTGGTATGGGCTGATTTTCTGATTTCCAAATTATTTGGTCTGGGAGCTTTTGCAATACCTTTCTTTTTTGGAGCCGTATCAATCGCCTGTTTCAGACTTCGCAAAGTCAATTTGCTGCGTCTTTTTATGGTATCTCTCATTGGTGCGATCGTCATTTCGCTCATTTTGGCATACGTGTCAGGTTTTACCAGATATGAGTTCTTTCTCGGTAACGGTCTTGGTGGCTCCTATGGCAGACACGCTGTTGCTTGGCTCATCTCGATGCTGGGAAATATCGGAACCGGCTGTGTGCTGATGATACTGCTGCTGCTCTGGCTTGTTCTGTTGAGCAAGAAGGTGGCGTTGCGTTTTGATGACCTCATGTGGGATGTGGCCAACCGTCCCCGCAGAGAGAAGAATCTCGTTGTTTCCGAGGATTCGGAGATCGAAGCGGCAGAGGAAGAGGAAGCAGAAGAGGAAGCGGCTCTCGATAATGATTCCACTTATGATCCGGAATATCAGGAAGAGCAACCGGATGTAAAGACAGAGGTTCCCATTAATTCAGTCTCTTTTCCTCAGTTCGCCGAGGAACCTGAAATCCCTCTTGTGAGTGATAATCCTGAAGATGTGATCATCAAGGTAGAGGGTTCGGATAACGATTTTATAAAAAATCTGACAGAGGAGGAGAAATCCCGTCTTTTTGATCCAAGATTGGACTTGCCTGATTACTATCATCCTTCCCTCTCTCTGTTGGATGACTATAGGGATAAATGGCATACCGTCTCCATGGAGGAGCTTGAGAAGAACAAAACCAAGATCGTTACTGTGCTTGGCCATTACAAGATAAAAGTGGTAGCCATAACGGCAAAAATGGGTCCTACAGTCACTCTCTATAAGATTCACCTGGCAGACGGCATGAAGATTTCGCAGGTACGCAGTCGTGAAGAGGATATCGCACTCTCTCTTGGAGCAAAAGGTGTGCGTGTGGTCACTCTTATAGACTCTGTAGGAATAGAAGTGGCTAACGAAAATCCCTCTTTGGTGCCGCTCAAGTCCATCCTAAATGATCCAAAATTCAAGAGTACCAATATGGAACTTCCTTTGGCGATGGGCATTACCGTTACCAACGAGCCTTTTTTCCTTGACCTTGCAAAGATGCCGCACTTACTTATTGCCGGCGCTACCGGTATGGGAAAATCTGTCGGACTTAACTGTATCATCACTTCACTTCTTTATACCAAACATCCGGCAGAACTCAAGTTTGTCATGGTGGATCCAAAGAAGGTGGAATTGTCGCTCTACTCCAAACTCGACAAGCATTTTCTGGCAAAGATTTCTGACGAATCTGAGGCTATCATAACGGATACGCGCAAGGTGGTGAATACCCTCAAGTCGCTCTGCATCGAGATGGAAGATCGTTATGATCTGCTCAAAATGGCAGATTTACGCCATATCAGGGATTACAATAACAAGTTTCTCAACCGCCGCCTCAACCCGCAAAAAGGACACAAATTCTTGCCATATATCGTGGTTGTGATAGACGAGTTTGCCGACCTGCTCGTTACTGCAGGCAAAGAGATCGAAGAGCCCATTGCACGTCTTGCACAGCAGGCCAGGGCAGTGGGGATCCATCTTGTAATAGCCACTCAGAGGCCCACTACGGATATAATTACCGGTACTATCAAAGCCAATTTCAACTCAAGGATTGCATACAAGGTCAATGCATCCATTGACTCAAGGACCATTCTTGACACAACAGGAGCAAACCGCCTCATAGGTCGAGGCGATATGTTGGTGATGTATCCGGGTGAGGATATTGTTCGCGTACAGTGTGCTTTTGTGGATGCGCACGAGATTCTTGCTGTAACGAGTGAGATTAGTTCCCAGCAAGGCTATGACCACGAATTCTATCTGCCGGAGGTGTCGGATGAGGAAGAATCCTCAGGAGGCAACGATTATGGAGTTAATCTCAAAAATCGAGATGCCTTATTTGAGGATGCCGCAAAGATTGTGGTGATGTCTCAGCAAGGCTCCACATCACTTATTCAGCGCAAACTCGAGATAGGATATGCCCGTGCAGGACGTATAATTGACCAACTTGAGGCGGCGGGTATCGTTGGACCGTTCGGTGGCAGCAAGGCCAGAGATGTTCTTGTGTCGGATCTTGCCACCCTCGATATAATTCTTGAGACTCTGGATCGAATTTAGCACGATGTTTGCACTGGATAGAGGTATGAGACGAATTATTCTTTTACTGTCACTTCTATTCATTTCCTGCACTATGTGGGGGCAGGAAAGCGGTGTCCTCTTGGAAAAAATTTCGCAAATGGGCAGCGTCACGCTTGAATATGCGATGACCGCCAATTCTTCTGACGGACGCCTGCTTATGGAGCAGCGAGGCACTCTTGATATTCAACAGATGAGTTATCGCATCACCAGCGATCTGCTAACCATAGTATCCGACGGTACAACCAGGTGGCTCTACAGCCCCAAGAGTGAGGAATTGGTAATATGCAGTGCAGATGACTCCTCTGACGATCCTTTGGAAAATCCTTTCTCGTTGCTTTCATCCACTAGTGTCGAGCAAAAGAAAGATGGAAGTTTCAAGGTAGTACACAAGGGAGCAAACGGTTATATTTATACTGTGCTGGTAACCTCGATATCGAGCAAAGAAACTTCCTGGGAGGCTTCCTACTTTACTTTGAATATTGATTCTTTGCCCGCAGATGTGATAATTACCGATCTCAGATAATTCCCGCCTGACGGAATACCTCCCTGATGGATGTATAGCTGCTGGATAGTTTGGCAGGAATCTCCTGAACCGGCACCCATTCCGCCACTGCGATATTCTCCTCGGTCTGTGGTATTGGATCGGGGGATGTGGTACCTTCATATTTCATCTCATACCACCAGGTATGTTTGAGCAAACGCTCGCCTCCTCTCGAATATGTATGATGCGTCACGCATATTAGATTGCCGATGGTAAGATGGTCGATACCTGTCTCCTCTGCTACCTCACGCAGAGCGCACTCCCGACGACTCTCTCCGGATTCCAATTTTCCCTTAGGAAGGTCCCATCTACCACCGCGAAGTATCATCAGCGTTCGTCCGGAACCGTCACGTACTACTCCTCCGGCCGCCTCAAGAGTACGATACCTTGAGCAAAGTTCACTGCAAACGCGCTCCCTGTCAGAAGTAGGTATATAGAGTGAAGGAATACGCGGTGACTTCTCAAACATCAGGGGTATGTTTCCCAGATGCTCTTTTTCTCCTACGCTAAGCACCAGAGCACCGGTATCTTCCTCCGCATCCGAGGCCGAAGAACATACTATGATATTACGGCTTTCAAAGTGAATACGATACATCGTTTTACCGAATAAAATTATTACCTTTGCAAAGATAATCCAAAATAGATTATGATTGAAAATATTGAAAAAATAGTTGCCCGCCACCTGCTTGAAATTAAGGCGGTACAGTTGAGGCCTGAAGAGCCTTTTACTTGGGCATCAGGTTGGAAGTCACCAATTTATTGTGACAACCGTAAGATTTTATCCTATCCTGAAAGGCGCACCGAAATTTGCGGATTTTTAGTAACAGTTATTAAGGAGCATTTCAATGATGTGGATATTATCGCAGGCGTGGCGACAGGTGCCATTGCATATGGTGCTCTGGTAGCTCAGGCCTTGGGATTGCCCTTTATCTATATCAGACCCAAAGCTAAGGACCATGGTACTGGTGCCCGCATTGAAGGCGACCTTCCCAAAGGGGCAAATGTGGTTATTGTAGAGGATCTTATTTCCACAGGGATGAGTTCTCTTTCAGCAGTACAATGTGTTGCACAAGAGGGTGGATTTGTTGAGGGTATGGTTGCCATCTTCTCGTATAATTTCCATAGGACACGTGAGGCATTTGAGGATGCTAATGTGGTACTGCACACCCTGTCAAATTATGATGCACTCCTCGAAGAGGCGGTTGCATCGGGTTATATAAAGGCGGAAGATCTCGAGGTGCTAGCCGAGTGGAGATATAAGCCTGATACCTGGGGTAGATAGTATGGTGGAAGAGATTTGCGGCAAAACCGTAGTCATAGATAGGCCTTCCTATTCGATTTATACGGTCTTTTCCGATCTTCGCAACCTTGAGGCTGCCATTCCGGAAGATAAGAAGGATATGTTTACCGCTGATGCTGACACTATATCGGCAAAGGTACAGGGTTTTGAAATCGGAATGAAGGTCAACAAAAGGACTCCTTTTTCGAGGATAGATTTCGAGCAGGACGGGCAGGCCCCATTTCCGTTTCTTTTCTCTCTGATAATGGATCCGATGGATGACAATCGCACATATTTCCATATTGAACTCCGTGCAGAGCTCAACACTATGATGAAGATGGTTATTGGAGGTAAACTCCAAAATCTTGTTGACAAACTTACAGACGGCATAGCAAAAGCTGCCAGCGGTCAGATGCCGGAAGATTTCTCTTCTTTTGATGTATCCCGCTGAGTTTGTAAATAATCTTAAAACACATTTCGGAGAGGAGCGCTCAAGTCGCCTCCTTTCTGCTCTTGATGGCGAACCCTCTCTTTCAGTTCGCGCAAATCCCGCAAAAATAACCCCAGAAGAGCTTGCGGAGCATTTTTCTGACATTTTTTATGGTTATGTCCCTTGGTGCAGTGAGGGGTTATATCTCAAAAGCAGACCTTCATTTACATTAGACCCTCTGTTTCATGCCGGATATTACTACGTCCAAGAGGCATCATCTATGTATACGGGGGTATTTCTCAAAATGGCGATAGCGCAATTATCCGAGAATGATGATTGTTCTGAAGATTGGTCGGGGCTTGCCTATTCTAATGATAAGTTGATACATCGTGCTTCGACAGGTGCCCCCGGACTTCGTATACTGGACCTCTGTGCGGCTCCCGGTGGTAAAAGCACTCATATTCTTTCGATTATCGGCTCCAATGATCTTCTGCTATCAAACGAAGTTATCCGTAGCAGGGCTTCAATCTTGGCTGAGAATATTGCAAAATGGGGATATCCCAATGCCGTTGTTTCCAACAACGATCCTGCAGATTTCTCTTCTCTGGACGTTTTTTTTGATATTGTGGTAGTGGATGCACCCTGTTCGGGTGAAGGAATGTTCCGTAAGGACCGCGATGCGATAAGTGAGTGGTCTTTAGACAATGTCCGTCTCTGTGCTTCCCGACAAAGAAGAATACTATCGAATATCTGGTCTGCTCTTAGTGACGGCGGGTTTCTCATCTATTCCACCTGTACATTCAATACTCTAGAGAATGATGAAAATGTCGCATGGATAGCATCTGAACTCGGTGCGGAACTCATTGAGAAGCGTCAATTCCTCCCCGGAGAAGAGAGGGGAGAGGGATTTTTCATTGCATTGTTGCGTAAAAACGGTGACTATTCTCCATTTCTCAGAACTTCAGAAAATAAAAAGTGTCAGATTCCGGCTTGTGCGCAATATATATCACAGGTTAACTGCAAATTTACATTTTCACAAAAGGGAGATTTGTGGAGGGTGTTTCCTACTGCTCTCGCCGCAGATATCAGGATATTGGAATCCTCTCTCAGAGTAATTCGTTCCGGAGTGGCCGTTGCCGTACAGAAAGGGCGTGATACGGTTCCGGAGGCCGATCTGGCCATCTCTACGGTCTTGGATGAAAAAGCATTTCCCACTGTTGAACTCTCCCTTGAGGATGCCCTTAAATTTCTCTCCAAAGACAACATTGTATTTGGTCCTGAAGTCCCCCCGGGCTACCTTTTGGTCTCTTCTAAAGGTGCTCATTTGGGCTTTGTCAAAAACCTTGGCCGCCGTTCCAACAACCTTCACCCACTTTCCCGCAGGATAAGGATTTTACCTGAATAGGTTTGATGATTTTGGAGGCGGATTCGATGGAACTCAGTATGTGAAATGGTTTCCCTACATAGAACCGACGTCATGCTAAGATTTTCGCTATTTCGGCTTTATAATCTTCGTTTGATCTTATCTTGGCATGTCCTTGATTCTCCAATGTGATAAGTCTGTCCCCTTCCTTAAATTCAGCTTCTAATTTGAGAGAGGAGTCGTAGTTGATAATTTTGTCTTCCGTTCCATGGAAAATAATCACCGGAGCCTTGACCTTTTTCAGATAGTTATTTGTCGGGATTTTATATTTCAATAGAAAACCTGGAAAGTGGTAGGTGCCACATACCAAATCCTCAAAACTGTAATAAGGCGCCTCTAGAATTAGCAATTTAGGGTTGTTTTTTGAGGCAAGTTCTGCGGCTAATCCGGTCCCGATAGAGTACCCTATTACTACAATGTCATTTTCATCGTATCTCTTTTTCAGTTCATCATAAGCAATTTGAGTGTCGGAATAGAGTTGTTTTTCTTCTTTGATTTTCCCTTCACTTTTACCAAACCCTCTGTAATCAATTATAAAGATGTCGTAGTTAAGGTCGGTATATGCCGGTGCAATTTTTCCCCAAGAACGTATGGAACCCGCATTTCCGTGTAAGTAGAAAATCAATCCTTTTGTGGTATCTGCTTTGAACAAAATACCATTTAGCACAGCTCCGTCATCAGATTGAATAGAGATTTCTTCAAAATTTTGATCGAATTCAAAGGCATAATCAGCCTTAAGTTTTTCAGGGATAAAAAATAATTTTTCCTGATTGAAATATAATAATCCCAAAAGGATAATGGGAAAAATCACTATCACAGCGAATACTATCGCTATAATTCGCTTTGTGGTCTTTTTCATTCGCATTGTTTTTTCTGCTTTAAACGATCAGGACGATTGCCTTTGCTATTTTTTTGATTTTACTTCCGCTCTGTCGAGAATGTTGCCGTAGCGA
>CAZRBY010000004.1:44605-51708 GCA_964598495.1 uncultured Muribaculaceae bacterium
TCTTCTTGTTTACATCAAGATGTATGGCTCCGACAGTCATTTCGCCTTCGCTCCAGCGAAAACGGATTTTGTCTATATTCTCTGTAATTGGATTTGGGGCCGGTACGCCGCGCTCATTGTCCGAGGATGGAGCCTGGATATAGACCGTACCTTTTCTACCGTCGCTTTCTTTGCCCTGATAAATTGCGTTGGTACGCACATAGATATGGTTATTGCCTGCCAGAGCGAGGTCTATGCCAAGTTCGTCAAACAGATCACTCCATCTGCCGTATTGCGATGTTTTACCGCTGTCGCCAAAAAACCACTGGTAATGTTCGCAAACCACACGGTATCTGGCAGGATTGTTTCCGACTACTTCTCTAATCCATTCCTGAGCTGCTTTGAGGCCCTCTTCATCCTTCATGCTCTCGTTGTTGAGCATTATGAATAGTGCGTCACCCCAGTAAAACCAGTAACAAACTCCCTCTTCTCCTTCATAACCGTTACGTGGATAGAAATTGGCCTCTTTGAAATATTGATTGGTGTTTTTGATATAGCCGCGTGACATATTGTCGTGGTTGCCGTTGACGCCGGCCCACATACAATTCTTAAAATACCCCTCTTCATACATCTCTTGCCAGAAAGAGTAACTTCCTCCCCAGGCAGTGATGTCTCCAAGGTGTAGTACCCAGTCAAATCCGGGGTCATATTCGCGGACTTTGTCCATCATTGCCATTGCATTGTGAAGACGGTCGCGCAGCGGCGGATAGACATGATAATCGGAAATTATGCAGGCACTCCAGCGGTTCCGGCCGGAGGTCTTGAATCTATAAGTATCACTGGTGTACCGATCGCTTACGATGCGATATTTGTATTCGCTACATGGTCTCAGGTTTTTTAGGGCTGCTTCATATTTGAGGAAAACGGCATCTTCGTAAAAGTCGGTGCCGTCTGCTTTTTTTGAATAAACTTTGTCAAACACAGTGCAAAGATGACTTGTGCCTTCCATTATCCTGGAGGCTTTCCATCCCTTATCTCGCACAAGAGTATATTCTATTGTACACTCATTAATGGTGGTATCTGCTCCCCAGCTGATATTCATAGCCTTGGACGTCTCTTCTGCAGGGCAGGTCACTATGGAAAAGAGGCCTTGAGTCTGTGCAGTAAGAGCTAGGTATGCAACGATAGTGAGTATTGAAGAAACCAGACTCCGCCTGATGGATATTCTGAAGTTCATAATTAAAAGTTTGTCTGTTTGAATTTCAAAATTAAGCAAAATATGTCAGAAAGGTGAGAGTAACTATAATGTTCATGCGGCTTGCCTCCGTCAGATTGGAAACAAGCCGCATTACTTAACCTAAACTTAAACTATGAAAAACTTCGACATTACAAGATGCAATGTATGTGCCAAACGTTTAAAAAAATCTCAAACTATGCGAAGTTTTGCGAATTTAAGTAAGAGAGTCTTCTCGCCGGAGTCATCAAACTTTACAATTGCTTTGGCATTGGCATCATTACCATCAAAGGAAATGATAGTTCCGAAACCGAAAGTGGCATGCTCGACCCGCTGCCCTACTTTGAGATCATATATAGCTGAGGGTTGGAATCCGGCGGAGGGAGTATGTTTGCTTGCGTCGGTGAAACTCTTGGATAATTCGTATCTGCGTAAGATTGGGGAGGGGTTCTTCATACTTTCGCGTCTACTGCTGACCCTATTGGAAGTAGAGGCAAACTCCTCTTTGAGATAGGGTACCCGTGTCTGTTCGCCAACCGGCTTTTCAAGACATCCGCTGTCGATCTCCCGGACAAAGCGGCTGACCGGATTGCTCTCCTGCTGCCCCCAGCGCATCCTGTTGCGTGCAAAACTGACAGTGGCGCACTTCTGAGCCCGTGTCAGAGCTACATAGAAGAGTCGTCGTTCTTCTTCTATATCTATCTCACCACCATTCAATCCTGCAGAGGGGAATAGGTTCTCCTCCATACCGGCTATGAATACATAAGGAAACTCCAGTCCCTTGGAGGAGTGCACCGTCATCAGGGTAATCTTGTTTGCAATCTCGGTTTCATCCATCTCCCGATCCTCGCGATCTATCTCCGACATCAGCGAGATATTTTCAATATAGTCGCTAAGCGTGATTATTATTTCCTCTTGCAGGGAGTCGCTCTCCATTGCTCTTGTCTCACTCTCTTCGTCCACAAAACTCTTGATGCTGTTGAAAAGCTCTTCAATGTTCTCAAATCGTGAGATTCCCTCAGGAGAGTTGTCATTTTTGAGTGAAGCGAGATAGCCGGAATCATTACCGATACGCTGAGCGATAGCGAAGGCGTCAGTAGTGCTCCAATCCTGATGGATCGGCTCTATCAGGGTGGCGAAGTTCATGAATTTGTTTACTGCTGCCGGTTTGAGTCCCGCTTCGAGAAGTTTTTCCGGAGAGAGAAATATGGCCTCGTAGAGCGAAGATCCGGCTTCTGCCGCCGCAGCCGATAAGTGGCTGAGAGAAGTGTTCCCAATGCCGCGCGCAGGCACGTTGATTATTCTGCGGAAAGCTTCGTCGTCTCGTGTGTTAACTATAAGTCTAAAGTATGCCATCATATCCTTAACCTCTGCGCGATCATAGAAGGATTGGCCGGAATAGATGCGGTAGGGGAGGTTTCTCTTGCGCAGAGCCTCCTCCAATGCTCTGGATTGGGCATTTGTGCGGTAAAGGATGGCAAAGTCGCCATACTGCGCTTTTTCCGTAAATATGCGGCCAATAATAGAAGATGCGGTGAGGTAAGCCTCCTCCTGCTCGGTGAAGGCCTGGATAACCCCAATCTTTTCACCTTCTGCACCATCAGAGAAGCACTCTTTATTGAGTCGGTTGCTGTTATTGCCTATCACGCTGTTAGCCGCCTTAACGATGGTCTTTGTAGAACGGTAGTTCTGTTCGAGTTTGTACTCTGCTGCATCAGGGTAGTCTCTTTTGAACTTGAGGATGTTCTCTATCCTGGCTCCGCGGAATCCGTAAATACTCTGAGAGTCGTCTCCCACTACGCAAATATTTCTGTGGCGTTCCGCGAGTTTTTTGAGTATTATGTATTGCGCGTGATTGGTGTCCTGATACTCGTCCACCAGAATGTAGTCGAATTTTGCAGAGATCGCATTCCTCGCATCGGGGAAATTTTTCAGCAGAATGTTGGTGTTGAGGAGAATATCGTCAAAATCCATTGCTCCAGCAGTTTTGCACTTTTTGACATAGAGCGCGTAAATATCTGCTATGCGTCCTCTTCTGGATGCGGCATCGGATTCCATCAGGGCTGCATCTGCATAATAGCCGCTGACCGTGATGAGGTTGTTTTTGGCAAGCGAAATTCTGGATTGAATTTGAGTCGGCTTGTAGATTTTATCATCAAGTTGAAGCTCCTTTATGCACTGTTTGATGGCATTTCTAGAGTCACTTTGGTCATATATGGTAAATTCGCGCGGATAACCGAGTTCATGCGAATACTCTCTGAGAAATCTTATGAATATTGCGTGAAAGGTTCCCATCCAGAGTCTTACGGCACTTCTTTCGCCCACAATGGATGCGATCCTTTCCTTCATTTCTCCGGCAGCCTTTTTGGTGAATGTCAGAGCGAGCACACGGGAAGGATTGTGTCCTTGAGCAAGGATATTCGCTATCCTGCATGTAAGTACCCTGGTTTTGCCTGATCCTGCACCTGCGACAATAAGTGAAGGTCCGTCGATATGGCTTACGGCTTCTTTTTGTGCCGGATTCAACTCTCTAAAAATCTGTTCTGTCTGCCCTTTCATAACTAACTGATAACTATGCAAAAATAAGCCCGAGAAATTGTATTTCAAAGGATAAAATATCGTTTTTTATGTATAACTTTGCGGCCAATCTTGTAAATACTTAAGTGTTAAATCAATAAATATAAAATCAATAATGTCAGAACAGATCAGATTGAAGAAGGGTTTGGATTTGCCTGTAAAAGGAGCGGCTCTTCGCAAAATATCCATGACGGTTGTTCCTGATGTTGTCGCCCTCAAACCCACGGATTTTCGTAATCTCACCCCGAAAATGCTGGTTAAAGAGGGTGATGTTGTTAAAACAGGTACACCGGTCTTTGCTGACAAGAAGAATCCGGACATTCTCTTTACCTCTCCGGTAAGCGGTACGATTGACGCAATTATCCGCGGAGAGAAACGCAAACTGCTTGAGGTCAGGATCAAATCCGACAACTCGGGGGCGGCTGTAAAGTTTAATGTACCGGCGGGTGTTTTTCTTGACAGGGCGAGTGTCATAAAAGCGCTTCTTGAGAGTGGCCTATGGCCCTGCATCAAACAGAGACCTTACGCTATAATCGCAGACCCCTCTTTGACTCCCAAATCCATATTCATATCGGCAATGGCCACGGCACCACTTGCAGCTGAGCTTGAATATGTGCTAAAAGAAGAATTTAATGCTATCCAGGCTGGCATTATGGCTCTCGGCAAACTCACCGAAGGCGGCGTTCATCTCTCTATTGATGCGAATAAATCTGCACCCACCTTTTTAAACAAGTTTGAAGGTGTTGTATATCACAATTTTAAAGGCCCACACCCTGCAGGCAACGTTGGAGTCCAGATCAATCATATAAGCCCGATTTCCAAGGGAGAGATTGTCTGGACAGTCGATATCTTTTTGGTCGCTGCCATCGGCAAATTATTCCTTAATGGAGTTTATGACATGAGCCGCACCATTGCAGTTGCAGGCCCCGCAGTTGTAAATCCCTCATATGTGAAGTGCTGTGCCGGCGTTTCGATGGAGCAGATCTCGGATCTTTTCAATTTCGCCCATGGTGACATTCGCATTATTAGCGGTGATTTGCTTTCAGGCAAAGTTGTGGGCAGAGAAGGTTTCCTAGGATTCTACGACAGTCTTGTAACAGTCCTCCCCGAAGGTAACTACCATGAGTTGTTCGGCTGGGTAAAACCTTTCCGTTTGAAGAAGTTCAGCTTTTCGCGAACTTACTTCTCCTGGATGTTACCGTACAAGCAATATAACATGGATACAAATACCAATGGCGGCGAGAGAGCGTTTGTGCTCTCCGATGTCTATGGTAAGGTTCTTCCAATGGATATATACCCTGTCTATCTCTTCAAGGCCATCCTTGCAGGTGATATAGAAAAGATGGAAAACCTCGGCATTTATGAGATTATAGAAGAGGATGTGGCTCTTTGCGAGTTTGTTTGCCCTTCCAAAATAGAGATCCAGTCCATAGTTTCCGAGGGTATCGAACTCATGATTAAAGAGATGTCATAAAAGGAGGTAAAGTATGAGCAAACTCAGAAAATTGACAGACAAGATCAAGCCCACCTTCAGCAAGGGGGGTAAACTCTCATTCCTTCACTCGACTTTTGAGGCTTTTGAGAGTTTCCTCTTCGTCCCTGCTAGTGTTACAAGAAAGGGTGTGCATGTTAGGGACAGTGTAGACCTCAAGCGTGTCATGACAGTGGTAATGATAGCACTGGTCCCCTCTCTTCTTTTCGGTATCTACAACATCGGCTACCAGTACAATCTTGCTTCTAATTCAGGTATGGAGTTTTGGGAGATGATTTGGTTCGGATTTCTCAAGATTATCCCTCTCTATCTGGTTTCCTATATAGTGGGGCTGGGTATCGAATTTGCTTCGGCACAAATTAGGGGTCACGAAGTTAATGAGGGGTACCTTGTTACCGGAATGATTATTCCACTTATTGTACCTGTAACAACTCCCTTATGGATGCTTACTCTAGCGGTAGCATTCGCCGTTATCATAGGTAAGGAGATTTTCGGCGGGACAGGTATGAATATCTGGAATCCGGCTCTGGTGGCCAGGGTATTTCTATTCTTTGCATATCCCAGCCATATGTCAGGTGATAAGGTATGGGTTGCCGGAGTAGATGGATTTTCCGGTGCCACTCCGCTTGCTCAGACTTCAGATGGTCTTTCCTCTCTCCACTATTCGGTAAGCGATATGTTTTTCGGTTTCATCCCCGGTTCGGTAGGCGAGACCTCCACGTTGGCCATCATTTTGGGTGCCGCATTCCTGATTTACACAGGGATCGGTAGTTGGAAGATTATGCTCTCAACGGTTTTTGGTGGTCTTGTAATGGGCTTTATCGCTAATATTGCCGCTCCATCCGCCGATTGTGCTATGGCTATTCCCGCCTGGTATCATCTGATTATGGGAGGTTTTGCATTCGGTGCGGTATTTATGGCAACAGACCCCGTCACTTCGGCACAAACAGAGTACGGCAAATGGATCTACGGTTTCCTGATTGGAACATTTACAGTGATCATCAGACTATTTAATCCCGGTTATCCTGAAGGAATGATGCTCGCTATCCTATTGATGAATACCTTCGCACCTGTGATTGACCATATCGTAGTCGGCAGGAATATAAAACGCAGATTAAAAAGGGCAAAAACAGTATAGATCATGAAATTGAATACCAACAGCAATATCTACACGATCTTCTATACCACTCTATTAGTGGTGATAGTGGCAGGTGTTCTTGCCTTTGCATCGACGGCACTCAAGCCGAAACAGCAAGAAAACATCGCACTTGAGAAAATGCAGTCGCTTTTGCGTACAGCAAGACTTGGTGAGCATGCATCTGCGCAGGAGAACAAGAGCGAACATATCAAAGCTCTATATTCTATGCATATGACCAACGATTTTGTGCTCAACCATGAGGGCAAGGTCATAGAGGGAGAGGCATTCGAAATCGACCTGAAGGCACAGTACAATATAATCAAACAGATTGCTGCAGCCAAGACTCCGGAAGCTGCTCAGGCTCTTCGCGAACAGCTGCAGCTCCCTGTCTTCGTCTGTACGATCGGTGAGAAGGTTCTCAACATCTTCCCCTGCTACGGAGCCGGTCTTTGGGGTCCTGTCTGGGGTTACATTGCAGTAGAGGACGACTTTGAAACCATCTACGGAGCAGTATTTGATCACAAGGGTGAAACACCGGGTTTGGGTGCGGAGATTGCTCATCCCTCTTTCTATAACCGGTTTGTGGGCAAAAAACTTTCAAAGGAGGGCGTTTTCAAGTCAATCTCAATTGTAAAAGGTGGTGGGCAGGCAGACAATCCGAATGGAGTTGATGCCATCTCAGG
>CAZRBY010000004.1:51718-66617 GCA_964598495.1 uncultured Muribaculaceae bacterium
CAGGCCATCGCAATGTGGCTTAACGAATATCAGCCCTATTTCAATATCAAGCGTGCTGCAATCGGCTCTGATACGTGCTGCGGAGATGAATTTTGCGGTGAAGCGCACAATAACGACCAAAACGGTAAAGAGCCATGTAATGGTGAAGGTTGCGGCCGCAAGAACGAGAACCGGAATCCCGAAGGTCACGAACATCAAACCAAATAAGAGTTATTATGGATAAGAGTATATTTAAAAATCCTTTTTTTAAGGCTAATCCGATCACCGTACTGGTGCTTGGTATCTGTTCTGCTCTTGCGGTTACAGTCCAGTTGAAAGGTGCCTGTGTAATGGCGCTATCAGTGACAGTAGTTACCGGTTTCTCCAGTATGCTGGTATCCTCAATACGCAATTCCATTCCCAATCGTGTCAGAATTATAGTACAGCTTGTAATTGTGGCGATGTTTGTGATTCTGGTTGATGAATTGCTTAAGGCCTATGCATACGATGTGAGCAAACAGCTTTCAGTATATATTGGTCTTATTATTACCAACTGTATCATTATGGGACGTATTGAGGCTTTTGCGCTTGGCAAAAAGCCATTCCCTTCACTGGTAGACGGTCTCGCCAATGGTATGGGTTACGGTATGGTTCTCGTCATCATTGCATTTATACGTGAGCTTTTCGGCTCCGGCACCTTGTTTGGTTTACAAATCATCCCCCAGGGCTGGTATATGGCTAATGGCGGTTTTTATGAAAACAATGGTTTGGTAATCCTACCCCCGATGGCCTTAATCATTGTGGGCGGCATTATTTGGGTACAGAGAGCTATTCAGAAAGAATTACAGGAAGAATAAATAATAGAGGAGGAATATTATGGAATACATTAATTTGTTTGTAAAGTCGGTTTTTGTCGACAATATGGTGTTCGCATTCTTCCTTGGAATGTGTTCTTACCTCGCTGTTTCCAAGAGTGTGAAGACGGCTACGGGTCTTGGTGTTGCGGTACTATTTGTACTTGTTGTAACCCTTCCGATAAACTATTGGTTAAACAAGTATCTGCTCGAACCTGGTGCTCTCAAGTGGCTCAGTCCCGAGTATGCATCAATAGATCTGAGTTTTCTAAGTTACATTGTCTTTATAGCGGTTATAGCTTCAATTGTTCAGATTGTGGAAATGGTTGTAGAGAGATTTAGTCCCGCTCTATACTCTTCCCTCGGTATTTTCCTTCCTCTTATTGCAGTCAACTGCGCAATCCTCGGAGGTTCGCTATTTATGCAAGAGCGAGGCTTTGCAAATGTCGGTGAAGCCTTCTCCTTCGGCCTCGGTTCTGGATTCGGTTGGTTTATCGCTATCGTAGCAATAGCCGCCATAAGAGAGAAACTTGCTTACTCCAATGTTCCCAAGCCTCTCAAGGGTCTCGGCATTTCATTCATCATCACCGGTCTCATGGGTATTGCCTTCATGAGTTTTATGGGTATAAAATTGTAGGATAATATGAATGTCAATGTTTTAGTTATCACTGTAGTTGCATCTCTGGCGCTTATCTTGCCGCTGGTAGTTTTGTTGCTCTATATAAAAGCGAAACTTACCCCTTCGGGCAACGTCATTATCAATATTAACAACGGCAGTAAGGAAATTGCCGTTCCCCAGGGAAATTCTCTCCTCGCTACTCTTGCCAACGAAAAGATATTTCTTCCTTCTGCATGCGGGGCAAAGGGCACCTGCGGAGAGTGCAAGTGCCAGGTGCTTGAAGGGGGAGGCAGCATTCTTCCTACTGAGGTGGGTTTTTTCACCCGCAAGCAGATATTGAACAACTGGCGCCTCGGTTGCCAGGTAAAGGTCAAGGATAACCTAAAAATTATCGTACCGGAGTCTACACTCAGCGTTAAGAAGTGGGAGTGTGAGGTTGTTTCCAATGATAACGTAGCCACTTTCATCAAGGAATTCTGCGTCAAACTTCCCGAAGGAGAGGATCTCAATTTCCGTTCCGGCGGTTACATTCAGGTGGATGTACCCGACATGACTGTCAACTACCGAGATTTTGAGATTCAGGACAAGTATCGTCAGGACTGGGAAAAGATGGGTATGTTTGACCTCAAGATGGTCAATTCCACCCCGACTCTGAGAGCTTACTCTATGGCTACTTACCCCGCAGAGGGCAATGTGATAAAACTCAATGTGCGTATCGCCACTCCGCCGATAGACCGCGAGACCGGTAAATTTGAAAATGTAAATCCGGGCATCTGCTCTTCCTATATTTTCTCGCTAAAGTCTGGCGACAAGGTGATGATTTCCGGTCCTTACGGGGAATTCTTCGTGCCCGATGAGGTAGCGGAAGAGCAGGAGTTCCTATTCATCGGCGGTGGTGCAGGTATGGCTCCCATGCGTAGCCATATCATGCATTTGTTCAGGACTGAGAAGACTACTCGTAAGGTCAACTTTTTCTACGGTGCCCGGAGCCTAAAGGAAGCTTTCTATCTTGAGGATTATAAGGCCCTTGAAAAGGAATTCCCCAACTTCAAATTTCATCTTGCCCTTGACTATCCGGATCCTGAGGCAGATGCGGCAGGAGTTCCATATTTTCCGGGCTTTGTACACTCAGTGCTTTATGAGACTTACCTCAAGAACCACGAAGCTCCCGAAGATATCCTCTACTTCATGTGTGGCCCTCCAATGATGGTACAGTCGGTCAATACTCTTCTTGACAGTTTGGGAGTTGAGCCGGAGTCTATTCTTTATGACGATTTCGGTAATTGATTGACGGAAAGCGGTGAAAATATTGGATTTTTCAATATTATATTTATCTTTGCAGTCCGTTTACAAATGGCCCTATCGACTAAGGGTTAGGTCGCAACCCTCTCAAGGTTGAAATACGAGTTCGAATCTCGTTGGGGCTACATCAAAGGGATGACGTAAAAGTCGTCCCTTTTTTTGTATCTTTGACTCTATAATTTTGAAACTCATCTTATGGAGCAACAATATTTTTCGCGGCGCAATCACGCTATTGACCTTCTGAGGGCAATGGTGATGGTGCTGATGGTCTTCGTAAATGACCTTTGGCGAATTACCGATTACCCGCGCCGGCTCGGGCATGCAGCAGCAGGTGAGGATTTTCTCGGCCTGGCCGATATAGTTTTTCCCTGTTTTCTATTTGTAGTGGGAATGTCCATTCCTTATGCGTTAGAGGGGCGTTATGCAAAGGGTAAAAGCACTACGAGCACGCTGAGCCACATTTTGACCAGATCATTTGCTCTTATAGTTATGGGCGTTTTTCTGGTAAATACGGAGAGTGGAATGTCTCCGGATGCTCTTCTATCTGCTCCTGTTTATAAACTTCTTCTACTGTCAGCATTCTTTTTAATCTGGAATTACAGGTCTAAAACATGGCTTGAAATCATAGGATTGGCTCTTCTGGTTTTTCTTGGTTTTGTTTTGAAAGATAGGGCAGGATGTTGTATGAGTGCACGTTGGTGGGGTATTTTAGGGCTGATCGGATGGAGTTATCTTTTCTGTGCGGTGACCTATCTCTTTACCAGGGCACGCCTGAAATATATATTGATGGTGTGGGGTGCATTGGTGCTGGTAAATATGCTCCTTACTCCTCTTCGCGATGGTTTTTCCACTTCAGAAAGCGGACTTCTCTTCGGTCTGCCCAAGACTAATATCTTGGGAGACTTTACCGATGCCCTCCACTTGGGCAATGGACATACACAACTTTTGACGATGAGTGGAGTACTGCTATCGGTTGTCTCTATGAAGTTGGATCGGAAGAGAGTTCATACAAAGGCTCTGGCTGCCGTGGGGGCGGTAATACTCCTATTACTTGCCACTTGGTTCACCCGCAGGTGGTGGATTATAGATAAGATCGGCGGAACACTTCCTTGGGTGCTTATCTCATCGGCAATTTCGGTTGGAATGTATGGGCTCCTTAGTTGGCTCGTATCAATAGGGAAGTCAGGATTGCTAAACTTCGTAAAGCCGGCCGGCACAGCTACCCTGACTTGCTATATGATGCCCCATCTGCTCTACAGCCTTATGACTATCTTTGGCTTTTCAACTCCTGCTTGGATGAATGGGGGAATTTTGGGCATTTTCAACTCTATTTGTTTTTCACTCCTTTGCGTACTTTTGACCTGGATTTTTGGAAAAGCCGGGTTAAAGTTGAAGATTTAAGATATAAAAACAAATGAGGTGCTCAATTGAGCACCTCATTTTTCATTAATGCAGTTGGAATACTGCTTTATGGTCTCTTGCTGTTTTTTTTTATCCTACAGCTCTTTTTTCCAGAGACCGTGCAGATTGCAATACTCGTAAACGGCAATAGGTTTTCCTGAACAAGTGCAGATTTGAGCTTCAGGTTTGCCATCGTGGGGAAGTCCAATACGAACACCACCATTCTCATGCTCTAAATAGATAAAGGCTATGTGATGTTCCGGTGTCATAGGGTGAGCTACGCTGCCTACCTCTACCTTAATTGTGCAATCATTCAACTTGGTTACTACAGGTACGTGTTTTTCACCACCTGCATCCTCAGTATGTGCAACAAGTTTTTCCATAGGTTTGCCACAGCATACCACAGGAACGCCTGAATCGACAACTTTTCCTATAACATTGCCACAGATGGGGCATTTGTAAAATTTTGCAGCCATAATAGTTTGTTTTAAAAATTTTAATAATTAGATCAAATTTGTTTTATCGCCCTCATTGGGCATTTTCTTATGCAAAGTCCACACTCTATACATAAGCTGTAATCAATAATCGGATATCCGTCGACTCCCTGTGTAATGGCACCTTCAGGACAAATATTGATTAATGGACAAATGTGGTCGTGAGGACATTTATTTCTATCGACTGTTATCATAACAATTGTTTTATGCAAATTTAAACATAATTTTTGAATTGTACAATAGAATTATTATAAATTAGAATTGCAAATACAGTGCCTTATCAAAGTTTGTGTTTTTCGAAAAGGGACGAGACAAAAAGTCACTATTTGTTTTATATCTAAACTTTATGAATAACCATATTTTGATTAACTTTACACCAACTAAATCTTAATTATTATGAAAAAGAATTATAATAGTGTTGTTCGTATGATGGCTGAGGCTGCCGGATATTTGTGGGAGAAAGGTTGGGCGGAGCGTAACGGGGGTAATATTTCTTGCAATGTTTCACAGTATAAGAAGCTCTTCGAGGGCATTTCTCCGCTTTCGGTTGAACTGGACGGTGGCGTGGATGTCCCTGCTCTGGCAGGTGCTTTTCTGTTGGTAACAGGCACGGGAACCCGTATGCGCGATGTGGCCTCGGATCCTATGGCCAATATGGCTGTGATACGCATCTGCGATGATGGACGCCACTATGTAATAGTTGCCGAGAGGCCTGTCAGACCTACTTCCGAACTCCCTTCGCATCTCGCGATACACAATTATTTTCTGCAAAGCGGCTCACCTTGCAGGGCAGTGATGCACACTCATCCGACGGAGCTCGTGGCGATGTCCCACCACGCCCCCTTTCTGGAAAAAGATGTGCTTGGTACTCTTCTGCGCAGTCTGATTCCCGAAACCTATATCTTCTGTCCTAAAGGGCTTGGTATAGTCCCTTATGCACTCCCGGGCTCTCAGAAGTTGGCAGAGAAGACTCTTGAAGAGTTGCGTTCACATGATGTAGTGCTTTGGGAGAAGCATGGTGTGCTCGCAGTGGGAAAGGACCCCGTTGAGGCATTTGATATGATAGATATTCTCAACAAGTCGGCGCAGATATATGTGAGAGCCCGTGCAATGGATTTTGTGCCGGCCGGACTCACTCCGGAGCAGATGGAGGAACTTAAGAAGAACTTTATACCATTCGGGTGATGATTTTGTCATTATCTTCCATCTTTTGATATCTTTGTGCCCGCTATGCTGTGGGAATTATTTTGGACATTCTTCAAACTGGGTACCTTTACATTCGGTAGCGGCTATGCAATGATACCGATGATAGAAAGGGAGGTTGTCGACCGTAAAAAGTGGTTTGACAGGGAGGATTTCTACAACCAGTTTACCCTTGCACAGTCGGCTCCGGGGCCTTTCGCACTCAATACTGCCGTATTTGTCGGCTACAAGATGAAGGGTTGGTGGGGATCACTTGCGGCCGTAATCGGCGTATCAATTTCTCCATTTGTGATAATTCTGCTTATTGCGATATATTTGAGCGGATTTAGCACAAATCCAGTTGTTGAGGCAGCCTTCAAGGGCATTAGGCCGGCTGTGATCGCAATGATTGCGGTTCCTTTTATAAATATGATGAAGGGTTTCAAGTGGTATTTCATCGCATTGGCACTGGGTGTGGCGGTAGTGGTTTGGCTGACCGGCATTTCACCCATATGGTTTCTTCTTGGTGGAGCTGCTGTAGGTGTTTCAGCCGCCCTTTGCGGCAAAAAGAGAGAGGAGGTGAAGCCATGATCTATCTTCAACTCTTTCTTTCCTATCTTAAAATAGGATTTTTCGGTTTCGGGGGCGGATATGCGATGATTTCGCTTATTCAGAATGAGATTGTAGTGCATAATAATTGGCTCACATCAATCGAACTTGCCGACATAGTGGCTATTTCACAAATGACTCCCGGCCCGATTGCAATCAACTGCGCCACTTATGTCGGTTACACCGTTACAGGCAACATCTGGGGATCACTCCTGGCTACATTTGCAGTTTGTCTGCCGCCACTGACTCTAATGACGATTATTACCATCTTTTATCGTCGGCTTCACGACAACCACATTGTCAAAAGCGCTCTTTCGTGGATGAGACCTGTGATGACCGGCATGATAGGTGCTGCTGCTCTGATGTTTCTCAACAGGGAGACATTTGTGGATTGGGTGAGTATCGTGATATTTTCAGTGAGTTTTTTCGCAATCTGGAAAAAGTTCAATCCTATACTTCTCTTGATAATAGCTGCTGTGGCGGGTATAATCATCTATTAGCCAAACAGCTGTTTTTTGCTGGAGTTTCGATTATTATAGTTATTTTTGTATTTTGTTTCAACCGTAAATATTGTTATACATATGCAACTGATAGCAGATAGCGGCTCTACCAAGGTTGACTGGAGAGCAATTTTCAATAGCGGTGAGGTCAAATCAATTTCCACCGAAGGGATGAATCCCGTTTTCATGGATGATGAACGCTTTATAACCATTTTGAAGGAACACCTGCTTCCTGTTGTGGGTAAGGATGTTACAGGAGAAGATGTGGAGAAGATCTGGTTTTATGGAGCGGGAGTTGTAGGAGGTGAAATAAACGAAAAACTTAACAGATGTTTTAAAGCCGTATTCCCCGTATCAGAATGTTTTACCGCATCAGACGTCTTAGCGGCAGCACGCGCCCTTTGCGGCCACAGCAGCGGAATTGCTTGTATTCTCGGCACAGGCTCCAACAGTTGTTTCTATGACGGTGAAGATATTGTCAAAAATGTTCGTGCCGGCGGCTTTATCCTCGGGGACGAGGCTTCTGGAGCCTATCTTGGCAAAAGGCTTATTTCGGATTTCATTAAGGGTCTTCTTCCCGAACCCATTGAAAAGGAATTTGTCAATAGATACGGTCTGGATTATCCGGCGATAGTGCAGAAGGTCTATCGTGAGCAGCTTCCCAACCGCTTTTTAGCCTCATTCTCGCCCTTTATTTACGAATTCCGCAATCATCCTCACATTGCGTCCTTGATCAGGAGCAGTTTCGAGGAATTCCTCAGAAGAAATATCATCCACTACGAATTTCGCAAATATCCTATAAATTTTGTGGGTTCGATTGCGTTCTACTACAAGGACCTGCTCGAAAAGGCGGTCACTACGGTTGGCATGAAGATGGGTAAAGTGCTGAAGAGTCCCATAGACGGTCTGATTCAGTATCATAAAGAACAATAATAGAGAAGATGAAGAGATGAGAGTTACCGAGCAGGCATCAAACTATACCAATTTGGAAAAAATGCCGATACGTGAGTTGCTGGAAAATATGAACCGAGAGGACCATAAGGTGCCTGTTGCGGTTGAGAGTTGTATTCCAAATATAGAGAGACTGGTTGAGGGTATTGTGGAAAGGATGAAAAAGGGCGGCAGGGTCTTTTATCTCGGAGCCGGCACAAGCGGCCGTCTGGGCATACTGGACGCATCCGAAATTCCACCGACCTACGGCGCCCCCGTAGATCTTTTCATCGGACTTATTGCCGGAGGCGATAGGGCTATACGTTTGGCTGTAGAGGCGGCTGAAGATAGTTTTGAAGGTGGCTGGGAGGATATGCAGCCCTATGGGGTTACCGTTAACGATGTAGTAATAGGCATTGCTGCCTCCGGAACTACTCCTTATGTTATCGGAGCCATACGCGAAGCTCGCAGCAGGGGTCTACTGACTGCATGTATAACTTGCAACCCGGGTGCTCCCGTATCAAAAGAGGCTGAGATTCCAATTGTGGCTGTTGTAGGTCCTGAGTTTGTGACAGGTAGTACCCGTATGAAAGCCGGTACTGCACAGAAACTTATTCTCAATATGATATCAACTTCCGTTATGATCCGTATGGGTCATGTGAAGGGCAACAAGATGGTCGATATGCAGCTCTCCAATGCTAAGCTCGTTGATCGAGGCACGAGGATGATTATGGATGAGACAAAGATTGAGGACTACGAATTTGCGCAGTCACTTCTTCTCAAGCATGGCTCGGTAAGGAAGGCGGTTGACGCATACCTTGCTAAATAATAGCGACAATGTACAAGAGTAACTATTCATCCAAACTCCTGGACGATGCAGTAGAGCAGTTTGCCTCCCTTCCCGGAATAGGCCGCAAGACAGCGCTCAGGCTGGCACTGCATCTCCTTAGACAGCCTTTGGAGAATGTTGTTCGCTTCTCGGAATCCTTTATCTCTCTAAAAAGTCAGATATGCTACTGTCCGGTGTGTCGGATGATATCTGATGACGGTGTATGCCCCTATTGTTCTGACAACCGCCGAGATAGGGCAATCGTATGCGTGGTGGAGTCCTTACGTGACGTAATTAGCATTGAGAACACCGGCTGCTATAATGGCCTATACCACATACTTGGAGGTATCATCTCTCCGATGGATGGCGTAGGACCCGGAGATCTGGCGATTTCTCCGCTAATTGATAGGATCCGTAATTATGGTATTAAGGAAGTGGTGATGGCTCTCAGTACCGGTATGGAGGGTGAGACCACTTCTTTCTATATATATAAACAGATATCTTCTTTGCCGGTGACGGTAACAGCTATTGCCCGCGGTGTGGGATTCGGAGACGATCTGGAATACACGGACGAGCTGACTCTGGGACGTTCCATAGAGACCCGTCAGATTTTCAACCCCTAACTTTATAGAGAGTTATGAGACACGAATTTCCTTTTGCGCTCTTCCTTTTGGCTTTTGCCGCATATACTCTGCTGATGTTTGTCATCTCCTGGGTGACCGGCAGAAAAGCGGTATCCAGTTCGTTTTTCTCCGGTGATAGGAAAGCTCCATGGCCTATTGTGGCCTATGGTATGATAGGAGCATCTATTTCGGGAGTAACATTCATTTCTGTTCCGGGCAATGTCTGGGTGCAGAATTTTTACTATATGCCCTTGGTGCTCGGTTTTGTCGTGGGCTATATCGTAGTGGCAAGAGTGCTGCTTCCACTCTTTTACAAGATGAATCTTACCTCAATCTACACCTATCTGGGAGATAGGTTCGGAAGCAGGTCACATAAGACAGGTACCACTGTGTTTATGGTTTCCCGTGTATTGGGTGCGGCAGTTAGGATTTTCGTGGTGATTGTGGTGCTCTTCACATTTATTCCACGGAGCATGGTGGATGCTACGTCACCTCTGGCCGTATTCATACTTGTTGCGGCGATATTCCTGATTCTGCTCTATTTTTACACTTTCAAAGGGGGTGTCAAGACCATTATCTGGACTGATGTACTGCAGACTACATTCATGTTGATCGCTGTTGGTCTGACAATTTATTATATATGCAGAAATATGGGCTTGTCTTTCGGCGAGTTGTTCTCGAACCTGGGCGGTACCCTCAATAGCAATCCTGATGCTGTTGGCTACGGTCGTCCTTTCACCACTTGGTTTGATTGGGACTGGAGCCACGGAACCAACGCTTTAAAACAGTTTATATCCGGTATTTTTGTTACAATTGCAATGACTGGCCTTGATCAGGCGATGATGCAGAAAAATCTCGCCTGCAAGGATATAAAGGCAGCCCAAAAGAATATGTACACCACATCTATCATAATCGTTGTGGTAAACTACTTTTTCGTGCTAATGGGAGCTCTCCTATGCGTTTATGCACAGCATCTTGGAGGTTTTGAGGCAATCGGAATCAATAAAACAGACGAACTTTTCCCTATTATCGCAAGCCAGTATTTCGGTATAGGAGCCGGTATATTTTTCCTAATCGGCCTAATTTCCGCCTCCTATCCGAGTGCGGGAGCGGCGATGACTTCGCTTACTACCTCTTTCTGCGTAGATTTTCTGAAATTCAAGACCCGTACGGATCTTTCGGAGTCACGTAAGGAAAAGATACGCAAATTGGTGCATGCAGGAGTGGCATTCATTTTCCTCTTAATTATCCTGGTGCTATATCTTGTAAGCAACGATGCTGTGATAAATCTTGTATACAAACTGGCATCCTACACTTACGGTCCTCTTTTGGGCCTCTTTTTCTTCGGCATTCTTACAAAGTATAAGGTTCGTGACCATGCAGTACCATGGATAGCAATTGCAGCTCCCGTGATTTGCTTTGTTTTCAATGCTGTGGGCAAGAAATACTTCGGATTTGATCTGGGATTCACACTTTTGATTGTCAACGGTTTACTCACTTTCATAGGAATGTGGCTTTTCAGAGTCAGAAACAGATAATTTTATTACTTTTGCAGAATGGTCAGAATTTCAGCAATAAAGTATCTCAATACAATTCCTTTCATCTATGGTCTGGAGAGTTCTCCGATTATGGACGAGATTGTAATGGAGTTTTGCTCTCCTGCAGAGTCAGCCGATAATCTGCTTTCTGACCGTAGCGATGTGGGTATAGTCCCCGTGGCGATTATTCCCTCGCTCACTGATGCCCACATCATATCCGATTATTGTATCGGCGCCACTGACAAGGTGGCAAGCGTACTTCTCTGTTCCGGTGTTCCGCTAAAAGAGATACGCCATATCAATATGGACGGTGACTCTCGCACGTCACAGCTTCTGACCAGAGTTCTTTGCCGCGATTACTGGCACATCTATCCGGAATTCTTACAATTTGACTACGAATCGGAGGGGATAAATCCTGCTCTGAGTTATCTGTTGATAGGGGACAAAGCCCTTGCAGAAAGAGAGCGTTTTGCATATACATACGATCTTGCCCGTGAATGGGTAGACTTCACTGGCAAACCATTTGTTTTTGCTTGCTGGACGGCCAATAAGCCGCTGGGGCAAGACTTTGTAAAAAAGTTCAACGAGGCTCTCCGCTATGGGACTGACAATATCGGTGATGCCATAAAAAAACATTGTCATCAGTTTTCCGAAGAGTATGCTGAAAACTACCTAAAGTCAAACATTTCGTTTGCACTTGACAGCGACAAGCGTGCAGGCCTTACCGAGTTCTGGAGGGTTGCTTTGGAGAAACTGAACCCCCGAGTCAACTGGTTGTAGCCCCGTTTTTGTTCACGGAAACATCCACCAGCCAACACTTGAGACAATGATTGGAATTTTTTACAAATCAAATGACCAGATAGCAACCTCGGATAATACCGACATCTTAAAGAACCTCCTTCAAGAAGATGTTCTCTGGATTGATCTTTTCGATCCTACCGGTGAGGAAAAACGTTCTGTAGAGCATTTCCTCAATACAAATCTTCAGAGCCGTGCGCAGGCGGAGGAGATTGAGAGTTCATCCCGCTATTCCGAAACTCATGATAGCATATTTATCAATACTGACTTCCTTATACCAGGACCGGAAAATTACAGTATGGAGTCGGTATCATTTATCTTAAACGATAATACTATTACCTCCATCCGTCAAGTACCCCTGCGCAGCTTTACTGATATTCAGAGGCGCATAATTGCCAATCCTCGCATTTATCCAACAGGTTACCATATTTTGATCGGCATTCTGGAAAATAGAATTGACCTCGATGCGGATATGATCGAGTTGATGTCGAAGGAGATTGCTCAGTACAGTAAAAGGGTTAGTCTGGGTGAAGATGTGGGGGAGGAATTCCTACTGGATATCAACCAACTGCAGGAAAATACCATGATGGTGCGCGAGAACATCGTGGATAAGCAGCGTATGCTCTCGAGTATTCTCAAGAGCGAAAAATCTCCGGACAGTGTTACCAATAAGCTGAATATCCTTCTAAAAGATGTCTCTTCGCTGATCAATCATACCAACTTCAGCTTTGAGCGTCTCGAATACCTTCAGAATACGGTGCTTGGTCTTATCAACCTCGAGCAGAATAAAATCATGAAAATATTTACATTGGTATCTCTGCTGCTGATGCCTCCGACTCTGATTGCGAGCATCTACGGAATGAATATCAAATTGCCACTTATCGGCGGCCTTTGGGATATTCTGCTGCTTGGCGGCCTGATGCTGACAGTGGTACTTTTTGTAATTTTCATTTTTCGCCGAAGGCGAATGCTTTGAGCAGGAGAGGCAATGAGACTACCTTTTCATATTTCACGCGCAGCGATACTTATCTCGCTTTGCCTGCTGATGGCAACTATCTGCGGCTGTAATTGTACGGAAGAGCGAAGCGGCTACTGGCACGTACGTGAAGGGCAGATATATCCCCCTGCCTCTTTAGGGACTGAGCCCTACTACTTCATAGGAACAAACTTTTGGTATGGTGTGATACTCGCTTCTGATGGGGAGGGTGGCGATAGGGGGCGACTTCACCGTGAACTGGATTCCCTCCACGCTATGGGTGTGGATAATCTTAGGATATTGGTAGGTGCTGACGGTCCTGACGGGACCCACTCTAAGGTGGAGCCCACGCTACAAAAGGCCCCTGGAGAATATGATGAGACTTTACTTCGTGCGCTGGACTATCTCATGGTGGAGCTTGGCCGGCGAGATATGTCCGCAGTACTCTATCTCAACAACGCCTGGGAATGGAGCGGAGGCTTCGGACAATACCTGATGTGGGCAGGAGCTCCACCTTGTCCGATCCCGTTGATTGATGGCGGGGATGCTTATATGGAGTATATGGTGCGGTTTCA
Organism: uncultured Muribaculaceae bacterium; assembly: GCA_964598495.1. GTDB lineage: Bacteria > Bacteroidota > Bacteroidia > Bacteroidales > UBA932 > Cacconaster. The sequence continues at coordinate 64,928 of CAZRBY010000004.1, forward strand.
GCGCAACAAAGAGGCAAAAGCACTCTTCAGTCAATATGTTACGGACATAGTCTCGCGCACAAATACCATTACCGGGCGCCCCTACAGCGAGGATACTGCCATATTCTCGTGGCAAATATGCAACGAACCGCGTCCTTTTTCATTGGGTGATAATAGCAATCGTCTTCTCTTTGCCGAATGGATCCGGGAGACTGCGCAACTGATCAGAAGCCTTGATCCAAACCATATGATTTCTACCGGTAGTGAAGGTAAATATGGCTGTGAAAGCGATATGGCCTTGGTAGAACTCATCCATTCATATCCCGAGATCGACTATATCAATATTCATATCTGGCCTACCAACTGGGGTTGGTCAAGTCGCATTAATCCCAATGAGGAAGATTTGGAGCGTTCCATATCTAAGTCTTACGAATATATTGAGGAGCATCTGCCTATAGCCGGACGTTTGGGTAAGCCTATTATCATTGAAGAATTCGGATATCCTCGCGATGGATTCAGTTTCTCAAAGGAGAGCACTACGGAACACCGCGATCTCTATTATAGTTTTGTTTTTGAGTTGGTGAAACAATCAAGACTTTTGGGAGGAGTTATTGCGGGATGCAATTTTTGGGGCTGGGCAGGCATTGCTGAGCCATCAACAGAACATGATTACTGGCAGAAGGGGGATCCATACACAGCAGACCCTGCGCAGGAGCCGCAGGGTCTGTTTTCGGTATTTAACGGTGATTCCACCGTGGAAATCATTCGCAAATATTCTACAATTTGAAGGAATCCTTCAGGCCGGTTGATTTGTTGTAGCCCCCGTTTTTTGGATCTTTTATAAAGTATCCGATACGTTCGAACTGTACCGCTATGCCAGAATCGTCCGTAAGAAGATCGGGCTCGGCAAATGCCTCTTTCACCACCAAAGAATCGGGATTGAGATACTCTCTGTAGTCCTTTCCTTCAGGAATGGAACCCATCTGTTCTTCAGTGAAGAGTTTGTCGAATAGATTGACGGTAATCTTTTTCGAATTGGTAACCGAAACCCAGTGAATAGTGCCTTTGACAGAGCGCCATTGACCCGCACCCGGCTTGCTGGTGGGATCGTATGTGCAGTGAATTTCCACAACTTCTCCCGCTTCATTCTTTAAAAAGTCAACACATTTGACGATATAAGAATATTTGAGGCGTACTTCACCGTCAGGTTTGAGTCGATGGTACTTTTTTGGAGCTTCCTCCATAAAGTCCTCACTTTCGATGTACATCTCTTTCGTAAATGCTATCTTACGTTTGGGACCGTCGGGATATTCCGGATTCATCGGGGCTTCAAAAAACTCGACTTTTCCTTCGTCCCAATTATCAATAACCAGTTTTACAGGGTTTATAACTGCCATATAGCGATTGGAACGACGGTTGAGGTCATCCCTTAGACACCACTCCAGAAGCGAGAGATCTATGACATTGTCACGTTTTGCCACTCCTACCTTATCTGCAAACATACGGATGCTCTCGGGAGTATATCCTCTGCGGCGCAGCCCACAAATTGTCGGCATGCGTGGGTCATCCCATCCTTCTACGAAATTATTACGTACCAGTTCGAGGAGTTTTCGCTTACTCATTACAGTATAGGTGAGGTTGAGGCGAGCAAATTCGTACTGGTGGGAGGGGAATATCTCCAAATTCTCAATAAACCAGTCGTAGAGAGGTC
>CAZRBY010000004.1:66627-86723 GCA_964598495.1 uncultured Muribaculaceae bacterium
CGAACTCAAGAGTGCATATGGAGTGTGTTATTCTCTCTATCGAGTCACACTGACCGTGAGCATAGTCATACATTGGATAGATACACCAAAGGTCGCCTGTTCGGTGGTGCGATGCGTGGATGATACGGTACATAAGAGGGTCGCGCATAAGCATGTTGGGGTGTGCCATATCTATTTTTGCGCGGAGTACCTTATCTCCCTCGGCATATTTCCCCTCTCTCATCTCTTCAAAAAGGCGGAGATTTTCCTCAATGGAACGGTTGCGCCAGGGGCTTTCTACTCCGGGAGTGCTGATTGTGCCGCGTGTTATACGTATTTCTTCCTGTGTTTGATCATCAACATATGCAAGACCTTTTTTGATAAGGAGAATTGCCCACTGATAGAGTTGTTCGAAATAATCCGATGCGTAAAATTCGTTGGCCCATTCAAATCCAAGCCATTCGATATCCTCCTTTATGGAGTCAACATATTCTACGTCCTCTTTGATAGGGTTGGTATCATCAAAACGCAGGTTGGTGCGTCCACCATATTTTTGCGCCAGTCCGAAGTTGAGGCAAATGCTCTTTGCATGGCCGATATGAAGATATCCGTTAGGTTCCGGAGGGAAACGGGTAATAATTGATTTATGTTTACCGCTGGCCAGGTCGGCCTCGATGATCTCTTCAATAAAATTAAGATTGCGCTCGGGCATCTCATCTTTAACAGTTTCTTCCAGAGTGCGAATAAATATAGTGACAGTTATCCTGTGATCCGACTTGCAAAAATAAGAAAAAAACGCTTACTTTGATATATTTTATACCTCTTGTGCTATGACACGTTCAATGACAGGTTACGGCAAGGCGGAATGCCTGATCTCAGAAGACAAATATTTGATTGAAATCCGCTCTCTCAATGGAAAGAATGCAGACATCACCATAAAGACGCAGGTAATTCCTCGCGAAAAGGAGATTTCGGTACGCCAATATCTCATACAGCGACTCAATAGAGGCAACATCGACTTGTTTGCCAGCGTAGAGCAAAACGGAGATAATTCAGCCCGCTCCATTAATGCTCAAGTGCTGCTGGGCTATTATAAACAGCTCTGTTCGATTCTGGACAACAGCCCTATGGCCGATCTTGATAGAGAGGATCTGCTGCCGGCACTTCTAAAAATGCCTGATGTAGTGGAGTCTAAGATACCGGAACTTAAAGAAGAGGAGTGGGAAGAGCTTTTTAAGGCGATATGCGGAGCCGCTGATGCACTTGACACATTTCGTCTCAAGGAAGGAGCTGTTTTACGCGAAGATGTACTCTCGAAAGTTTCCGGAATTGAAGAGTGTTTGGATGAGATAGAGCAATTCGAGCAGGAGAGGATAGAGACCGTAAGGCAGCGCATCATCAGTCGTATCGAGGAACTATCACTACATCCGGATCAGGAGCGTCTTGAGCAGGAACTTGTCTTTTATGTTGAAAAACTGGATATAAATGAGGAAAAGGTGCGTTTGCGCCAGCACTGCAGTTATTTCAAAGGAACTCTTGATAATGAGGAATATCCCGGACGCAAGCTGGGATTCATTGCTCAGGAGATGGGACGAGAGATCAATACCATCGGATCCAAGGCAAATCATGCCGGGATTCAGAAGCTTGTTGTCATGATGAAGGATGAACTGGAAAAGATCAAAGAACAGTCGCTGAATATTCTTTAAACTACTTTAATATCATATTTTATGAAAAAACAACTGTTGTCATTATTGATTCTGGCGCTTCCGATCCTATCATCCGCGTCAGATAATCAGGCCCGTCTGCTGCGTTTCCCTACAATAGGAGGCGGCAAGATCGTGTTCAGTTATGCCGGTGACCTCTACAGCGTGGATGCTGATGGAGGCGCTGCTACCAGACTCACCTCACATGTCGGGTATGAGGTATTTCCAAAAATTTCCCCCGATGGCAAAACAATCGTGTTTACAGGCCAGTATGATGGCAATACCGAGGTATATTCAATGCCCCTGGATGGTGGAGAACCGGTGAGACTCACTTGGACCGCAACTCTCGACCGAGACGATATGGGCGACCGTATGGGACCAAACAATATTGTGATGAACTGGACTCCTGATGGCAGCCAGATAATCTTCCGCACCAGGTGGTATACCTTTTCCGGCCTTAGAGGCCGTTTATATAAGGTTTCGGTAAATGGTGGAGTCCCAGAGCAGATACCATCTACAGAGGGCGGATTCTGCTCTTATTCACCTGACGGCAAATATCTGGCGATGAACAGGATGTTTCGCGAATTCCGCACCTGGAAATATTACAAGGGCGGTCAGGCGGATGATATCTGGATTCACAAGGTAGGTACCACCTCTTTGGAAAAAATAACCGATAATCCCTATCAGGACATCTTCCCGATGTGGATCGGTAACGAAATTTTCTACCTCTCAGACCGAGATAGGACAATGAATATGTTCGTATACAACACAAAGACAAAAATGACCGAAAAGGTGACCGATTTCACCGAATATGATATCAAGTTTCCTTCTGCTTCATCCGAATATATTGTCTTCGAAAACGGAGGATATCTCTACAAATTCTCAGTAAAGAATCGTACCTGCACAAAAGTAAACATTACCCTTGCCAGCGATAACATCTGGTGCCGTACCGAGCTTGGTGATGCATCGAAAAGGATGAGTTCCTATGATCTCTCACCTGACGGAGAAAGAGTGCTTGTAACCGCACGTGGCGATATTTTCTCACTCCCCGCAAAACAGGGTGTCACCTACAATATCACTCGCTCACCCGGTTCACACGAGCGCAATGTGTCATGGTCACCTGACGGCAGTACCATCGCTTATCTCTCCGATGCCGACGGCGAATATCAGGTATATACGGCTCCCTCTTCGGATATGTCTTCAGCAAAGAAAATGACCTCATTCACCTCCGGCTACCTTACCGGACTCCAGTGGTCTCCCGATTCCAAGACCCTTTACTTCAATTCGGATAAGATGGACAAATATGAGCTGGATCTATCCACAGGCGCACTAAAGCGTATCCTTGTCGGTACACACAGCGGCATCCGCTCATTTACGCTGACTGACGATGGAAGCTGGGCGGCATATGTAACATCGCTTCCCAACAGAGTCAGCGCGGTATTCCTCTATGAGACTGCTACCGGCAAATCATTCCAAGTGACAGATAGATGGTATAATTCATCGTCTCCCGTATTTTCGAAGGATGGAAAATACCTCTTCTTCACCTCTTCCAGGAACTTCCGTTCCACCTATTCACGGGTGGAGTGGAATGCCACCTATTCTGTCAATGACTATGTATTTGTGCTTCCTCTTGCAAAGGAGACTCCCAATCCTGCTGCAGTAAAGTCCGACGAATACACCGCTACCGGAGTTTCCTCTCCGACTGAAAAGCCCTCTGACAAAAAAGATAGCAAGACACCTCCGGCAGTAAAAATTGATACCGACGGCCTCTATGAGCGTATATCAACTTTGCCGCTACCCGCAGGCGGATACAATCTTCTCTTCGCCGACGGAGGGAAACTATATTACGTTTCTTACAGCGATATGGGCGGTTCTATGGCAAGAGGAGGCTCTTCCGGCGTGAAGAGTCTCGATCTCAAGACCATGAAGTCAAGTGACGCATTCCAGGGCACCCCCGTCAGTTATACTTCAGACTTTAAGAAAGTTCTCGTCAGAGATGCAGGTAAACTCTATGTAATAAATACCACCGGTTCTGGTAAACTCGGTGATCCCGTTCCTACTTCCGATATGGAGATTCTTATCAATCGCCAGGAGGAATGGAAGCAGATATTTGATGAAAGCTGGCGTATTACAAGAGATGGGTTCTATGTGGAGAATATGCACGGTGTGGACTGGCAGAAGATTCACAGCAAATATGTTCAACTCCTTCCTTATGTAAAACACCGCCATGACCTGAGTTACATCATCGGTGAGATGATAGGAGAGCTCAATGTCGGTCACGCCTATATCAATTCAGGAGATGAACCTGAAGTGCCCCGTACCAAGATGGGCCTTCTCGGAGCAGAGTTCGCGAAGGACAAATCAGGCGCATTTAAAATCACAAAGATTTTCAAAGGCACCAATTGGGATGAGGCTTTTCGCAGTCCTCTTGCGGAGAGTGATGCGAGAGTTGGCGAATATGTGCTCTCGGTAAACGGCATTTCCTGCAGCGGATTGGATAATATCTACAGGGCGCTTGTAGGGAAGGCAGACAAAGTGGTAGCACTTGTAATTTCTCCCGATGCCAAAGGAACCAACCCCCGCACCATTTATGTCAAAACAGTTTCCAACGAAAGCAGATTGGCCTATTATGAATGGGTGCAGACCAACATTGAAAAAGTTGAAAAGGCTTCCAACGGAGAAATAGGCTATATCCATATACCCGATATGAGCACCGCAGGTCTGGATGTGTTTACCAAACTCTTCTACACACAACTTGACAAGAAGGCGCTCATAATAGATGATCGGATGAATGGAGGTGGAAATGTTTCTCCTATGATTCTGGAACGTCTTCAGAGAGTAGTATACAGGATGAGTATGTCTCGTAATGGCGGAGAGCCCAATACAATACCCAATGAAGCACATTATGGTCCTAAAGTATGTCTGATTGACAAGTATTCATCATCGGACGGCGATCTTTTCCCGTACGGATTTAAAACTCTCGGTCTCGGAAAGGTCATAGGTATGCGTTCTTGGGGCGGTATTGTTGGCATTTCCGGCTCCAAGCCCTTCATAGATGGACAGGATATGCGTACACCATTCTTCACTTCCTACTCGTCGGAGACGGGAGAGTGGATTATTGAGGGATATGGGGTGGACCCCGACATAGTTGTAGACATCAATCCTTTCGAGGATTATCTCGGCAAAGATGCGCAGCTTGATAAGGCAATTGAGGTTCTTAAAGAAGAACTCAAGACTTTCAAGCCGCTACCTGGCATTCCGGCTGATCCTATACGATAGTATTCCGGCCTCTTTGCAATGACAGAAATCTCTTGTCCCGAAGCGCTATCGCTCTATTTGAATGCACCGTTGGAAGAGTTGAGGAGTATGGCTGATACCGTAAGGTACAGCCATATCCCGCAAAAACGGGTAAGTTGGCAAATTGACCGCAATGTCAATATCACAAATGCTTGCGTCAGCGGATGTCTTTTCTGCAATTTTCATTGTAAACCAATTGAAAAAGAGAAAATATTTGTCACTGCTATTGACCGGTATAAGAACAAAATCTCTGAAATGCGTCGCCTTGGAGGTGACCAGCTTCTGCTCCAAGGTGGATTGCATCCCGATCTGGATATATTTTATTACGAGACATTGTTTCGCGAACTCAAGAGAATGGAGCCTTCTCTCAAACTAAATGCGCTGGGGCCTCCCGAGATTGCCTTTATTTCCCGAATCAGCGGGATAAGTTGCGATGAGACGCTTCGCCGTCTTCATGAGGCGGGACTGGACACCCTCCCCGGAGCCGGAGCTGAAATACTCTCGGACAGAGTACGCAAGATCATTTCTCCGGGCAAGCCAACAGCAAAAGAGTGGTGTAACGTGATGGAAATCGCTCACAGAATGGGCATCGGTACCACTGCCACAATGGTCTATGGCCATATGGAGACGATGGAGGAGAGGATGGCCCATCTCTTCACTATCCGCGACCTGCAGAGCCTAAGACCGGAAAACACTCCCGGATTTCGTGCTTTTATCGGCTGGCCGATGCAACTAAAAGGAACTCGTTTAGCCGAAATGATGGAAGAAAGAGGACTACAGCTGCCGCGCTTTGCCTATGGCTGGAGCGAGGAAGAGGAGTTTCTCCGAACGATCGCAATTTCCAGAATAGTTCTCCAAAATGTTACTCATATTCAAGCATCCTGGCTAACTGTAGGCATGGAAACAGCCAAAAAATCGCTCCGCTACGGAGCGGACGATATGGGCTCAATAATGATTGAAGAAAACGTGGTGTCTGCCACGGGCACATTCAATACCATGACGGCCGAAAAAATGCAAAAAGCCATCTTAGAAGCGGGATTTGAACCCTGGCTTCGCCGACAGGATTATTCTCCGGCTGACATACTGCGTAACCAGGCAATTTCCTGACTCCAGATTTCAGGTTCGGGAGTTTCAAGAATGAGGGGGATGCCATTAAATCGGGCATCCCTCATTATTCTGATGAAGGTACCACTGCCGATAAAGCCGTTACCGAGAGTCTCGTGGCGGTCGATTCTGGATCCGAGCGGTTTTTTTGCATCGTTGAGGTGCGTTCCCTTGAGATATTTCAGACCGACAATGCGATCCAATTCTTCGATTACTTTACCGAAAGTGTCTTTGTCTTTGGCAAAAAGGTCTCCTTCATTGTCGCCGCTCCGCACATCATAACCCGCTGCAAAAGAGTGGCAAGTGTCTATACAGACTCCTACTCTCGATTTATCTTCCACCTGCGAGATGATTTCGGCCAGATGTTCAAATTGGAAACCTACATTCGAACCCTGTCCCGCGGTATTTTCAATAACCGCACAGACACCTGATGTCTTGTCCAAGGCAATGTTGATAGATTCGGCAACGCGTCTCAGGCACTCGCTGAGGGAGATTTCATTGAGATGGCTTCCCGGATGGAAATTGAGACGATTAAGCCCGAGTTGCTCGCAACGCTGCATCTCGTCGAGAAATGCCGCTCTGGATCTACCCAGTCCTTCCGATTGCGGGTGTCCCAGATTTATGAGATAACTGTCGTGTGGAAGTATTGAGTCCGGAATAAATCCATGTTGGATGCAGTATTCTTTAAAAAGTCGGATGCTCTGCTCTGAAAGCGGAGCACTGACCCACTGACGCTGGTTTTTTGTAAAGAGGGCGAAAGCATTTGCCCCGGTTGCAGCTGCATTGAGAGGGGCATTTTCCACTCCTCCGCTACTGCTGACATGTGCACCGATAAATTTCATTGTTTCTCTTTTCAACTTATATTGGAATAATCTTTTATTTCTATTCTTAAATCCCGAAGAACTTTGGTAAGGAAAGCATTTTCTCTACTTGAGAGCAGAGGGTCTTTCTCAAGAATATCCGAGGCCTCTCTGCGGGCATCTTCAAGTACGGCAGAGTCTCTGCCAAGATTTGCTATGCGGAGGTTTAATGCGAGTCCGCTTTGTCTTGTTCCTTCAAAGTCGCCCGGTCCTCTCATTCTTAAGTCAGCTTCTGCAAGTTCGAATCCGTCGGTTGTCCTGCACATCATCTCAATCCTCTGGAGAGATTCGTTGCTGAGCTTGTAGCCGGTCATAAGTACGCAGTAAGATTTCTCGGCACCTCGTCCGACTCTACCCCTGAGCTGGTGTAGCTGTGAAAGCCCGAATCGTTCGGCACTTTCAATTACCATTACTGATGCATTTGGCACGTCTACTCCCACTTCTATTACGGATGTGGAGACTAGGATATTGGCTTTCCCGCTCACGAAAAGTTCCATATCAAAGGCTTTATTCTCGGGTCTCTGTTGACCATGAACCACGGCAGTGCAGTATTCGGGGGGAGGGAAGGCCTTTACTATGGCTTCATAGCCCTCTTCAAGGTTTTTGTAATCCATTTTTTCAGACTCCTTAATAAGAGGATAGACTACGAATATCTGGCGTCCGGATTTGATTTCACTTTTCATAAATTCATGCAGTCGAGGACGAGAGTTTTCGCCCCAGTGGATGGTCTGAACCGGTTTCCTGCCGGGAGGCAGCTCATCTATCACAGATACGTCGAGATCTCCCCAAAAAGTCATTGCGAGGGTCCTCGGTATTGGAGTTGCAGTCATTACCAGTATGTGTGGTGGCATAGTAGATTTTGTCCATAGTCTGGATCTCTGCTCCACGCCGAAGCGATGTTGCTCATCAATAACTGCAAGTCCGAGGTTGAGAAATTGCACGTTCTCTTCAATAAGCGCATGGGTGCCGAATATGATATTGATAGAGCCATCTTCAAGTCCTTCGTGGATGGCGCGGCGATCTTTAGCCTTTGTGCTACCTGTAAGCAGTGCAGTTTTGACTCCGCTATGCTCCAGAAACCTCAGTGTGCCCCGATAGTGCTGAGAAGCAAGCACCTCAGTGGGAGCCATTATACAGGCTTGGTATCCATTGTCAACCGCCATCAGTGCACTGAAAAGAGCTACGAGGGTTTTACCGCTGCCCACATCTCCCTGCAGGAGGCGGTTCATCTGGCTACCTGAGACAACATCCGAACGAATCTCTTTGATTACTCTCTTTTGGGCTTCTGTCAGAGGAAAAGGGAGGAGCTTATATGTCGTGTTGAAAGCCTCTCCGATGTTATTGAAGAGAATTCCGGTAGTACTGCGCATCCGGATATTTTTTTGCTTTAGAAGCGATAATTGCAGGTAGAAGAGTTCCTCAAATTTTAGCCTCTCCTTCGCTTTGTCGAGAATCTGAAGATCGGTAGGGAAGTGTATGTTGACCAGTGCCTGACGCAGCGAAATGAAACGTTTGCGCAACAGCATATTACGTGGAAGTGTCTCTTCAATGTTCTCAATCACTTGACTAATAAGGTTGTACTGTAGTTTGGCAAAGACCTTGTTGCCGATACCGGCACTTCGTAATCTTTCAGTGCTGGAATAGACCCCGATCAGGGTTCCGACCATCGCGAGTTTGTCCTCAGTGGCTAGATCCATTTCGGGGTGAACCATATTATATGTCTGATTAAATATGGATGGTTTGCCAAATACTATATATTCGGTCCCTATTTTGAGACTTTTGGAGATCCATTTTATCCCTTGAAAGAAGACAAGTTCTATAGTACCCGTACCGTCGGAAAGATGTGCGATCAGACGTTTGGCACGTCCTTCGCCGATTAGGCGGAGATCTGTGATGCTGCCACGCAGCTGAATATGAGCACTGCAACTCTCTATTTCCCTGATTGAATAAAATCCGGTGCGGTCTATATATCTGAAAGGAAACGTGTAGAGCATATCCCTGAATGTGGAAATGCCCAACTCCTTTTCCAACAGTGCGGCCCTCTTGGGTCCGACACCCTGCAGGTACTTTATGTCGCTCTCCAGAATTTTGTTCACAAATACAAATATACATTAAATATGCGTCAAATTTCAGCGCTTTTTAGTAACTTGCAGAAATTTTCGAATTCTATGAACAGAAAAATGGTAGTGGGTATTACCCAAGGAGATAGCAACGGCATCGGTTACGAAGTCATCATTAAAGCCCTTTCAGATGCAAGAATGCTGGATATGTGCATTCCCGTTGTTTATGGTTGTTCACGCACTTTCGGTATGTACCGTAAACTTGTACCCGAAACCGAACAGATTACTACAAATATCATCAACAGTGCCTCGGAAGCACGTCCAAAACATGTCAACATTGTCAATGCTGTGCCGGATTCATTGCCGGTTGATGCAGGTCAACCTACTGCTGACGGTGCCAGGGCGGCAATTATAGCTCTGAAGGCTGCGGTGGCTGACGTCAAGTCTAAATTTCTTGATGCAGTAGTCACTGCACCTTTTAGCAAACACACGATAGCGCAGACAGAGTTTGCGTTTCCCGGCCATACTGAGTATCTGATCAACGAATTCGGAGCGAAAGACGGTTTGATGTTTCTTTGTACCGATAATCTCAGGGTCGGGGTTGTGACTAATCATCTACCCCTCTCAAAGGTCAGCTCTGCTATTACCATAGAGGTTCTTATGAGCAAGATGCGTCTTATGAACCAATCCCTTATGAGAGATTTTGGTGTAGTAAGACCTAAAATAGCCGTTCTTGGGCTCAATCCTCATGCAGGTGACGGCGGCTCGCTCGGTACCGAGGAGATTGATACTATCATACCTGCCATCAAGCAGGCTAATTCCGAGAACATACTTGCTTTCGGACCCTATTCTCCCGATGGATTTTTCGCAACAAATACGCAGTACAAGTTCGATGCTGTACTGGCGATGTATCATGACCAGGGACTTATCCCCTTCAAGGCGCTTGCATTTGACAAGGGTGTCAATTTTACGGCGGGACTGCCGATTGTAAGAACATCTCCCGATCATGGTACCGCATTTGAAATTGCGGGCAAGTCTATGGCAAATCCGGGACCGATGATTTCTGCAATATACACCGCCATTGATATCTGCAATAATAGGGACAATTGGGATCAGATGAGTGCCAACCCTCTGGAAATAAAGCACTTTGAGGGGCCTAAGCACGAACGAACGATATTGCCGGAATAACAGATGGCTGAAAGGAAGCCCATACACATATACACAGACGGAGCCTGCAGAGGCAATCCCGGACCGGGAGGATATGGAGTGGTAATGCGTTGCGGGAACTATGAGAAGGAGTTCTCAGCCGGGTATCGCCTTACCACCAACAATCGTATGGAACTTTTGGCCGTTATTGTGGGTTTGGAGGCAATCAAGTGGTCGGATGCTGTGGTTACCGTGTGGAGTGATTCCTCGTATGTGGTCAATGCCGTTGAGAATGGTCAGGTATTCAAATGGGAACAGAAAGGTTTCCTCAAAAAGGCTAATCCGGATTTATGGATCCGTTTTCTGACAGTTTACAGAAAGCATAAGGTCCGTTTTGTATGGATTAAGGGCCATGCGGGATATCCCGACAATGAGCGTTGCGACACTCTTGCAGTTACTGCTTCGATGGTCCCTGACCTGGCCGTAGATGAGGTCTATGAAGCATCGAATGTAAAAAACGAACTCTTTAACAATCCTAAATAATTTTTTTTATGAAGAAGTATTTTGCAGAAGCAATAGGCACAATGGTGCTTGTCCTTCTCGGCTGCGGTAGCGCAGTCTTCAATGGTGGCGTGGGTACCACCGCACAGGTTTTGACCGTTTCTTTTGCCTTCGGTCTTTCAGTAGTAGCAATGGCGTATGCAATCGGTTCAATTTCAGGATGTCACATCAATCCTGCCATTACCCTTGGTGCTATGCTTACAGGCAGAATGAAAACAGGTGAAGGCCTGAAATATATGATTGCTCAGGTAATCGGTGCATTCGTAGGTTCAGCCATTATTTTTGCACTTGTACAGACAGGTGAAAAGGATGCCGCAATGTATGCTACTACGACAGGAGCAAATGCTGTTTCCAATGCCGCTTCGGTGGGATCGGCGCTAATTGCTGAGATTGTGGGTACATTTATTTTCGTGCTCGTGGTTCTCGGTGTTACCGACTCCAAGAAGGGTAATCCTGCTCTTGCAGGCCTGGCCATCGGTCTTACTCTTGTGCTTATCCACATTGTTTTGATTCCGATTACCGGTACATCGGTAAACCCTGCCCGTAGTATTGCTCCTGCAATCTTTGAGGGTGGACAGGCTCTGAAGGATCTCTGGATCTTCATTGTAGGTCCCTTTGTTGGTGCTGCACTTTCAGCAGTGGTTTGGGACGGACTTGCCAAAGAAACCGCCAAAAAGTAGTTACTTTTTCGAGTGTATACAATTGAGGTCGGTTGAATTAATATCAGCCGACCTCAATTGTTGTTTTAAAGGGGGTATTATTTCTTAATTCACAAAAGCACCTATAAAGAGTATGGCATTTGTGCTGTTTTCGCGAATTGCATAAATGAATGGCTTGTTGACAATAATCGGAACAGGTTTGTTGTCCAGCCCGGCAAGTCTTACACTGCTGAAAGAGTTGAAGCCTGCCGCAAAGGTGCCCTTCATATCAACAGTAATGGAGGTCTTGTGACGGGATTCCCAGTTCCCGGAACTATAATCCGAAAGAATCCCATAGTATTTGGTAAATGGTTTAAAAGCTCGTTCTATCCCCATTTCCTCAAGTATATCGATCAGAATGTCATCTGCTTCAAAAGAGCTTGTGAATTGTGGAAATGACAGCGCTACATAACCGCCGTACAGTGAGTTTGTCAGTTTTTTGAATTTATCCGGTGTCAGGTCTTCGACAAAATCATCAAAGTCCGAATGTGGCACTATTACGACAAAACTAAACGCTCCTTTATCTCCATAACTAAGTGAAAAGAGTGTGGCATAGTCATCGATACTGTGAGACATGTTGCCTACCCATTTCATATAGTTAACCTCTTTTATCTCGTTCTCAATTCCATAGAATAGTCCTTTTGAACTTGATGAAGGAGGAACGGCCCAAGGAGCACGGAACAAAGTGGCATTCATTACGGCAAACTGCGTTGAAGGGTTTATGTCTTTTAAAACTTCGGGAATCAGGCCGTCAGTTGCATCATTACCCCACTTATTGATCCTTTCAAGAGTAGCTTCATTAGTAAAGTCCACGGCATAGAGAGTGGAATGGTAATAGTTTTTCAAAATTTTACCATACTCCGGCACCAAACGCTTATTCTTATCATACCAGAAAGAATTATTGGAGCGGTATGTAACCTTGGAATCAACTTTATCCAAAGCTGAAATAAAGAGTCCGTAATATTTATTTACCTCATCTAAAGATACCCCAGGGTGGCCGATCACTTTTGCTATTTCGTTATATGCGGCCCTGTCCGTTCCATTTGAAAGCATAGCAAGAGATATGGATGTGCTTATGGGAGAAAGAAGCAGGTTCCCTTCGGTTTTATCATAAAACTTTCTGAAGAGATTTATTGAAAAAGCATTGTCAGACTCTAAAATTTGTTGTTGCGCCTTTGTCAATTGTATCTCTCCCGTAGGAGAAATAATATTTTCATTCGTGTTTAAATCGGCACAAGAGGCAAACGTGACCAATATTGTAAGAATGAATAATGATATGAATATTTGAAATAATCTATTATTTTTCATGATTGTATAGTGCTCAAATCGTTCAAATGGATTGTGGAACAGTGCTTTTTATTGTTTGTCGTTATTTTTATTACGAAATTTTCGTACGATTCATGGTATTATATAGATGCAATTAGGTATCAAAATGTTGCATTCGTAACCGAAAATCTAATACTTTTCTCTATCCCATTATGATGCTTATCATTGAACTTGTGGCTTGCCGACCCATCAATGCTGTTGAGGGATCAATGAATTCGAGTTGCATTGACAGCCATCAACAATAAATATCTGATCACTCTACGTGTTGTTTGATATTACATCCAAAAGAGTTAAATTTGTAGATTATTTACCTATTGTAAAATGAAGCACAATGGTCTTACATTGGGAGTCCTGGGCGGCATGGGCCCTGCCTCAACGGCGGAGTTTCTGAGACTTCTCGCCGAAAAGGCTCCTGCCGATGTCGACCAGGAACATCCGAGAATGATAGTTTATTCACATACGATCACTCCGGACAGGACAACCTATATTCTCGGCAAAGGGCCGGATCCTCATAATTATATAAGGGAAGGCCTTGAGACCCTCATCGGTTGGGGTGCTGACCGTCTTGCGGTCACTTGCAATACCGCTCATTATTTCATAGACAAATTCAGGGAGGAACTATCCGTACCTGTCATCCATATCATTGAGGAAACAATTAAAAAATCTCAATCGGTTTGCCCCCAAGGTGCTTGGCTAACTGCCACTCTCGGAACCATGCGGACGGGTCTTTATCAGAAACATTCGGCATACTTTAACTATGATTTTAAACTACCGTCAGAAGAGATGCAGGTAGAAATCCACGACATTACAGATCAGGTAAAGGCCGGCAAACAGCGTGAGGCCGGTTTGAGATTCAGAAAGGTAGTGGAACAGCTTTGGGAAATTGAAAAACTCCCCGTAGTAGGTGCTTGTACCGAGATTCCTATTGCTTACCGTCAGGCGGGATTGCCTGCAGAAATGGGTATTTCCTGTCTCGATGCCCTTGCAGACGGATGCATAAGGGAACTTTACCGCCCGCTTTGATTTTAACTGAAATTGCTCATAAATAACATAGATACACTTGAAACAATGAGAAGAAAAGTAAAATATAACGCCTTATTACTGATTGTACTGATGGTAGTTTCATGTGGAGATCCCAAACCTGCTCCAGGCCCTGATAACCCTTCAAAAGTGAATTTTGCTAAAGGTGCTGATGTGAGTTGGGTGACGCAGATGGAAAAAGATGGCGTAAAGTTTTACAATTCACAAGGTAAGGAGATGGAGTGTATGGCATTGCTTAAAAGCCTCGGTATGGATGCTATCCGCCTTCGCGTGTGGGTCAATCCAACCGGTGGATGGAATGGCAAGGAGGATCTCATTGTAAAAGCCAAAAGGGCCAAGGCTCTCGGGATGCGCCTTATGATTGATTTCCATTATAGCGACAGTTGGGCGGACCCGGGAAAGCAAAATAAACCTGCAGCTTGGGTTGATCTTCCTTTTGAGGAACTCAAAGGCGCCCTTGTATCCCATACCATAGATATACTTGAGGCACTCAAAGGGGAGGGCATCTCTCCCGAATGGGTACAAGTAGGTAATGAAACCTCAGACGGAATGCTCTGGGAAGATGGTCGCGCCTCTGTCAACATCAAGAAATACACCGATCTACACAATGCCGGCTACAGAGCTGTCAAGGAGGTCTTCCCTGACTCTAAAGTTATACTCCATATTGACAGGGGAGAAAACGGCACACATTACAACTGGCTTCTCGACGGTATGGCAATTTATGCAGCCCAGTATGATATTATCGGAATGTCTCTCTATCCCGATCCGGGCAATTGGGAGTATATCAACGAAGCATGTCTTTTAAATATGAAGGCACTCATTGCGAAATATGACAAGGATATAATGATTTGTGAAGTGGGTATGAGCTGGGACAAGCCTGAAATCTGCAAAGGTTTCCTTATAGACCTTATAGATAAAGCTCTTGAAAAAACTGACGGACGTTGTCTGGGAGTATTTTACTGGGAGCCTCAGGGATTTGTCAAATGGAGTAACTATACTAAAGCTGCATTTAATAACGAAGGCAGGCCTACTGTGGCTCTGGATGCCTTTAAGGATTGATATGAACCAAAACTTTAAAATATGAAAAAATACATTCCCCTTGCATTTCTGCTATGCATTGTAACAGCCGTTTCCTGTGATAGAGGAAATCCGCGCAGCGAAACATTACTGGAAGAGGGATGGAAGTTTTCCCTTGGGGATTTCGAAGCAGCATCGTCTCCCGCTTTTGACGACTCTCAATGGGAAGAGGTGTGCGTTCCGCACGATTGGGCAATTTATGGTCAATTTGATGAATCAAATGATATTGAAGTTTTTTCCTTCCGGCAAGGAGATGAAACCATTACATCATCAATGACGGGTCGTACAGGAGGACTCCCTCATGTAGGGGTCGGATGGTATCGAAACACATTTGATCTCCGTAGTCTTGATAAGGAGAGGCAGTCTGTCTCTTTGCTATTTGATGGGGCGATGAGCGGAGCACAGGTTTGGGTCAATGGTACTAAAGTCATAAGTTGGCCTTCCGGCTATAACTCCTTTCATTGTGATATAACACAATGGCTAAATGACGATGGTCAGGAGAATACCATTGCTGTGCGCTTGGAAAACCTACCACACTCTTCAAGGTGGTATCCGGGCGCGGGACTTTACCGCAATGTGCGCATAATCAAAACAAGCAAACTCCATATTCCGATCTGGGGTACCTATATCACCACCCCTGAGGTCTCACGGAAAAAAGCGGAGGTCTCCATGCAGGTTGCTATCGAAGGTAGTTCCGATAAAGAGTTAAGAGTTGTTACCGAAATTCGCAATCCCAAAGGCAAAAAGGTAGCATATTCCGAGAGCTGGTTGGAAGATGCAACAGCTCAGTCGGATACGGTATTGATGAGATTTACCGTTCGCAGACCGGAACTTTGGTCACCTGAATCACCTTCTCTCTATACTGCCCATACAAACATATATGAAGGAGATGAACTTACCGATAGCTACATCACACGTTTCGGCATACGCTCTACTGAAGTTTTAAAAGAAAAGGGATTTTTCCTCAATGGGGAACCGCGTAAATTCAAGGGTGTATGCAATCACCATGACCTTGGCCCTCTTGGTGCAGCCGTCAACAGGTCGGCACTCAGACATCAGTTGGAGATGCTCAAAGATATGGGATGCGATGCAATCCGTACATCCCACAATATGCCGGCACCGGAACTTGTTGAACTTTGTGACGAGATGGGTTTCATGATGATGGTAGAGGCATTTGACGAATGGGATAAGGCAAAATGCAAGAATGGTTATCACCTCTATTTTGATGAGTGGGCGGAGAAAGATCTGGTAAATATGATTCGCAATTTCCGCAACAATCCAAGCGTTGTAATGTGGAGTATTGGTAATGAAGTTCCTACCCAGTGTAGTGAGCAGGGCTACGAGGTTGCCGCTTTTCTTCAGGAAATATGCCATAGGGAGGATCCCTCACGCCTTGTAACTTGCGGTATGGATCAACCCCAATGTGTTTTGGTCAACGGCTTTGCAGAGCTTATGGATGTTTTTGGAATCAATTACCACACTTCTGTTTACAAAGATGCCTTTGAGATTCTGCCTCAGCGCAATATATTAGGCTCTGAAACAGCCTCTACAGTAAGTTCCAGGGGAGTTTATAAGTTCCCTGTTGAGTTTAAGGCAGGGGCTAAATATGATGACCATCAATCTTCCTCATACGATGTCGAGTATTGCCCGTGGTCCAATATCCCCGATATTGATTTTGCACTGGCCGAGGATTTTGAGTGGACAATGGGTCAGTTTGTTTGGACAGGATTTGATTATCTCGGCGAGCCGACTCCCTATTCTGTGGATTCCTGGCCGAATCACAGTTCGCTTTTTGGTATAATAGATCTGGCATCCATTCCAAAGGACAGATATTTTCTTTATCGTTCGCAATGGAATAAAGATGATCATACACTTCATCTCTTGCCTCATTGGAACTGGGAGGGACACGAGGGTGAGACTATTCCTGTGATGTGTTATACCGACTTCCCTTCTGCCGAACTCTTTGTCAACGGAGTGTCGCAAGGCGTTGTAACAAAAGGCAACTATTCTCTTGCAGATATCGACCTCTCACAAATGGATAAAGATTCTCTGATGGCGAGATACAGGCTTATATGGCCGGATGTGGTCTATCAGCCTGGTGAAATTGAAGTTGTGGCATACAATGAAAAGGGACGTGAGAAGATGCGCAAACGTATCGTAACTGCCGGAGAACCCTGTTCGATTGTTCTTGAAACCAGTCGCAACAAAATTGATGCAGATGGCAGAGATCTGGCTTATATTTATGTCAGCATAGTGGACAAAGAGGGAAATCTCTGTCCAAATGCTTCCAATGAGATACGATTTGAAGTGAAGGGAGCAGGAGAATTCCTTGCGGTAGCAAATGGTGACCCCACCTGCCTCTATCCATTCCACGAATCGGTGATGCCAGCTTTCAGCGGTCGTTTGACGACAATAGTCCGTTCGAATGATTATCGTGGCAGCATGTCGGTAAAAGCCTTTTCTGAGGGACTTGAAACGACAGAAATCTTAATCAAGACAAATTAAAAAAGTAGAAAACAATGATAGATTCAGCAATCCTAAAAAAAAGTATAAAGGAGAAATTCGGCCATTCCGATTGTTCCATTTTTTCGGCTCCGGGGCGCATCAACCTCATAGGTGAGCATACTGATTATAACGGCGGTTTCGTATTGCCTGCCTCAATAGATAAATGCATCTCCATGGCTATAGTACCCAACGGGACTTCTGCCGTAAATCTCTATTCTATCGACTACGATGATAGTGTATCATTCGATGTTAATGGCGAAAAGCCTGAGCAGCAGTGGGCTTGTTATGTTTACGGAGTGATACGGGAGATGAAGAAAAGGGGTGCATCACCGGGAGGTTTTGATGCGGTATTTGGCGGAGATATTCCCCTTGGTGCCGGAATGTCCTCTTCAGCAGCCCTCGAGTCTGTTTTCGGGACTGCTCTCAACACCCTTTTCAAGCTTGGATTTGACAAGAAAGAGCTTGCTAAGATCGGTCAGATGACTGAACACAATTATGTGGGTGTCCGCTGCGGTATCATGGACCAATTTGCCTCTCTTTTCGGTGAGGCAGGGAAGGTAATAAAGCTCGACTGTCGGTCGTTGGAGTATGAACTTTTCCCTTTTGAGCCCAAAGGTATCAGGCTGGTGCTTATAGATACGATGGTCAAACATTCGCTTGCATCTTCGGAGTACAACGTGCGTCGTGCCCAATGTGAAGCCGGTGTTGCAGTCATTGCAAAATACAAAGAAGGAGTTGAGTTGCTAAGAGACGTAACAATTGAGGAATTAGATGCACATAGGGATGAAATGGATCCCGAAGTTTACCGCAGATGCCATTTCGTGATTAGTGAGAACCAGCGCCTTTTGGATGGCTGTGAGGCTTTGTCAAAGGGTGATTATGTTCTATTTGGCCAAAAAATGTTCCGCACACACGATGGTTTGAGTAAAGAGTATGGAGTAAGTTGTGAGGAACTCGACTTTATCGTTGAGATTGCCCGAAGTGTTGAGGGAGTTCTCGGAGCGAGAATGATGGGCGGCGGATTCGGCGGCTGTGTTCTTGCTATGGTTAGGGAGAAGAACCATGATGAGTATGTTGCGCAGGTACGTGAGGCTTATCAAAAGCGCTTCCACAAGGATCCGAGAGTGATTGATGTAGTTATTTCAGATGGAGCAAGACAATGGTAGATTATGGTATAAAATATTTTACTCTCACAAACAGTAGCGGTGCAAGTGTCATCCTCAGCAATCTGGGGGCGGGTATAATTTCGGTTATCGTGCCCGACAAGGAGGGCAATATGGCTGATGTAGCCTTGGGCTACGCAAAGCCGGCGGATTATTTCTGTGATGGTCCCTGTATGGGAAAGGTGCCGGGAAGATATGCCAACAGGATAGCCTTCGGCAAATTTTCCCTTTCGGGGAAAGAGTATTCTCTATCAATAAATAATGGTCCCAACCATCTTCATGGAGGAGAAGGGGAAGAGTGCTGGGCAAATCGCATCTGGTTTGGTGTGCAGAACCATAACGAGGTTTCCTTTGCCCTTGAAAGTCCCGATGGTGATGCCGGATACCCAGGAAATATAATGGCTGAAGTCATCTATAGATGGGATGACGAATGTCGTCTTACAATTACCTTCCGCGCAAAAAGCGATGCAGATACGGTTATCAATCTCACCAACCACGCCTATTTTAATCTTAAAGGCGATGGTAGGGGAGATATAAAAGATCACACCTTACAACTCGAAGCATCCAATTATCTTCCAACTGATGAAACCCTCATCCCTACCGGTTCTCCGGCTCCGGTAGAAGGTACTCCAATGGATTTTAGGAGACCTGTCAAAATAGGGAAACGTCTATTTGATGACTTTCCTGCGCTTCGTTACGGTAAGGGATACGACAATTGTTGGGCTGTGGATGGATGGGAACAGGGAGTTGTACGCAAGGTAGCTGAACTTGCCGACCTCATAAGCGGCCGCAAACTCACTGTTAGTACCGATGCTCCGGGTATCCAGATCTATACCGGCAATTGGCTCAAGGGTTGTCCGACATCCAAGAGCGGAGTCGAGTATAACGACTATGACGGAGTGGCGCTCGAGTGTCAATCTTTTCCGGATTCTCCCAACCGGCCCAATTTCCCTTCTGCATTGCTTGCTGCAGGTGAAAATTGGCAGAGAGTTATTGAGTTCCATTTCACAAGATGAATCTACATCTCTTCATAGCACGCAGGATAGGTACCGAGGGCTCCGGTAGAGGAAGGATGGGTATCATCAGCAACCGCATAGGTTCTATATCGGTAGCCGTCAGTATCCTCATCATGATAATAGCGGTGGCCATAGTGGCGGGCTTTAAATCGGAAATCCGCTCAAAGGCCACGGGTTTTATGGGCTCGATAACGTTGGTGGCGCCAGGCGAATCTCCGATCAACGAACTTTATCCTCTGAGTGACTCTTTTTCCTACAAGGAAGCAATCCTTGGTCAAAAAAATGTCAAGAGTGTGGACGGGGTGGTTTATTGTTCGGGAATGATCAAGAGTAAAGAGGATATCAACGGACTCTATTTCAAGGGGGTGGATTCTCTTTACAATCTCTCCTTTTTTGAAAATTGCCTTTATGAAGGAGAATTACCCTATTACGGCGGAAGAATCTCAAATGATGTGCTCATCTCTCGCCGTCTGGCCTCCCGTCTCGGATGCTCTACCGGAGACGATCTCATAACTTATTTCATAAAAGATGAGGTTAAAGTGAGGAAATTCCGAATCTGC
>CAZRBY010000004.1:86742-126144 GCA_964598495.1 uncultured Muribaculaceae bacterium
ATGTTTACTATGCCGCTTACTCGCATTTTAAGCAATCTTTTTGACTGGCTTGCTCTTCTGGACCTCAATATGCTTATGGTATTGCTGCTGATGATGGTTGTGGCAGGTTTCAACATGATATCTGCGATACTGATTATTCTTTTTGAAAAGATATCAATGATAGGCTTGCTAAAATCCCTCGGTATGCGCAATCGAAATATCAGCAACATTTTCTTGCTGAAAGCGGCCTCAATTGTAGGAAAAGGAATGATTTGGGGCAATATCATCGGACTTTTGCTCTGTTTCCTCCAATGGAAATTCAAAATCATCAAGCTCAATCCGACCAATTATTTCGTAAGTTTTGTGCCTATAAAGCTCTCTTTCGTGGATATTCTTTTGCTCAATATCATTTCGGCAGTAGTGATCATGCTTATCATTTCGATATCTACCCTTTTTATAAGTCGAGTAAGTCCTGACAAGACGATGCGGGTGAATTAGTTAGTTTTGAGTTCCGAGTATGTAGTCAGGAGTAGTTTTTTAGTTCTGAGTTACGAGTTGCGTGTTACTGGTTGTTTCGGGTTGTGGGGTACACGTTGAGGGGTGTCAACAGCCAACCGCCATTTCAGAT
Organism: uncultured Muribaculaceae bacterium; assembly: GCA_964598495.1. Taxonomy (GTDB): domain Bacteria; phylum Bacteroidota; class Bacteroidia; order Bacteroidales; family UBA932; genus Cacconaster. The sequence goes on from CAZRBY010000004.1 coordinate 87,350, forward strand.
GTCTAATCTTTCATCCTAATTTTTTAAAATTGTCTTTTCAGCATGTCTTATATTGTGCTGTTCCATATCTTTGTGGCAGGCATTGTTGTCGTCACTGCTAATGAACTACATTAAGTCTTGTTCAAATGATAACCCTCTGACTTCATGAATAAAGAGATAAAAAAGGGAGAAGATAAAGATCTGTCACTCGTTGTGCGAGCAATTGGTTCCGACTTGGAGTATACTCAAGTCCGTTTAATCGCCTCGGCAAATGCAGATATGCTTTTTCATTACTGGAAAGTGGGACACTTCATATCCTACCACCAAAAAAAGGAGGGCTGGGGTAGTAAGGCAATTGATAGACTGTCACATGAAATGCGTTCTAAATATCAGGACAAGAAAGGATACTCTCGTAGGAACATCTTTTACATGTGCCAATTTGCAAGTTATTACCCCTTGGGAGTGTTGAAAGAAATGAGCAAAGCAGATAGTTTACTTAAAAATCCCACCATAGAGATTGTTTTGAAGCTGACGGAAGAACTAAATCAAATTGTGCAACAACCTGTTGCACTAATTGAAGTAGCAGACAATCAGGGCGGTATGATTACGCAACCAAATATTGCACAATTCAACGAAGTGGCGGAAGAACTATCCAAGGTTATTGAAATGGATAAAAAGGAAAACATATGAGCTTTATGTATAACTCATTAAGGGGAAAATATTGATAGGTATGCCAACCGTCAACGGCCAACAGCCAACCTCCAAGCTACCTACTTCACCAACCTTGTGAAGGTGCGGGAGAAGCAATATTATATATATTCGCAAGCTTTATTTATGCTTTCCAAAAAGTGAAACACTGTCTCACCTTTTGAGTTGGAGTCACTATTTCGAGATTTTAAAAGCAAATGACGAGCTCGAAATTAATTTCTATGCCAAACAATGTGAAATAGAAAACTGGAGTGTTCGCGAGTTGAAACGACAAATGAAAAGTTGTCTTTTCCAACGGTTGGCATTAAGTAAAGATAAAATGGAAGTTCTATCATTGAGCCGACAAGGGCAAGAGGTACAAACTCCTAAAGACATTATAAAAGACCCCTTTGTATTAGAATTTGTAGGTATTCTTGACAAACAAGTTTATCTGGAAGGAGACTTAGAAAATAGGCTGATAGCAAATTTGCAAGACTTTCTTTTGGAACTTGGCAAAGGATTCGCTTTTATTGGGCGACAATATAAAGTAAGTATAGGCTCGCGTAATTTTTATGTTGATTTAGTGTTTTATCACCGAATCTTAAAATGTTTTGTGCTCATTGACCTGAAACGCGGCGAAATTGAGCACAACGATATTGGACAAATGAATATGTATCTGAACTACTTTAAGAAAGAGGAAAACACAGAAGGTGATAGTGATCCCATAGGAATACTTCTCGGCGCATACAAAGACAAAGTCTTGATTGAATATGCTACGCAAGGTATTTCAAACCAACTATTTGTAAGTCATTACCAACTCTATTTGCCTGATAAAAAAATATTGCAAGAAGAATTGAGCAAACTTATGGAAAATGAGTAAAGCCATAATTTTTGCTTATATCAACGATTTCAATGTCGGAGATGTGTCGGAGATGAAACTCACTGACCGTCAGCTAAAAATCCTTGGTTTGGTAAAGGAATTTCCGTCAATAAGCGGTCGCCGTATGTCGGAGATATTGTCGGTTAGTCAACGCACTGCTGAACGTGATTTGGCAAAATTAAAGAAAATGGGAATTTTAAAACATGAGGGCGAGGACAAAAATCCCGCAGCCCGCAAAACTCCACACTACCCATTCCACACTCCATACTCCATACTCCCTACTCCCTACTCCATACTCCATACTCCATACTCCATACTCCATACTCCATACTCCATACTACATACTACATACTACATACTACATACTACATACTACACACTACACACTACACACTATTCCACAACTTGTTTGTAGCGTTCGAAAAGGTCCACGACATTTTTTACATACCTTGTCGTCTGTGTTCCCTTGAAATCGGGCATTGATTCAAATCCTTTTACCACTTCTTCCCAGTCATTAGGATCGAGTCCGACGGATGCGGCGTGTTCACGGCATTGTTTGATGCGTCCGGTACCCGCATTGTAAGATGCCAAGGCAAATTTGATCACATTCGCTGAATCCAATCCTTCTTTTCTATAAAGATTGAAAAGGTAGTCGAAATGTAGTGTCCCTGCCTTTATGTTGAGTTCCGGATCTAGAAGATCGTCCACACCGTATATGGCCGCAGTAGACTCTTTGATTTGCATCAGACCGCGAGCATTCTTGCCCGATGATGAAGAGGTCATGAAACGCGATTCTTCGTAAATAATGGCACTGATGAGTCTCCAGTCCGCATTTATGTAGTTACTGTATTTCTTGATAATGTAATCGTATGGAGAAATGGCACTCGTATGATCAAATTCCTCAGGCATTGCACTCAGGCGGTATGACCTGAAAAATCTGAAGACCATTTGCCTATAGGTATCGTCCGTTTTGAAGTCGGAAAGCCAGAAATTGAAACTGTTGAGCAGCCGTTTATTACCTAATTTGATGGCACAGGCATCTCTGCCACCGGTTTCACGGGTCACAACCACCTTTGAAATATATTGCTCCGGAATAGAATCGTTCAAACTGAAAACCAACATGTCATACTTTCCATCGACAAGATATTTCCAGTCCAGTTCGCTGCCTACAGAGGGAACTATGAGTGATTCAGAGCCGTTATATTCTGCAAATCTCTCAATCAATTCGCGATTGAATCCTCCCTGACGGCTTTTGCGGTCGGGTATAATGCTGCAAACAAGAGTGTCCTTATGGTATATGTGATATGTGTTCCATTTCCCTCGATGCTCCGGAATGATGATTCTGATAGCGATCACGATGATCAGTACCAGCAAACATTTCCCGAAGAAATAAATGTCTTTCTTGATCATGCTGTTATCTGATGTAGAATGGCCACCAGATGCCGAATTTGAAGCCCCTTTCAGGCCTTAAGTAGTTGTAGGCTGAAAAATAATCTGCCTGCGGCCACCCTTTGAAGGTGTTGGTGTATTTGACAAAGAGAGTGACATTTTTCCACTGTACATTGACAAATGCATCGAAATATGGGGTGCCTCCTACGAGTTCCTTTTGCTGGTTATGGAATACTCCGAGGTCCGGGCTGTACGATTGAACATAATATTTGGTGTGGAAGAGGGCGTTGAGACCTATCTGCATTCTCATCACATCCTTGACCACATTAAATTCTATATAGTATTTGAGATTGAGTGAAAACTTCGGTAAAGGTAGAGCATCGTCGTCGGATGTCATCTGGAACAATGCCCGATTGTCCAGATGGAGTATCCAGAGTCGTATATTCTGCTCCAGAGATGCCGAAATGATGCTTACGGGCTTGTTTACTTGTCTGATTATCGAGAGAGTGTCGTAATAGATCAACCCGCTCACTAGAGCATAATCGAATCCGGCATGTGTCTGCCATCTCGGAATATCGAGAGAAGCCTCGACCCTGCTGTCGGAGATTTTGGTAAAGTCATTTTGCCACTTGTGGTGGTTGGTATATATTTTCTGATGAAAAGGGTGAGGTTCCTTCAGTGTGGTGCGTAAACGGCCTGTAATGTGGATACCATCCTCTATAGGGTAGAATGATAACCTGATTTTTCCTCCAATGTCGAGGTCATTTAGGTTGTGTCCGGCGAAGGTGTATTTGCCGTCGGCATTCCAGGAGAGATATTTTCGGTATTGTCCGGAGACTCCTGCATAGACATAGAGGTTGTTATGTCGCTCACTGATATTTCCGCTCAGATAGTGCGAAGGATCGAAGCTGTAGATGGAAAGCATCTGGTAGCCAATTCCTCCATCGATTTTGGATAATACGGCATCGTGCGCAAATGGCTGCAATCGTATGAATGCTTTGTTTTCAAATCGTTCCGTTCCCAGCGAGTCCCTACTGGATGTATTGTTGATATAGAACTGGTTTAAATAGAAATTACGACCGCGTATGTCGTTTTCAGCGATTTTGTCACTATAGATTTTACCATATCTCGAGTACTCGGCGCTGTGTCCTATATATGCGACGGTGCCTTCACCTACGGAAAGTGAATCTTTCTTGCGGAAGAAATTCATCGGTATAGTATAGGTGTGGGTGAGATATGCAGTTCTTCGTTTGAGCAGATTGTCGGCATCCTGAAGATTGACCTCAATAGACTTTGCATCCACAATAGTATCCCTGATCCAAAATGAGTCTTGCAGACCGCCGTTTTCTGAGCGGATTACCGTCTGACTTATAAAACCTGCATTAAGAAGGTATTTTTTGCCGAGATAATTGATCCCTATTGCGTATGAACGGTTGTTGGTAGCCTCATTCTTGAGCATACCTTTCGACCCGTACTGTCTGTATAGGAAGGAGAGGTTGAGCGCAGGTGTGATATTCTGGGTGGTGAGGATTTTGACACAGGACTCCTCAAGTTGCTGAGTGGCGAAGGGAGTTCCCCAGTATGCAAGTTCCGTATATGCCGATTTGGTGTTGTATTGTGGCATATTTTCCGGTGTGTGGAAATAGCCCAGGTATGGCTCGAATTGAGGAAACACATCCAGTTTTTCCCGTTTGAAATAGTTGTGGTACTGCATTGCAGATCCGATTGTCCCCAGATATGTGCCATTGACATCGTTAAGCAGGAAGGGATAGTCGTTGAATCTGTACTGGAACGAAGTGTCTATTTCAGTGAGGGTTATGTTATTGAAATCCTGTTCATGGGTCCAGGTTAACATACGCCGATAGTGTAAGGAATCAGGAATTATATAGCTATCAAGAATACGGGGCGTAGCCAGCCTTACGCTGTCACGGTACTCTCTTGCTATTCTTCGTTCGGCCCTTTTAGTATCCTTTGCATCCGGCAGGTTAAGGGCGAGAGAGTCGAAGTAGGCGGTATAGGTAGAGTCGAGATAAGGGATGGTGAGCGTGTCGATGCATTTCCAGAAATCCACCGTATCTATTTCCATAATGCCGTAGGGATAGATCGGAGTGTCAGAGGGGGCCGCAATCGTATCGGTGACAGGTATTGTTGCTGAAATCGCAGCACTATCTTTAATGGCAGGAATTGTGTCACGAAAAGCGGGAATGGTATCCTGAACAGTAGGAATAGTGTCTCGAAAAGCGGGAATAGTATGTCTACCGATAGTAGTAGTGTAACGGCCGCGTCCATATGAGACAACGACCAGACACAATACTGCCAGAAGCACTATAACAACTCTTTTACTGACCATCTATGGCATCAAATAAATAAATAGTTTCTATTTTTTCACCTTTTCAGGCTTAATGGTGGAGTATCCTATCAAGAATAATACCACAAGTAAAATAATGGATCCAAGCATCACATAGGGAAAAGAGCCTTCTAGCGCTCCTACAAGTATGTTGAGGAGGATGTTACCTGTAAGGGCTATGGTGAGGGCAAAACTGAATGCTGTGCCGGACATTTCACTATATTTCTCTCCGAGTATACCGAATGTGGCTGGAAATGTGGCTGCAAGACCCATACCGATAAGTGTTGTGCCGATGAAGGTCATTACAATGTTATCAGCGATCAAGAAACATATGATACCCACAGTGGCTATAGCCATACTTATAAGTACAATTGCCTTACTAGAGACCTTTCTGGAGATTACAATCAGAGAGGCCCTACTGATTGCAAGCCCGACAGGGATGAAAATTGATGCCATTAGAGCCATTTTCCCTACATAGCCTACATCTTCAAGATATTTGGAGGTCCAAATGGCTGCAATGGCCTCAAGGCCGCTTTGGAATGCAAGAGCGAAACTGAAAATAAGGAGAGTGGGTTCCTTAATCATATTGATAACGCTCTTGAAGGAGATACCTTGTTTGCATTTTGCCTCCGGAAACTTAATTACAATGAAATAGAGCATCGCGGCTGCCATTAGCAAGCCCATTAACATAAGAATTTTGTGGTAATCCACTTTCTCGTAGAAGATCGTCATTATCAGGGTTATGACAATGGCTCCTATGCAATAAACAAGTCCAAGAACGAAGAGGTTGGATGTTCTCGCCTTTCCTTCGGAAGAGTCGGAAATGAGGGCGCTGGTGGAGCCGTTAAGCATTCCTCCACATGTGCCTATAAGCAGTATAGCAGTCACCATTGCCCCGAAAGAGTTTGTAAATGCCAATATCTCAAGACCGGCAACACCCATAGCGGAAGCGACAATCAAAAGAATCTTATATCCGTATCTGTCGGTGATTGGACCGAATACTAGTGACCCGATAAGTACTCCCAGAGGGAGCAAGCTGGCCAAAGTTGAGTTCTGAGCAGCGGTAAGCCCCAGTGATTTAAGGATTGTGCCCAGTACAAAAAATACTACTCCAAAAAAGAAGATGCCGACCTGAGCGGCAATCACTACTTTAATATTGGTCTTTTGTGTCATAGTCCGTTATTTTGCAAATTTTATGGCTACCGCTCCGGCTCCGTAAAGTCCTGCGAGCTTAGGTAGCGCGGTTGATCTGATTTCTACTTGTTTCATGCTTATTGGTTGTGCCCATTTTTCCGCTTCTTGGCGGATGCGTGGTATAAATTTCACTGCGGGTCCGAAAATTCCTCCTCCGAAAATGACCTTCTCGGGGTTGAATATGCTGATAAGGTTGGCCGTAGCCATTCCCCACATTTCAATAGCCTGTTCTATTACCTTTTGTGCCAAGCGATCTCCATTGTCGTATGCCTCGAAAATGTGGTAAGAGGTAATCTCTTCAATTGGATATTTGCGAAGTCCACCACAGTACTCTTTGTCTTCTCGCAAAAAACGACGCGCTTGTTTGGCGAGCCCCTCTCCGGAGCAATGTGATTCAAAACATCCGCATTCGTCATATTCATGTGTGTAGGGTGGCTTGAGGGCAAGCCAGCCGATGGCTCCGACGATATCCGAATGGCCGTGGAGCATACGGTTATCAATTAGAATTCCGGCTCCGATACCGGTGCCGACCGCGATGAAGACAGCATTGCGACACCCCTTGGCGCAACCCATCTGCACTTCGCCAAGAATGTAGCAGGTACGGTCGCTTTCAATTGTGACTGTGGCCTGTGGTGCAATCTTGAGTAGTTCGTCACGTAGTGGATAGTTATCCCATCCGGGGATATTTGGGGCCCATACGCACCCTGTATCGGAGTAGGAGATACCCGGAATGCAAACCCCTATGCTTAGAGAGTCACCTTGCCGGATGTTGCCTTCGTTACAGAGATCTCTACATAGGCTGCACACGAGTGCACCGACTTCAGCTCCACCTCTATTTTCGAGAAGCACATGTTTCTGAAGGAGTATCTCTCCATCGCTGTTGAAGATGGCTCCGACTGCCTTGGTGCCCCCGAGATCTATTCCGATATAGTTCATAGCTCCGTTATATGATTTTTACTCCTATTTTAGCCAGTTCCCTCAAGGTTTTCTGGTGTCCCTTCTCATCAATGTAGGCAAGGGCCTTTTCCAGCAGGAAAACATTGTGTCCGGATTTAATCAGATCAAAACAGGTTTCGCGAATGCAATACTCTGTAGCGATGCCACTTACCACAACATCCTTGCTGAGGCAGGAGTTAAGCTCTATACCTTCGCGGTCTCGACCCTCAAATCCGGAGTATTGCTCTTTGCGAGGATTGCAGCCCTTATAGAACTTGTTGTCACGGGAAGGTCTGTTGGATTCATTCTCTATGCGATAAAATCGGGCGTGGATATCACCTCCACGCGTCTTTTGGACGCAGTGTTCCGGCCAGATACCACCGTTCTTCTTGAATGAGCAGTGATTCTCCGGATGGTTGTCCAGTACGTAGAGTACCTTTTGACCCGGATGTGCATCAATATATTTGATGCTCTCCTCCACTGCTTTTTCAGCGTTGGTACAGGCCAGTGAACCGTCAATAAAGTCGTAGAGCATATCCACCACCACGTGGGTGTATCTCCTGATACCGCTGCTGTCATCCATCTCCTCCATTGCATTGATCTGTAGGATAATCCTGTTGATGAGTTTCATTTTCAGGTCATAGAGGTCATCGGAGATATCCACTTTATAGAAGTGTGGATTGAGTATACGGGTCTGTGTTTCGTCGAAGCAGGCGAGATTTGTCCTGTAGTACTCTCTCTTTTCCTGGATTGTACGCGTATCCGAGATTATTTTTCCATTGTCGAATATAAGCTCCTGGAGTTTTCGGAATGTATAAGAGCCGGCAGGGAAAGTGGTGAACTTGCTTACATCCATTTCGTCTACTATTGTAAGCTCTCCTCCCGCCTCTATTATTCTTGCAAAGGAGTCGCCTCTGAGACAGGTTACATCGGCTTCAAAGCGTCCTTTTTGAATCAGACGGTATGTAATCTGAAATCCGGGATTTATCAGTTTGATCTTATCTTCCGAGCGTTTGAGAACCGGTTCGTTTCCCACCTGCACCAGCTTATAGACATTGCCGAAGCATGGGTTGTGCTTGGAGGTAGCGATAGCATCGCCCACGCCATAGTTATCTATACGGGCATTCTGCTTCTCCAGGTCGGAGATGATATATTCGTCGAGAGAGTTTGTTGCGAATATTCTGCATTTTGTGAGTCCCGCCTTGTCAAGCCCTTCGCGACACTTTTGCGAGAGATAGGTTAAATCTCCGCTGTCCAGACGTACTCCGTAGCCCTGTGGATAGGAGTCGTCGATACCGTTGGCTTCGAATGCCCTAATGGCATTTTTCAGACCGCATTTTAGGGTATCGAAGGTGTCAATCAGCAGGATTAGCGGTTCGCCTTTGTGTGTCTTTATATAGGTATCGAAGGCCTTGTATTCACCTTCAATGGAGCAACCGAATGATGTAGTGTAGCTGTGAGCCATCGTACCTGTCGAGGCAAATCCGCACTCTATGCCGGCAAGAATATTGGAACTGCTTTGGCATCCGCCGATAACGGCTGCTTTGGCTCCATACTGGGCAGCCCATGGACCGTGTGCTCTGCGAGAGCCAAATTCGCTGACCGGTTTTGGGGTGCTGCGTGTGACGCGTGAAGCTTTTGTGGCTACCGCCATCTGGTGGTTCATTATGCATAAGAGTGGGGTCTCGAGCACCTGCGCCTCAATGATTGGACCCACAACAGTTATTATAGGTTCTTTGGGAAATACTATCTCACCCTCTTTCATCGCATATACCTGACCGGTGAATTTCATTCCTGCCAGATAGGAACGAAACTCTGCGTATTCTTCCCCGGGGAGGAATTTCTCGAAGAAAGGCTCATCCTCGGAACCAAGTCCTGCAATCATATCAAGCGCCTCACTGATGCCGCTGACTACGGCCCAGTTGTTGTCATCGGGCGCTTTTCTGTAAAAGAGATTGAATATTCCGATGGTATCCTTCATGCCAACGTCGTAGTATGATTTTCCCATCGTGTACTGATATTTGTCAGAACAATATGAATGGTTCAACATGATATCCTTCGTGTTAAGACTTAAAATAACCTGCAAATTTACTTATTACTGGACGAAATACCAAATTGGGGTCCCTGGTAGCCATTCTCAATACTTTTCAATAAAGTTGATCGTAAGAGTGAACAGACGCTCAAAACCCACGTCAGAGATATTTTCGTAAGTATCAGACGGCGTGTGATAGATATCTTTGTATTTGCCTTCCGTGTGGAAATAGATGGAGGGAACTCCGTCAAGCGCAAAGAAATAGTTGTCGCTGTCATCCACTATATCGTCCAGTATGAAATTGAAAGGTTCTTCAAAGCTCATATTGATTTTCTGTATCAGGTCATAACCTGCCATACCCTCTTCGGGAATCTGAAGGTATATCGATTCAGGAGTATCAGCTACCATATCGTAATTGAGAATATATCTGATATTCTCCTGGGGATAGCGTGGATTGTTCTTGTAATAGTAGGAGCCGAGCAGATTGTTTTCTTCTGCATCGAAAAATGCGAAGTCGATGGTACACTCGGGGGGATTTTCGGAGAAATATTTCGCCAAGGCAAGCATCATGCTGGGACCGGAGGCATTGTCGTTGGCACCGGGGTGTACATTATCCATTCCCATATAGCCGAGGTGGTCAAAATGACCCATCAGCAGATAACGCTTTTCGGGATATTTCGTGCCTTTGATTGAGGCGAGAACGTTATGTGCATCGTGAACCTCTATAAGGTCACTTTCCATATTTACGCTAACCTTCTTTGACTCATCTGTGAGTCCGTTCCATACAAAAAATGCCGGAACAGGCGTTACATAATAGGAGCGCGCCTTGAAATAGGGGGATTTGGATTCCAGTCTGTATATAACTCCGGCTACCTTGTCTGCCCGGAGCATTTCCATAAATTCCTTATATCTGTCAAATGCGTTTGTGCCTATTTTTTCAGAGTAGGGTTCCCATTCGATAACTAAGAATTTATTTTTGTAAATACCGCTGTTGATATGGTCGGCGAGTTCCCGAACGGAAGTGTAATTATCAACGCTCGGAAATGCGAGTTCAAAATCACCTTTGCAGGAAGGGGAGAACTCCTTTGCTACAAAGTCAACTGCGGGAACGAGTTCATTGCCATCAACTATAAGCTGCATCGCCCCGCGCATTACATTCATAGGTAATGAATAATGTTGAAGGTATGCCATCTTATCCTCAGGAGTGCCTTCAAAACGCATAGGACCACAAGGTGTAATTGTGCTCTTAAAGGGAGGTGTTACCTGTTTGGGTTCTGCCCCAACCTCATCAACCATCGGCCCGATCCCCATCTGTTGTAGTTCACCGATTAAGTATTTAGCTGTTTTAATGTTGCCATCTCCATAATTGCTTCGTCCGTGATAGGATTCGCCGGAGAGCTCTTGGAGTGCTTCGTTGTAATAGGTGCGGTACTTTTCAATGTCAGCGATGTTCTTGAACTTGGTTTCGCTGCCGCAACCGGCGCAGCCGAGAATGGTGATTGCTCCTGCAAGCATAATAAATGTACGTATCATAAGTGTTTTTTTCATATCGTTTATTTTATTTTAAACTATAAAGTTAACACTTTGATGCAGAAAAACACACTTTCCGCCTCAAAAAAGAGAAGAGATGATTGACCTTATCTAAGTTATACAGGGAAGTAAGGTCAACAATTCAGTTGTTTGAGATCGGAAATCTTGCCTACATCACGGATTGAAAGTCCGGATATTTCGATACCTTTAATAAGAAATCTGTTACAATTGGCGATATAGAAATCTACAATTGAAAAGTGATCAGGCCACTTCTCCATGAGTGGAAAAACTCTCTCCGATATGTTGTGAATTCCCGCGAAGGAGAGTTTGCGACATTTGTCGGGATTTAATCCAGGAAATGGAGAACGCACTTCGCCTGTAACTATATTGGTCCAGCCTACCAGATTGTTGTGATTGTCAAAGAGAAAAAAACGCTGCGTCTTACGCTCACTCACCAGAATCGTTGATATAAGAGGCATCTCGGAATCGCTATATTTTCTTTCTGCTTCCAGATATCTTTCCTCGAAGAGGGAGAGGTCCAGATTGGAGATGATATCGACATTGTGTACCAGAAAATGGTCGGACTTCAGCAGGTGGGCCGCATGTTTTATCCCTCCTCCGGTCTCTCGCAGCAAGTCCCTTTCATCCGATATTTCGATTGAAATTTCAAAAGACTCCTTTTGTTCAATAAAATCTATAATCTGTTCCGCAAAATGGTGGGCATTAACCACAATATGATCATATCCGGCCTCCTTGAGACGAAGAATCACCCTCTCGAGCAACGGGACGCCCTCAACCGGCACCAGTGCCTTGGGCATTGTGTCAGTCAGCGGCTTGAGCCTTGTGCCCAGACCCGCGGCGAATATCAGAGCGTAGGGTTTCATCTCAAAACTCCTGTTCCATACTTTGTTCCCTATGGTATACGTGAATCTTGATATTGAATTTGTCTGCCAGATGCCGCGCCAGGTGCTGGGCGCAATATACCGACCGATGTTGGCCACCGGTACAACCGAAACAAAACATCAGGTTGGTAAACTTGCGTTCTATATATCTCTGGACATGGGTATCCGCGAGTGAGTAGACCTTTGTAAGAAATTTTTGAACCCCACCCTCGGCCTCCATGAAATCAGCTACTTCTTTGTCCAGGCCTGTAAAATGCTTGAAATGGTCATACTTTCCGGGATTTTCAAGAGCTCGGCAATCAAAGACATATCCGCCTCCATTACCACTGATATCATTGGGAATTCCTTTCTTGTAGGCAAAACTGTAGATCCTTACCTCAAGGCGGCGGTCAACACCCATCTCCGAGAATTCGCGCATACGGGTCAATTCACCCAGAATCTCTGAAAGGTAGGGATATTCAGGAAAGGGTTCGACAAGAAGTTTTCGCAGGTTGTCTATAGCAAAAGGCACACTCTGCAGGAAGTGGGGTTTTTTCTCAAAATATCCTCTAAAACCATACGCTCCCAGCACCTGGAGAGTTCTGAAGAGCACAAAATGGCGCAGAGTGGCACGAAACTCTTTTTTGTCGACCGGAATGTATTGCTTAAGAGTATCCAGGTAAGCATCTACAAGTTCATTTTTTAGATTTTCCGAATAACATGCCTTTGCCTGCCAGATGAATGATGCTACATCGTAAAAGATAGGTCCCTTTCGTCCTCCCTGAAAATCAATAAAATAGGGTTCGTCATCGACAATCATCACATTGCGGGCCTGAAAATCACGGTATAGGAAAGTGTCGGACATATTGTGCATCAGCACTTGCGACATTTTATCAAAATCATTCTGCAACTCGATTTCGCTGAATTCGATACCGGTCGCCTTGAGAAAACAGTATTTGAAATAGTTGAGGTCAAAGAAAATCATCCTTTCGTCAAACTCCGGCTGAGGATAACATATGGAGAAATCGAGTCCTTCAGCACCCTCAAACTGAATTGAAGGCAGTTTTCGGATTGTCTTGATGAGCAGTCCCTTCTCTTGAGCAGAGTATTTGCCGCTCTCACGTCCCGGTGCTACGCGACTGTAGAGCGTGTCGTCACCAAGGTCTTCTTGCAGATAGTAAATATTATCTTTACTGCAACTATATACTTGGGGTACACTAAGTCCCCGTTCGCGAAAGTGTTTGGCAAGGGTGATAAAAGCAATGTTTTCATCCACACAGGTGCCCTGTGCTCCAATCAAAGTGCGGTTTTTACTTTTTATGCGGAAGTAGCGTCTGTTGCTGCCGGATGAGGGAAGTTCTTCTGTTGATAATGGCTTTTCGCCGGTAAATTGTTCAAAAAGTATCTCTAGCTGTTCCATTTTCGGTTTTTCATTTTTTGTATCCTACAGTATGGACTAGTGTTATGACCTGACTATCATTGAGCCGCAACCTTTGTGCCAGTTCTTCTTTTGGTACCATGGCGCGGGTTACGCCTCCAAGGCCTGCATGGGCACAGAATAGATAGATGTTTTGGGAGATGAAACCGGTGTTGGCGTATATGGCTTCGATCGTTCCCTGAACAGTCTTTCCCTTAATTTTGGAAGTGTCGGCGACCATCGCAATTTCCACAGCAGTAGAGCCCACGAAGTCCTGAGTACCGGTTAGACTGCGCAGGTCATCGTTATCGTGGAGCAGTAAACGGTTCCCTGCTGCATCATAGATGTATGTTCCGCTTTCAAGGAAGACATAGAGGTCTATTTCCTGTCGGTTGTGTGATGAGGGGGCAGTACGCTTGTACTCTCGATTGTAACCCCAGGCAGCCCAGAGCAGGTCCGAAAGTGTCTGCATGTCAAGCGGCTCTGATGTGAGTTCCCTTGAGGATTCCCTACGATTAAGAGCCTCCATCAGAGGCATTCCTCCTTTACGACGCGGTGCAGGGAGAGCTATGTCCGTTATCTCTGTCCATGTTCTATCCATAATCTGTCTTTTTTTTGTCAATGAATTGAAATCCTATAAATCTCATTTCCGCGAGAACCGATAATTACGTTATTGTCAACTATTATCGGAGATCCCTCGAAATTATTACCTATCTTTTGTGTAATGAGCACCTCTCCGGTGGCACCTTCGATAAGATAAACATATCCCCAACAATCTGCTGCAAAGATAAACATCTTTCCGTCAGAACCCAGCATCGGTACTGGAGATGACCAAGCGTAACGCTTGAGGTCAATGCTGTATAGTGTCTTGCCCGTGTTTTTGTCAATGGCCAGAAAAATGCCTCTGTATTCCGGTATATGAGTGATTATACATGTAAAAATATATTCGCTGCAATCTCCTATTCCGGGCAGCGGGGTGGAAAACATTCCCCCGTCTGACCATTTCTTTCCGGAATTTGCCTTTTGGCAGGCGATTTTGTTTTCCCAAACTTTTTCACCGGTCAGGGCGTTTAGTTTTATGAAATAGGAATAGCCTACGGAACCCTGTTTGTCAACCTCGCATGATGTGTAAAGGTAGGGGATACCCATCTCCTCGCAAAGCACAGGGGTGGCGTCACTGTCATCGTGGTTGTCATGTCTCCAAACCGGCTTGAGATTGTTCAGATTAAAGCATATCACATTGCCGTTGTTGTCGGTAAAGTAACCATAGTTGCGGTAGATTGCAGGAGAGGATTCAATACCAGGTGCTTTTTTGCCCTTGATTCTGTATCTCATAGTGGAATGAAGACTTAATGAGCCTTGTTCTACAAGGTATTTGTACACTGTGCCGTTCTCTCCCAGTCTAAAAAGATAATCCCCAACCCATCTGCGCCAAGCCTCTGGGTCTTTTGGCACAAAATGAGTTATGGCATGTTTATTCAGGTCTATTACCATCGCCCCGAAAGGAGGGTTGATCTCTACCCCCTGTCCCACATAAAGGTTTCCGTTCAGTGTGGGGTCTAGTGAAGGTGTGCCTTTAATGACATTAACCACATCGATTGCATTTCTGGAGGTATGTCCGGTTGAGTAATCAAGAAAATAGATTTTTCCGGATAGAGACCCTACAATGATTTCCCTACTTGGGGCAGGTTCATCGTTGATGTCGCCTGACCACTCCGCCAGTAGAGGTTGTCCGGTCCATCCCGTACCGCCTCCCCATATACCATAAGGCGTTTTTGTGGTATCAAATGCCGTCTTAAAGACCCAGTCGACTGCAATCGAGTCAGGTCTGCCAGAGACTTTCCCATGTTTTGGGAAATCTCTGTAAGGACCTCCTCTGAAGGTTAATATACCAGGAACGGAGTCGTATAGGTTTCTTAAGTCAGCTATGATTCCGCTGTTAATTGTATCAAAAATGCTTATTTTGTATACTAGTGCCTCAACAGAAGAAAAAGAGGTGTCAGGAAGAGGTGAAATTGCCGTACCGAGCCTGCCATTTGAGGATGATGCAACTGCAACTCTCTCCCTTTGCCTGCCGCAGAAGGAGAGGAGTATGAGTATCAGCAATAGGGATAGTTTCTTCATCTTCTTGAAAATACAAATATAGTCAAAGGGAATTTATTGTGGAAACTAATTCCGGAAGTTTCCCGCTAAAGCGGCGCCCGTGGGAAGTTCCGTATGGAGGGCTAACATTTCCGGTGTACCTTCAAATACCAGTTCGCCACCTTTGTCTCCGGCGTCGGGACCGAGATCGATAATCCAGTCGGCTGCCCTTATAATGTCGAGATTGTGCTCTACCACAATTACAGAGTGTCCTTTTTCTATAAGAGCGTCAAATGATTTGAGCAGTTTTTCTATATCCTGGAAATGAAGTCCGGTGGTCGGTTCGTCAAATATGAACAGAATATTCCCGGAAGCGGACTCCTTTCCGAGGAATGAGGCGAGTTTGATTCTCTGGCTCTCTCCTCCGCTGAGCGTACTGCTGCTCTGTCCCAGACTGACATAGGAAAGTCCGACATCTTTGAGGGGCTGCAGTTTGTCGGCAATCCTCTTTGCCGTCGGGTCATTTTGGGCCGAGAAAAACTCTATGGCCTCATCAACGCTCATATTGAGGACATCACTGATATTTTTACCCTGAAATTTCACTTCGAGAATGTCAGACTGGAACCTTTTTCCTCCGCACGCCTCACAAGTGATGGTCACATCTGCCATAAACTGCATCTCTATTTTGATGACTCCTTCTCCCTGACATTCCGGACAACGCCCTCCGTCAATGTTGAATGAAAAATGGGAGTGTCCATAGTTGTTCATCTTGGCGTAGGGTTGCTCGGAGAAAAGCTTACGTATGTCATCATATACCTTGAGGTAGGTTACAGGGTTGGACCTTGTACTCTTGCCTATGGGGTTCTGGTCCACATATTCGACCGAACTTATACGGCCCAGATCTCCCCTCAGTTCACGGAAAAGTCCCGGTTTGCTCCCCAGTTGGTGAATGTGGCGGTAGAGTGCCGGATGGAGTATATCTCCCACGAGAGAAGATTTGCCGCTGCCGCTGACACCTGTGACTGCAGTAAGACATTTGAGCGGAAAGCGGACATTGATATTCTTGAGATTGTTCTGCATTGCACCCACCACTTCAATAGAGTGGCTCCACCTTCTTCTGGCGGATGGGATACTCTTGAGGTTCCTTTCCGAGAGATATTTTAGTGTGAGTGAAGAAGTATCGCCAACTGTAACCGGTCCCTGGTAGACAACCTCCCCACCATGTTTTCCGGCCAGAGGTCCGATGTCGATTAGTTGGTCTGCAGCCCGTATGATATCCTCGTCATGCTCCACAACAATCACGGTGTTGCCAAGGTCACGGAGTTTTTTCAGTACGGATATAAGGCGTCGGGTATCTCTGGGATGCAGACCTATGCTTGGCTCATCCAGGATATACATAGACCCCACCAAATTATTCCCCAAAGAACTGACAAGTGCGATGCGTTGGCTCTCTCCTCCGCTGAGAGTTGAAGATGGTCTGTCCAGAGTGAGGTAGGAGAGTCCCACGGATTTGAGATAATCCAGCCTTTGCCCTATCTCTTTTAACGCTCTTGATGCAATACCGTAGTCATATTCATCCAGTTCAATCCCGGATTTGGATTCAGGAAGCAATGCTTCAAAGTGTTTGGTTAAATCGCCTACCTGCATTTGCATCAGTTCAGTCATATCTTTGCCGCCTATCTTCACCCAACGAGCCTGTTCTTTGAGTCTTGTCCCTTCGCAGAGACGGCAGGTAGTCTTGCCTGAATATCGGGAGAGCATATAGTTGAATTGTATCTTATATTTTTTGCTCTCAATCCACTTGAAGAAGGGTGTTATGGCCGTACTCTCCTTTTCTCCCTCCCAGAGAATGAGTTTTTCTTGTTGGGAAAGTTTGTTGTATGGTTTGTGGATCGGAAATCCGGTTTGTGCGGATTCCATTATGAAATCATTCAGAAAACGGCTCATGGTCTCTCCCTTCCAGCATGCCACCGCTCCTTCATAGATGCTCAATGAAGGGTCGGGGATTACCAAAGCTTCGTCGATACCCGCGATCTTGCCGAAACCGCCACATAACGGACAGGCACCCAGTGGATTGTTGTAACTGAACATATGCTCAGCCGGTCGCTCGAACACCATTCCGTCGCATTCGAAGATGTTTGAAAACTCCATTAACGCATCGTTGATGAATATGGCAATGCGTCCGTTTCCCTTTGCAAAGGCAGTTTGCACTGAGTCGAGAAGGCGACTGCGTGTCTCCTCACTATCACTTATTATGATACGGTCCACGAGCAGATAGAGATCCAGTCCCTCAAAATCCGCCATATTTTGCAGAACCTCCTCAATCCTGAAAATATTGCCTTCCGATGTGGCGATTCTGATAAATCCCTCCTGCTTGAGGTCCAGAAGTTTCTCTACTTTACCATCCTCTTCCCATTCTATGTCTGCCACTATTAGCGCAGTATTACCCTCGCCGAGTGAGAATAAATAATCGGAAACGCTTTTAGGAGTATCACAGGTGACTTCTTTGCCGGAAATGGGAGAATATGTCCTGCCAATTTTGGCATAAAGCAGTCTGAGATAGTCGTAGATCTCGCTGCTTGAGGCAACCGTTGATCTTGAATTACGGCTGTGGACACGCTGGCCAATCGCAATAGCGGGCGGTATGCCGGTAATGTAGTCCACTGCCGGTTTGTTCATCCTGCCTAGGAACTGTCTTGCAAACGAAGAGAGACTCTCGGCAAAACGGCGCTGTCCTTCGGCAAAAAGTGTGTCAAATGCCAGTGAAGATTTTCCGGAGCCCGATACTCCGGTGATAACCACAAGTTTGTCCCGCGGTATCTTCAGGTCGATGTTCTTTAGGTTGTTGACCCTGGCTCCTTTGATATGTATATATTTATCTGCCATGATAAAGTATTACAGGCGTGTTACCTGTCTTACATACCCAAGCTTCTTGAGCGATGCTATTATCTTGTCAAGTTCGAGATTATTGGGAACATATAGTTGCATCATGATTTCGAATTCCCCTCTCTTTTCATTGACATTGAAAGAGCGGATCGAGGCTTTGAACAAATTGACGGTTGTTATTACATTGTTTGTGGTGGAGAAATCACCGTAAGCCATTACGCGTAATGTCACCTGACAACTCCCCTTGTTGATGTTTTCCTTCCATTTTACCTTCTGTATCCTATAGGGGTAAGACTCTATCAGGCGTGCTGCATTGGGACAGGAAATGCGATGAATTTTGATTCCTTCCCTGATTGTCACAAATCCGAATACCTCATCTCCAAAAATGGGATTACAACATTTAGCCATTCTGTAATCCACATTTCCGAGTTTGCCGTCAATTACCAGGTAGTCGGAAGACTCCTCTTTCGTGCTGCTTCTGCTCACCTTTTCGAGAGTATCGGGCAACTTCTCTTGCCTCTTGTCATCGGAAAGGTACTCTTTGATTTCCATCATATTGATGGTCTCGTCTCCGATAGCGCTATAGAACTCGTTGAGAGTTTTATATTTATATTTCTTGGTCAGGGTGTGGAGAATTTCGTCATTCGCTTCGATTTTCCAGTTTTTAAGTCTTCTTTCGAAAATTTCCTTTCCAATGGATGCCCTTTTGTTCTCCTCCTCCTTGAGTCTCTGTTTGATTTTAGTCCGGGCTTTGGAGGTAACGGCAATATTGAGCCAGTCGGAAGTGGGTTTCTGGTTTTTGTTGCTGATGATCTCCACCACATCACCGGTCTTAAGTTTCTCCTTTATTGATACCATTTTACCGTTGACACGGCCTCCGGAGCATTTTGTGCCGAGATTGGTGTGTATATCAAATGCGAAATCCAATACTGTCGCCCCTTCTGAAAGCTGTCTCAAGTCACCTGTGGGGGTGAAGACGAATATCTCGTTAAGCAGAATAGGTGAGACCTGTGTGTATTGTCGCATGTCATTGCCATCCTGCATTATAATACGCACCCTGTCAAGCCAATTGCTGATTCCGCTTTCGCTCTTGATGCCCTTGTATGACCAGTGTGATGCGTGACCATGCTCCGCCTCGTAATCCATTCTGACAGTACGTATCTGCACCTCAATTGTGACGCCTTCCCTGTATTGTACAGTGGTATGAAGGGATTCGTAGCCATTCTCTTTTGGTACGGTAATCCAGTCACGCAGACGTGAAGTGTCCGGCTGGTATTTTTCAGTCACGAGGGAATAGACCTTCCAGCAGAGTTCCTGCTCCTTTTCCCTGTCAGGCGGTGACTCTATGATAAATCTGATGGCAAAAACATCGTGAATTTTTTCAAAGGGTACCTTCTGAGTTTGCATTTTTTTCCAGATGGAATAGGCGCTCTTGGTGCGTGCTTTGAGCGTATACTCTATCCCGTTACGGCTGAGTTTATCTTTTAAGGGGTTGACAAAGCGGCTTACCAGCAGATTGCGGTCCCTTTCAGTGGCCTTGAGATTATTGGTTATAGCACGATACTGTTCCGGTTCTGCATATTTGAGGAAAAGGTCCTCCAGTTCGCTTTTAATTCGGTAGAGTCCGAGTTGGTGGGCGAGCGGTATATAGAGCAGCATAGTCTCCATTATTTTGGACTTGTGCTTGGAAGCGGGTAATATGTCGAGGTTGCGCATCACCTCCACGCGGTCTGCGAGCTTGATTAAGATTACCCTCGGGTCGCTTGAGTAAGAAACGATGAGTTTGCGGTAGCGTTCGGCATCGAGATTTGTCTCTTGCAGCCTTATTGAAGCGATGTTGTTCAGTCCTGCAACAATATCTAGGATCTCCTTCGGGAAATCAGACTTATAACTGTTGAAAAGTGCCGTCCTGTTGAGATCGGATGAGTTTTCAACCTTGAAACGGTTAGCTTCGTGCAAAAATACTGCAGTTACTGAGTCCGACATAAGGCCAATTTCCGAAATGATTGACACCACTCCGAGAGGGTGTTCAATAAATGGCCTGTTGTTGCCACGCTCTCTCTCCTTCAACTCGTATTCAGCTATGCGGTAGGCACGAGTAACCATCGCAGCATCCTCTTCGTTGTAGTTACGGATTATCTTTTCAACTATTTCGGTAATCATAGTTATCTTTTATTTCAACAATTTCTTGAGTGAATTCATCTCATCCCTATATTTTGCGGCAAGGATGAAATCCAGTTCAGCTGCGGATTCTTCCATTTTCTTTTTTGCAGCATCTATGGCGCGGATCAATTCTGTCGGAGACATCCTGCTGATTACGGGATCATCTGAAAGCATCCGCACTCCGGAATCCTCTTCGGCTTGATATGTACTCTTTGAGAGAACACTCCTTGCAGAGATAGCCACTTGTGTTGGAGTGATGCCGTTAGCCTTATTGTAGGCCTCCTGTTTTGCCCTGCGCCTCTCAGTCTCATCCATTGTTTCTTTCATGGAACGTGTGATGGTATCAGCATACATAATCACCTTGCCGTTGAGATTGCGCGCAGCCCTGCCTGCGGTTTGAGTAAGGGATCTGCCGGAACGGAGGAATCCCTCTTTGTCGGCGTCAAGTATGGCTACCAGTGACACCGAAGGTATGTCAAGTCCTTCCCGCAATAGGTTGACTCCTACCAATACGTCAAATCTGCCTTCCTTGAAATCCTCAATAATTTCAACCCTCTCGAGAGTATCTACGTCCGAGTGAATGTAGCGTGCTCTTACAGAGGCCTTGGTCAAATATTTCTCAAGTTCCTCAGCCATCCTCTTTGTCAGAGTAGTTACAAGCACTCTCTCATCCTGCTCTGCACGTATCTCTATCTCCTCCAGCAGATCATCCACCTGGTTAGCGATAGGCCTTATCTCAATCGGAGGGTCAAGGAGTCCTGTAGGACGCACTATCTGCTCCACAATCACACCTCCGGTAGCCTCCAGTTCGTACTCTCCTGGAGTTGCACTCACGAAGAGCCGTTGGCCGATAAGGGACTCAAACTCATCGAATTTCAGAGGACGGTTGTCGGCAGCGGCCGGAAGCCTGAATCCATACTCCACAAGAGTCTCCTTGCGGGAACGGTCTCCACCATACATCGCTCTCACTTGGGGGAGTGTTACGTGACTTTCATCTATAAATGTGAGAAAATCATTCGGGAAGTAGTCTATCAGGCAGAAGGGCCTCTCACCGGCCTTGCGGCCATCAAAATACCTCGAATAGTTCTCAATGCCGGGACAATAGCCAATCTCCTTGATCATTTCCAGATCATACTCTACACGGCTTTTTAGCCTTTTGGCCTCAAGATGTTTACCAATCTCCCTGAAATAGTTGTACTGCGCCATCATGTCATCCTGGATATTGTGAATTGCACTGCGGATGCGCTCCTTGGTAGTGACAAAATTGTTGGCCGGAAAAATTGATATCTCATCCAAATACTCCAATGTAGCCCCGCTGAGGGGGTCGGTCATCTCAATGCTCTCAATTTCATCACCGAAAAAGAGCACCCTGAAAGAGGTGTCGCCATAAGCGGGATAGATTTCAACACACTCTCCCTTTACCCTGAAATTACCTCTATTGAACTCAATCTCATTGCGTGAATAAAGGGCATCAACCAGTTTATAAAGGAGATGTTGCCGGCTAAATAATTGCCCTCTTTTTATGTGGACGGTGGTGCTGTGAAAATCCTCCGGATTCCCGATGCCGTAGAGGCAGGAGACCGAGGAGACCACAACGATGTCCCTTCGACCAGAAAGGAGGGACGAGGAGGTACTCAGACGGAGTTTTTCTATTTCGTCGTTGATG
This sequence comes from uncultured Muribaculaceae bacterium, assembly GCA_964598495.1. Taxonomy (GTDB): domain Bacteria; phylum Bacteroidota; class Bacteroidia; order Bacteroidales; family UBA932; genus Cacconaster. Next base: position 109,419 of record CAZRBY010000004.1, read on the forward strand.
CTAAGATCCTTCTCAATATATGTATCAGTAGTAGGCAGGTAGGCTTCCGGTTGATAGTAATCGTAATATGATACAAAATACTCTACCGCATTGTCGGGAAAGAATGACTTGAACTCGCCGTAGAGTTGTGCGGCGAGCGTCTTGTTGTGGCTCAGGATAAGTGTCGGCCTCTGGAGGCGTTCAATGACGTTGGCCATAGTGAAGGTCTTACCGGACCCTGTCACGCCCATAAGTGTAGTTGCCGGAGAGCCTTCCATGATAGAACTGCAGATCTGCTCTATTGCCTCCGGCTGATCACCTGTAGGTTTGTATGACGAACTGATCCTGAACCCCATTATTCTTCTCTATTTCCTTTTCTTCTTTTTCACAACGGGTTCTTCAATTGAAGCACTCACCTTGTCAAGATAATCCTCAAGTCCGAGAACGATGTTGTTTACCATCTTTTTCTGGAAATCGGGATCAATAAGCCTGTCTTCATCCCAGATACTGCTCATAAAGAGGAGTTCAAGAAGTACCACAGGGTATTCAGTGGGTGCAGCCAATGAGAAGTTGAAGTTGCCCACGAGTCCATAGTTTGGTACTCCAAGCTCCAGGAGCCTCTCAAGCATTGTTTCAGCAAAGTCACGATTTGTGACGTGCTTATAATATGTGCTAGATCCCATCGGGTTTACAGGCGATCCGCCGGCATTGTTGTGTATGGAGAGTGCTATGTGGACGTTGTTTTCATTGAAGATGCGTTTTCTTTCAATCATAGAGATATCATAATCGCCGCTTCTGCTGAGCACGACTGTAGCACCTTTAGCTTCGAGAGCTCTTTTGAGCATATGTACAATATCGAGGTTGACATCTTTTTCTTTAATGCCGGTGATACTTACAGCGCCGAGAGCGGTGCCGCCATGACCTGCATCAATGCCCACTCTGAGTCCGTAAAGTGAAAGTTCCGGAGTGTGGCGCACATCGATTACCAGATTGTTGCCCTGGTATCCGATTTTATAGCCCCAGCAATACTTGTGTTTGAGACGGAGAATCACCCTAAATACATCACTGTCTACCTGCATATGGTCCACGTAGGAAATCATCTGCAGACCTCTATACTGGGTTATCCAGTTACTGTTGTTTGTGGCCCCGTAGATATCTATGCAGATAGTAGTGGGGTCAAGTTGCGTCCAGGAGACATAAGGAAGTCGCTTTGGCAAAGAGATGCTCACCCTGTCGGCTTTTCCGAGATTTGATACGCTCCAGCTGCCGGTGTTGACTTGTGATGTTATTTCGTCAGTTTTTTCGAGATATTCCTGAGGGATGTATGCAAATTTATTCTGCGAAAGTTGTACTTTGTAAAGATCGCCGACAGAGGCAACCACCTTTAATACTATTCCCTTATCGATATATCCCATTTTGGAGCCGCCAAGACGATCGTCACCATCACCGAACTGCAAATAGGCTCCGTCAAGGGAGGTACCGTAAAAAAGTTTTTCCTTGTATTGTGATTTTTCCAAAATTGCCCTTGCCTCTTCAAGTGTCATTTTGGGTTCGGGACTGACAGGCTTTTTGGCCTCGGGATCATAATAAACATTGAGGGTTTCAATGCGTCTGTTGTTTCCCTTGAACAACGTTATTTCGATCTTGTTGTTGCCGCGCTTGAGGTCTATTTCCGTACCGAAAGCGCCGGTTCGGTAAACTTTCAACTGGCTTTCATTGATGGCGGCGACATTACCCGGATCTGTTATGCACACAATGGCGTGTTTCTGTGTGTAAGCTGTGTCCTGCCCTCCGATGACGATTTTAAGCGGTACTTGAGCAGATAAGGTCTGAGAGACAAACAAGGCGGCAATAGCTGCGAAAGCAAATTTAATGTATTTCATAGTATAAAACATTGTCTTCACGATAGTCGTATCGTGTGTTACAAATAACAAATGTAGTGAAAAATCCGCAAATATCAGAATCAGTATTCACAGACTCTGAAGAGGAAATTGAATATGAGCAAAGTGCGCTTTCTCAGCAAGTCGTAGTTTATGATATCGGACTTATCGGATGGCTTGTATGTGTGTTTGTTGATGCCGCTGGTGAAAAGTATGGCCGGTATTCCCGCTTGAGCAAAAGAGTACTGATCGCTCATTCTGTAGAAAATCTTTGTGAAGTCCTTGCTGCCATAAAATGTCAGGTCAAGATCCATTTCGTAGTTTTTTCTTCGGCTTAAATAGCCCAAAATACCTCGGTATTTGGGGTCAAGACTATCTTCACCAAGCACTATGATATAGTCGCGTCTGAAACCAACCGGTTCGAGGTCGGTACCGATCATGTCCAGATTTACCATACAGGTGATATTGCGTGCAGGAAAGGGCAGATTTCGGACGAAATGCTCCGAGCCGCACATATTGAACTCTTTACCGTCAAATGCTACAAATACAATGTTTTTGCCTGGACCCTTGCCATCATTTTTCATTTCGGCAAACATTTCTGCAATGTTGATAAGGGCAGTAACGCCGGAAGCATTGTCATCAGCTCCATTGTATATATTGCCGTTGATCTCACCTATATGGTCGTAGTGAGCACCTACTATAACAAATTTGTCGGTTGGAACGGCAGCGGGAATTACTCCGACGACATTTCTCACTATTATGGAGTCGTTGCACCTGGAACTCTGGATATAGTGCCAGTTGAAGGGCTTGAGACCATATTCCTGAAACCTTCGGACTATATATTGTTCGATTGCCTGCTTGCCGATCGTGCCTGATGCACGTCCTTTTGCCATATCATCGGCGATATGAGAGAGTATATCCTGCTGTTTGCCGCGGTATAACTTTTGTTCGTATTTGTTCGTTACTTGTGCCAACAGCGGAAATGTCGCGAGCAGTAATAACGTATATAGTGCGATTTTTTTCATTTTTTTTCAAAGCAAAGTGCAAAAGTACTATTTTTGTCAATATGTTCAAAAAAGCCCTTTTCATCACTATCTTCATTTTCATCGCGGCCGTACCGGCTTGGTGCCAGTACGATCTTGATCATTTTTACTATAAGGGAAGACAGGCGCTGATAGAAGGCAAGTATTCCAACGCAATTGAAAGTTTCAACATCCTCTCACGTCTGGACAGTACTATATTCGAAGCCTATTTCTTCAGGGGAATAGCAAAATATAATCTCGGAGACCTTGTAGGGGCCCAGATGGACTTCGATAAGACCATACACTTCAATCCCATATATACACCAGCATATCACTATCGTGCCATTACCTTAAGCAGGATAGGCAAATATGATCTGGCGCTAAAAGACCTTGAGGAGGCCGTAGACCTTCGTCCCGGCTATACCGGACTCTACTTCAGCAGGGGAGTCACCTACTTTCTTTCGCAACAATTCGAGAAGGCTGTCAAAGACTTCAATATGTTTATCAAAAAAGAGCCCCGTGAGAGTAATGCATACCTCAATAGAGGCGCATCTTACCTCTATCTTGGCGATACAACCAAAGCTCTTGAGGACTACAATAAAGCCATCTCCATAGATCGGTACGACCCCGAAGCTTATGTGCGCAGGTCCAGAATCTATGCACTCAAACAAGAACTGAATCCCGCACTTGAAGATCTGAATACCGCTCTGAAACTTGATACTGCAAATACTTTCGCATACTTCAACAGAGCAATAATCAGACACGAAATGAAGGATATCGAAGGGGCTCTGGCTGACCTGGATAAGGTGCTTGAACAAGAACCAGGCAATGCCCTTACTCTCTATAACAGAGCCATTATCCGAGCTCAAGTGGGAGATTATCGCAGTGCACTCGATGATTACGACAAGGTGCTGGCCATCAATCCAAACAATGTACTGGCCTATTTCAATCGTGCAGCCGTCTTTATGGAAATGGGCCGCTACCGTGATGCAATGGATGACTACTCGAAGGCAATCAACCTCTATCCTGATTTTGCTAAGGCCTACATGAACCGAGCCTATGCCAAGAGTCAGCTTGGACAATACAACTCCTCTCGCCGGGATTACGAAATAGCACAAAGGAAAATAGAGGAATATCGTGCAAAGACTTCAGACTCCACAGGATATGCCGCTTTTGCCGATACCACACGGAAATATGATCATCTGTTGGCACTGGATGCAGATTTTGCCAAGAAGGACTTCGACAATGAACTGTTGCAGTACAGAGATGTGGACATCCGTCTCAAACCTCTCTATAAGTTTGCTGCCGCGGCTCCGGACGATATCCGCCAAGAGGGCAATATACTCATCAACCGCAGATTTGACGATGCATCGCTTGACAGTTTTATCAGCACATCTCCTATTGCCGTCAAATTCGAATCATCGAAAGGCGGTTATTTGCCCGACGCCCAAAGTCTGCGTGAAGAGGTCAATCGCCTGCTCCGCACCGATCGTAATGATGTCAATCTATTTGCTAAGGCGTTGCTGGAAACTGACAACAAACAGTTCAATACTGCAATGGTTTGCTATGATGAAGCCATTGCAAGGAGCCCGGAAAATATCTTTTATTACATCAACAGAGGTGCTCTTCAGGCGGAAATGATAGATTTCATCTCCTCCATCGAAAATAATGTTCCAGTACTAACGCTCGACAATGACAATACGGTTAAAACAAGGGTACAGGAGCAGGTTCGCCACTCATATGACTATACTCCCGCCATTCACGATATGAAAAAGGCAGCTTCAATAGATCCATCATTCCCCTTCATCTACTACAATCTCGGCAACCTCTATTGTCTCTCCGATGACCTTCCCGAGTCAATTGTACAATATACCAAAGCGATTGAACTCTATCCAAATATCGGTGAGGCCTACTACAATCGCGGTCTGGTACTGATATACCTTAAAGATAAAGAAAAAGGTTGTATGGATTTGAGTACGGCGGGAGAACTGGGCATTCAGGATGCCTACAGCGTTATTCAGAAATATTGCAAGAGCGAAGATTAGAACTACTTTTTCCTTACTTTTTTGCCGTTATCGTCCGTGCGTTTTGTACCTGAAAACATCGCCACAGCCTCATCTTTGGCGATATATCTGATTGCCAGTACCAGAAGTATAATAGCAATTATGGGAAAGAGTGACGGGATCGAAAGAGAATATAGGGACTTGAGTTTATTGAACTCCACCAATATCCATATCTGGAAAGCAAAAAGAATCAGGGAATTTAAAAGACATATCCGCATTTGCAGCATACGTTTTCTTTGATAGAAGAGTGTAATCACACTAAGGGAGAAGCTCACGAAGGCCATTATCAGAAACTGGCTCCTCTCATAAAAACTGATGGTGATGCGTTCCCACGTCTCTGAAGGGGCATCAGTAGGGACCACGCCGTAACACATATTTGAGAAAAACATTGATCCGAGAAGCAACGCCGCTGCGATTATAAGAAATGTCTGGAATCTTCTAAACATATTGCCTTGATGAGTGGATTGATTTAACAAAATTAGGAAAAAATTCTTATATTTGATTTTCAAACACAAAAAACGACATCTATGTCTCCATTACCCATAGCACCATCAGAACTCATTATCAATCCCGACGGATCTATTTTCCACCTTCATATTCTTCCGGAAGATCTGTCAGATACAGTCATATTGGTTGGAGATCCCGGCAGAGTTGAACTCGTTGCTTCATTTTTTGAAGAAGGCTCCATCAGGGTTGACAAATCATCGCGTGAATTTCGTACTGTAACGGGTCGATACAACGGTAGGGAAGTTTCCGTCATTTCCACAGGCATAGGCACTGACAATATAGATATAGTAGTCACGGAGCTCGATGCTCTTGCAAATATAGATTTCAATACAAGATGTGTCAAACCGGATCACAAACGGTTGACCCTGCTGCGCATCGGCACCTGCGGTGCCGTTCAGCCCGATATCCCTCTCGGAAGTTATGTGTTTTCGAAATATTCCATAGGATTTGACGGACTACTCAACTGGTATGCCGGGTGCAGAGATGTTGTGGATACCGCAATGGAATCTGCTTTTGTGCAACATATGCTTTGGCCGGAGCGACTCCCGGCGCCATATTTCATCAAATCATCTGAGCGTCTTACAACATTATTCGAAAAGAATTCTGTCATGGGAATGACCATCTCCGCTCCCGGCTTTTACGGTCCACAGGGCAGATCGGTAAGACTTCCGCTCACATTTGACAATCTTATCGGTGATCTGGAAACATTCAGATATGGTGACAGAAAGGTTACAAATATTGAGATGGAGAGCTCCGCAATTTCCGGTCTATCCGCACTTCTGGGGCACGATGCAGCCACAATCTGCCTTGTAATAGCCAACCGCTATGCAAAAGAGAGCCGTCCTGATTACCATCTTTTAATGAAGGGCCTTGTTCGATTGGCACTAGATACACTTACAGGCACATCCATCTGATGCAGACTGAACTCCAGCACTCCCTCTACACATTGCTTGACGACCATGACCAAGTCGTGACTAGAAGCGTAACCGCAGAAGTCCTTAGGCAGGGCCCGGAAATGCTTTCCGCCCTTGAAGAGATAGCATTCAGTGAAAGTAATCTTTCAGTCAGGGAAGAGGTAGTACATCGTCTGGAAGAGATCTATTATGAAATGGTCATAAGTTCCATGAATGGGGCTGTTCAACTTGAAGAGGGGGAACAATTTCAACTTCTCGATTTTGCCGTGTTGCTTACAAAACTTCTTTATCGTGGAGAGGATTGGCGTGAGTTGGTAAATGCATTTGTCAGTAAGTCAGCGGAGATGGTCATGGAACTCAGTAAGGGGATGACCGCAATGGAGAGTTGCGGTGTCTTCAACCATATTTTTTTCCATAGGTTTGGATTTAAGGCGCTTCCATCAGAGGACGTCTCGCCCGGATATCAGATGCCGGCGACAATTCTCAATTGTGGAGAGGGTGGTAAACATGTCCTGATGCTGCTCTATTTTATGTTTGTGCAGGACTGCTCCCTTCCGGTATATCCCGTGGAATACCGACGTACGCTTATTCCTGCCTGGATTGAGAATGACAAGGTGCTATTCTGCATCAATGTGTTCAATCAGGGAGAGATGATTTTTCTTCCGGAGGAAGAATTGGTGCGTAAAGAGTATGGATTTGTACCTTATGCTTACCTCAAAACACTCCACTCTCTATTTCTGAAGGAGGGAGACAGTGTGCGAGTAGTGCTTCTGGAACGGATATTACCTTACTATCAGGCGCTGGCCGATTCTTAATATCTTGTTGGAACTTATGCCGTTGAGTTGACAGATTTTCTTTACCGTAGTGCCATATCTTATGGCTAGTGCGCCAAGAGTATCTCCCGATTTGATGGTATGGATGATACGCTGTGAAGCGGCCAACGACTCCTCGTCACTCTGTCCCCAATGCGAGTATATGCTGAAGTAGTGTTTTTTGAGGGTAAACAGAGAGTCTCTTAGCACTCCCTTCTCAAAGTCGATGATACGTTGGGGATCAAAAGGATGGCCTTTATATCTGGTTTCGAAGTGGAGATGGGGACCGTTGCTGCGTCCGGTATTTCCTCCCAGTCCTATCACTTCACCGGCCTTAACTACTTCTCCGCTATCCACCAGCCTTTTGGAGAGATGGGCGTAGTAGGTTTCGAGTCCGTTTGAGTGTCGGATTACCACCAGATTGCCATATCCGCCGGTTCTCCTTGTGCCTTCAGAGAGACGCACAATGCCGTTGAATGTGGCTCTTATGGTATCTCCCGTCTTAAGCGACAGATCAACCCCTTTGTGCTCTCTGGTTCTTCTGAACTTGAATCCGGAACCCACTTTTTGCCGGTACGGGGTACAAAAATCGTTTAGAGAGTCCACTAACAACAGGTCCACTTCGTCAGGAAGATCGGATAGTTTTACATCTCTGAAGGAATGTACACCTGTTCCTTCCCAAGAGTCGAAGAAATCCTCATCATCTATCACAGGCCTACCAAGATCTAAATATTCCCAGGTATAATCATCGTAGAGGATTATTTTGGTGTATTTGTCGTCGGTATCCAGAGTGTCTACCACTAACAGTTCCTCAAAGTAGGTGAGGGTGTCCTTTTGTGGAACAGTATCTTGCGTGTGGTTTCTATTTTGTCCGGATATTCCTGTTGTTATCAACAAAAAGGCTAATAAAAAAATACCTTTGCGCTTCATAAGATCTCTTTTAGTCGCAAAGGTAATTTTTTTTTAATATTCCGGCAAATGGATTTTATCTGCTTCCTCCGCCACTTCCTCCGCCTGAAAATCCACCGCCACCGCCAAATGAAGAGCGTCCGCCACCACCGCTCCAAGAGCTTGTGCCAGAGAACGAGCCACCTGAATAGGAGGTTGACGAATATGAGTTCAGCGTGATTGCATTGGATAGCATTCTAGTCTGAAATAGAATGGTGGAGAAGGTGTCAAAATCGTAGTTGACAGCCTTTTCAAATTCTACAGGATCTATATCCTTCAGTTCTTTAGCCACCTTGTTGGCAATGCCGAACAGGGCGGCGAATACCAGATAATCTTGCCATAAATGCACCTCTGCCGATTTTCTTTCGTTGATTATCGTAAAATCCAGCAGATACTTGAAAAATCCCAGTACTTTATTGTTGGCTTGAACACCTGAGGGGGTAAATTTGTTGTCTGAGTAATAACCTTTCTCCTGAAGAGCCGTGATACCCCTGGTGCTGATGGAACTAGTCCAGCTAATCAAAGTGCTCTTGTTTTTGGAGGCCCATTTCGAGAACTCTTTATCTTCAAGGATAAGGTTTGCACCGCTGGCTTGTTTCATCATATTGAATAGTGAACGTTCAGGAGCCTCAAGCGTGTCGAGGTTAGCGTTTTCATTAAAAGAAATTACACTTTTTCCGTTGGCATCTTTACCTGCAATGAGGATATTTTGCTGTATCATCCTCAGTATGTAGGCAGAAGCTATTGCATTTTTGTTGCGTGAATTAAAAAAAGCGGGAGCTCTTTCAATAACATAGTTGGTTGCAAGCAGGTTTCCACCAAATGGGATCTCTCTACACCAATTCAGATTCCTAATATTTTTGATTCCGAATATGGAAACATTATTTAATTTCTTTCTCTGTTTTCCTATACCTAAACCTGCCAGGATAATTCCCAGTGTCCATAGAATCGGGAAAATGGCGTCTTTAGCATCAAAATCAATGTCTGAAAAGTCAGAAGGCTCTCCATCAAAGTGGCTGCCATCCATCGCAAGTGCGTGTCTATCTCCAAACAGGCGGTCGTCGTTGTTAATAAGATCATGGAACATCTCTTTGTCAAAGCGCACCAATAATATTACCGAACTGCTTTTCTTGAAAGGAGCATCCGATTCGGCAACTATTGCGCCTTTTAAAAACTCACAAGTGCCTTCATATCCGAAGCCCCAAACAAGAGAGTTCGATGTATCCAGCTGGTAGAGGTCATCTTGATATCTTACCGTAACCTTTGCGTGCTCGGGAGCGGAAGATAAGTCGGGGGAAATGAATTGAAAATGCATTGCATCATAATCCTCCATCGATAATATGAAATTGTTGATGGTGTACCTCACAGTGTATTTGTGGTCTCCGTAGGAGCCGACACCCCAGCACAATTCGTAATCATCGCTACCCTTGCGGTAAATGCCGCATTTTCCGGCTTTCTGCTTAAGACTACGGTCTAAATCCCAATCCCCTTCATTTATGAAACTAACTCCATTCTCATCGGTTACTGAAAACTCGGTAATCGATACGACAGAGCCCATATCGTATTTGACCAGATACCACTCTGTGCCGCTCACAACTGTAACATCCCACACTTCGGTCACTCTTGCATGCCCTTCAGGTGTAAGGATGAATGTGATGTCAATGTCCCGAATGGAAGGATTTGCCGCAGTCGCAGTGAAAGCGGCAATCGCGGTCAAAAATGTGAGCAACAGATGCTTCATTACTTTCTCATTGAGGGCATTTCTGCCTTGGCCTGATTCTCTTCCAGATAATCCTTTGACTTGAAGCCAAACAATGAAGCTACGATGTTACTGGGAATCTGACGGATGAGGCGATTATAGTTGGTTACGCTGTCATTGTATACCATACGGCTCATGCGTACTTGATTTTCGTACAAATTGACACTATCCATAGTCTTGACATACATCTCGTTGGCTTTGAGATTTGGGTACTGCTCAACTACAACGGCTATACGTCTCATGGCATCCGTAAGGATGGTCTCCTGTATGTTTGCGTCAGCTGCCGAACTGCTGCCGGTGATGCTTGTACGCTTTGCAATCACATCCCTGAGAGTGTTGTACTCGTGTTCGTCATAGGATTTGATGAGTTCCGAGAGTGCCGTAAGCGCATCCCAACGGCTCGACATCTGGACGCCAATCTGGCTCATTGCATTTTTGCACAATTCTTCCTTGCTGATAAGATTCCGTTGTACGGAAATCACCCATATTACCAAAATGGCCAGGATGCCTATCACAATCAATGTTGTTACCATAGAATAAAGTTTTATGTGTTAATAAATATCGTATCTCTAATATTTTTAAAATGTTGTACAATCAGATTATCCGGCAATCTTCTCATCTTCCGGAATATATCCGCCTTGCATTTTTATTTTGTCGCCCTAGTCCTCCTCATAATAGGTATAGGTTCTTTCATAGCGTATTAGAAAAAAGCTGAAATCTTCTATACCTATGCCATAGGTGTCAAATACCTCATCAGGGGGGAGTGAACGGCGGACCCAATTGCCGAATTTGTCTTTTTCTCCGAAATGGTAGGGAATGACATCATATCCGGTTTTGAGGTCGGCTTTGCTTAGGTAGCCATCTTCATCATAATGGAAAGTGATGGTGTTGTCAGGAATGCGGGATTCCTGGGCAAACTCGCCATAGTAATTGTATTCCACCATTTTACCTTCCTTGTCAAAAATGGCCTCACTAGTGTGAAGACCATCCGTCCAGGTGTATTGCTCCTCATGTCTGTATCCGGCTTCGTCAATGAATGTGCTATCTCTGGTCATAATCACACGACGGTCATCCTCAAGGGTATAGAATCTGTTGCCGTTGCACCTGCCGTCTCTGTCATATGTGTAGAAAATTTCGGTGGCATATCCTCCTTGGTACTCGGAATAATGGCGTAACAGATCTCCCTTATCATTATAATACATTACATCTCTAACCTCGAGTTTGCCGACATTGTAATTGCTTATCTCAATTAGATTTCCATTACTATCATATACATTTACTATCTCTGAGATGAGTTCGTTGCCATCTACGGCATATTTGCTGCTCACATACCGTTCGTTTGTCAGTTTTCCATTTTCATCGTAGATATAGAAGAATGAGCCTCTCGTTTCACCGTTACTCTCAACTATCTCTTTTCTGATAAGGCGAGCTTGTTTGTCGTAGGTGTATTTATAGACTTCAGCCAACTCCCCATCCATCCTATAGACCTCTGTGAGAGGCTTGCCGTCAGGAAGATAAGTGCTGGCCTGCATATCAAATGCGTACTGAAGAAAATCCGTAAAGGAAAAAACAGTGTCGATAGGATTCCCTTTTTTATCTATTGTTATTTCCAGACGTGTCTGAGGGTGAACATCTTCCTCGATAATTGAAACTACTTTGCCGTCAAGGTTGAAGTTCCATGTGCGAGAAAAAGGTTGCATATCATTGTATCTGGTCTCGGTAAATGATTTGACGGGACCATTAAGTCCGAAGTCGGCACGCGTCCGAAAACCTTTATATGGATTGTCGGCTATACCGGCGTTCGTCTGGGGAGTTTTGTCTCCTGTTGAACACCCTGCCGCTATAGCTATCGCCAGGATGCAAATCAAAAATACTCTATTCTTCATATTTTCGATCGTCATGCCGGCATATCAGCGGGAGTGTTCTTCCTTTTCTTCGAACGCATTACAAGCAACACAATCAAAGCGGCTATTATAACAAGGAAGGTGATGCCGAGTGCAGGACGGTAGGAGATCCAGGCTATGACAAATATCAATAGGCTCCATATCAGACCGACAACCGTGCAGACAAAGTTGATACCCGCAGCGAGAATCCTGCGTATTAATGGGACAACTGCGAATACGGTGCTGAGGAAGTTGAAGATACCCTTGAGACCTGCAATAATCAGTATTACGGCAAGGATGCGAACGATCCAGGCAATGATCTTGTTCTCTTTCTGTGCTGCGTCATACATATTTGCGGCGGGAACTGCACCTAACTCAATTCGGGATACATTTTTGCCATTTTTAGCCACAAACTCGCCGAATGTGTCGCCTATGACTACTGCGAGTATAGAGACTGTCTGTGGTGTGGGGGTATAGCCGAATGTTACCCTTACATCGCCTACGTCAGGGTTGTTGACGTCACGTCCAAAATAGGCTTGACCTGCGCTCACTGCAACTGTAGCGGCACTGTCCCTCTTCCAGAGCAGATCATTCCACTCTTTTATCATCTCGTCTGTGAGCTGAGGAGTGGCCTGTTCTGAACTTCTGATACCGTGTTTGAGAAAGGGAGGAAGTTTGTAAGCTCCGAAATCCACCAAATCGGCAACTACTTGGTTGTCTTCAATAGTAGTAAGCACAAAATTGGTATCTCGGTAAGCAGGGTCTGCAAATTCGGAGGAATTAACAGGTGAAGAGACCCATTTCTTGCTATAAGTGTAGGTGGTGGTGAGCTCCTGACCGCCTCCTATTTTCTCCTTTTTTTCCTCTTTGCTTTGCTCTGTCCACTGGTAATATTCCACGTTGCGTGAAAGATTGATGGCATTCAATGAAATGCCGAAGAGTCCGTCGGTTAGGATTTCAGAGGTGGATGCATCACCAGTCGCGTGTATCATCTTACCTTCAAATTGAGGGTCGATCCTGGATATGTCCGGCATCTCCACAGTCACATCCTCTGCCTGATTTAAAGCACGTTTTACTTTGACAGTCCTGCCTTCGTTCCAGAATAACAGTACCGTACCGATGATGAAAAGCAGGATACCGCTGCCGATACCCTTGAAGGATTTGGAAACCCTGTTTCCATAACTCTGTTTAGTTGTTGTAGTGTAAGCCATAAATATAAATAATAGTTAAGTGTTAAGCTAAAAGTTAGTTTCTAAATACAACTTGTAAAGGTAGTAAAAATTATTTTCTTTTAGGATGGAATTGAAGAATAGTTTGCTGCCATTTTTTCGTGTCGATATGCGTGTAAATCTCAGTGGTGAGTATGCTTTCATGACCGAGCATTTCCTGTACAACACGCAAGTCGGCCCCATTCTCCACCAGATGAGAGGCAAAAGAGTGTCTGAAAGTGTGAGGGGAAATGTTTTTGCGTATTCCTGCTATTTCCGCCTGTCGGCGAACAATAATAAAAATCATTTCCCTTGTGAGCCTACTTCCGTGGCGGTTCAGAAAAAGAATATCCTCCGCTCCCTTTGCTACCGGACCTGCGTTGCGTATACTCATATAGATGGAGATGCTCCGTACTGCAGGCTCTCCGATCGGTACCAGACGCTGCTTGGAACCCTTGCCGGTGACTCGGATAAACTGCTCGGCAAGAAAGAGATCACTGATGCGAAGACCCACCAGTTCGCTCACTCTCAATCCGCATGAGTAGAGTACCTCAATGATGGTCTTATTGCGCTGCCCTTCGCTTCTAGAAAGGTCAAATGAGTCGAGTATGCGCTCCACCTCATCTACGGAGAGCACCTCCGGGAGATATCTGCCCGGCTTTGGGGTGTCAATTCTATCACAAGGATTCTCCTTAAGCCGCCCTTCGCCCTCTAAAAAGCGATATAGGGCTTTTAGCGAACTGACCAGACGGGATTGACTCCTTTTGGAGAGACCGGTGCTTGTTACTCGCGCAAGGTATTCCGAAATGTCTTCGGATGATGCGGCCTCAGGCGCACTAATACCCTTTTCCTTAAGAAATGCGAAAAATTTTGTACAATCGGCACTGTAACCGGCTATGGTGTTGTCCGACAATGATCTTTCCAGTTTCAGGCAGGACCTGAAATCGGAAATGGTAGCGGCAAATATGTCAGTATTGCGTTTCAATATTGGTGTTAATTGAAAAAAATATTACATTTGTCCATTGTTTCGAATAATAAAGATACATTTAATTTGATTTTTTAACTAACAAAATTTTATCAAATGAAGAAAATAATCCTATTGCTAGCCGTTGCGTTTATCGGAGTTTCATCCATATCAGCTCAGACAACCGTATCAGATCAGAAGGTTCACAAAGCTTCTTCCACTTTTGGTGCGGTAGGTGCACATATTGGTTACGCACACTGGGGAACAACTCTGGGTCTCCACGGTGATTTCAATGCAAACAACTTCAGGGGTAGGGCAGGATTCGACGTATTCCTTGGCGAAAACATCAACCTTGGTTTTGACTTGGGTTTCCACTACCTTATCAATCTTATTGACGGCCTCAATGTTTATCCTGTTATCGGTGTAAATACCGGATTCGGAGAGAATGTTGATTTTCACCTCGGTCTTGACCTCGGTGCAGGTATCGAGTACAACTTCAGCAGCGGATGGGGCGTATTCATTGATGGAAAATACAACCTCAGACTCGTAGGACCTGACGTTCCTTATAGAACTTATGTAGGTATTACAAAGAGATTCTAATAGGGAGTTATCCTTTTTGATTGAAATAATCACAATAAAGTGCGAGTCCGCAGGATTCGCACTTTTGTTTTTTGGCGGTGCAGACATAGCGACCGTGAAGTATCAGCCAGTGATGTGCTTTTGCACGGAGGTGTTCCGGAAAACCTGCGGTGAGGTCTGTTTCAACCTCAAGCACATTGCTGCCTGAAGAGAGTCCCAGACGGCGCGCGGTACGGAATACATGCGTATCTACAGCTATTACCGGTTTATCGTATACAATGGATGCTATTACATTGGCTGTCTTCCGTCCGACACCGGGGAGTTTCTGCAAATCATCTATATCGTCAGGTACAACAGATCCGAAATCACTCACCAGCATTCGTGCCATTCCAAGTAGGTGACGTGCTTTATTATTGGGATAAGTGACAGAGCGGATAATCTCGTAGATCTCATCTTCATCGGATGCCGCCAAATCTTCCGGAGTGGAAAAACGTTCAAAGAGTGCAGGAGTGACAATATTAACACGTTTGTCGGTACATTGAGCCGAAAGTATCACAGCACAAAGAAGCTGGAATGGATTCTTGTAGTCCAGCTCACTTTCGGCTACAGGCATATTGGCCTCAAACCAGGCTATTATCTGTTGATATTTCTTTGCATTCATTGTCGGTGCATACAAGTATTCGACCGGGATATTCCCGCACTATATTCATATTATGTGTAACCATAAGGATAGCAGTCTTGCGGGTACGGTTGATGTCGAAAAGCAGACGCATTATGCCTGCGGCGGTTTCGCCGTCAAGATTGCCCGTGGGTTCATCTGCAAGTATCAGGGGCGGTTCGTTAAGCAGTGCGCGTGCGATGGCAACCCTCTGCTGCTCACCACCGGAGAGTTGGTGAGGCATTTTGTGGGCTTTGCTGGCTACTCCCACCGCCTCAAGCACGCTATTTATTCGTTCCTCCATGAGCTTGCGATCTTTCCATCCTGTGGATTTGAGGACAAAAAGGAGATTGTCCTCTACGCTCCTGTCCATCAGAAGCTGAAAGTCCTGGAAAACCACACCGATTTTGCGTCTGAGGTAGGGTATTTTCCTCTTCTTGAGAGTAGAGAGATCAAATTGACCCACGCGGGCATTGCCTTTGGTTATGGGATTTTCTGCCGTTATGGTGCGTATGATGGAGGTTTTGCCACTACCTACCTTGCCGGTAAGATAGATAAACTCTCCTTCACGGATAGTCAGGTTTAGGGATGTTATGACGGGAATTTCACCGTTTGTGATTTCTACATCCTCAAATTCTATGATAATATCGTTCTCGTTCATGTTTATGCTACTGTTTGGATGCAAAATTACATTTTTATTCCCATTTAATAAATCTCAGTTGACAATTTTAGTCTAAATCGACAGTTTTAACTTAATTTTGTTAATAATAGCGGAAATGCCACTCTAATTGCAACGATTTTGCATTTTCATGCATCTATATAATATAAGATGTTTTGTCGTATTGTCTTTAATCAATGATGGAAGTATTTCGTGAGTCACTGCGTATATATAATATATAATTAGACAAAAGTATTTTATGTAAAAATCTCAGTGCACAGAAAGTCATGAAAAAAGTAGCA
This sequence comes from uncultured Muribaculaceae bacterium, assembly GCA_964598495.1. Lineage (GTDB taxonomy): Bacteria > Bacteroidota > Bacteroidia > Bacteroidales > UBA932 > Cacconaster. Next base: position 125,555 of record CAZRBY010000004.1, read on the forward strand.
ATAAAAACTTATGGGAAAATATTAACCCTGTTATTTTCACTTTTAGGAATCTCTACAGGATGCGAAATTATTCGTTGTGAATATGGTGTCCCCTCTGCCGATTATATAATAAAAGGGAAAGTAACGGATAGGGAGTCGCAAAAGCCGATTAAAAATATCGCAATCATCAGAAAATCACATACTGCGACCTACTTCGGAAACGACACGGTAAGGACTGACTTTCGTGGTGATTTTGAAATGAAATTCACCGAATTTCCCGGAACGGACCATTGGATTTTTGCTGAAGATTTGGATGGGACAGGTAATGGCGGATTGTACGCAACTGATTCTATCAAAGTGGATTGGTCACAAATGAAAAAGGTTAAAAAAGGTGAAGGAAACTGGTATGACGGAGTTTTCTTAAAGTCAGATGTTAACTTTATACTGACTCCGGATAATCAATTTGGTCCTATGTACGGCGTTATGTCGGCGGAGTATAAAGAGATAGATCAGAAAAATAAAGAATAGCCCTAATAGAACTAGCCATGAAAAAAATAGCGATTAAAACCTACGGGAAAATATTAACCCTCTTTTTCTCAATGGTAGGAATG
>CAZRBY010000005.1:0-212 GCA_964598495.1 uncultured Muribaculaceae bacterium
GCTGATTGCTTTTGGAGGCGTAGTGCCATGGATTGACATTCTGAAGCTGATAGCATTTCAATTTGTGGCCAAACTCGGCATCGAAGCCATTATGGGAACACCTCTGGCCTATCTCATTTTAAGATTTATGCGCCGATTCGGGATCGAAAGTACGACCTAACAAGTGTTGCGGGGTGCAGGTTGCGATATTATTCGTTTAATAAATTCAAAGA
>CAZRBY010000005.1:222-28538 GCA_964598495.1 uncultured Muribaculaceae bacterium
GGAGAAAAAGTTTGTTTTTTCGAAGCCATGTTCTTTGAATGATAGATGTAGAGCGAAGAAATTTTTTGTCATTTCGGAGCTGTGCTAATTGAATAACAGCATGAAACTCAGAGTTCAATACTCAATACTCGAAACTGGAAAGTCAACTGACTTTCCTCACCTTACCGTCCCTTACCTCCAGTTTTGCGCTGATCCTATTGCGCAGCGCTGGGACGTGGCTGATCAATCCCACCCTGCATCCATACCTCTTGAGATCTTCAAGCGTAATAATCACCCTTTCGAGTATATCCTCGCTTAGGGTACCGAATCCCTCATCGATGAAAATGGTATCGACTGCAAGCCCATCTTTGCCGAAAGTTGAAAGACCAAGTGCCAGCGCCAGCGATACCACAAAGGATTCTCCTCCGGAAAGCGTACTGGTAGCTCTGGTATAGCCTCCTTGCTCGAGATCCGTCACTAGGATAACCATAGATCCGGGTTCGTTGTAGAGCTGGTATTGCGGTGCAATGTGCCTGAGGCTTTCATTTGCTCTACCAAGTATTTCCCTGAAGAGCATCCTCATGGCAGCGTCCCGGAAACGTTTGCCCTCCGGACCTCCCAAAACGGCATCAAGGCTCCTCCAACGCGCAGCAAGCTTGATCTTGTTCCCAATTTCTCTCTCAAGTTTCTCTGCTTTTTCCAGTTCTTTACGCTCTGACATGGCACTCTGAGTGAGTTTGCCTTTTGATTCGAGCCATTTGTTTTTAAGACTCTCGAGGTCCTCTTTGGGAGTCCGGAGAGTAAGCTGGGGCTCCCCTTTCAGATGGAATTCGGGGTTTTCTATACGAGGATATTTCTTTTTTAATGAATCAAAACGCCCCTGTGCCTCTTCTTTCTTCTTTTGGATCCTCTGCATTTGTTCCTTTGCCGTTTCCGTCTTGGAAATAACGGTAATCCATCTGCTTAAAAGCGGCTCTGAGGCAACTTTTTGCAAATCTTCGTGGGAAAACTCGTCTATATCAAACTCGTCGGTTCTCTTTTGGATATCGGGATAAGATTTGAAATAATCCTCTCTTTTGAACTTGATGTTCTTGATTTCGTCGCCCATGTTGTCGACTTTAATTTTCAAATCCTGAGAATCTTTTTTCAGTTCAACATATCCGGAGGTTTTCTCAGCTAATTGTACCAGGAATTCTTCCCTATTGCTGTTCCATTTCTCTTTCCAATTCCCAATTGTGATATACTTCCCGGCCGTCTCAATGTAATTGTCCCTCTCCTTTTCCAGCCCGGTAAGTGCGCTTTCCAGAGCGGCTATGCTGGTTTTGGCATCATTGGCTTCCTTCTCAGCCTTTTGAACCAACAGCAATGCAGGATTCTCCTCATTTTTCCTAACCTCATCAATGTTTTTACGCATAGCGGAAATCTCCTTCTCCATAGCCTCTATGATTTCGAGGGTTTTTGAGGTCTTTTCTAACTCAGCAAGTGTTTCGGCTTTACGTTTATTTATATGAGCAGGAAGATCTTCCATATTCCAATCAAACTGACAATCGGTAAGAGTTTTACGGTTAGTCTCTTTGAAGCTGGAAATGGCTTCAGATTCACTTTTCAACTCATTTTCCAATTTTTGTAGAGCTTTGTTGTCTGCTTCAAGAAGTCCGTTTGCGGTATCATAAGCCGACTTAGCGCCATTCAACGCCAGAACACTTTTATCCCAGGCTGCTTTCTCCCTATCACGCGATTCTTCGAGATGTTTAAGAGATTCTTTGATAGCATTATCATCAAACGAATCCAGAATTTCCTGACTTAAGATTCTGCCGCAAACGGGACAATCGTCATCAGCTTTTACCATAGCCCTAAGAGCTGCGCCGTTTTCATTCAGTCTGATAAATTGCTCAAGCGTAGCAGCCGCTTTATCAAATAGCTCTTTTGCACTCTTCTCTTGTGTAACAGCGATGTTATATTTTTCAAGGAAAGAAACGAGCTCTTTTGTTCTTATTTCCAACTCCGATTTCTTGCCGGCAAGCCCTTCTATCAGGTTTTTTAGACTCTTTTCCTTTTCAGCCAGGACACCGGCCACTCTCTCGGCCTCTCCTATCTTTACACGTAAATCTTCAAGTTGATGCTTGTGAGCCTTATTTTTCTCCGGCTCCAGCTTAGAAAGCTCTTTCTCTCTTTGAGCGTACACTTCTTCGAAACCGACTATTTTCTTTCTAATTGCCTCACGCACCTCCTCTTTTGCCTTCTTCTCAGCCTCTATCGCCGTTAGTTGCGATTTGACAGTTTTAGTTTGCTCTTTATTCTGAACAATTTTTTGTTCCAAAACAGGAACTTGTTTTAAACTGTTTTCTATAAGAATCCAGTTGTCATACATCGGAACATCCGCTGAAAGTGATTCAAGTTTGCTCTGCATCTCTTTGTAAGAGGCTTGACGGGCTTCATACTCTTTCTGACGCTCTCCCTGAAGTTTTACGAGAGCAGCCGCTGTTTTCACACAGGAGAACTCAATTTTCAGTTGATCATCATACTCCCTATTTGCATCTTCGATATTTTGTAAAGCATCTTTAGCGGCAAGAAGTTCCGTGGCCGCAGTCACTTTCTCTCCAAAGTTTTGGGCCTCCTCTTCGATATTGAAAATCAGAGCACCAACCAGGTCTGCGTAATCCTCAAATGAAGTTTCATCCGGATTGTACTTAGAACCACATATAACTGTCCTTTCTAACAGAGCTTTGTCAAACCTAACGTCAGATTCGGCCTTATTTTTAAGCCTGTTGATCTCGCTCCCGACAGTACGATAAGCAGTGTTGCCGGTAATCTTTTCCAGAATTTCACATTTTTCTTCATCATTTGACTTTAAAAACTGCGTAAACTCACCTTGAGCAAGCATAGCAGTCTTGCAGAACTGGTCATACGAAAGGCCTGTCAGGTCGTCCAGATCACGTCTTTCAGTCTTATTTCGAGCATTAGGCTTGATTGTGATAGGGCGACCGCCATCTATCAGTGTCCATTCAGGATCATTGATTCCACTACTTCCTCTAACACGATTCACTTTCCATTGTGCCGTATATTTTTTTCCGTTTGCCGCTGTGAAAAGAAGTGATACCTCCCCCTCATTAGCATCCGCCTTGAGAAGCTGCTTTGTGTCCATAATATTGACGCTGCGGTCTCCGAGAGTGTAGGTCGGTACGGTTTGCTGCGTCCTGGAGTTGTCAAGGCGCGGAGTGCGGCCGTAAAGTGCAATACAGATAGCATCCAGTATCGTAGTCTTGCCGGAACCTGTTTCACCGTAGATTAGGAAGATGGATTCGGTGGCAAAAATATCTTTTGTGAAATCAATTTCAGCTTCGGATATTGAAGCGATGTTTCGTATGTTGAGTTTTAGAAGTTTCATCTTATACTTTAGGCCATTACTCTCTTTTCTCTATTATATATCCATTTTTTTTACCAAAGCATCGCCTTCAATGACAACGACTCCATCTTGATTATAACATGTAGTATTGAGCGTTACCAGTTGCTTATCAGGATTAATATCAGTAATAGTAGCTACAGCCGTTACTGTATCATCAATATAAACGGGTTTTAAAAATTTCATATTCTGTTTTAAGTAAATAGATCCCTCTCCCGGCATCTTAGTGCCGAGAATGGTACTAAAAAGAGAACCCACTAAAAAACCATGTACAATATTGCCCTTGAATATCGTCTGACCGGCATAGAGAGGATCAAGGTGTACCGGATTAAAATCTTGTGTAACGCTTGCAAAAGCTTTTACCTGTTCCATAGAAAACCGGGCAGACATTCTTTCTTCTTGCCCGATGTACAAATCACTGAATTTCATAGCCATTTAATTTTAAAATAATCCGTCCGGATTTTTACCGGACATGTATGAGTATATAACTAAAATAAATATTATTTAGCTTTTATAATCCACTTTTAACCAATCTGCTCACTCACATTCGCTACTGCTTGCTCAAATAACTCAGAGTATCCCTCTTCAGAGTCCTCGAAGAATTCCGGTGCGATGATTTCTGCCATTTCGCGCGAAGAAAGGGCACTTACCTGAGCCGCTGTCAGAAAGAGACCTTCACCTTCGGCAGGTTTGTCGGGAATTTCCTGTTTTACAAGACAATATCGAGCCTCTTTGCCCGTTAGAGCCGTTTTTACACGCTGTATATAGTCCGAAGGAAGCTCGCCCGTCTCAAGAACTTCAAGTCGGATATAAGCCTTTTCATGGTAAGGATAGTGCTTCAATATAGGGAGAAGATCAGTACAACTGCGTTTTCCTTCAGGAAGCTCTTTTGCAGAGAGCGTTTCCATTTTAAAGAGAGGTTCAATGGGAATTTGCCTCACTTGCGGCATCTCTCCTCTCTTTTCAATCTCAACTATATTTACAAAGTGATCATAATCCTCCTCGAAATTCATAGGGATTGGAGATCCGCTGTATCTAGCTTTACCATTGCTCCCCTTTATTTCCTGCGGAAAATGAATATGTCCCAGCGCCAGATAATCCCATCCGCTACCGAAAGTGCCAATATCGGAATTGTCGAGTCCTCCGATTATCAGTGCATCGTGACCCTTTATATTGCTCCCTGTCACCAGAGTGTGTGCGGTCAATATCACCGGAAGCCCCTCAATGTTAATGTCATCTACCTTTTCCAGCAATACTCCAATGAATCGCTTCATCCTCTCCTGTTTCCCATCTTCAGGATTGATATTGGGAAAATTTTGGGGATAACAATGAGGCACCGCTACCACATATCCGAGGATCTCGCTTTCTCTGCGTTTCCTTACGGGAATGATATGCTTGGCAAAGACTGAATCATAGAATGAAGTATTGTCAAGCGACTCATCATTATCCCTTGGAATTGTCCCCACCACATCCGTGTTGAAATATTTCCATAAAAGCCCATCTACGTCCAACTTGGAACTGCTGTCGTGGTTGCCGGCAATCAACACAATGTGCATCCCTCCGAAAGAGAAACCTTCGTCACGCAATTGAAGCAAAGACTCATTGTAGAGCTCCTGAGCGGCAATCGAGGGTGCAGAGGTATGGAACAGATCCCCGCTGACAAGCAGCAGATCCGGTTTTTCTTCTCTTACTACCCTTTTAAGCTGTTCAAAGAAGTGCTTATGCTCCTCAGTCCTGTCATAATCGTAAAATGTCTGGCCTAAATGCCAATCGCTCGTATGCAGTATCTTCATTTCGATCTAATTTTCGTATGATTCAAATTTGTTAAAGTTAGCAATTATTCGGAAATATCATACCGTATACCCGCCGAAATCTTTTATTAATATCATACCGGACAATTGCAAACTATTTCGTTAATTTCTTACCAAGCAACTACGGAAATCTTTCCTTATATTTGCAGAACAAACAAATGAAATTATGATGCAACCTCTGGCAGAACGGATGAGGCCTTCCAAGATCGAAGACTTTGTGGGACAGGAACACCTTGTCGCTACCGGGGCAGTATTGCGCAATATGCTCAAGAGCAAGCAATTGAGTTCATTCATCCTCTGGGGGCCTCCCGGAGTGGGTAAAACCACCCTTGCACGTATAATAGCCGGCAGTCTCGATAGAGAATTCTACACTCTTTCAGCTGTCAGTTCCGGAGTTAAGGATGTACGTGAGGTAATACAGCATGCTGAAAGCGGAAGAATGTTCGCCAAAGGTGCGCCGATCCTCTTCATTGATGAAATCCACCGATTTAACAAAGCACAGCAGGATGCATTGCTCGGTGCGGTCGAGAGCGGCACAGTTGTACTGATTGGAGCTACCACTGAAAACCCCTCCTTCGAGGTGATCAGCCCTCTCCTATCCCGTTGCCAGGTATATGTGCTCAAATCCCTTGATGTGGAACACCTCAAGGTTCTGCTCAAGAGAGCTCTTAAAGAAGACAAGATTCTAAAACAGCGCAAGATAAAGGTTAAAGAGAGCGAAGCACTTTTCCGCTTTTCCGGCGGTGACGCCCGTAAATTATACAATATCCTCGAGATTATCATCTCAACTTTTCCTGAAGAGGGTGAGATCGTCATAGAGAACGATGTCGTTACAGACCGCTTACAGGAGAATATCGCTCTATACGACAAGGATGGGGAGCAGCACTACGATATAGTATCTGCATTCATCAAAAGTATACGCGGAAGTGACCCCAACGCAGCTATCTACTGGATGGCTCGCATGCTTGCAGGAGGTGAAGATCCTCTATTCATCGCACGAAGGATGCTCATCTTGGCCTCTGAAGATGTCGGACTGGCAAATCCTAACGCTGCTTTGCTTGCCCGGAGCTGTTTTGATGCCGTTCACAAGATAGGGATGCCCGAAAGCCGTATCATATTGGCCCAAACCTGCATCTACCTAGCCGCTTCACCCAAGAGCAATAGTGCCTATATGGCTATAGATGAGGCTATGGCGCTTGTAAAAAGTACTAGTGAGGCACCACCGGTACCCCTGCACCTGCGTAATGCTCCCACAGAACTGATGAAGGAGCTCGGTTATGCGAAAGATTATAGATATGCACATGCATTTGAAGGCAATTTCGTAGATCAAGAGTTTCTTCCCGACTCTCTTAAGGGTTGCAAATTTTATGAGCCAGGACAAAATGTCCGTGAAAATGAAATTCGCAAACGTTTGCAGCAGCTCTGGAAAAAATACGACTATTAGTCGAGTGTCAAAAAAACAGAGGATTCGGAACAAGCCGAATCCTCTGCCACCATTATGAAACCCAACTAAAATTATTTATACAAGAATCTTTTTATAGATCTTTTCGGTGTCTTTTCGAATTCATTTTTAAGAAGTTCAATCCTGGCGATACGACTATACAGCGGGAGCATCAGATTGAGTTTGATGCGATTCTCTTCCATAAGTTTGGCCAGATCATTTTCGTCCATCGATGCCTGTGATACCCTGTCATAATCGGGGTAGACCAAAGCCACAATCCTTTTGTCCCTTTCGATAACAACCGATTCCACCACATAAGGCTGGTTGTTGAGACGATCCTCAATTTCCTCGGGATAGATGTTCTGCCCGTTGGCACTGAGGATCATATTTTTACTACGTCCTTTTATAAAGATGTTGCCTTTGCCGTCAATCAAGCCAAGGTCGCCGGTACGCATCCAGCCATCTTTGGTAAAGGCAGCTGCAGTAGCTTCAGGGTTTTTATAATAACCCTGCATAACGTTTGCACCACGTGCCTGGATCTCTCCCACCACATGTTCCGGATCTTCAGAGTCAATTCTGAGTTCCATTCTGTCCACAACTTTACCGCAAGACTGCTTGGCGAATTTCTTCCAGTGCTCGTACGCAAGAATTGGAGCACACTCGGTCATACCATAGCCTACTGTATAAGGCAGACGAATATCCTTCATACAATCCTCCACCTCTTTGTTGATGGCGGCACCACCAATGATAATATGTTCTATTTTTCCGCCAAAAGCATCCAGTATCTTGCTCCTTATCCTATTCTTAATGAGACGTGAGAAGAAGGGAACTTTCATCAGAGCCTTAATCACCGGTTTGTGAATTGTTGGAAATACGGTATTGCGAAAAATTTTCTCAATAACTAGAGGTACGGTAACAACCATAAAAGGCTGTATTTGGGCAAATGAGTTGAGTAGTACCTTGGGCGAAGGTATTTTGCCGAGGAAATAGACATGACAACCACCCGCAACTTGATATAGGAACTCGAATGCCAGCCCATACATATGAGCCAACGGAAGCATTGAGACAATCTTGTTATTTGGAGAATTGGGAATGGTGTCAATGGCATACGTTGTATTGGAACTCACGTTACCGTAAGTGAGCATCACCCCTTTGGGGTCACTGGTGGTACCTGATGTATAATTAATCAGAGCCAGATCTCCTAAATTGTCTGTAGGATAACGTACATCCTTGATTGAGAAATTGGGGAACTTGGTAGAAAAAAGAGTCTCAAGATTAGCAAGACAATCGTCCAATCCGGCTCCGATTTTATTATACAATATTGTGTAGTCTTCCACATTTACGGCTACCTGGAGAAGGGGCATGCTCTCAATATCAAGCTTCTTCCAGATATCCGTATTTGTAAAAAGTAGTTTGCTTTCCGAATGGGTTACAAGTGCTGTAATGCTCTCCGGATGGAAGTCGTTGAGCAAAGGCACAGTTACTGTTTCATAAGCTGTTGAAGCGAGGAACGCCACACACCACTGTGCAGAGTTTTTGCCACAAATTGCAACTTTGTCACCTTTTTTAAGGCCTGCTGCCTCAAAGAGAATATGAAGTTTCTCGATATTGTCACAAATCTGTCCGTAGGTGTATGAGACGCCGTCGATATTACTCAAGACTTCGCGGTCCCAATACAAACCCGCACTATTTTGAAAATAAGTTAAAAAGTGTGTAATTTTGTCCCTTGCCATTTCTCTTTCATTTTGGCGCTAAGGTATTCCTATGCAATTATATATTAAAAATAATGTGATATAATTATCAGACAAGTGGCGAAATTCTACCTTTTGGGGTGGTTTGATGAAATATGTGGTAAAAACCGACAATTATGAGAAAGAAAAAACCTATCGTAGCTCTTATTTATGATTTCGACGGCACACTTTCACCTGGCAATATGCAAGAATTCGGCTTTATACAGGCTATCGGAAAGACACCGGAAGAGTTCTGGCGAAATAGTGATGCCGTATCTGACGGACAGGAAATGAGCCATATTCTCGCATATATGAAACTTATGATCGATGAGGCCAGAATTGCAGGTATTTCCCTGAAGCGTGACTCTTTCGTCTCTTTCGGCAAGTCTATTGAACTATTTCCGGGAGTAAAAGAGTGGTTTGCACTTATAAACGAATACGGACGTAAAAAAGGAGTGACGGTAGAGCATTACATCAACTCCTCCGGACTAACCGAAATGATAGAGGGGACTGAGATTGCAAAGGAATTCAAAAAGATATTTGCCTCATCCTTTTGGTATGACAAAGACAATGTAGCTGTATGGCCGGCTGTAGCAGTTGACTTTACGGGTAAGACACAATTTCTCTTTAAAATTACAAAAGGAATCCTCGACATCAGCGATAAGACCAGGGTCAATGAGAGCCAGAAAGATGAAAGCAAGCTTATTCCTTTCAGCAATATGATCTATTTTGGTGACGGCGAGACAGACATTCCATGTATGAAAATTGTGAAGATGTTTGGTGGAAATTCCATAGCGGTCTATCAGCCGGCTCGAAAGGAAAAATTTCGCACTGCACAGAAATTGCTGCGTCAGGAACGCGTAAACTTTATCTGTAAGGCTGATTATTCAATAGAAGGCGAGATTTGGAATGTTGTGACCAGCATAATTGACAAGGTCAAAATGGAAGGTGATTTTACATGCCTGCAGCGCAAAATGCGCAATAGGTCGTTATAAATGGTGTGCTATATGAGAATCTTTTCCAAAATACTCTTCTTGTTGTATATCGCATCATTATTATTCCTATCTCTTGCGAGTTTCGCAGGTATTGATCTAGGTATCAGGCGCACCGATATTATCGGGATACCTATTGACAAATGTATCCATTTCCTGATGTTTCTGCCCTATCCCTTTTTGGCCTATTTCGCTGCTCCGAGAAAGAATTGGTGGAGAACGCTTTTCTATGTCGGAATGACGGGAATCATAATAGCTTTCCTCCTCGAATTGTCACAAGGTATATTCACTCAAGACCGTGTAACCGATATTTGGGATCTGGTGGCTAATGTGATTGCAATCCTGATTGGAACTGCAGTACTTCTTTTATTTAAGCGAAAAAGAGCGTGAGACGGGGAAGAGTCCGAAAATACCGCCTGTGTGGATAAATAGGATGTTCTGTGACTTTTCAAATGCTCCGCCTTTGCGCAATTCGCAATCAAGACCATAGGTGGCTTTTCCGGTGTAAACTGGATCAAACACAACGCCTTCCAGTGCAGCAAGACGCCGGATGTGCTCCAACTCCTCCGGACGGCTCTTTGCATATCCTATGCCCACATAGCCGTCAATATATTCGAAATCCGATTGTTTTACCTTTGCGGCAAACTCTTCAGCCTGCTTACGGGTGATTTCACCCTGCTCCACAAGATACTCAAGACATCCAGGAGTCATTTGCATCGCCACATTTTGAAAATAAGCGTTATCATCACAAACTGCCATACCCACAACTCGTTTGCCGTAACCCAAAAGCATATTGGCCAATGTAAGACCGGTATGTGTTCCACCCGAACCGGTGGCCACCACGATAGTATCAAAGGTAATACCCATCTTCTCTTCCTGCTCTACAATCTCCTTCATACAGTGGAAATAGCCTAGAGCACCTACCGGATAAGATGCGCCTTCAGGGATTATATAGGGTTTAAATCCCTTTTTACGGTACTCCTGAGCCATTTCCTCCATTATTTGCGTACGGCTGTTGCTATATTCTGGACGTGTGCAGAAACGCACATCAGCGCCCATCAGACGATCAAGGAAATAATTACCCTCAAGAGGGGGCTCCTCTTCGATTCTCAACAACACGGCAGCCTTCATGCCGAGCCTTGTGGCAGCAGCAACGGTAGCCCTGCAGTGGTTGCTCTGAATGCCTCCGCATGTAATAAGAAGGTCACAACCCCGATCCCGAGCTTCATGAATGGCAAATTCCAGCTTTCGGATCTTGTTGCCGTTCCATTCGCTTCCTGTCTGATCATCACGTTTGATATAAATATTTACCCCTTTTTCAGCGCTCCAGCGTGTGAGTTTTTCAATTTTTGTAGGAAGATTTGCAAGTGATAGTTTTCTCATTGTACATTATTTTAAGTATTGACAAATATAACTATTTTTGCTGCAATTATTCAATGAAATGAGAAAACTAATTACCATCGCTATTTGTGCCCTGCTTGCACCCCCTATAAGCAATGCACAGGGCAGTTCCACTGCTGAAGTATTCCTTAAGGTAACCGATTCAATTCAGAATTATCTCTTATCGGAGGCCTCAATAATGGGCCCCATAGCAGTAGATAGAGCTATTGTCAGCAAAAAAAGTCTGACTATCCGCTTTAAGCCCTCTATCAGCGAGTATCCCCTCCGAGAAAGACATGTCAAAGATATTTACTCCATCGTAAAACTTCTGATGCCAGCAAAATATGCTTCTTACAAATCATCATTTACTCTAAATGCTATAGGCTTACCCCTTGAGGAGTTGGTTTCAGGCTACTATAAAGGAGAGAACTCAAATGATGTGCTGAAAAAATACCGCCATACCGTATATGAGAATAGCAAGAGGCCCTCAAATCCGCTGGTCACCAATCTCTCTAAAGGCTATACGGTGACTAAAGGTCTTGAAGGGAGCCATATCGCACTTTGGCAGAGTCACGGATATTATTACGAGCAGTCATTAAAGCGCTGGGAATGGCAAAGGGCGAGGATTTTTGAGACAGTGGAAGACCTATACACCCAGAGTTATGTCCTCCCCTTCCTTGTCCCTATGCTTGAGAATGCCGGAGCAAATGTACTGCTGCCACGAGAGCGCGACCATCAACTGCATGAGGTTATAGTGGACAATGATAATCCCGGCTCCGGATACTCTGAGGATGGAAAATGGAAATCCTCCCCCGACTCCGGATTTGCCAATATAAAACCATACTATCTCTATAAGGAAAATCCTTTCAAACTCGGTAGTGCACGTATGTCGGACGCAAAAGTAGTTGGAGCTCGAAGGGGTACCTACAGCACAGCTCAATGGATACCTGATATACCGGAAGATGGTGACTATGCCGTATATGTCTCCTATCATACGCTCAAGAACAGCACTGAAGCAGCACAATACGAGGTACGCCACAAAGGTGGCTCCTCCCGTTTTTCAGTCAATCAAACTATGGGAGGCGGCACCTGGGTATATCTCGGTACATTTCCCTTCGCCAAAGGCTCAAATAAATCCCAAGGAGTCTTCCTGAATAACAATTCTGAGAGTAACAAAGATGTTATAACCGCTGATGCAGTGAAGTTTGGAGGCGGAATGGGCAATATAGCCCGTAAACCTTCTGAGACAGACAAAGAGGGTAAACCGGTGACTCCGGACTTCGATGTAGAACCCGAAATATCCGGTTATCCGCGGTATACGGAAGGTTCAAGATACTGGCTGCAATGGGCGGGATTCAACGATACCATCTATTCAGTCAACCGCAACTTCACCGACTACAACGACGACTATCAGTCGAGAGGAATGTGGGTCAATATCCTCACCGATGGCTCCTATCTCAAGCCTGATCGAAAGGGATATAACATCCCGATCGATCTTTCATTCGCATTTCATACAGACGCGGGCACTACACTCACCGATTCCATCATCGGAACTCTCGCCATATACACTCGCCTATCAATGGACCAAGATGAATATCCTTACGGAGTGAAGAGATCTATCGCACGTGATTACAATGATATAGTGCAAACTCAGATTGTGGATGATATCCGCGCCATCTTCGAGCCTCAATGGTCAAGACGCGGGATGTGGGATAAGTCATATTCCGAGTCACGTTCACCGGAAGTGCCTGCAATGCTGCTGGAGCTCCTCTCCCACCAAAATCTTGCCGATATGCGCTACGGACTTGATCCTGCATTCAGATTTGTGGTTTCAAGAGCAATCTATAAAGGTATGCTCAAGTATCTATCCTGGCTCAGAGGCACTCCTTATATTGTCCAGCCATTACCTGTACGTGCTTTTTCGGCAGAAATCACCGTATCCGGCAGGAAATATCAGGCACAGCTCAAATGGGAGCCGCGAGTTGACCGATTGGAGAGTACGGCGACAACACGCAGTTATATGCTTTACACGAGAGTAGATGAGGGTGGATTTGACAATGGAGTACCGGTAAATGGAAATTCTTTCACTGTAAATATAGAACCGGGGAAGATCTATAGTTTCAAGGTGACTGCAGTAAATGAGGGTGGCGAGAGTTTTCCCTCTGAAATACTCTCCGTGGGGCTTGCTGACTCACGCTCCTCCAGAGTGGTTGCAAAGGGCAAGACCGTGCTCGTGGTGAATAACTTTGATAGGGTTGCAGCTCCTTCATCCTTTGCTACCCGCGACTCGACTTATGGAGGATTCCTGGACCATATCGACCGTGGAGTCCCCTATTTGTATGATATTTCGCACATCGGGTCACAACACGAGTTCCGTCGTTCAGTCCCCTGGATGGATGATGATGCTGCAGGATTTGGTGCCTCTTATTCCGATTATGAGACCAAATCTTTCGCTGGAAATACCTTCGATTATCCCTATTATCACGGTTTAGCCCTTATGAGGGCCGGTTATGACTTTGTATCGACATCCCGCGAGGCGTTGACTTCAGGTGTAGTAGATTTGGATAAATATCCGGTACTTGACCTCATTTGCGGTAAGCAAATCACTACTCTCACAGGCAGAGATGGTGCAAGTGTACTACGATATAGCGTTTTCCCCGCAGATCTGCAGGAGACTTTGAGGGAATATGCCGCATCAGGCGGAAATATGCTAATATCAGGTGCCAATATTGCGACAGATGCCTGGGATCAAATCTATGATTATCAGATTGACTCAGTAATGATGGCTGACGTTATTATTCCTATGCGTGAATTTATCACCGGCATCCTCAAATATAAATGGATGACCAACAATGCTACTGTGGGATGCGATGTCAAGATGGTGCAGAATCCTTTTAGATTACCCCTGTCCTCATATTCATTCTTCAATAAGCCCAATCCTCATCGTTACCAGATAGAAAGCCCTGACGGACTTGTCCCTGCCGACAAGAATGCATATACAGTTTTCAGATATTCCGACAATAACATCTCAGCCGGAGTGGCTTATGAGGGCGATTATCGTGTAGTATCCCTCGGTTTCCCCATCGAAACGCTTCAGTCACAAAGCCAAATAGATATGCTTATCAAGGACCTCATGGAGTTCCTTGATAAGTAGTTCAGAGTCAGGAGTATGTAGTTCCAAGTTACTGCACACTACTAACTACAAACTACACACTTAAAAAACAAAGAGTTCGGGGATACCGAACTCTTTGTTTTTACAGCAGTTCTGCGCTTCTTTTGATAAAGTCACTAAGTTCTTTGCCTTTAAGCATATTATTGGCGAGCAAAGCGAGGTCCGTAACCTGTTTAAGCAGGATATTATCAGCAGTGAATGCTGCAGTTCCCTCCTCTCCCATAATGCGTTTGATCAGTGGATTTTCGGCATTTATAACAATATTATAGGACTCCGGAAGCTCACCGTAGAAATTCATTCCACCACCAAGAGCTTCCATATCACGGTAGCGCCTTAGGAACTCAGTCTGGGTGATAAGTACTGGCTGAGCCGTATCACCGAGATTTTCGACAGACACCCTGTATTTGTTCTCCTTGGGAAGTATCTCTTCGAAAAGAGAATCAAGACGTTTCTGTTCCTCTTCACTTATCTCATATTTCTCAACCTCTGATTTGGCTATTAGCTTATCTATGGAATCCGCATCAACACGTAAGAAAGTAGAATTTTCGAGCTTTTGCTCCAGCATTGATACAAAATGTGAATCCAGCGGAGAATCGAACAGTAGCACGTCATAACCTCTGTTTTTGGCGGTTTCAATGTACTGATATTGTGCCTCGGCATCTGTGGCGTATAGATAAACCACCTTTTTATCCTTATTCGTCTGCTCTGTTTCGATTGCCTTGCGATAATCCTCATAGTTAAAAAATTTGCCTTCAGTATTCTTGAATAGAGCAAAATTCAGAGCCTTTTCGTTGAATTTCTCGTCGGTAATCATTCCGTACTCAATAAAGAGCTTGAGGTTATCCCATTTCGACTCAAATTCTTCCTTATTATTCTTTGAAATTTCCTCAAGACGATCTGCCACCTTTCTGGTAATATAACCGGAAATCTTCTTTACATTGGCGTCCGACTGCAGATAGCTCCTCGAAACATTAAGGGGGATATCCGGAGAATCAATCACACCGTGGAGAAGTGTCATAAACTCGGGGACGATATTCTCCACAGAGTCCGTCACAAACATCTGATTGCAGAATAGCTGGATTTTATTACGAACTACGTCAATTTGATTTTTGATCTTGGGAAAATAGAGAATACCTGTCAAATTGAAAGGATAATCCACATTTAAGTGAATATAGAAGAGCGGATCATCCTGCATCGGATATAGTTCACGATAAAACTCCATATAATCCTCATCTTTAAGATCGGTCGGTTTAGCCGTCCAGAGAGGTTTTACGTTGTTTATGATATTATCCTCACCCGTATCTACATATTTGCCATCTTTCCACTCTTTTTTCTTGCCAAGAGCGATGGGTACCGGCATAAACTTGCAGTATTTGTGTAACAATCCACTGATTTTGCTCTCCTGAGCAAAATCTTTTGACTCATCGTCCAGATGAAGGGTTATCGTAGTGCCTCTATCCTGTTTGTCGGAATCGCTCATTGTATACTCGGGATCACCCTCACACTCCCATCTGACTGCTTTAGAACCCTCCTTCCATGAAAGGGTGTCAATGGTAACCTTTTTGGAGACCATAAATGCCGAATAGAAGCCCAAGCCGAAGTAACCTATAATGCCGGTTGCTTGATCTTTATATTTTTCAAGGAATTCGCCTGCGCTTGAAAAAGCTATCTGGTTGATATATTTGTCCACCTCTTCCGCTGTCATGCCGATACCGCGGTCAGTGATTTTCAAGGTGCCTGCCGTGGGGTCTAATTCAATCCTAATAGTCAAATCACCCTGTTCGCCCTTAAGTTCACCACTGGAAGCAATCGTATTGAGCTTCTGGGTGGCATCCACCGCATTTGCTACAAGCTCGCGTAGAAATATTTCGTGATCAGAATAAAGAAATTTTTTAATTACCGGAAATATATTCTCGGTAGTAACTCCAATTGTTCCTTTTGCCATAATCTTATATTAAAACTGTTTATAATCTTTTTGTTTTAACCAAGAATGGGCAAAAAGAGTACCATCCCCCGAAACTGACAAAATGTCTGTTTCGGGTTAGTTCCGAGTTTCGAGTGTGTAGTATGTAGTATTGTATAGTGCGAGTTGCGTGGTGCAAGTTGTGGGTTACGAGGTGTTACGAGGTGTTACGAGGTGTTACGGGTTGCGTGGTACTAGTTCGCTGTAGCTAACAGCTAACAGCTAACAGCTAACGGCCAATGGCTAATTGTTAATGGCTAATGGCTTTCTTTATGAGTATCGGATGAGTGGTCTCTATGCCGTTGAGGTTCCATTTATCATGGACCTCGTGAAGCGTATGATTATAACGTCTGCTAAAATGAATACTATCTTTCGTATTGTTCTTCCAATAAATAATGAAGTCAGTCTCATAATCCTTTACTACATGTATATCTATGGTGCCGAAATGGAGAAAATATTGACCATCTTGATTCATTAATAAAAAGCCTATATACCTTGACACAGAGCTCTTAATGTCAACTTGTGGTATTATATAGAGCTGATATTCGCTACCTCTATGTTTAAGCATAGCTCCTTCAGCAAAAAAACATTCCGACTTAGGATCGAGCAAACTCCTTCCTGACTCATCTACCACATAAACTCTCATTTCTATAGGAGGCCAACCGCGACCCATATCCTCGGGATCGTCAGGATCAATAGTAGGCTCACATGAGGAAACGGCCAAGATTGAAACAAGCAATATCGAAACAATTATTATCCTTTTCATTCGGTTAAGGTAAACTAAATTGGGTGGATTTCTTTATGACTATTGGAAAATCGGTTTTCTTGCTGTTGAGTTTCCATTTATTGGTAGCTTTTACAAGAGAATAATTTACACGTCTCCGTAATTGGATGACATCTTCCGGCATATTATTGTTCCAGTGGATTGTAAACTTGGTATTATAACCCTTTCCACCGTCCAGCTCTCCAAAATATAAATAATACTTACCATCCCTACACTTGAGCAAAAAACCTTCGAACCACGGAGAGGCTTCTTTAGTTACCACACCATTGAGAACTAAAGGATATCTCTCGCCTTCATATTCCAATTCAGCCTTTCTTCCCAGAAACATATCCGATTCAGGATTTAGCAGATCCTCTCCAGTCTCGCTGCTTTCAACATAAATCTTGAGAGAGATAGGATACCAATCTATAACTTTAAAATCACAAGAGGAAATTGCAAAAATTGAAACGAGAAGTAGAGAAATAAGTTTAATTTTTTTCATTATAAAGTGTATTGGTGTTTTCAAATAGATGAGTTCAGCATACTATATATACGCAGTAACTCATCAAATACTGCCATCTGGGGTAAAATTTTTGTGAGTAATTATAATACCAAGGGCTAATGGTTAATGGCTAACGGCCAATAACTAAACTCTCACCACACTACTATCTCATCGGCAAATACCCAACCTCTTACAACTGGGTTGATGGTTGCGGTTATGCGGATAAACCGGGCTTGTTGGGAGCCGTTCCATTCGAAGGATTTTAAGAATGTACCTGCTTTATCGCTTGCAATGCTGTTATTAAATGTAGCTATTGATTCAAAATCACCTTCTCTTTCACTTGAGAGTGCAATTGTAATCTCTTTTGGAAGCCAGATTTCAGCGTTCGCATTGTGTAAAAAATTAATGCGTATATGACGAAGCATATCTGTTGCGCCCAAATCTATAATGACATCAAAAGGGGCGCCTATAAAGCCTTGCCAAAAGCCGTCGCCATGCGAAAATCCGCCATATAAACCGTCAATCAGGCTATTTTTTCCGTTTGCAGGGTAATATCTATTGTATGGATTGAGATATTCTATCTTTTTCCCTATCGCTCTATGATAATCAATTCGTTTTTCTAAAACATCACCTAATGGTGTTCCATCTCTGAAGAGTTGAGCGTTAAGTTTTGCCGAATCTTTTACAAAAATCGGGTTTTCGTATAGCTGTGACTCACTTGTAACTGCTGAACCATCGGTTGTATAGCGTATTTCAACAGGGGAGATTTCAGAAGTTAAAGTAATTGCGACAGCTTTATTTAGAGAATCATTTGACATATAAATCGCAGGGTCTTTGCTCAAGGTGAAAGTGTTGTAACCTTTCTGTTGCAGAATCGGTATGGATCGGTTTACACGATATTTAAATGAGTCCCAAGACTTATTTTCCGGATTAGTCCAGGCCACTTCAGCAAAAGCTAAGATACGCGGATAGAGCATATATTCGGCATGCTCTTCGGTAGGGATATACTCCGTCCACAGACAGGCCTGAACGCCCCAAATATTCTCTATATCATTTGCAGAAAGGCTATCAGGCAGAGGATCGAAAGCATAAACATTCTCCAATGGTAAGAAGCCACCCATGGCTTCCGGCTCTTTTTCGGGTGAACTTTGATAGCTGTTAAAATAAGTGTATTTTCCCGGTGTCATGATAACCTTATGTCCGCTTTGTGCCGCCTCAATTCCTATCTTTTCATCGCGCCAATTCATTACAGTGGCACTTTTCTCCAATCCACCTTCAAGGATTTCATCCCAACCTATTAACTCTCTTCCTTTCGAGTGCAGATATTTTTCTATTCTTCTTATAAGGTAACTTTGAAGCTCGGCTTCATCTTTTAAATTCTCATTTTTAATACGCTCCTGACATTTGGGGCACTTTTTCCAATGCTCTTTACTCGCCTCATCTCCGCCGATATGGATAAACTTAGAGGGAAAAATATCCATAATCTCATCCAAGACATTTTCCAGAACAACAAATGTCTCTTCATTACCTATACATAACTCGCTGCTTGTATAAGGCTTTCCGTTACAGGATAATTGTGGATATACCGCCAAAACCTCCTCTGAATGCCCCGGCATCTCTATCTCAGGAATAATTGTGACATGTCGTTTTGCGGCATATTCAACCAACTCTTTCGCCTCTTCTTGAGTATAATAGCCGCCATAAGCATTTGTGTCGCCTTCATTTGTATATTTTCGTCCGGAGGTCCACCACTCTTTCCATAACGAATGTGTACGCCATGCGGCGATATTGGTCAGCTCTGGATATTTCTTAATTTCTATACGCCAACCTGGTCCATCAGTAAGATGCCAATGGAACCGGTTGAGCTTGTAATGCGCCATCAAATCGATTTGCTTTTTTAGGAAATCGGGCGAGAAAAAATGGCGTGAAACATCGAGATGCATTCCACGATATGCAAAGCGCGGGCTGTCTTCTATCTCTATAAACGGCAATTTATCAGAATTGTGCTCTGTAAGTTGAATAAGTGTCTGAATCGCATAAAAAAGCCCTGCTTCAGACACAGCCCATATTTTGATCCCGTTTCCGTTAACGAAAATCTTATACGATTCATCCAAAGAGTCGGCGTAATTTGAGTTATTCAATGAAAACGATGCCTCGACACCGCAATCAGAAAGATTTAATGCTGTAGATTTTAAATAAGCTGACAAATCATTCTTAACCTCTGGATTCAGTTCCTTGAAATTCAATTTTAACCCCGAAGAAATATCAAGCGAATCCTGACCAACCTTAATTTTATTCGGCATCGGAATTAAGTGAACAATATCTGCAGCAAGGTTATCTTCAACCCTTTTCTCCTGACAGGAAAAGGAAATAAGAAGGACAATCAGCAATGGATAGTAGTAAATCGTTTTCATGCCGAATTAATATTAAATGCTTTTAATCTTCAAATACCTTCAATTGATTACGAAACTCATTCCTATTCCTTCTGAATCCAATCCTGTAACGGAAGCACTTCTCCGAAGGTGGCTTGCGTAACCGAAGTAACTATGTCGTGACCATTTGCACTATTGGTAAAATAGACTATTCCGCGACGATCTTCAGGACGTAAAACAAAGAGTGCCTTGAAATTGCCGTTATCACCCCAATGCCAATAGTAACGTGGTGCCTCCCCTTTTTCAGCGGCAGCTGTCTCAGAATAAATAGATCCCACACCCAAACACCACCAAATGGTAGAGTCACAGTCACGGTGGTTATCTGCATATCGGATGGCATGAACATGCGGAGTGAGCATTTCAGTGCACGATGTCTCACTTAGGCCTTTCCCCTCCATAAGAGCCATCAAAAAGCGAGTGTAGTCAGATGCGGTTGTGCGCAGAGTGTAGGCACTATTCTCACGCGGGTGACGCCCCTGACCGCGATTTTCCGCGGCGCGGTTGAAACCGTCAAGCGCAATGCTGTCGTACTGCGGCAGCCAACCATATGAAGTGGAATTCATCCCCAGTGGGATAAACACCTCTTCGCGTGCAATTTCATCCAAAGATCCGCCGCTAATTGCCTCTACAGCGCGCTGCAGGTAGGCAAAGCCCTCTCCTGAATAGGAAAAACAGGAGTCAGCAGGATATTTGAATTTAATCACACTTGTCGGCCATTCGTCCGATGAGGGGCCTGTCGCCCAATTTGGCAATCCCGAAGTATGTGAGAGCACCATCCTCGGAGTGAGGATAGCGGCCATCTCTTTATCCTCAAACCGATCCATATCGGTATATTGACAAATCGGCGTATCAAGGTCAATCTCTCCCCTATCCACCATCTTCATCACGATATAGGCAAATATAGGCTTACTAAGGGAAGCTGCCTGGAAGATGCTCGATTCATCGCCAGGCTGAGTATAACTGTAAGTGCTGTCCGCGAGAATGACTCCTCCCATTGAAATATTATTCTCAAAAATGCAATATTGAAAGACAGGAATCTTCGCTGATTTAACATCTTGACGAAAATCCGATATTGCCTGATTTAACTCTCCTATGATGCTGGCGTAAGGGCCGTCACAGGCGACAAATAACGCAGTAAGAAATAAAAATAACGCAATTTTCTTCATTTTATTTTGGTGGTTTTAAAAAAGTATCTATATTTGCTCTCCCAAAATAAAGGGAGCATAGCTCAGCTGGTTTAGAGCATCTGCCTTACAAGCAGAGGGTCATAGGTTCGAATCCTATTGCTCCCACAAAAAACTAAAGTGACCTTCGGTCGCTTTATTTTTTTGTGTGTAGTCGCTACGCTCCTATCTACCCCTCCTTTTAATGGTTCCCTTGGGGAACCAAGCATCGCAGAAGCGCTGCCTTCAGCTTTGCTGAATTGTTATAAACTAAAGTGACCTTCGGTCGCTTTATTTTTTTGTGGGAGGTCGCTTCGCTCCTATCTACCCATACCACCCTGCAACCCGCAACTCGTAACTCGTAACACGTAACCCGCAACCCGCACCTCAGAAGTAAAAAAGGCCTCATTAGAGGCACTTTTTTACTTCTTCACAGGCTTTTTGCCCTTTTTGGGGGCATTGCTGCGACGTGACTTGGTTATCCTCCTGCGCAACGCGAATATCAGCAACAATATCACAAATACGCTAATAATTACAATAGTGATGATATTGCTTGAATCACTGCCCTTAACGCGGCTCCACATCGAAATCAGTTTAGGAGTCTCCTCACCCCAGTCATGCAACATAACACAGCGGTCGATAACAGTCTGGTCGGGATAAAGAACCGGATTAGTACGAACTGAATCTGCCTCGGGACCGAAGAAATATCTCAAATCGAGGGGTTCGTAATCTTCGTCTTCGATCGCCTCAAGTACGGCATCTCCGCCGATAGCTGAAACATAGCCAATGAATTCCATATTTCTCACGGCATTTTCGGGCATACAGAGGAAGTTGATGAAGTATTTTGCAGCTTTGACATTCTTTGCATATTTGGGGATTACCCAACCGTCAAACCAGACACTGCTGCCCTCGTCCGGAACGAAATAATCGAGTTCGACACCCATCGGTTCTGCCTCGTCCATAGCCCATACTGCATCACCGCTCCAAGTGAGATTGATCCAGCCGCGCTCTTGTGTCATCTGGTCCTTGCCGAAATCGGCTTCCCAGCCTGCAACGATATTCTTCACCTCTTTCATATAGGCCTCAACAGCTGCAATCGACTCATCCGAAGAGTCATACATCAATTCTTCCAGGGTAACTTTACCCTCTTTAACTTCATCCTTCTTGAGATAGATCAAAACCGAGCTATAAACATCCCTAGGGGCATCTTTAATGAAGATTTTGTTGGCATACTTGGGGTTTCTGATAATATCCCACGTGCCAAGATCCTCTTCTGCAACATATTTTTTGTTGTAGAGAATACCTGCAGTACCCCACATATAACCGACGGAGTAGTCATTTGCATTTTTACCGCTGCCGTCAATCTTATCAAAGCACTCGCGGATATAGGGCGCAATATTGTCATCAATATAGTTGGGAGTGTCGCCGAAATCCCTGTCAATGGGCAGAAGCATATCCTCGCGGAGCATGCGCTCAATAATATAATCCGAGGGACATACCACGTCGAAGTCCTCCTCTCCCTTTTCGATCTTGGAGAGCATAGTCTCATTGATGTCGAAGGTTTGATAGATGATTTTCACCTCTTCACCGGTCTGTTCGTAATACCACTGCTCGAACTCGCCGATAAGGGACTCGTCTATATAGTCGCCCCAGTTGTAAACTTTCAGATACTTGCTCCTGTCACTTGTGCAGGATACAATGAGCAGCAAAGCTGCCAGAAGGGTAAAAAGTCTTTTCATTTTGCTAGTTGTTTTTCAGATTTAACCTTCCTGACATTGAATATCACCAGAAGGATAAGGATAGTTAAGAAAATTATGGTCATTAGAGGACGCAATTCAGGAGTCAGACCACCCTTGCGCGCATCTGCGTAGATATAGGTAGAGAGTGTCTCAAGTCCTATCGTTCCTCTGGTAAAGAATGTAACTACAAAGTCGTCCAGCGACATTGTAAATGCAAGTATGAATCCGGAGATCATTCCGGGACGCAAAAGAGGTACAAGTACCTTGCGTAGCGCCTGTATGGGAGTAGCCCCCAGATCGAGCGCCGCCTCATAGAGGTTTGGATTCATCTGAGTTAGTCGAGGCATCACGCTCAGCACCACATAAGGGGTACAGAAGGTGATGTGTGCCAATATCACGGTGGTATAACCCTGCGAAAAATGCAAGAATATAAAGAGCAAAAAGAGCGCTACACCGGTAATAATATCCGGATTGATTATAGGAATACTGTTGAGAAATAGCATAATGTTCTTATTGCGGCTGCGCAGGTTATAGATGCCTATGGCGGCGATAGCACCCAAAATCATCGATACGAAAGCCGATATCAGGGCTATTATCAAAGTATTGTAGATAGCCTTGAAGAGTGATGTAGCACTGGCTGCCTGCGGCGAAAAGAGATTTGCATAGAGATTGGTGGAAAATCCCGTCCAGTTACCCAATACCCTCGATTCCGAGAAGGAAAATATCATTATGAAAATGATGGGAGCGTAGAGAATGACCAGCAGAAACCAGATATATGCTTTGGCAAAAAACTTCTTCATACCCTATACAAGCCCTCCTTCGGCATTTTTGCGATCATTTGAAAAGAATGTAGTGATACCGATTATCACCAGCATTATCAAGGCGAGGGCGGCTCCGTAATTCCACATTGAGGAGTTGATATTCTCCTGAATAATGGTACCAAAGAGCTTAATCTTGTTGTTGGTCAGGAATTCGGAGATGGCAAAGGTGGAAACCGTAGGCATGAATACCATCATCACTCCGCTGATTACTCCCGGAATTGAAAGTGGCACGGTCACCTTCCAAAATACCTCCCATGGGGTAGCCCCCAGGTCCTCGGCAGCTTCTGCATAGGAATGGTCTATCCTGCTGAGAATATTGTATATAGGATAGATCATAAATGGAAGGTAGTCATAAAACATACCGAAGAGCAGAGTTCCTTTGCCCAATGTGATACCCAGCACGTTAAAAAGCTCAGCAGTCGCCAGAGTCCTCATTAGGGCATTTATCCACATTGGTAAGATAAAAAGCACCACAGTGACTGCGCTACGATTGTATTTCTTGTTGGCAAGAATCCAGGCGGCGGGATAACCCAGCAGAAGACAGATCAGGGTATTCAAAATGGCAATCTCAAGCGAGAGACCGAAGGTGCTTAAAGCATCTTTATCAGAGAAAAACCTCGTGATGTTTTCAAACGAAAATCGGCCCTGAGCATCCTGGAAGGCATATACCAGTACCAAAATCAGGGGAAGCACCACGAAAATGACCAGAAAGATCAGATATGGCAGACTCCAACTGCTTCGTTTATTCATTGCAACGGGGTTATCTTGATGTGTTTAGCAGAGAAATTAATACCTACCAGGTCTCCTTTGTCCCATACGTCATTGGTATCTACCCAGATATGATGACCTTCATCGGTTAAGACCGTGATATGGTAGTGATTTCCTTTATAGATCATAAAATGCACAGAGCCGGAGAGAGTTCCCTCTTCCTGGTGGTCATAGAGATCAACCTTATCAAATTCCACCTCTACTTTCACCTTCTGCCCCTTTTCAACTCCCGGCTGGATGGGACATTCAAATTCACCCTCAAGGAAACGCACATGGTTTTCATCCACCATCTCTCCTTCAAAAGTATTCCTTGAGCGCTCCTTTTGCATAACCTGGATATCCTCAGGTCTGATGACAAGACCAACGGTAGATCCCACTTCAAAAGCGTTATAGTCCTGTACCATGAGTTCGTAACCTGTATCACTCTCAACAAACATCTTGTAGTGGACACCCTGGAATACACAGGATTGGACAACGCCGGTGAACTGGGCACCCTCGGTGTTTTTCATTATATAAATATCCTCGGGACGCACAACGACATCCACCGGGACATTTTTCCCGAAACCCTCATCTATACAGTCGAAATCGTGATAGATAAAGCCTACCCTGCGGTCATCGAACATCTTGCCGTTGAGAATGTTGGATTCCCCTATGAAGTCGGCGACAAATGCATTCTCAGGCTCATTGTAGATATCGGTAGGAGTGCCGGTCTGCTGTATTATACCCTCATTCATTACCACAATCGTATCAGAAAGAATAAGTGCCTCTTCCTGGTCGTGGGTAACATAGATAAAGGTAATTCCGAGCTTTTTATGCATCTCCTTGAGCTCTATCTGCATATCCTTGCGCATCTTGAGGTCGAGTGCTGCCAGAGGCTCGTCCAGAAGGAGTACTTTCGGCTGGTTGATCAGCGCACGAGCAATGGCGACCCTCTGCTGCTGTCCTCCTGAGAGGGAATCCACATCCCTGTCCTCATAGTCGGTCATGCTCACCATTTTGAGTACTCTGCGTACTCTTTTGTTGATCTCTTCGCGAGGAGTCTTTTTGAGTTTCAGGCCAAATGCGATATTGTCGTAGACATCCAGATGCGGGAAAAGAGCATAACGCTGAAATACCGTATTGAATGGCCGTTTGTATGGAGGGAGATCGGATATATCCTTTCCCTCGAAGAGAATTTGCCCCTCATCGGGAGCCAGAAAACCGGCAATAAGCCTCAAAGTAGTGGTTTTACCGCAACCTGAAGGACCGAGAAATGTTACAAATTCTCCTTTACGTATACTTATACTTATATCATCCAGCACCTTCTTATTACCTAAGGACTTGCTCAGATGACGGATCTCGATGATCTTGTCTGAAGCTGCCATCTATTACCAAAGGTTAATAAGGAAGTTGTATCTGATACCTAATGAGAATGTTAAGTTTGAATCTCCGCCAATGTTGTCAAAATTAGCGTATGCATGGATTCTGAGGGCATCACTATCCTTTAGAGGATAATAATGACAGATAAGACCGGTATTCCATCTGGTTTCTCCCGGAGGAGTAAACTCTTGCAAAGGTCTGGAGTATAGTCCTCTCCATGTTAACTCAATTTTGTCCGAAGGAGCCCAGGTAAGGGCGGCGTTTATGCCCACCCCGGATCTGAGGTAACTTACGGTTTCATCTTCGTTACTGGCGAAACAGTTGTTATTTGATAGATCCAAAGTGATCGTCCAGTCACCCAGGTATACTCTTTGTCCAAGAAAGAATACCGGATAGAAGTCGGGGGCTCCGGAGGGTATAGCCGGATCATATCCCAGCATGGATGCGCTGGCTATCACTTCATAGACTTCTCCATACTTTTTATATTGTGCAGAAGCCGTCAGGAGTTTTTTTGTAAAAAATCTCTCCGCAAAGGGCGAAGTGGTTGCCTGGACAGCAAACTCGTGGCCTTCATTAGGAGTTGTGTAGGTAACTTTTCCTCCCCACTGATAGACGGGAAGCCCGTTCCAAAGGGAAGTTGCAAACTCAGGATGCACATCCCAGTCCCAGTCGTCATACTCAAAACCTCCGGTAAGGATCATATCTTTACCGAGAGAGATCATCCAATTGTCGAATGTGAGGTCGATAAAACACAAATCGATCAAGTTGGTCGTGTTGGAATATCCGAGGGAAGTATAGGGCCAGCCATATTCAAAGTCGTCTCCATAGTCCAAACGACCCGTACTGATCCAGTGATTGGCCAGTGTCCAGCTGAAATACTCCGAAGCGGAGCCCTCGAATAGTGTGTAGATTGAAGAATTGCCGTGGCTGAAACCCCACGCACCGTCTGCTTTGCTATAATACGGTGTAAGATCAAGACGCGGAATGAGAGTCAGTCCGGCATAATTTGCCGACGACTCAGAGTCCTGAGAGAAGGCCTGGAAGCATAACATCAAGGCCACGAAGGAAATTAATAGTTTCTTCATTTGAGTCCATAAAAAGAACATTGGTTAATAATGGGGGCGAAAATAGAAAAAAAAATAATACAATGTAACTTTTGTCGGAAAAAAGGGTTATTTTCGCACATTTACAGCATAATTACTAAAGAAATCCGACCCTTAGAATGAATTATTTTAAACCTGTCATCATCGCAACACTTTTAGCAGCTTCTGTAGCTTCACTCAATGCACAAAGCATTTCCGACCTGGTTCCCATTCCGCAAAGCGTTACACCGCAAGAGGGTATGTTCAACATAGATAAGCACACTATCATCATCCCCGAAAGAGAAGGTAGTTTCAGCGCAACATACCTCCAGCAGCACATAAGTCCTATTTTCGAGTATGGTATTTCACTAGGCAAGGCCTCTGACAATCCTAAGGAGAACGCCATAGTACTCCGTAAGAGAGAGGGATTCAAGCCGGAGAGCTACTCACTCACTATCTGTAATCGCGGAGTGAGGATCAATGCCTCCGATGACGCGGGACTTTTTTACGGAGTTCAAACGCTATTACAGATGTTCCCTCAGGCGGTCTACAGTGGCGAAAAACTCCGTTTGCGTGAATATTTGCTACAAAATGTCATTATTGAGGATTCGCCGAGATTCTCCCACAGGGGATTTATGCTGGATGTTTCCCGTACATTTTTCGATAAAGAGTATGTCAAGCGCTATTTGGATTGGATGGCCATTCACAAGTTAAATGTTTTCCAATGGCATCTGACGGATGACAATGGTTGGAGAATAGAGATAAAGAAATATCCGCAGCTGACGGAAAAAGGAGCTTGGAGAGGTTGCAACGAAGTTATTCCCCCTACATACCTTTCAGGCAATGAGCGCTACGGCGGTTATTATATGCAAAAGGAGATTAAAGAGGTGGTTGCTTATGCAGCTCAGCGCAATATTACCATTATACCGACAATCGACCTTCCGGGACACTCCCTCTCCTCTACAACAGTATTGGATGGTGTAACCTGCGGTACTACTACCGACAAGGCAAGTGCTTGCGGAGAGTTCGACAACGTCTGGTGTGTAAGCAAGGAATCCAATTATAAAATCCTCGATAATATCATGAAGGAGGTGGCATCGCTCTTCCCCGGACCCTATATCAGTATTGCAGCAGATGAAGTTGTGTGGGATTATTGGGCACAATGTCCCGGTTGCCAGGCACTAATGGAGAAAGAGGGCTACAAAGAGGTTCCCGAGCTTCTTGGTCACTTCGTCCGCAGAATGGAAACAATTATCAATAAGCATGGAAAGCAGCTCGCCGGATTTGACGACATTCAGGATGCAGGCGGAGTGAGCAATAATGCACTCGTAATAGCCTGGAGGGGATATAAGAAGGCGCAGGAGTCAATTAGTAAGGGTTATCCTACCGTAATGCAGCTCGGAGAGTACTGCTACCTGGATATGCAATATTCACCGGCAGAGAGAGGTCACAACTGGGCAGCAGTCATTCCGCTGGACCGCATCTACAATTATGATCCTACAGGTGGACTGGGCGAGCTCACTCCGGAACAGGAGAAGCTCGTACTCGGCCCTCAGGGAGGTCTTTGGACAGAATTAATGCAGTACCCTCCCCGTTTTGCAGAGTATCAGGTCTTCCCGCGTCTGGCAGCGCTTGCAGAGGTGGGCTGGAGCAGCAAGGAGAAGAAGGACTATGAGGATTTCCACCGCAGACTTGTGAGCAGTCACTATGGCCGCCTGGAGAAAATGGGTATTGCATTTCGAGTGGAACCACCCATTGTAAAATATCGGGACCAGCAGATAGAGGTGATTCTCCCCTATCCCTCAGCGGTTGTACG
>CAZRBY010000005.1:28604-81674 GCA_964598495.1 uncultured Muribaculaceae bacterium
CCGTTTTGCTACCTTCTGGGGCAATAATTTGCAAAGTATCTCCGTAGCTCCGGAGGGTGTCGTACTGCACCGGTGGATACAACCTGTAGTCAGGGTAGAGACCGATATTAAGATGAAATCCAATACTCCTCTGACCAATATCACCGGTTACAATTATAAATTGATCGCCCGCAGCGATAAACGTTTGGAGGCAGGTCAGACTCTAACCTACATTTTTGACGAGCCGGTCGAGTGCAGTAAAATTGGGGTTCCTACAGGTTATGCCCATATTCCATTTTATGGCGTTAGTGACGGCTATGTGGAGTATTCTTATGACGGGGTAAATTTTATCAAGGGAGCTGACTTCAAGAGATATTATGCCGAAATCACCGGCTTCGAAGCACCGGTGAAGGCAGTACGCATTGTTGTCACAATGCCCAACGACGGCTCTACCTGCTGTTTTCAAAACCTGAGAATAGTGGGTAGTTTTAGAGTGTGAAGTATGAATAAGAAAAATATAAGAGTTATAATATTGGCAATGGCCATTTTTGCAGCATTTTTTTCGGGGAAAAAGCAGGAACGTCCGGAGCGGGACAAGGTGGAAGAGATCATCGCCAAAATGTCCCTCAGAGAGAAGGTAGGACAACTTTTCATAATAGAATACAGCGACAAATATGATCCTGAAGACCCCTATTTCGACAAACTTATAAAAAGAGACAAAATAGGCGGGCTGATCCTGATGGAGATGGATATCGACAAATATATCGAGCGGATCAACAGATTTCAAAAAATGTCGAAAATACCTCTCCTAATCTCAGTAGATGGTGAATGGGGAGCCTCTATGCGTTTCGATACCCTTACCCAATTCCCCCGCAATATGCAGCTGGGAGCCCTCTCCTCGCCCGATTTAGTCTATCAGGTGGGTAGAGCTATGACAAAGCAGTTTGTACGTCTTGGTATCCATATCAACTACGCTCCCACTATAGATATAAACAACAACCCTCTGAATCCTGTTATCGGACAACGCTCCTTCGGCGATGATCGCGAAAAGGTAGCACAATACGGAGCTGCTATCATAAAAGGGATGCAGGATGGCGGCATAATGACCTCAGCGAAGCATTTTCCCGGGCACGGGGATACGGAAACAGACTCTCACAAGGCACTTCCGGTGCTTACCTTCGAACGTTCCCGCCTCGACTCGCTGGAGCTATACCCTTTCAGACATGTGATTAAGGAAGGGGTGGCAATGGTGATGGTAGGCCATTTGAGCGTCCCCTCACTCGATCCTACCGGAGTTCCCAGTTCCATCTCTTACCCTATCATTACAGAACTTTTGAAAAAAGAGATGGGATTTGAGGGAATTGTGGTGACTGATGCGCTCGGCATGAAGGGAGTTGCTGAATATATCCCTCGTGAAAGAGTAGCAATAGAGTCCTTCAAAGCGGGATCCGATATACTGCTGATGCCTCCTGCAGAGAGACGCAAGTCCATATCTGCCTTCCTCAAGGCTGTACGCAAGGGAGAAATCTCAAAAGAGCGCGTAGACGAGAGTCTGCGTAAAATCCTTAAAATGAAGGAGCAATTGGGGTTTCTTGATGCCCGCCCGCAAATTGATCCAAATGAAGCTTACGAACAAGTTGAGAGCAAAGAAGTGCTGGAACTCATAAATAAGGTAGCTGAGGAGTCTATGACCCTTATAAAGCGTCCAAATTGGGGTTCCGGCCAAAATCTTGAGACTCTGACCGTCATTGGAGCGGCAGATACCGTAATTCTTCCGAAGAGGATCACGCAAGATATTCTCGATAATGCGCGCAAACGTGCCGAGGGGCTTGAATATGTGGTATTATACCTTCCGGAAATGAGGGCGCCTAAAAATAACAGAGAAAATTATTCAGCCATCCCCCCTCAAGAGATTTACGACTTTATTTCAGCCTGGGCACGCGAACAAAAAATAGTTCTGGCCGTCATGGAAAATCCCTATGCGCTGAATAAAATCGACATAGAGGCTTTTGAAGGCATCCTGGTGGGCTATAGTTCATCGGAAGCCAACCTTTCTGCTGCCGACAAGGTGTTCCGTGGAAGACTCGAAGCTCACGGGGTACTTCCCGCAGCTGCTGGCGGTTTCCCCACCGGTTATCATATAAAATAGAAAATATCAATAATTATGACAAAGTATCCACTTAAAGAGATTGACAATATAGAAGATTTGCAAAGACTGCTTAGGAGCAAAAAGGATGACATAATCGTCCATTGTGTTTTTAATACGCTGGACTTCTTCGAAATATACAAGGATATTAAAGATTTTAAATTTTCCGACTGTATGTTCCTCGGATGTGAAATTCCGAAGGAGGTCAAAGACAACATCGACCAGACCTGCGTTATCTTTCCCAAGATGAATGTTCCCTACAGGATCTACACCAGCGAACTATACACTCCATATACGCTTTACGAAGGGTACGATATAGAGGATTACGATACTCTTGCCACAAGCTACGATAAACGAGCCTACCAGCGCTATATCACTATGGGCAAATATGGCCGTGATATCTATGAGACGCTTGCGCGTTCCATACATGACCATGCCATAACCGATGCCATGTATGATCTTATTGATCAATACGACCCTAAAATGGTAGTTGCCATAATGGGCGGTCATGCTATTCTTCGTAACGCACCTATATACCGTAGGATTGTCTATTTAGGAAAATTGCTTACAGAAAAAGGGCGACTTATTGTAACTGGAGGCGGCCCGGGGGCTATGGAAGCAGCCCATCTCGGCGCCTGGATGGCCGGCAGGAGTAATTGGGAAGTGGAAGATGCCATAAGTATGGTGGTTACCGCTCCCTCTTATAGAGACAGAAACTGGCTCAAAACGGCATTCGAAGTGCTGGCAAAGTACCCTCAGACCGACTTCCGGAGTCTTGGAGTACCTACCTGGTTTTATGGTCACGAACCCGCCTGCATCTTCTCCACTGACATTGCAAAGTATTTTGCCAATAGCATCCGTGAAGATGGTATCATTACCATTGCACACGGCGGTATCATTTATACCCCAGGTAGTGCCGGCACAATGCAGGAGATTTTCCAGGATGCGGCTCAGAACCACTATTTAATGGATGACGAATCGGCACCTATGATCTTTTTCGATACCGATTACTGGACCAACAGGATCCCCGTTTATAAATTCCTTCAGGATTGTATGGAGATCAAGAGTTATGCAAATTTGCGCCTCTCGATGTCTGACGATATCGATGAAGTTTACAGTATTCTGGAAGAGTATGTCAAGATGTTGGACTCAAAATAAGAGTTCAAGTCAATTCTGGTCTGCTTTTTGATAACCGAAGAGGACACAATTATTTATCAATTATATAACAATACCTGATATGCATTCAAAGATTCAAAGAATCATCTTACTCTTGTTGGTTACCCTTACTGCAGTTTCCTGCAAAAAAGTAACCCTTGAGGAGCAGATCGACAAGATCTACAATTATTTCCGGAACGAAAATACTACCGCCGTTGCCACTCTCGAAAGGGTTTGTAATGACTATCCGGCCCGAATGTCAGGCAGTCAAAACAATGACGAGGCAATAGATTATTTTACATATATTCTTGCAGAGGAGGTAGGTATCAAGCATATATGGCACCAGGAGGTAGAAGTTCCTAACTGGGACCCCGGAGTGACGAAGGTCACGATGAACCTCTCCAATGGTACCGTAGTGGAGCTCCCTGCCATTGCGCTGGGACTCAACACAGGTACATCCGGACAAGATATTACGGCTCAGGTGGTGGAAGTAAAAAGCCGTGAAGAGTTGGAAACTCTCCGCTGCAAAGATAAAATAGTCTTTTTCAACGGAGCCATGGAGGATGGATTCAGTTATGGTAAACATGCCTGGCAGCGCTCCAGAGGAGCCTCACTTGTAACCGACAAGGGAGCAAAGGCAGTTCTTGTCCGCTCCATTAGCAATCATCCCGGAGATACTCCCCACACGGGTGCCTGCCACGATAGCGACAGTACAGTTGCCGTTCCGGCTGCCGCTATCTCTACAAATGCTGCCGATCAACTCTCTGAGGCTCTAAAAAGGGATAAAAAGCTCACCGTGACTATCAACTCCACGGCACACAATCGTCCCGAACCTGCAATCGGACGCAATCTTGTAGCTGAAATCCCCGGTAAAGTCAATCCCGACCACATCATATTGATTTCCGCTCACGTGGATAGTTGGTTTAACAGTCAGGGAGCACATGATAACGCTTCGGGGTGCGTAGCGGCAATAGAAGTGCTTCGTGCCTACAAAGAACTCCGTATGAAGCCTCGAAATACCATCCGTATAGTTCTCTATCAAGATGAGGAGATGAACCTCTCAGGGCTAAAGGAATTCGCCCGTATTGCGAGGGAAAAAGGGGAATCCTTCCTCTTCGACCTTGAAATTGATTCCGGAGCAGGAAAACCTGTCGGTTTCCACATTTTTGATTCTGAGGATTATTTCACAAAGATGGAAGAGGTACTTACCCCCTATCTTGAACCACGAGGTCTGACGCTGACCTACAACGATAGCGATAGAGACTGGCCTCTTAAGACATATTACACACTCGTATCAGACAGGAGTGAATATTTCAAATATCATCACGGCTCGCTCGACAACTTTGAAAACATCAACCCGGAGACCTTTAAGGAGAGTATTGCAGCCATCACTACATTTGTTTTCTTAATGGATTGATTCGGGGTGCGGGGTACTACACACTCCACACTACATACGACTCAATATTCTTCGTAGGCGAAGTCGATTGCGCGGTTGAGCATGGTGTTGAATTCCGTGCAGGTGGCAAAAAGGTCGGCAGCGCGTTTTGCCAGATGGGGGGCAAAGAGAAAATTGTCATCAAATGGTCGCGAAATCAGCACCCTTTTTAAGCGGAAATAGTCGGCGTATGGGGAGTCCTGCGGAAATCCTCTCGGAATATTCTTCAGGGCTCCATCCCATTCCAATTCAAATCCCTTGGCCTTTGACATAGCTTGAACCAGCGCTTCACCGTTGAGCATAAACTCTTCCCTGATGCTTCGCATCACCTTCGGCTCCGGAGCATAGGCACCACAACACATCAGGTGTCCGCCAAGAGCAGCCGCTAGAGGAGGTTCTATATGAAAATAGTATCCGGAATGACCGCTGCATTTGCCGCCTTTTGCTATGAAGACGCCGAAATATTTTTTATAGGGAGTTTTATCCTTACTGAATCTTAAGTCCCTGTAGAAACGGTAAGTACAATCTTTAAGAGTGAGGCCTCTGACTTCGGGGTCAAAACGCCCTACGCGCTCGATGAGTTCCGCAGCAAATTCGTTGAATATACCTTGTGCCTCCTTATAACGCCCCTTATTGGCATCAAACCAGGGTTTATTGTTATTCGGAACCAGATCCGTAAGAAACGATAAAACTCTTTGCATAACTTACTCAAAAATTCAAAATATAGTCTTCCAAATTCCATGCGGATATGTGTTCAATACCTTCATTCGTGGATATTTTGTAATCGTCCATACTGACTACAAATTTAGAGAAATTATCGTCTATCATCTTCAACGAACGGTATTCTCTTTCTCTTGTGCGTTCTTCTGCAAGGCTGAGAGTTACTTGTAAATAGAGCATTTTATCGCCTTTAATCGCCACAAAATCGACTTCCGAGTCCTTGATTGTTCCAACATAGACTCGATATCCGGCGCGTCTCAAACTTAAATAAACGGCATTTTCCAAAAGATATCCTATCCCGTAACCATATCCGATGTAAAGATAATTTCGGTAGCTTAAATCATTAATATAGTATTTGCTGTTGCCCGAAATAGTCTCTTTACCTTTTATATTGTATCGCTCAGCACGGTGGACGAGAAATGAACTTTCCAAATAACTGATGTAAGATGACAGCGTTTCGTAGTTTGTTTTTCGTTTTTTCGATGCAAAATAATTGATGATGTTTGTTATCGAGATTAGATTCGATGCACTATTCACCAAATATACGAACAAATCATCTAGCAACTTGACATCTTTTACATTGTACCTTGATACGATATCACGCAACATCACCGTGTCTTTGATGGAAGATACATAGTTTTGTTTCATTTCATAGTTGGGCAAGTTGAAGAGTTCGGGTAAAGCTCCGGTTTGAAGAAATTCCTTATAACTTTCTCGGCCTTTTTCTTGTTGTGTAACTCCGCAAAATTCAGTATAACTGTACGGAAAGACTTCGAATTCAACATATCGCCCCGATAAAAGCGTGGCTAATTCTCCTGAAAGCAGTTTGGAATTTGAGCCGCTTATGAAAAGTTCACATGGTTCTGCAAAGTCTTGCGAATGTGAGTTTACAAATCGTTCCCACTCTTCGATATATTGTATTTCGTCAATAAAGATATAGGCCTTTCCGGAAGGCTTTAACACATCTCTATAAGCTTTATATAATTGCTCCAATTCTATGGCACTGCGCAAGGTTGCTAACTCCATATATTCTTTGTTTATGTAAAGAATATTTTTACTATTAACGCCTGCAGACAATAACTTGAATGCAATTTGACGCAATATATAGCTTTTTCCGGCACGTCGCTGTCCAACGAGTACTTTCACTAACTTGTTGCCAACATACTGTCCAATCTTATCCGTATAAAATGTACGAGGATAACCCAGATCCATATGGTCGTTATCCCAAAAATTGTACTTCCGTATTGAATTAATTATTTCAATCATACTTGAGAATTTTCCACAAATATAATTATTTTCAAATACACTTGAAAATTTTTAGCTAATAATTTTGTTCTAACACTTACATTACATCAAATAACACGGCCCTGAAAACACAAAATTTTTCTTGGACTCGTGTTATTTAAAGTCTTCCGGACGAAATTCTTATATTCCCCGGCACCACGCATCACCCCGTACCTCGCACCAACTAACTACACACTACCAACTCCCGACTACAGACTGGGAACAATATGCTTAGCGTAATTGTAGCCCAAATGGTCGTAAAGGGCCAGATGGTGCTTCATGCGGCCGAGAAACTCCTCATAATCACGAACCTCGGCAGGACGCCACTGCACTTCACTTAGGGCAGCCATACGTGGCAGAGCCATATATTCTACATGGTCGGTGGTCTTGATATATTCGCACCACACATTGGCCTGAACACCCAGTATATGCCCGCGCAACGAAGGATCCACCTCCTCCGGGAAAGGATTGAATTCATAAACCTTCTCCACAGGGATAAATCCACCGATAGCCAAAGGCTCATTGTCTCTATCCTCACTTTGGTAATAGTCAAAATAGAAGTGAGAATAAGGCACCATAATCACATCGTGTCCCATATTTGCAGCGGTAACTCCGCCTGAAATACCTCTCCAGGACATTACAGTAGCATTGGGAGCCAGTCCGCCCTCGAGAATCTCATCCCACCCGATCATACGGCGGCCATGGTCGTTGATATATTTTTCAATCTCGGATGTGAGCCAACTTTGAAGACGCTGTTCTGCGGTGTGTCCATCTTTCGCAAAGAGTTTTTCCGCCTTAATGCGGGCCTGACAATCGGGACAAACCTTCCAGTGATCCTTGGGACACTCATCACCTCCGATATGGATATATTCCGAGGGAAAAAGTTCCATTATCTCATCCATAACATCCTTTAAAAACTGCACTGTACCATCTTTACCCGGGCACAGCACCTTCTCGGTTATACCCCAGCGGGGCCAAACTTCATATTGTTCGCCCGTACAGCCGAGTTCGGGATATGAGGCAAGAGCTGCCAGCATATGGCCGGGGAGGTCGATTTCGGGAATAATGGTGATATAACGCTCGGCAGCATAGGCTACCACTTCCTTTATATCCTCCTGGGTATAGAATCCTCCGTGAGGCGTCTCATCACTCGACTCGAAATCCTTTCCGACCACCGTATGGCTCCTCATTGACCCAATCTCGGTCAGTTTCGGGTATTTTTTGATTTCCACGCGCCATCCCTGGTCATCGGTCAAGTGCCAGTGGAATGTATTTATATTGTGAAGAGCTATTATGTCGATATATCTCTTAACGAATTCCTTATCGAAGAAGTGGCGTGAAACGTCAAGATGCATTCCTCTATAACCAAAGAGAGGAGCGTCATTTATAGAGGCATTAGGAAGCTCTACTGTACCGAACTTTCCGATAGGAAGAGATTTCCTGAGGGTCTGAATGCCGTAAAAAACACCTGCGGGGCTCTTTGCAACTATTGCAACCCCCTCTTTACCCACTGAGATCATATACCCCTCATCATTCTCCATATATCCCTCTCTATCAATAGAAATAACAATATTGTTATCATAATTTGAACCATCAGCGGGCTCGTATTTGAGTTTCAGACCGGTATTTTGCTTAATATATTCCGAGAGAAAAGCTGCATTGCGCTCCATCTGAGGCTCATTTGCATCATAGACAATCATTGTCTTTGAATCAAGCACGAAGGGTTCACCTCCGAGAAGGGTTATGGATTGAGGAAGAGGAACTACATCATAGTCCGCCTCTCCCCTTTCGAAATTGCAGGAGACTGCGACAAAAGCGGCAACTGCAAGAAAGAAGAGTTTGAAGTGTTTCATGATTTTTCTATAATTTTTAATTTGTTTTTCAGATTAAAAAGGATATCCGATACCGAAATGAATCGCATAACCGTTTTTGCGGAACCACATATCCGGAGAATGCCATTGCTGTGTAACAGGATCATATGCCTTTATACCGGCATCCAGACGTACCAGCAACAGGTCGAAATCCAAACGCAAGCCCAATCCCCAGTTGGCCGCAATGCTCTTTCCGAAATTTTCTGCCGTAAAAATACCGCGTTCATCCCTCGCAACTCCATCAATAGATGCACGCTGCAGATTCCAAACATTTCCGGCATCTATGAAAAGCCCGCCCTGCAGCTTCCAGAAGAGGGGGAAGCGAAACTCGAGATTGGCCTCAAGGCGCATATCACCCGTTTGGTTGGCTATTGCAAAAGAGGAGCTTACAGGTGCAGATCCCGGTCCCACGGAGCGAGACTGCCATCCCCTCATACTGTTGGAGCCTCCAGCGTAGAAAAACTTCTCGAAAGGAAGAACGTTCGAATTACCGTAGGCATAACCGACACCGGCGAGGAATCTTCCCGCCAGAGCCAGCCTATTCTGCCTTCCGAATCGCAGGGTCTCAACGAGTGTGATTTCGCTGCGGACATACTGTGAATAGGGCACTCCCCAGATCAGGTGGGAGCCCTTCACATCCTTTTTCAGCCCGCCGTTGAAGAGCGAAAGCATATTGCCTGCGAAATCGGTTTGCAATCTGAGGTAAAAGTATGTATCCTTGGGGTTGGTGGCACTGTTGGTGGTGAAATATAACATTCCGCCTCCGCCGAAGTCGAAGTGATTGCGGTAGGAATTGATCAGATAGGGGTCTATGAGCTTCGAGTAGAAATCATCATCCATATTGTAGATGCGCACCACGTTGAACTGAAGAGGGTTTATCTGGTAATAAAGTCTCTTATTGTGATTCCAGTTATAGCCGTACGCTGTGGAGATGATTATGCGTGTGTACTCCGGACGGTTCTGATAGTTGTAGGAGAGATTGACATCAGTACGCGGAAGCGTATGCTGGAAAAGGCTTATAGGCAGGAATAGGAACCTCGGGAATGTGATGGAGGAGGATATGGCGAACTCGTTGGAGCGTGTGGGGTCCTTAAATTTGAACTGGAAGTTGCCTCTGAATCCGAGCGAAAAGTACTCTCCTCCCCCGAAGATGTTCTTGTGATAATAGGAGAGCGAAGGGGTTACTCCGAATAGTCCTGAAGAGTTGAACGAACCCTCCAGATTGGCCCTTACCCCTTGAAGTTTTGAGGGAGAAAGCATTATGCGACAGTCCACCGTAGAGGAATCGGTTTCGCTAAGCTGCACGTTGACACTGCTGAAGAGTCTGATGCTGGCGAAACGTTCATAAGTAGAGTTGATCACCTGTTCGTTGTAGAGCTCGCCGGGCTTTACGGTATTCACCTGCCAGAGAAATTTTTCACGCACCTTGAGTCCGGACATCGGGACAATGGAGACCGAACCGATGTGATACTGCTTATGGGGACGTGCACTCTCTTCCGATTCGTTGCGGGTATAATTTTCCAGGGCTACGGTCAGGTCGGCTTTATCCTTCTGTCTTACGGTATCGGCATAGAAGAAGAAAAAGTTTTTGGTAAAACCATAGTAGCCGTTGTTACGGTAGAGGAGTGCAAGACGTTCGGATTCCTCCTCAAGGTCTTTTTCCGAAAGTATGTCGCCCACATTTACAGTATAATTGGCTGAATCCGAAACCAGCAATTCACGCATGTTCGCGTCAGGAATTTCATAACTTATGCTATCGATAAGATAGCGTTTCCCAAGGGTTACATCATAATTTACTCTGGCTTTCTTCTCCTTTTTAAGCACGGAGTGCGAAATATCCGAACCATAATAGCCCGAGTATTCGAGGTGCGAAAGCATACCTTTTTTACTCGCATCAATGGAGGTGGAGTCATAGATCACCGGAGCAACTCCGAGTTTCTCTACAAATCTGTCCCATCCCGTGCCGCGACCGGAACTCCAGTTGTAGACATAAAGGAAAGGATTCCAGCGGCCTATGAAATAGTCGTTCGGCTTCTGCTTGATATAGGGCAATAGCGAAGAGGCAGGAAAGTCATCATTATTTGTAATCACGATTTTATTTTCCACAAGCCTGCATTCATCTTCCTGCAGGATCCTTGTGGTACTGCAGGAAGCGACAACAATTGCCATAATAAATATAAATGCAAATCTCCTCTTCATTATCCTGCAAATTTAGATAAAATTATTCTTATAATCAGGTTAATTGTTACCTTTGGATATGATTTCCAGGAACGAAATAAAACTCATCCGCTCACTAGACCGCAAGAAATTTCGGGACGAAGTGGGACTCTTCGTCGTTGAGGGCGAAAAATCCGTGGAGGAAGCGCTCCAATCGGGCTTAGAGGTCATCAAAGTATTCCGAATCTCCGAAATCGGGGAAGAGGCGATGTCCCGCATCACGTTTCTGAGTTCCCCCTCTCCCGCCCTGGCTCTGGTACGTAAGCCCGTGGCACCAGATGCATCACAGATTGGAGAGTTGATTGCTTCCCGGCCCCTCTCACTGGCACTCGACTCACTCCGTGACCCCGGCAACATGGGGACAATCATTCGGCTCGCCGACTGGTTTGGGATCGGGACTATCTGCGCATCGCACGATACAGTGGATTGTTTCAATCCAAAGGTGGTACAGGCCAGCATGGGTTCCATTTTCCGCACGAAAATCATCTATTGCGACCTTCTGCAGATCGCTTCAGAGTTTCGCACCGCCGGAATGCCGGTATTCGGCACCTTCCTTGACGGTAAATCCATCTATGAGGAGAATCTCACCCCCGGCGGACTGATAGTGATGGGCTCCGAATCCCACGGCATCTCTCCTGCTCTGGAAGAGGTCGTAACACACCGCCTCTCCATTCCCAACTTCTCTTCCTCGGTTAATGTACCGGATTCTCTCAATGTAGCCATAGCTACCGCCATCATCTGCTCGGAATTCAGGAGAAGGTAGAAGGTTGTCTATCTTTATTTGAAAAATCAAATAAAATGTCTTTCTTTTGTACACGAAATAGCCGCCGGCTATCTTTTTAGTATTCTAATAGCCCTCATTTCTTATGACTGCAACTATTATTATTCTGATCGTAACTGCTGCTCTGCTTGTTTGGGGTAAAATTCGCTCCGATATCGTGGCACTTTGTTGTTTGTTGGCATTGGTGCTGACAAAGGTCCTGACACCGGCTGAGGCTTTGGCGGGATTCTCCAACTCCGTTGTGATTATGATTGCCGCTCTCTTTATCGTGGGAGGCGCGCTGTCGCAAACCGGGCTTGCCGGCGCAGTAAGTAACCGATTGTTGAAACTTGCAGGAAACAGCAGTTACAAATTGTTTTTGCTGGTTATGTTGGTGACTGCTTTCATCGGTCTCTTTTTGAGCAATACCGGTACGGTAGCGTTGTTGATGCCGATTGTGGTGAGCATGGCCGTCAAATCCAATACCAGTGCGAGCAGGCTCCTGATGCCGATGGCTTATGCGAGCAGTATAGGAGGAATGATGACATTGATCGGTACTCCGCCGACTCTTATCATGCACGATACCTTGATTGGAGCGGGATATGAAGGATTGCAGTTCTTTACCACTTTGCCCGTAGGAATGATTCTGTTGGTTTTGGGTATTTTACTGCTCTGGCCGTTGTCCAAAATGCTCGACAAAAAAGATAAGAAAGATCAGGGTGATGGAAGGACAACCGTCAAATCACCGGAACAACTCGCTTCCGATTATTGTTTGATTGAAAATTTATACAGAATCGTAGTATCGAAAGACTCCCCCATTGCAGGCAAAAAGCTCTCTGAAATTGATATTTCCAAACGATACTCGGTCATCATCAGTGAGATTCACATCCGCTCTTCTTCCCCGTTGAGCCGCTCCGTCAGGGCTGTTTTGCCCAAAGCGCAGACTATTTTGACCGAGAATGACGTACTGTATATCATTGGTGAGTACAAAAATGTAGTGAACTTCGTGGAGGAGAATAATCTTTCATTCCTGGACACTCAAATTGAAAAAGAAATTGAGCGTCCGAAGTTTGGAGGTAAATTCAAGTTCGATGAGATAGGAATGGCTGAGGTTGTCATTCTTCAAAACAGCCGTCTGCACAACCGATTGGTAAAAGAGTCCCAATTTCGGGAAAATTACAATGTAAACATCTTAAGTATTCAGCGTAAAGACCATTACATCATTCAAAATATAAAAGACGTAAAAATTCAGGCCGGAGATATGTTGCTGGTACAAGGAACCTGGGAGGATATCGACCGTCTCAGCCGTCTTGAAAGAGACGTTGTGGTCATCGGACAGCCTCAGACCGAAGCCTCCAAGATAACCCTCGACCACAAAGCTCCTTACGCAGCCGTTGTTTTGATATTGATGGTGTTGGCCATGGTTTTCAATTGGTTACCGCCTGTAATCGCCGTGCTGATAGCGGCTGTTCTGATGGTTTTGGGAGGCTGTTTCAGAACGGTCAAAGACGCATATCGTACAATCAACTGGGAAAGCGTCATTCTTTTTGCGGGTATGATGCCTTTGGCAACTGCCATGGAGAAAACAGGCACTTCGGCATTGGTAACCAACGGTATAGTTGATGCAGTGGGTTCTTACGGCCCTTATGCCGTTCTTGCCGGAATTATGGCAGCTTCCTCTCTGCTGACCATGTTTATAAGCAATACCGCTACCGCCATTCTATTTGCCCCGATTGGCTTACAGGCGGCCATATCTATGAATGTAAGCCCCTATCCTTTCCTTATCGGCGTGGCGGTCGCAGCAAGTATGTGTCTTGCCAGTCCTTTCTCAACACCGCCCAACGCAATGGTTATGTCGGCCGGAAAATACAATTTCATGGACTACATCAAAGTAGGCCTCCCCTTGCAGTTGCTTTTCCTGGTAGTAATGATTATAGTCTTGCCACTTATTTATCCGTTTTAGGCTTTAGACATTACGATTAAATTGGGCAGTCACACTTTGGTATGATGCTTAAAACAAAAATTGGAAACAACTTTCGTTATTTCCAATTTTTTACTCGCAAGACGTAAGCCGTAACTCGCACCACTTACTATAATCCTATGATTCTCCTAATCCACGATTTCTTTTTGGGTTTAGTATCCGTGTAACTGTAGCCATACCCGGCATATCCATAGCCATATCCATAACCATGGCCATAACCATATTTACGACCATAACCGTAACCATAGCCATAACCATAATTGCCGTAAGAGGCTATCTTTTTCACATTGATTCCGTTTAGCAAAAGGCTCATATTAATCATCTTTCCGGAGTCGTACAGTTCTTGTATATCGGGTAATGAACGTTTGTCGAGCATACCCGAACGCAATACATATATAGTCTGATCAGCTGCACGTGCACACAGTTGTACGTCCACCACAACACCATAAGGAGGAGTGTCAATCAAAACATAGTCGTATTTGGCTTTAAGTTCGGCTATCATATTGTCAAATCGGCTGCTCTTCAAGAGGTCTGCCGGATTGGGCGGTATGGTACCGGAAGGAATGATATCCAGCAGGCCGTTCTCATTGGAGGGATGAATCAAGTCAAAAATATTATCCTCCATACCGCCCAAATAGTTAGATACTCCGGGGCGTTTGGTGCCTATACCCAGCCTTCGGGTAAGAGTGCCTTTTCTCAAGTCCAAATCTACGACAACGACTTTCTCATTTAGCGTTGCGATACTCATACCGAGATTTGCAGATATAAAGGTCTTACCGGCATCGGGACTGATAGAGATCACCATAATGACCTTTCCTCCCTCTTTGTGCTCAGTATCCATGAAATCGAGGTTGGATTGCACTATTTTAAAGGCTTCGCAAATAGGCTCATTACTATTCTCTTTAACCACGATCAGTTCACTCGATTTGGTCTTGACTAACGGGATTTCGCCCAAGAAAGGAACAGTAAGCGCCTCTTTTAATTCTTTCTTCGTATATACAGCAGTATTGAGCAAAGAACGGATATAAAGCCACAAAGCGGGGATTAAGAGACCGGCTAACAGGCTGATTAAAACTACTGCCATCTTCCGTGGAGATACAGGCAAGTTTGATCCATCTGCCGGATCGATAATTCGGCAATTGCTCTCTACGATGGTGGATTGAAGTTCGTTCTCCTCCTTTTTATTTAACAGATAGAGATAAAGTTCTTCCTTAATCTTCTGTTGACGCTCTATACTGGTAATGTATTTATGCTGCATGGGCACAGTAGAGATTTTTCCTCTGGTGAGAATCTCTTTTTGCCTCATATTTTCAATCTGAATTTTCAAACCTGCTATCAGATTGTCCACAGCTTTAGAAATCGAGAAGCGCGTCGCTGCCAAGGTATTATCCATCTCTCGTACCAGAGGGTTATTGAGGCTACTATTTGCCAACAACTTATTGCGTTGAGCAAGCACCGAGTTATATTCAGCAATCTGAGTTTGAATACCGGGGTCGGCGATACCAATACTTGCAGGAATAGGGTCGGTGAGTTTGGAGTTATCCTGCAGATACTCTTTCATATACTCAGCCATATCCAGTTGATTCTCCATACTCAAAGCTTCGGTATCCAGTCTGCCGGTGCTTTGCAGATAGAGAGCACTCTCGGAAGTAATATCGGTAAGTTGATGATCTCTTTTGTACTGCTCAATTTTCGAGTCCACATCCGATAATTCGGATTCTATAATAATTAATCGCTCCCTGATAAAGTTGGCAGTGTTGACCAAAACCTGGTTTTTATCTTCAATAGCATCATTTTTGTAAACCTCTATCAACGTATTTATCACATCTTCGGCACGTTTTATATTCTCGTCTTCCAGAGTCAGGTTAATAAGAGAGGAGACCTTGTCAGCCACCTCTACTTTTATTCGCGCATTGTAGC
This sequence comes from uncultured Muribaculaceae bacterium, assembly GCA_964598495.1. Taxonomy (GTDB): domain Bacteria; phylum Bacteroidota; class Bacteroidia; order Bacteroidales; family UBA932; genus Cacconaster. The sequence continues at coordinate 44,073 of CAZRBY010000005.1, forward strand.
TATTTGCCACAGCTTTTAGGCTGCGTTTGGTTATCTGAACCGGTTTACCTATATAATCTTGATCTATTAACGGGGCTATGGTTATCACTATTTCACCCACAGGTGTTTGCAATGTATCGCCTGGTTGTATCACACGAACTTCACTATCCTCTTCCATTCCCCATTTAATATCTTTCAACTCCACTTGTCGATTTTCCAATAGGGTTGCCGTCATATTTATGGTCTGCAAGGGATCAATATCAGGACAATGCACTATAATAGGTGTACTACTGTAAAGCTCGCGATCACGCAGTCCATCCCGTATTTTGTAGCTTACATCCAGTCTTAACTGTTTCGCCACGTCATACATCAGCCTCTTACTTTTAAAAACCCCAACTTCATTATCTACCGAACTTCTCATGGAGTAAAAAAGGTCTTGAAAAGCAGCGGACTCACTCATTATGCCACCTTTTCTATCATCTTTTACCAATACCGTAGCTGTACGTCGAAAAGTTTTGGGAGTACTACGTATATAGAGAAATCCTATCAATCCACACACTAAGACCGATAAAATGAACCATTTTCTATGAAACAGCACCGTATTAAAGAGTTCGGCTAACGAAGTGCCCTCGCGGTCAACCTTATCTTCAAGAGCGACATAGTCCTTCTCTTCGTAAATATCTTTCTTTGCCATAGCTTATCTATATTATCATTATCTAAAAATTACAACCGCCAATGATGCCAATGATGCCAATACCGAAAGTATTGATGCAAATGTGGAGACCGAACGATTCTGGTTTATTTCGCGCTGTCCTGCACGTGCCTTATTCGGCTCCACATAGACGATATCATTCTGTTTAAGGTAGTAGTAAGGGGAATTCATCAGATTCTTGCTACGCAGGTCAACTATAGCCACGGTACGTTCACCATTCTCCTCTCTGATTACTCTAACGTTATCTCTTCTTCCATAGATAGTCATATCACCTGCAAGACTCAACGCGTCCAGCAGTGTGATACGGTCGCTATCCACCTCAAATGTACCGGGACGCACCACTTCACCCATAACCGATACTTTAAAATTAAGGAACTGCACAGTTACAACAGCATCGTTAACCAATCCCCTCTCTTTCAACTCTTGGCTTATTCGATCAGAAAGCTCAAAACGGGTCAAACCGCGCACATTTATTTCGCCCAACTGCGGAAACTTTATATTTCCGTTTTTATCCACCAGATAGCCCAACATACGTTGTTGTCCACCCAGATATCCCATACTCGTAACCTGATAACTTACCATCGGCAGGTTGAACATCTGCACCAATTCCGGGTCTTTACTATTTACCATAATAGAAAGCAGATCGTCACTATTGATGCGAACATCATAATCTTGTGCTATTGTTTGACGATAATTTCTCGTTACATCCTGGAGATAGGTAATCTCTTTTTGTGATGCGCATCCGCCTACTAGTAGCAAGAGCAACGCTGGATACACGAGATTTCTAATTTTTTTATTCATTGTTATCCGTTTTATATGATTTCAAAATGTTAGTATTGTTATCAAGGCGTAAATATAATCACATATAATGGTTTATTCCAAATAATTTAATACCTTATCAAGAATATAATGAGCCGCTTTACCATCACCAAACAGAGGCGGAAAGATTACTTTGCGTGTAGATAACTCTCTAAATCCATTTTTTATTCTATCGAAATCGGTATCCGCAATCACACCGGCTCCATGTGTAACTATTTCCACCCATTCCGTTTCAGGTCTCAGTATAACACAAGGTTTCTCAAAAAAGAAAGCCTCTTTCTGCACCCCACCGCTATCCGTCATCACGAGTTTTGCATTCTTTTCCAACTCTATCATCTCCAAAAAGGAGACAGGCTCTATCAATTTCAAAAAGGATGAGCACATCACCTTATCGTACAATCCTGCAGTTAAGTTCTTAGGCATAAGTTTAGATGTACGGGGATGTAAAGGGAGGATGATATCAATCTGATCCTCGTCACTGATATGAAGTAGCGCACTGAATATTGATTCGAGACGTGCCGGATTGTCTGTGTTATTATCTCTATGTATGGTAGCCAGAATAAAGTTGTTTGCTTGAAGCGAATTGGATTCCAGGATTTTTGTCCGCCCCGAAAATTCGGCAAAGTAGAGACTGTTATCATACATAATATCCCCACTGTTATATACAAGGCGATTTTTACCGTTTTTAAAACGAACTTCAATCTCCATAAAACCCTCTCTACGCAGATTGTCAATAGCTGTTTGGGTTGGTGCAAAAAGAATTGAGGACATCTGGTCGCAAATTATGCGGTTGACTTCCTCGGGCATAGACATATTAAACGACCTTAACCCCGCTTCGATATGAAATATGGGAATATGCTGTTTGACCGCCGCTACCGCACCCGCTAGTGTTGAGTTGGTATCGCCATATAGTACAACCCCGTCAAAATGCTCCGATAGGAGGAGATCTTCTATCCCGGAAATCATTTTTGCTGTCTGTTCTCCATGCTTACCGGAACCAACACCCAAATTATAGTCCGGTTGTGGAATTTCCAACTCATCAAAAAATACCTGCGACATTGTAGCGTCGTAATGCTGACCCGTATGCAGTATTTTCTCCTCTACCCTATCGGAAAAGTCATTTCTTATAGCTCTGGAAAGAGCCGCCGCTTTTATAATCTGAGGTCGAGCACCTACAACTGTAAGTATCTTAATCATTTTTTCTTCCGGGAAGAATTATTTTTATAATGTTTTAAAAGTTCCGCAAAAGTAACTCTTTTATCCATAATAACCCAAAATTTTTCATCGTTGCGGATATTGGCTATTACTCTCTTAGTTGGCCATTTGACCACATTATGGTTTTTATCTACAGATCCATTTTTTTTACCAAAGCACTGCCTTCAATAACAACCACATCGTCTTGATTAATACATGTAGTATTTAGCGTTACCAGTTGCTTTTCATAATTGATATCACTGATAGAAACAACAGCCGTTACTGTATCTCCAATATAAACAGGTTTTACAAACTTCATATCCTGTTTTAAATAAATAGATCCCTCACCGGGCATCTTTGTGCCGAGAATGGCACTGAAAAGAGAGCCTACTAAAAAACCATGTACAATATTGCCCTTAAATATCGTCTGGCTAGCATAGAGGGGATCAAGGTGTAACGGATTAAAATCTTTTGAAAGTCCAGCAAAAGTTTTTACTTGTTCCATAGAAAACTGAGCAGACATTCTTTCTTCTTGCCCAATATACAAATCACTTAATTTCATAGTTATTTAATTTTATAAAATAAAACATTAGTATCTACTCAAAAATCATAAAAGTTCCTTAAATATCTATATATTGAATCTGAAAAATTTACGATATACCGTGTCAGGAATAATTCCCATTTTGGTTCCCCACGCAATTGGTTTTTTAAGGCTACGTACCAAAGAGTAGTAAGATTTGTATTCTATAAACAATTTGGGTTTCTGATTCATAATCATTTCAAACTCATCATGGGTGTAGCCAAGCTTCTTTATACAATAATTTAATGTTTCAGTACCTCCTTCATAGGGATCAACCTGCACCTTTTGTAAAGCCTCATCTCTTGTTATTTGCCCGGAACGTAGTAAGGCTGAATAGTGAAGCTTACGCTTATCAATATTGAATTTTCTGGTAAGTATGTACGACTGGAAGAAACCTGTATATTTCGATTCGTGATGTTTGCCCCCGTAGTTTTTCCAATTCAATTCTCTGGTTAGTTTTTCAAGAATTTCTCTTTCGTTGTACGGCAAATAGTAAAGAAGTCTAATCTGTCGGATATGCTTGAAGAATGTATAGTATATGTACTTAAACATTGTCATTACAGGAAAACTCTTAATTTTCTTGGAGCCAAACTTTTTTTGGATATAGTTTACATACCTACCGTCCATATAAGTCCATGTTAAGGGAGTTGTCCCTTCGGTCCTGAACGAGTGCCCATGTATAATATATTTCACCCCTTCACGAGCAGCCTCTTTGAAAAGCACCGAAAATATGACCCAATCGGTTGGAACCTCTGCATCGGGAACCGATGCCTTTAGAAAGGCACGTTGTAAATCTCTAAACTCCTCCCAATCGGCAACATGGGTATGTAAATCAACCCCTAGTGTATTACAAGCATTCTTAATATTCTGAACGGCAGAATCGGAATTCCAGCCATTATCAAAATGTACAGCTAAGGGCCTTAATCCTAATTTGACTGCACTATAAAGTGTGTAGGTGCTATCCCGACCACCGCTAACACCCACAATACAATCGTATTTTTTACGTTTGCCATCCTTCTTAATCTTTCTAATGATCTCATTCAATTTTTTAGTTGTGCTCTCTCCTGGAGCATGAGCAGCTTCAATCTCGTCGTGGATGTGGCAAAAGGTACAAACACCATTCTCATCGAAGGTTATGCCTTGTACTGTGTCGTCCATAATACATCGAGAGCAAACTTTATTGGCTTTGTATTTAAATGGTTGTAAATTCATCTCTTATTTAAAGTTATACTGATAATCCGGGTTTTCTTTCATTACGCTTACGCTGTTTGGGTAATTATCTATAAACCATATTAAAAACTTCGAATAATTTATCTTATCATTTAGCATTTTTTCTCTTCTAGCTTGCCATATCTTTTTAGAGTTTGACATTGAAATAATTTCATCCAGTTTGGATAGAAGCGCATCGCTTTCTGAAGTTTTGAAACCAAAGCCTAGTTTATATTCGTTTTCAAGTTCATTTAGAGAGCCGATTTTTCCGACAAAATCGTTATATCTAATAAATGGTGTACCGAGGACACCTGCTTCACCAGCCATAGACTGACTATCTCCAATGAAAAGATTGGCGTAAAATAGGGCATGATGAATATCAATAGGATTTAAAGATATTCGGTGCTTTTCATATTTTTCTGAAAGTGGTTTTTCTGAAGTGATAAAAACTTTGAATTTTTTTGACAATTTATAAATTATTTCATCAAGAAGATCACTACTAAGTCCACTTTTACCTATATCATGGCTTGCTGTCAGCTTTACCAGCCGTATTAAAACATATGGCTGTAACTCCGGGTTAAATCGGGAAACTACAGATTGATCAGGGATGAAAGTATCCGGATGCAAATATGCTAACTTGTGGTAACTATTATAAGTAATTCTTTTATTCAACCACATTCCTTTATCGCAACAACTTGGCAGTAGAAGATGCTTTGCAAATGGATAAAAGTACTTATTTTCAGGTGTTGCATAAGTGTCGTCCTCGTTAGCAATAACCGATGGAGTTCTTGTTAAAAAACCGACATGAGCCACAGACCAATCAGTACCGATTAGTAATCTTGGTTTATTTTTCATGACTATTTTCAGTAACCTGAAATCTCTAATTAATAAACCTATAATAGCCTCCAAGAGTAGCCCTATTTTGCTCTTTTTTGTTTTTTCTCTTCTTAAAACATTTATATAATCAACACCTTCGTTATTAAGGAGTTCCTCCAGAATATCCTTTGATTTTATCACAACAATTGGAGCGTTGCCATTATTGTTAAAATGGGCAATAGTTGTTCTGAAAAGATGAAAATGCGCAGGATGAGCTAAAAAGATTAATATTTTTTTCTTATCCATAATGTTAATTTTCAATCACAGACTTATATATGTGTGCAATAGCGTCAGCTACTTGTTTGTTATCTAATCCTAATTCTATAACCCGTTCTCTTCCATTAGTTTCGCCCAATTTCTCAGAGAATTGTATGGCTTTTTCAAAATTCTCTGCACAATCTTTTACATTGAAATCAGTCAAATAACAACCTGGGATATCTCCAAACAACCATGAGACATCTCCCACATTTGTAGATACTATAGGCCTGTTGCAAGCCATTGCTTCTTTAATTGCATTCGGGCTGCCTTCCCAGAGGCTTGTAAGTATCACTACATCTGCTGCATTATACCATATAGGAGTTTGCTCATTGGAAACATTCATCAAGAAATGAATTTCAATGTCTTCTCTATTTAATAATTCAAGTGCCTGTTTTGTCAATGCAAAGTTTTTTTCCGGCCTTTGGGGATTGGATGCAAATAATAAATGCATTTTTTGAGTATCCCACTTCAATATCTCTTGACACTCTTCTTTTATCATCGGAACAAATCGTTTAAAATCAACACCATTTGGAACTACAATAGCATTCTGACTATTTAACGATTTTTTCATGTCCTCAGATTTAACAATAATGACCTTCCATGAAAAAAGATACTGAAAGAGTTTTATTATTAATTTATAGTAATAGTTTGCTTTAACATCACTTCCCATTAACGATACGATCAGCGGTTTTGCTCCCGCTAAACTTGCAACAAACGCAGATAAAGAATAATGGGCATGAATAATATCATATTTTTCTTTTTTGAGTTTTCGCTTTAACCGAATAATATTGTTTGCATAGCCTTTAAAACGTTTACCCACAATCGGGAAAAAGTCTATCGACAAACCATCAATATGTTCTGTCAATGCAGATGCCTGATTATCAATAATTGGGCTAATTCCACTATTAGAGTTTCCGCTAAAAACAAATAATACTCTCACTTTATATAAGACCAGATTATTTATTACTTTATAAGTTTTGAAATATTGTTAATCCATTATCGTCACTTCTCTTGCATGAGAGTTTATATATTTAAATCAATTTATTAATGACAGGTCTATACTTGCCGGTCTTAGTATTTTCAATATTTGTACAATAATTAAAAACAATATCAACCGAACCTATTCTGGACTGAATGTTTTGCTTTAGAACCAAAATCAATTCATCAGAAATTTTTTCACAAATAAGATTTATCTCTATTTTATCCGGAGACTCTTGAACTACCTGAAATTTCTGTAAGTTATTATTTTTTGCTATGCCGCTATCAAAAAACAAGTGCCAAAAATAGGCCCAATGAAGATATTCTCCATTTTTCCCTATAATATAATCGCAAGTGCGCCCCATAACTCTTTTTATAAGCAAACTTTTACGACCACAAGAACAAGGGGAATCAGCTAACTCAACCTGGTCAGCATTCCAATATCGAATAAACGGCATTGCATAATTGTCCAAGTCCGTAACAATGATCTCAGAATTATCATTAACCTCAATATATACTCTCTCTTCGGTCACATGTAAACCCTCATGATGGTCACATTCAAAGGCAATTCCACCAATTTCACCACATCCATATTGATCAAAGGTATCTGCTAAAAAAACTTCTTTAAAGATATTTCTATGCTCTTGCATTAAGGGTTCTGCAGTTGTAGTAATAGCACCGACAGGAAACACCTCGCCCATTTGCTTAACCTTCGTTGCAAGAAAATATAGAAACTGACTATAACTACGTATTAACTTGAACTTATTAGATCGAAGTGATTTAATTATAGACTCAACATTATCATTTTTAGTATCATAAGGGTTAAACGAAATAGTATTTGAAAGTATGTCATACAACTTCGTTTTTAATTGATCTTTGAGACTTGTTCCGATTACATGTCCGCCCATTAAAATTAGGGCCCTATCTCCCTCATTGTATCCCATCCAATCATTGAAACGTCTATATGCTGCCCAAATAGAACTTCTAGTGTTTGCATCATTCCGTTTAAATAAAATATTGCCTGTTGTTCCGCCAGTTTGACTCGTTTTTACGCCTTGTATTTTTTTTATGTTCAAAGGATAAAACTTTTCATAATTCTCTTTTATTATTTCTTTTGTCAATATAGGGAATCGTTTAATATCTTCAAGGGACTTAATATCTTGGGGAGTAAATCCTATTGAGTTCATTAAATCAGTGTAATAAGGCACATTGGTATAACAATGAGATACAAGTTTTTTAAACTTTTCCAGTTGATAGTTCCTCATTGTTTTCTCAGAAAACCATTGGGTTTTTATATACTCATTGTAATAACCTTGTACGTTTTTACGCGTAAGAAAGTCTAGTATTTTTGTATTTCTCATATCTTATAGTTTATAAATTTTTATTATTTAACTTTAATATGCGCTTAATAACATCCAGGTGAGATTCACAATACAACAAGCCTTTGATACCATAAAGTCGTTGAGTACTATGGAGAGTTCCAAGCCATCCACGTTTGTACACTTTGTCAAAATATTTATTGCCAAAGGCATTCAATTGTGATATCCTTTGTTTAGTCATTTTAGTGGCCCATTTGTCATATTCTTCTTCCAATATCTTATCATCACCAATAATTTGATTCAATTTATCTAAAGTAAATGAGAAAGCATCGCTTTCCAGAAGTCGCACACTGGGAGTGTCTGCACATTGTTGAATGGGAAATAGGGAGAACCCTATGTTATCATCCTCAAACAAAAGTCTCACAAGCCACCCCTTGTCCCACATTCCATTATTACTGTATACTTTTAAGTCAAAACAAAAATTACCTAAACCGTAGAAAATCGGCTTTCCTAAGTAAACCTCATAGCCCGAATAGCAATGCTGATGATGGTTAATAACCACATCTGCACCGAGCTCCACAAAATATCGATACTCTCGTTTCATCCTTGGCGAAGGCAAGGGATAATGTTCTATTCCACCATGTATAATCAAAATAATATAATCTGACTCTTTTTTTGCCTCAAGGATATCATGGTGAATATTGATTAAATCATAAGGATTGCTTCCCCCATAGTCATCTTCAGCAATGGAATACTCCTGTTCACAAACATTAATAAAGGCGAAAACTTTATCTTTAATATGCTGATAGTACACCTTACGAGCTTCCTCCAAGTTCTTCCCACCTCCCACATAATTCAGTCCAATTGAATCAGCGCAAGAAAGCGTGTTACAGACTCCTGACTGACCTTGATCCCGAAAGTGATTATTCGCAAGAGTTATCAGATCAAATCCGGCATCTTTGACAACCTCCATTGTTGCTAAAGAAGCATACAAATTAGGACCCGACTTTCTTATCGGGGTAGGTTTATCCAGAATAATTGGAGCCTCAAGATTGACAACACTGAAATCCGATTCCTTAATGAGTGACAAAATATCCCCAAAAAGATAATCTGTTTTATGTGCTTCGAAAAGGGGCACTGTTCTTTCAGAAGGAACCAGATCTCCGGCTACCAATATAGATATCAGCATATCTTTCTATTTTTAAAATTCTTACAAACGATTGAATAATAAAAAATCGCGAACATAAGATATTTACAACTATTATAGGGATTTGAAAAGAGCGAAATAAATAGAGGTATCAACAAGAATGGACCAAAACCTTTTTTAAAGCCGGCAGGATTAAATCTCCAGACAGCAATAACAAAGGCTATAAAACCTAACCATCCCCATTCACGTAAAAACGATGCCAATGCATTGGGAGCAGATATCTCTCCATATTTTTTTATAATATAGGAGCTTAGATTGATACCATCTCCCCATGGACGCACCAAAGAATTCTCCAGACTGATTCTACCCATGGCAATTCGAGTAACCCTCTCCCAGGATTCTTCGCCAAATGTTGCCTCTCTAACCTCCATTCCTATTTCCTGATAATCCGTTAACTTTTCGAACAAAAAATCAGCCGTGTTAAACAATTTCAAAGCCCCATACACAAAGGCCAACAAAACAAAAGGAAGTATCAACAAGGTCGTTCTTGTCCAACGTTTGATAAGATAGAAGACAGCTATGAAAAACAGCCCCAAATAACCTGCCGTAGAAAATGTCGAAACAAGGGCAAGAACAAGCAGTAAAATCTTTCTGTCAAGCACATAATTGTCTCTATATAGTTTATAAACGATCATAAAATTGAGAATCATAGCATAAGCACCCGGTTCCCACATAAAACCGCAATTCCTCGGGAATATACCATAATACTTATTATAAAAACCAAGATGATTATAAACAATGATATAAAAATCTCCATTTTCAAGCATTCTCCCATGCACCAAAAAGTTCAGATATGGAGTAAGACTATTTACAAATGAGGGCGCAATTACCTCTACGATATAGCAACAGGAGGCTATTATGACAAGGATATATAGAAAACGGAATAATTTTTCAAAAAATGAAGCTCCTATGATTTTAACCACAAAATATGGAATACATATTTTAAGAACAGAACCTAGAAAAGTGTTTATCGGTAACTGATAATTTACAATATAAGATATAAGATTGATTGCAGTCCAGACTGCCAATACAACAAAGAATTCGACATCAAAACGATTTTTCCTATACAAAAATATCGCTAAGAGTACGAGAAAAACCCCTATTACAAATATTTCTGATGCCACAAAAAATGCTGATCCCTCCAAAAAAAGCAGAAAAATCAACAACAATAATAGATCTAGTATTGTAAACCTTACCTTAGCCTTTTGAATCGCAACCATAAACCCTACTTTTTAGCCAACTCAATCAAAAAATCAACTATTCGTTTTGCCTGAACAGAACTATTGAAATTTGCCTCTGCCACCTTATATCCTTCACTTCCGATAGACTCCAGAGTGTTCCTATCCGTATTCATGGCCTTTTCCAGCCCCATGGCAAATTTTTCAGAGCTATCCGCTTCCGGAAGAAACGCAGAAACCCCATCTGACAGATATTTTGGTATCTCACCCAGATTAGTTACTACTACAGGATTGCCTGTGCATAAATACTCCCCCACTTTACAAGGCATCGTGGTAGTACTTCTAACAGAAGTAGGACTTGCTAGGACCAAAAAGGATGCATTTTTAAGAAATTGCGGAACAGTTTCCGACTCAATCCTACCCAAGAAAACAACACGATTGCCAAGACCCATGTCTGCAACCAGCTGTTTTTGGGCAGGAACCGCTGAAGAATCTCCAGCCAGAACTAATTTGTACGAAGGAAATTTGTCGGCAACCATACCAAAGGCCTTTATCAGAATAGAGATACCATCTGCCTCACTCATATTACCACAATAAGCTATGTAGGGAGAATAGGGAGAAAATGTCTTAATCGGTTCTGAATATTTGGCAATATCAACCGTCATAGGGACGACAAGATAGGGACAATTGGGTTTTCCAAGCGGAATATAATAGTCAACCAAGTGCTGGGTCTCCAGTATCCAGGCGTCCGGCTTTTTAAAAGCTTTCTTCGTTAAAGAAATTAACAAACGACCTTTAAATGATTTCTCGTATCTGCTTTTCTTCTGCTCTATAGAAGGTAACTCAGCACGTTCAACAACCAGTTTTGCATTATTTCTTTTAGCAATTCGAGAAAACCAAAAGTGCTGGAGAATACTGGAGGTGAGCATCATAACAGAAGTATAATCTCCTTTTCTTTTGTTAAGTAAACTTCTCGCTTTTAGAATACCCATCAAATACAACCACAACTTCCTCACCTTTTTACCTTTCACCCTAGGCCAAAAAACCGTTCCCGAGACATACTGGACATCTATTCCTTTATAGGTGATTGCAGAACGCCTTATCAAATCCTCCCTTTCATCATCAGTAAAGGGTTGGTCATAAGTGACAAGGCTGATCACCTGCACCTCGTGACCTAACTTAGCAATCTCCAGTGCATAGGAAAGGAGACGATTGGCTGCCGCACTCCCATATGGAAAAGACCCTGTGTAAATGATTGGAATATACATATTCCTATAACTTTATATCCAAATCAGGACATGCTTTTTGATAGAAAGTATCCTTATCCTCATCAACATGTGGAATTGTACCATAAGATACAAGTACCGCCACCTCTTCTCCTTGATTAATCACAGCATGAGTGGTTTCTGCAGGAGCATATACTAAAGAGGGTTTGTCAGCAGACAATTCAATAACACGATGATGTTTGCCATCCACAGTGGATAACAATACCTTGGCCCTACCAGATACACAAGTGAACCACTCTTCCTTCTTGTGATGATAGTGATCTCCCCTACGGTAATGAGGATTGATGGAAAAAGTATAAATGTAACCGTCCTTGGGAATATTGAAGTCATCAAACCTCAATACCTCGAAAAGCGCTCCTCGAGGATCGGTGTGTAAAACAAGTTCCAGTTCATCAAATGGTTTTTTCCAGTTCACTTCAGCTATAATTTTTTGTGGTAATTCTTAATAAGATCACAGATTCTATAAATATCCTCATCATCCACCCACCATCCGCAAGGCAAGGAAAGCTCCCGGGCGGCAAAGAAATCAACCCCGGGAAGTTCTCTACGAGAATCCTTGAAGATGGTCCAAACATCATTCCTCGGATGATTCTGCTCGGCAAAAACACCGTTTTCTTCCAGATAAGCACACAGACCATCTCGTTTTTCTGACATAATCACATAGGTCCAATAAACGGAATATGCCTTGGGGTCACGACGAATCAGAGTAACTCCGGGTATATTCATCTCCTTAAGTATCTTTGTGAAAAGCTCGCCATTGTGATGATATTTTTCAATAATCGGTTCGATAACCTTCTGTGCCTCAACTCCTATTGTGGCTGCAATATCATTCATGTTTGCCTTGTAACCCAACTCGGTAATATCGGAAAGCCAGGGATTTCCATCTCGCTTATCGCGATCTACCCCCAACCATTTTAGCTTTTTGCCTCGTTCGTAGAGTTCCTCGTCCTGGAAAGTCATACAACCACCATCTCCGGTAGTCAAATGCTTGATTGCCTGAAAAGAGAAACAGCAAATATCCCCGTGATTGCCAATCATCTTATCGTTGTACCTGGCACCATAAGTGTGAGCACAATCTTCAATAAGACGGACACCATAAGACTTGGCAAGATCCACGTATTTATCCAAATCTACGATATCCCCGTCCTTATGGAGGAGCATGATAGCCTTTGTCCTCTTGTTGATAAGTTTCTCCACATCCTTGATATCGGACATACCGGTTGTCGGGTCCACATCCGCCCAAACGGGTTTCCCCTTAAGATGACGAATGGGGACATTGGTGCAGATACTGGTCAAAGGCGTAGTAATCACTTCATCTCCGGGTTGTACATCAGAAAGATGACATGCAATCTGAAGTGCCATAGTGCAGTTATTGACCATCATCGTCCGCGGGTTCTGCAAATAATCCGATACCATCCGAGTAAATTCCTTGACTTTCGGTCCTTCTGCTACGAAACCGGAGTATAGAGTCTGATTGAGAGCCGCGATAGCAGTCTCAGGCATAAAAACGTTGAATAACTTTACTTGCTTGTTTGCCATAACTATTTACTTAACTTTTGCAAGTTAGTTAACTTGCTGAAATTCAACAACTTTAAATCTTAATACATTTATCCCAAATTATACTGAACAGCAAAGTTAGAATAAAAAATAATAAATAAAAATCTTTACAGATAACTTAAAGTCAAGTTATTTGGCCTAAATTATCTTACTTGCATCAGTTTTATTGAATTTCACCCGTTTGAAATAATAAAAAAAGATAGTTCCAATGTAAATAATACCGGCTACCACATGAGTAATCGATGCTCCGGTTGCTTTATATTTGGGAATCAAAAGAAGGCTCAACGACAAGGTGGTAAACCCAACAATCCATGAACTGTTACGCAATGCCTTTCCATCACCCTGTGAGGCAAGATATCGTGAAATGAAATCCGATAAACTATACAGCAATGTACCGACGCTTGTAATAAAGGTAAGAAAAATCACCGGTTTAAAGTCGGGTGTATAAAACAGATTCACAAATGGTCCCACGATAATCCATAAACAAATCAATGCAAAAAGGGAAAAAGCTCCTGTAACTAAAAACAGTTTTTTGGGGATTGCTTTGTAATTCGCAAACTTGGCATAGTGAGAGGTTGCAATCACAATAGGAATATAGGATAAAGGTGATGCCAGCATAAGTGACAGGGAATAAAATCCGACATCTACGTTGTCGGCACTAAACCGGCTGATTAAAAGAGGCATCAATGCAGTGAATGCGGTAGAAAACAGATCACCAAAGTAAACGTGGATACCATACTCTTTATTATACCTGAACGCTTCACGCAATCTCTCCTTTACTTGGGTAAATTTGGGCTTGAGCCTGAATAGTACGTAAAGGTAAATAAATAACTGTGTGATAAGGAAGAACGACCAAACCACAATAACCGGATTCAGAGTATCGTTGCCTTTGAACAACCAATATATCACCCCGGAACAGATGAAAAACGCAATTCTGGGATAATAACGTGCAATAATCAACAAGTCGATGCGGTTATTTGCAGGTAATATCTGTTCATAGAGGTGATTAAAATAATAGATGAAACAAAAGGGGACTATACACAAAAATATTTCTTTAATACCTTTCTCAGAGAAATTGGGCATTATGAAAGCCGCCAATATCAGGGAGATGACAATCAATAGATATATCGCACCTAAGTACAATAATCCTATACCATAATATTCTCGTCGTTTATCTTCGGTATCAGCAAGTAATACGGCTCGGTTTATAGAACGAAATAGACCAAAGTTTAGAATAATAAATGCAAATTCCAGTACGCGCTGAATATAGAGATAATTGCCATACTGCTCCGCCCCCATATACCTGGTGACCACAATATTGGTAACAAAGCTAAGAGGAAGTGCGATGAAATTCCATATGAGCAGACGAAAAGCCTGCTTGGCCTGAAGATTTTCCTTATATCTCTTTTTAAATCCGGATAGTATCTCCTTTGCCGACATTATTCAGAACGGATGGCCTCTAATTGGGTTCTGGGAATAAGACCAAGATCCTCTTTAATGAAACGAAGTTTAAGGAGGAGCTCTGTCATCCCATCCACGTCCAACCTACGTGTGTTGTGGCTATTATATGGCTCGACCATTTTGGACATAGGACCCTCAAAATAGGATTTGTCATAATTTAGATCACGTGCATCACATGGAATGCGATAGTAATCACCCATATCGACAGCTTGTGCCATCTCTTCACTGGTAACAAGAGTTTCATAAAGTTTTTCACCATGACGGGACCCTATGATTTTAATCTCCGTTTCACCGAATTTGGGATCAACTTTAGCGTAAACGGATCTGAGTGCGTGAGCAAGAGTCGAAAGCGTTGCCGCGGGTGCTTTTTGAACGAACATATCACCATTATGACCGTGTGTAAAGGCGTAAACAACCAAATCAACGGCGTCATCAAGCGTCATCATAAACCGGGTCATTTCAGGATTGGTAATGGTAATGGGATTGCCCCGTTCCATTTGCTCCACCCAAAGAGGAATAACGGATCCACGGGAAGCCATCACATTTCCATAACGTGTACAACATATCTTTGTAAGAGCATCATCGCCCAACTCTCGTCCCTTTGCAATAGCTACCTTTTCCATCATTGCCTTGGAAACACCCATCGCATTTATGGGATATGCTGCTTTATCAGTGCTCAGCACAACTACATTTTTTACACCATGTTGAATGGCGGAATCCAACACATTTTCAGTACCCAGAACATTTGTGCGCACTGCCTGCATGGGAAAAAACTCACACGAAGGCACTTGCTTCAGTGCTGCCGCTTGAAAAACATAATCCACTCCGGTCATTACATTATCCACACTTCGCTTATCTCGCACATCTCCGATATAGAACTTCACTTTCGGATTTTGCAATCTATGACGCATATCATCCTGCTTTTTTTCATCTCTACTAAAAATACGAATCTCTTTAATATCTGTATCCAGAA
This sequence comes from uncultured Muribaculaceae bacterium, assembly GCA_964598495.1. Lineage (GTDB taxonomy): Bacteria > Bacteroidota > Bacteroidia > Bacteroidales > UBA932 > Cacconaster. The sequence goes on from CAZRBY010000005.1 coordinate 59,659, forward strand.
AGCGCCTTAAGACTGCATTTCCAAATGATCCGGTGCCTCCGGTGATTAGGAGCGTTTTATCTCTAAAGGGTGTCATATTTTTATTTATTTAATTAATTATATTTCGTTGTGGCAATTATTATATTCTTACCTATCCTACCGTAAATGTTTATTTCAAATTATTCCAATACCATTCACAGGCCTGTTCAAACCCTTCCAAAGCACTATATCGCGGATTATAACCCAAAATTCTCTTGGCTTTTTCAATAGATGCTTGTGAATGGGGTATATCACCTTTCCTATTCTCTCTAAAAACGGGCTGTATGGAGGCTATTTCGGGGTCAAACTTTGATAAGTTTGTCCTGAGGCAATCAAAAAGTTGCAATAAGGTAGTATTGCCCCCATAAGCTATATTAAAGACCAGGTCCAACGAGGCATTTAAGGGTAAATTCATATTATATAGCCCCGAATGTTTTACAATAGTTTCTTTAGGTGTAATCATAGCCAGTTCATTGGCTTGGATTACATTATCGATATATGTAAAGTCCCGTGAATAGGTACCGTCACCGTTTATCATAGGAGATTCATGATTGATAAAAGCTTTAACCCATAATGGGATAACAGCTGCATAAGCTCCATTTGGATCTTGCCTGCGACCAAAAACATTAAAATAACGCAGTCCTATCGTTTCCAAACCATATAGGTCAGAGAATACATTGGCATACAATTCGTTCACATATTTTGTGATGGCATAAGGCGAAAGGGGTCGTCCGATATTGTGTTCTATTTTAGGCAACTCTTTGCTATCGCCATAAGTTGAAGAGCTTGCAGCATACACAAATCTCTTTATACCGGCATCTCTTGTTGCTACGAGCATATTCAGAAAACCATCTATATTGGTGGCATTTGTCGCTATCGGATTGTTGATGCTACGCGGCACTGAGCCAAGTGCTGCCTGATGAAGTACTGCATCACAGCCTTTAACTGCCTTTTTGCAAACTTCCATGTCACGAATATCTCCCTCAACAAAAGTGAAGTTGGGCTCAATCAGCAACGGTTCTATATTGCGCTTAAATCCTGTGGCGAGATTATCCAAACAAACAACATCGTAACCTTTTTGTACAAAATATTCGCAAAGATTGCTACCTATAAATCCGGCTCCCCCAGTTATTAGTATTTTTATTGTTTTATTCATTTGTATCGGATATTCAGACCGTTTTCTTACTGACTCCTCTTCCCTTTCACCACAATATTACGTAATATTTTCCAAAAGTACTTCCAATCGGTACGTATTGGGCTTTTGAAATATGCATTTAAATATTTCCGTTCGCTCTCTTGTATCTCTTCCAAGGTTTTCGGCATATCTGCATAGAAAGGTGGCAGAAGCCCCGGTTTAGTTTTGATTCGCAACTCTTTCAAATCTTCATCATAAAGATTGAGATAATGAGCACTTAATGGACGCACTCCTACTATTTTAAGTTCACCTTTCATCCAATTGATCAACATGGGCAGTTCATCCATCCAGGTTTTCCGCAAAAAACGACCTAAGGGAGTTACCCTGTAATCGTCTAATATCTTTCCTCCTGTTGCAAGCCCTTGCTGTTTATAAATATAGGGTTGCAAATATTCGGAATAGGCATACATGGTTCTGAATTTATAAACACCTATGATCTTGCCTCCCTTTCCCTGTCGCTGCAGACGAATCAACATGCCGTTAGATGGTTTATCGTCACGAATAGGCTCTTTTATCTTGGTGGCAACCATATAAAATCGTCCGTTATGCACCTCTTCATGTATTACCTCAAATCCTGCCCGATATAGTCTTCCCAACACTTCTACACGTGTCAGTACCCGCGACCTGCCGCCCGTAACCCAAAAATAGAAAGGGCGTGTAAATGAAAGTTTTGAACACACACGATGCCAGAAAAAATCCAACGCATAAACCATTCTATTGATAACAGGCGGGCTTTGTCGTAAGACCTTTTCACGATGCAATGCAGATGTTACACAGTGACAGGCAATACACCCTCTGTCTGACAAACTCTGATTGATATTTGCAAATAATGTGTTGATATGCCTGATTCTGTTTAATGAGCGCAAATATACAACCAAATGTGGGTCTTTTAGCCTGGAATAAAGTACCACTTCCGGATTGCTGCTTTCTAAAAACATAGTGTCATCGGAAAAAAGATGTTCCATTGCCCTCATCTTGTCTCCAAAATTGTCAATATCCCGCGGCATTTCCCGAATAAGGGATATTATTTTTTCCACATCTCCATTTAGAGGAGCCTCCTTCTTATCTTCCAAAGGATTTACACCTTTCTCCTGCACATCATCCAAAACGGGCTCTTCGTAAAAATAGGGTATCTTTTGATATACAAATCTTCTGAAAAGGGCATAAAGCAACACCTCCAGAAGTATAGTAATCACCAATACGGTAACCATGGAGTAATGGTACTCCCATCCCGGGATAATAAGTCTGTAAAGCAGAAAAATGAGAAAACCTGCAAAAACCGTTTGCAGAAATATTCCCATCCATGCATACCACATTCGTTTATAATAACTGAAGCGCAACTTTTGTGAAACAACCCCTAAAATCACCCACAACAAAGCAGATAATACAGGATAATACCAGTGGGGCAATTTGCCAAATTGATATAGTATTCCAAAGGCAAACAGGGCAATTATAAAATCGCTGACTAAAATAAGGATCTTATGTCTCGTAACTCTTATCACACGTATGATACTACAAATTCACACACCTTCTCTATATCCTCTCTTGTTATATAGGGGTGTATAGGCAACGACAGCACCGTACCACATATCCTTTGTGTAACCGGATTGCTGTCGGCAGGATAATTTAAATCTTTATAGGCAGTTTGACCATGCATGGGGGTGGGATAATAAACCATACTGGGAATACCCTGTTCTTTCAGATAGGCCTGCAAGCCGTCTCTCTGTTCTCTGTTTTTCAACTGAATGGTGTATTGCGCCCAGCTGGAGTAGTAGCCTTCAGGGATAACAGGCGTTTTTACTATGCCTTTCAGTTTTTCCGTATAGAGAGCCGCCGCCTTATTGATGTCTCTCACTTCGTATTTTTTAAAAGCATCGAATTTCACTTGCAAAATGGCGGCTTGCAGAGTATCCAATCTGGAGTTTAGCCCTATTCTAACATTGTCATACTTGAATGAGCCCTTGCCATGTACCCTCAAAGAATCCATGATTTTGGCCCACTCATCATTATTGGTGAAAACTGCTCCACCATCGCCATAGCAACCGAGCGGTTTTGCAGGGAAAAATGATGTCGTGGAGATATCTCCGAAACTGCAAGCCATACGACCGTTTATTTTTCCGCCGAAGCCTTGTGCTCCATCTTCCAAAATTAGCAACTTGTACTTGTCTGCGATTTTCTTCACAGCATAATAATCTGCAGGAAGTCCGAATAAATCCACTGTAATAATCACCCTGGGAGTCAGCTTCCCTTCTTTTATGGTTTTTTCAATGGCTTTTTCAAGACTTTTTACATCTATGTTGAATGTATCTTCGTCTATATCTATAAAAACGGGTGTAGCGCCCTCCAAAGAGACAACTTCAGCCGATGCAAAGAAGGTGAAATCGGGCACGAATACGGCATCGCCTGCTCCAATGCCCCAGGCTTTAAGAGCAAGAGTAAGTGCATCCGTTCCGTTGGCACAAGCTATACAGTGTTTTACACCAACATACTCAGCTAAAGATGCTTCCAGCTCTTTGACTGCTTTACCCATAATGTAGCCGCCTGAAGCAGCCGTATCTATCATAGCCTTATCTATTTCCGGCTTTAAAACATTATACTGTTTTACTAAATCTCTGAATTGCATGGTTTTATTTAATTTCTTTTAATCCGTTATTTGATTCTTTATATTTTTTTCCACATTTGGGACAAACTAAATTGTCAGGCAAGCGTTCTCCACACTCACATACCCAGCCAATCTGCTTGGCAGGTACTCCTGCCATAAGTGCGTAGTCTTTTACATCTTTGGTGACTACCGCTCCGGCAGCTATCAATGCACATCGTCCGACAGTATGTCCGCAGACGATGGTTGCATTTGCTCCAATTGAGGCTCCCCATTTAACCAGAGTTTCATCATAAACCCCGTGAACCGGATAGTGGGCACGTGGTATGGTCACGTTGGTAAATACGCAAGATGGGCCGCAGAAAACATTGTCCTCCAATTCCACACCCTCATATACCGAAACGTTGTTCTGTATTCGCACTCCGTTTCCAATCTTCACGTTGTTGGCCACATTCACATTTTGTCCGAGCGAACAATTTTCGCCCAGGATGGCATTTTTTTGAATATGACAGAAATGCCAGATTTTTGTACCTTTTCCTATTGTTACATTTTCATCGATGTAACTGCTTTCGTGAACAAAATAATCTTTTTCCATTATTGTTTTTCGTCAATTAATTCCTGTGCCTTTTCCAATACTTTCACCACTTCATACCCCGACCGCCCATCGGCAATTTCGATTTTTTTATCCAGATTTTCCACAAAATACTTTAACTCCTCAGTAAGAGGTTGTCTGTTTTCGTAAGGAATGATCTCAGTGGGATTTTCTACTTTAATCGGGATACCTTGCTCAAATTCGATATGTTTATTGTAGAATTTAATCTCTTTTTCAGGCGAGGAATCTTCAAATGAAATCATCCCCCTACTCCCGATTACCACCAAACGATGTTCTTTAAAGGGATGCAGCCAGGATGTGAATATGTGACCGTGTATATTGTCCGGATAGGTAATTTGGGCCAACGTAGAATCGTACACATTGGGTTGAAGGAACTTCTGCCCTTGAGCTTTAATTGATATTGCAGGTTTACCAACAAAAAAGTCAAAGATAGAGACATCGTGTGGAGCCAACGACCAAAAGACATTCTCCTCCGTTCGTACAGTTCCCAAATTTAAGCGGTTGGAATAAATATAATATAGTGTTCCAATTTTCCCGTTATCTATCACCTCTTTTATTTTACGTATTGCAGGATGGAATAGCAGAACATGACCCACCATAAGTTGTACGCCTTTTGCTTTGGCCAGCTCAACCAATTCGAAGGATGTTTCGGAAGAGAGTGTCATCGGCTTCTCCACCAATACGTGTTTGCCGTTTTGTATCAAGAGTTTGGCAATCTCATAGTGAAGTGGTGCCGGCGCTGCTATTGTAAATCCGTCAAAATTCTCTTTAATAGCTGCCTCAACATCCTGAAAACCATTTACCGGATATTTCTCCAGCAGCTCTTTCAATCTTTTTGGGTTAGCTTCAACGATGCCGCCGAGATTTCCCATTTCAAATAGTGTGCGGATATGATTCTCTCCCCATTTACCGCCACCAATGACACAAATAGATTTCATAGTTCTGAGTTTGGAGTTACAACAATTCAATGTTTTCCCTATTTACAACACTTTTCATTGCATTTTTGGTGTCAAAAATGAACTTAGAGTGTTGTTGTACAAAATTGTAATCCACCTTGGTGTGAGCAGCTGTCACTATGACCAGGTCAGCCGCTTCCAAAAGTTCCTTGGTCAAGGCATTCTCTCCCTGGTGTTTTTCTCCTTTATATATATATTCGTTGATGAAGGGATCATAATATTTTATATTTGCACCCATCTCCTTTAAAATGTCGATAACCACCAAGGCGGGGCTCTCACGATAATCATCTATATCCTGCTTGTAAGCCACGCCTAAAACCAATATATTGGAACTATTCAACGATTTTTTAAATCTGTTGAGAATATGAGCAGCTCTCTCAGCGCAATACTCAGGCATACGATCGTTGATCATCATCGATGATTCTATCATTGAGGTATGGAATCCAAACTCACGTGCTTTCCATGAGAGGTAATAAGGGTCGAGAGGAATACAGTGACCACCCAAACCCGGTCCCGGATAGAACGCCTGAAATCCGTATGGCTTTGTTTTGGCTGCATCTATTACCTCCCAAAGGTTGATATTCATCTTATGACAGAGCATCGCCAATTCGTTTACCAATCCTATATTGATATTTCGATAGGTATTTTCAAGAATTTTCTCCATTTCGGCAATCGCCGGACTCGAAACCGTATGCACATCGCTTTCAAGAACCTCTCTATACATGGCTGCAATTACCTCAAGCGCATCCTCTCCTATTGCTCCTACTACCTTTGGCGTATTTTTGGTTTTGTAAATCAGATTACCGGGGTCAACTCTTTCGGGCGAAAAACCGAGGTAAAAATCCTCACCGCACTTTAATCCGGAGCCCTCTTCAAGAATGGGTTTTATCAGCTCCTCTGTCGTACCCGGATAAGTGGTGGATTCCAGGACCACCATCCTCCCTCTCTTCAAATATTTGGAAATAGCCTCAGTAGAGGATTTTACGTAACTTATATCGGGTTGCTGATAAATATCGAGAGGGGTAGGTACGCAAATAGCAACAAAATCGACATATTTGATGAAACTGAAATCGGATGTGGCCGAGAGCAATCCCTTTGAAACAATTTCCTCAAGGTCACTATCTACTACATCTCCGATGTAGTTGTGTCCGGCATTTACCATATCAACCTTTTGGCGCTGCACGTCAAATCCTATAGTTTTAAATCCTGCTTTTGCCTTTTCTACAGCCAAAGGTAGTCCGACATAACCCAGTCCCACTACTCCGACTATAATCTCTTTTTTCGAAATCTTGTTTAATAATTGCTGCTTCATTGTAGACATATTTTAGATTTAGCTTCCGTGATGATATTACTATCATTCTAACCTACAAATATACAACAAATCTTTGAAGGAAATGCTTGAAATTAGAAAAAAACGAGTAAAAGGGTACTCTATTTTGTAAAAATACAAAATAGAGTGGCTGAATTGAAACAATTTAGGGATTTTTTTTTGGAGACCGTTACCTAAACCAACGCCTTTTCTTCTGCTCCGGCATCGCAGAACCAGAAGCCATTGTTTGTAATGCATCACCTCCATCCAGCGTGACCTTTACGGCATTATAGATAACACCCCAGTCCGGTAGTCCTCCTAAGCTCTTGTCATCTATAAACATATCAGCATCCAGCTTACGATGATACTGCCCCGGTTGCAGCTCCTCCGTTTCCCCCCTGTAGTTTTCGTTTTCTGCATAGAAGTGCAAGCCCTTTTTAGCGCAGTAATCTATGGCCTCTTGCAGTAGGTCACCGGTGCGAACAGTCCATAGGATAAGCCTGTGCCCATCTTTCTGCATCTGCAATAGTGTCTCTATGGCGAAAGGAATAGGCCTTCCTATTTCCGGATAGGCGTGCTCTACAATGGTGCCGTCGAAGTCAATAGCTATGATCATTTCTTGATAGTTTTTACAAATTCCAACATCAGTGCCAGCACCTCTTCCGAAATGGTCTCCTCTATGGTGGCATATTCGGTAGGGAGGCCTGTGGTAGCGTGCTGGAAGAGATGGTTGAGTCCCTGAAGCTCCACAATGCGCATATTGTCTCTGCCGGTCTCTTTTGCTATTTCACGGAAAACCGGAATATTTTGATAGGATACCACCTGTTTGTCGAGGGTCCCATTGAGGATCAGTGCCGGTGCGGTAACTTCTCGAATTGCCGGGGCCGGATCATATTTTAGGAAATAAAAGAACCATGGTGAACCGTACTGGTCAATCATAGGGACTGCGACATCATCAGGCATCCCCACAGACGCAAGCAAACCGAGCGCTTCTTTACGGAAGTTCTCATCCGGAGTATCGTATTTCTCCACTATGGCGAAAACTTGCTCTGAGATTACTCTGTTTTGCTCGATGGCCTGCTCGGGCATACCCATTCCTCTATAGACCTCAGCCTGCTGGAGTTTCATCACCTCTGCTCCGGTAACAGCCGGACCTGCGAGAGAAATCAAAAACGCAACGTCAGGACGCCTCTGAGCCACCATGAAGTTGATGAAACCGCCTTCGCTATGGCCGGTAATGCCGCAAAGTGATGGATTTACCTCTTTCCTGGAGAGCAGATAGTCAAATGCAGCCTCGGCATCATAGGAAAGGTCGAAGGAGGTAGCATCCGGATTGCCGGGCTCGGATGAACCTACTCCGCGATCATCAAATCTTAAGACAGCCACTCCGTTGCGACTCAGATAGTCGGCAATCACTGCAAAGGGCTTGTGATCCATCAACTCTTCATCACGATTTTGAGCCCCGCTACCTGTAACAAGAATCATGGCCGGAAAGGGGCCTTCCCCTTCGGGAATGGTCAAAGTGCCTGCAAGAGTGAAATCTTCTCTGGTATTTTTGAAAAATACCTCTTCGGATTTGTAGGGGAATGGGGCTTTTGGCTCCTGCGGGCGCCTGGGCTTTTCCGCCTTTTCACCTTTTGAGAGATTGAGAGGCAGCGACATGCCCATCTGTGTAAATTCTCCTACTATATTATTGAGCACGAGAGTACCTTCATATTTAGCATTGAGAGGTGCAATATCCATTGTAAGTTTCATCATTTCGAAAGAAATCGATGTAACGGGGATGTTATAGGCTCCTTGGGCGGGAACATCGAGTGTAGCGGTTATGGTGCCGTTGGATTGCTTAATGTCAAAACATAGTTCGAGCTCAGTCGGACCCAAACTGAGGGTGCCTTTCCAGTAGCCGGTGATATTCTGTGCCATGCCGCTATTCGCCAGCAAGAAAACTAGTGCGGAAATCAATAAAATCCTTTTCATGATATATAATTTATTTTTTTCTAAATAATCTTCTTCCCAACATAAAACCCAAAACTATAAAAAAAACTCAAAACTCGAAACCCAGAACTCAAAACTATACCAAATTTACTCGCATATAATCTCGCGCTCCAACTTTAAGGCGCACCATCTCCCCCTCTTTCTCTATGCCGAAAAACGAATAGGCTTCCTTAGGTATATTGACTTCCACCTCAGCATGGCGATCCCCAAAATTGGCCACTACAAGCATACATGAGCCTTCATAGCCCCGCATGAAGGCGAATTTGCGATTGCCGTTAAATCGCTCGGAATCGGGATTGGCATACATCAGATCGTAGGTCTCTCCGTATGCAAAAATGGCATCTGAGGTAGCTATCTTCAACAGGCGTACATACTCCTTGTATACCACCAATTCATCCACCGTCAGCCGGTCGAGCAACCAGCGTCTTATCGAAGGCACATTGTAATAATCAAAAATCGAAGTGCGTCCGTCCACTCCGCTAAAGCCCTCACTCTCCATCCCCCTCTCACCGAACTCCTGGCCGAAATAGAGCATGAATGGTGCCTTATTGAAAAGCAGAGAGACTGCAAGGGCCGGAAATGCCGCCCTGCCCGAACCTGCAAAAAAATCCGAGGCAATGCGCTGCTCATCGTGATTTTCCAGAAAATTGAGCATACGCGGTTGTAGATCGCCGAGGTATTGCCATTCTGCCGTGAGCAATCTCGTACTTGCTCCATCACATACAATGCTCCTCAGAGTATCATAGAAGCCCGATTTATCATACAAAAGGTCAAATCCGCCCACCTCATGATATTTCCTGTAATTCTCCTTGCCATAGACCTCTGCAATAAAAAAGGTATTTGGGTAGAGATACTTTATCTCACTGAAAGCCCAGCCGAAAAACTCCGCAGGCACCAACTCCACCATATCGCAGCGGAAACCATCCACCCCTTTCGAAACCCAAAATTTGAGGATTTCGAGCATTTTAGCCCAGGTGCCATGATTGTCGTAGTTGAGCTTGACAGTATCATACCAGTCATGGATGGAGGGAGAGGTGTGGAACACATCGTTACCCGTGGCCTTGGCCGGATTTTCCACATAATCGGAGTTAAGAGACTCCGGTAGCACCAACGCTCCGTTCAACAGATAGAAATTGTCTTTCGTAAAATAAGTATCATACTGCCGAAATACATGATTTGGCACAAAATCTATGATAACCTTCATCCCCGCCTTGTGAGTGCGGTGGATTAGCGCTTCAAACTCCGCCATACGGTTGTCGTGGTTATTGGCTAGAGCCGGACTCACGTCAAAATAATTGCGAATGGCATAAGGGGAACCTGCCTCTCCCTTCACGATAGAGGCGTTGCAATCCTTTATACCATTGAAGTGTGTCTTGGTTGAATGAGATATTACTCCGGTATACCAGATGGCGCTGACCGAGAGCTTTTTGATTTTTTTAAGTACTTCATCGGTGATGTCGTCAAACTTACCGCTGCCATTGATACTGTAAGAGCCTCCGGGGACGCTCTTGCGTTTGCCAAAAGCTCTTAGTAACAGCTGGTATATGACCACCTTCCCTTGCACTACCAGTTAAGAATCTTGTGAAAGTCGTACTCTTCAGGGTTGCTGACGTACTCTTTGGCTGCCTCGTAGTCGTTAGGGGTAATATAGTGTACTATGTGTTTGTAGATACCCTGAGCCTGGTCACCCTCAATGTCCACCAGACGCGGGGGGATCTTACCTGTCTTGGGATCCTGAAAGTCTTTGAGGTAAAGGGGCTTGATACGACCGATAGTATCCACATAGACCATACATCCCGACTCTCCGCGTGTGTAGAGTTCATAAACTCCGCAACCGAGTTGGGTACAATAGAGCAAGTCGTAAGAGATGGGAGCCTGGCATCTGATGTCATAACCGATCTCAATGGGACGCATCTTTATATTCATTCCGAGCTTTTTGAGCTCAATCTCGAGAATATCGTTAAAGAGCTGTGCCTTTGAGATCTTGCCGAGCTCGGGATGTCCATGCTCGTCGTAAGTAAATCTCACGCCCGTAGCCTTCAGCTCATCCTCATCCAGAAGATGGAAGACTCCTTCGGAGAGCATTATTCCTCCGTAGGGAATACCCATCAATTTTCTCTTGATGATGGAAGAGATGGAGAGTTTTATGATCTTGTCTACGGTAATTTTGGATTTGTTGAACATCTCTGGGATGATGATCATCGGGTAGTGGCAGGAAGAGCCGATACCGATGGCCAGATGGCCTGCAGAACGCCCCATGGCGGCCACGATAAACCAGTTGCCCGAGGTCCTCGCATCCTCATATACTGTGGTGGCGATACGTGTACCCTCAGCTTTTGCTGAGTGATAACCGAATGTTGGAGTATTGAGTGGAAGCGGGAGGTCGTTGTCAATAGTCTTGGGAACATGGATATTGGAGATTTTGTAGTTCCTTGCCTGAAGGAATTTGGTAATCCTGTTGGCAGTAGAAGCAGTATCGTCACCGCCTATTGTCACAAGCAGCTTGATATTGTTGTCTTGAAATAGTTTATGGTTGAAATTTCCCTCATAATCTTTTTCAGTGGGCTTGTATCGACTCATCATAAGGTGGGAACCGCCTCTGTTGAAGATTGAGTCGGCCATCACAAAATCTATTTCAGTATATGAAGGGTCGGGAGTGAAAAGTCCTTTATATCCACCATGGAGGCCGAGTACCCTATATCCTCTCGCTAAAAAAGCTTTCGCTATGCTACCTATAACCGTGTTTATACCGGGAGCGGGCCCTCCTCCTGTTAAAATAATGATAGATTCTTTCATAAAATGTTCGTATTTGAATTTCCGGTTGCAAATGTACTACTTTTTGATAAAATTGTACTAATTTTGTAAGTTATTAGCGAATTGCAGGATATGGCTAAAATTTCTAAATCGGTTGCAAAGGAGAGAATAGAGCAATTGCGGCGTGAGCTCGAAGAGCACAACCGCAACTACTATGTGCTCTCCACTCCTGTCATATCCGATTTCGAATATGATATGCTGATGATGGAACTCCAGGGATTGGAGGCCAGATTCCCCGAATTTGCGAGCGAAGAGTCTCCTACCCGCAAGGTGGGCAGCGATCTTACGGAAATAAGTGAGGGATTTGCTCAGGTAGAGCACCGTTATCCCATGCTTTCACTCAGCAACACATATAATGAAGGTGAGCTGATCGATTTTCACCAAAGGGTGGAAAATGTGGCACAAGCTCCTTTCTCCTACTCTTGCGAGCTAAAAATTGACGGTACCGCCATCTGCCTCATCTACAGGGAAGGCAAACTGGCACAAGCCATTACACGGGGAGACGGCATCAAAGGAGACGATGTCTCCCGCAATATTGTCAGCATAGACTCCATCCCACATATTCTCCATGGGAAAGACATTCCTGCCGAATTTGAAATCAGGGGTGAGATATTTATGCCTTATGAGGCTTTCGACCGCCTGAATGCAGAACGGATGGAAGCGGGAGAAGCCCCCTTTGCCAACCCTCGGAATGCCGCATCAGGCTCCCTGAAACTTCTCGATCCCTCCAAGGTTAAGGAACGCAGCCTCGACTGCATCCTCTATCACCTACTCGGAGAGGATCTTCCTTTCAGTACGCATAGCGAAGCTATTGAGGCGGCAGCATCCTGGGGATTGCATGTCTCGGAACATAGCATCGTAGCTAGGAATATTGAGGAAGTTACCTGCTATATCGAAGAGTGGGAAGAGCGCAGGAAAAGTCTCCCTTACGCTACCGACGGCATAGTTATAAAAGTGGACCGGCTCGACCTTCAGCGTCAGCTGGGCTTTACGGCCAAATCTCCGCGTTGGGCCACTGCATTTAAGTTTAAACCGGAGGAGGCTCTTACCAAGGTGCTTTCCATAGATTATCAGGTGGGCAGGACGGGTGCTATCACCCCCGTAGCCAATCTTGAGCCTGTGCCTCTCTCAGGTACCACCGTAAAACGCGCCTCACTCCACAATTTCGATCAGATGGAGCTGCTCGATATACGCGTAGGCGATCTGGTATATGTGGAAAAGGGCGGTGAGATTATTCCCAAGATAACAGGAGTGGAATTCTCTAAGCGCCATGCGGATGTGGAAAAGCCGGTTTTCCCGACTGTATGTCCCGATTGCGGCACTCCTCTGGAGAGAGATCCCGAGCAGGCACGGCACTACTGCCCCAACAGTGAAGGCTGCCCCACGCAGATCAAGGGACGCTTCATCCATTTCGTCTCCCGAAAGGCCATGGATATACTTGCCGGAGAGGCCACCATTGCGCTCTTCTACGACAAGGGATTGATACGTACGCTTCCCGATCTGTACCGACTGAAGGCGGAGGATATATTGGGGCTCGAAGGGTGGCAGCAGAAGTCGGTTGACAATCTGCTTTCCAGCATAGAGCGGTCCAAACAGGTGCCATTTGAAAGGGTACTTTACGCTCTAGGTATAAGACATATCGGCGAGGCTACCGCCAGGGTAGCTGCCAATGCCTTCGGCAATATAGATGCTCTCGCTTCGGCTACCCGGGAGGATTTGATGCAGGTGGATGATTTTGGAGAGATTATGGCTGAGAGCGTAGTTTTTTATTTTGAAAATGAATCCAACAGGCGCACGATAGAAGAGTTGCGCAGCTTCGGACTCCAATTTGCCCTCTCCAGAGAGAAAAAAAGTGAAATCTCCGATCGGCTTGCAGGCGTTACCATTGTGATTTCAGGTAATTTTTCCATTTCCCGGGAGGAAATGAAATCCCTCATTGCCGCTCACGGCGGCAAAAATACCGGCTCCGTTAGCGGAAAGACCACCTATCTCCTCGCCGGTGAGAAAAGCGGGCCGGAAAAACTTAGAAAAGCCGGGAAACTCGGCATACGAGTGATAACTGAGGAGGAACTCCTCAAAATGATTGAAGGAGAGCTAACATGAGGTTGTTTATACAAAGAATGAAAGAGCTTTACCGGATCATCTTCAAATTTCTCACGAGAGACATCTGGAGGCTCGATTTCAGCGAGTTTGGAAAGGCCCGCAGGAGAGCCATACGCTATCTCAAGGCACTGATTATCACTTTCAGGGGTTTTTCGGGACAGAGAATTGCACGGGAAGCCGTTGCGCTGAGCTATTTCGGTTTGATGGCCATAGTACCGATTGTGGCTATGATACTCTTTGTCGCCAGCGGCTTCGGACTTGACAAAATGCTCTCCGACTTGCTCTACTCCTCATTTCCCAACAGTTCCCCGATGATCGACGCCGTTCTCAACTTTGCAAACAATATTTTGGTTACAACCAAAAAGGGGACTTTCGGATGGATAAGTTTCGGGGCATTTGCCTGGCTGGTAATCTGGTTGATGATCAATGTAGAGTCGGCATTCAACCGTATCTGGGTGGTAAAAGAGTATACAGGTATAGGGAAGAGGATAGTAGCTTATATAGCAATTCTTCTTCTCTCCCCTTTCATGATAATCCTTTTCCTATACGGGTGGGGCTACTATATCAGATTTCTCTCATCAGTCAGCGAAAATCTCGGCCCCTTCAGTTTCCTTACCACTAACCTGTTCTGGGTAGTATTTTACGGAGTAGCCGTATTGGTCTTCTCCCTTTTATATAAATTCATTCCCCATACGAGGGTAAGATATAGCTCTGCCATAAAGGGAGCAATCGTTTCAGGCGTGGCATTTGTAGGTATACAATATCTCTATCTAAACACCCAGTTGATGGTAACACGACTGAGCGGTGTTTACGGAGCGCTTGCAGCCATCCCGCTGCTGATGATCTGGATGAACCTCTGTTGGGGAGTAATCCTCTTCGGATCTCAACTTTCGTACGGATTTCAGCAAGTGGACTATGAGCATCCTGTAAATCCCATAGGGATGGAGGATAGCAGTAACGAAAAAGAAATATTTATTGAACAACATATCAAACCAATAACAAAAAATGGAAAATAAATACAAAAATTTTATTGACGAAGATCTTATCCATTCCCTTATAAGGGATACAAAAGAGGATAAGGAGGCAATCAGAGCCATTTTCGCCAAAAGTAAGGCAAAAGAGCCCCTAACCCTCGCTGAAACTGCCCAACTACTCGCAATAGAGTCCGATGAGATGAAAGAGGAACTTTACGAGACTGCAAGAGAGCTCAAAAGAGCTATTTACGGCAACAGAATAGTACTCTTCGCACCCCTTTATATCGGCAACCATTGTATCAATGATTGTAAATATTGCGGTTTCCGCCGCTCTCTCCGCACCGCAGTTCGTAAAACACTGAGCGACCAGGAATTGGTCAATGAGGTAATCAATCTCGAAAATATAGGTCACAAGCGCTTGATCCTCGTATACGGAGAGCACCCAATGTACTCACCCGAGTTCATTGCGCATACGGTAAGACTCTGCTATCAGACTAAAGTAGGTAATGGAGAGATCCGCCGTGTAAATATCAACGCCGCCCCTCAAGATGTGGAGGGCTATAGGATCATAAAAGAGGCAGGCATCGGCACTTTTCAGGTATTTCAGGAGACCTATCACCAGGAAACTTATGCGAGGGTACACCCTAAAAATACCCACAAGGGCGACTACTTATGGCGTCTTCACGCTATGGACCGCGCATTTGAAGCAGGAATTGATGATATGGGTATCGGAGCTCTGTTCGGACTCTACGACTGGCGCTTCGAGGTATTGGGACTCGTAGCTCACGCAATCCATCTCAAGGAGACTCACGGGGTGGGTCCTCACACCATCAGTTTCCCCCGCATCCAACCCGCCCATGGTATGGATTTGGATCTCCCCTGGCGCGTAACAGATGAGCAGTTTAAAATGCTGGTGGCCATTCTGCGTCTCTCCGTACCTTATACGGGACTAATTATGACCGCCCGTGAAAGCAGTCAGGTAAGGGACGATGTGATAGATTTCGGAGTATCCCAAATAGATGCCGGCACCAAACTGGAAATTGGCGGCTACCAAAAGGAGGAATATGAGCAACAACTTGATAAGGAGCAGTTCCGGATTGGCGATACCCGCGACCTCGATCAGGTGATCAGGTGGCTCCTTACGAGGGGATATATTCCCAGTTTCTGCACCTCTTGCTACCGTTTGGGACGTACAGGAGAGCATTTTATGGAATTTGCCATACCCGGATTCATCGGAAATTTCTGTACCCCCAATGCTATTATCACCCTTGCCGAATATCTTGAGGATTACGCTTCGGAGGAGACAAAGAAGGTAGGATATGAACTAATTGAACAAGAGGTGGCTAAATTGCCTGCCGGTCAGAGAAAAAATCTTGTTGCACAAAGACTGAACATGGTAAAACAGGGTATCAGAGATCTCTATTTTTAATGGAGGTAGAGTATGTTTACGGAAGAGGATTACAATGTCATAAACAGGGAATTTGAAACGCTGAAGAAATTCAGTCTTAAGCGCTGCGCAAATCAGGAAGAGTTTGAACTGGTGCTCAAGGCCTTTGATTTTGCCAACGAGGCTCACAAAGGTGTACGGAGACGCTCCGGAGAGCCATACATACTCCATCCGATAGCTGTGGCGAGGATTGTGGTACAAGAAATCGGATTGGGAAACAAATCAATCTGTGCAGCGCTATTGCACGACGTAGTAGAGGACACACATTATACGGTCGAAGATATACAAAATCATTTCGGCCCTAAAATCGCCTCTCTGGTCGATGGTTTGACCAAGATAAAGACTGCTCTCGACAGTGACAACATTACCTATTCCAAGAGTATGCAGGCCGAAAATTTCAAACGGATCCTGCTCACTCTCAATGACGATGTCCGGATAGTTCTCATCAAGTTGGCAGACCGTCTGCACAATATGCGCACTATCAGCTTTATGCCAGAATACAAAAGGGACAAAATCCTCAGCGAGACGATGTATATTTTCATACCGCTTGCACACCGTCTCGGTCTCTACAGCATTAAGTCGGAGATGGAAAATATCTGGCTCGTCCATAGGGAGCCGGAGGCCTACCGGGCTATTGAGGCCAAGCTGGAAGCGGTAATGTTGGAGCGTTCCAGCAGTATCGACAATTTTGTCAACCCCGTACAATCATGGCTGGAGGCAGCCGGATACAAAGTTGAGATACTTAAACGACTTAAGACCCCCTACTCCATCTGGAGAAAAATGACTTCAAAAAATGTCCCATTCGAGGAAATATTTGACATATATGCAGTACGTATTATTTTTGAGCCAAAACAGGGTCTGAGCGAGAGGGAACAATGCTGGCAGATATTTTCCATTATTACAGAAAGATATCAGTACAAGCCCGACAGGACACGCGACTGGGTCAAAGAACCCAAGAGTAACGGATACGAGGCATTGCATCTAACAGTCATGGGGCCGGAAGGTAAATGGATCGAAGTCCAGATCCGCAGCGAAAGGATGAACTCCATAGCCGAAAGAGGTGTAGCTGCCCACTGGATCTACAAAAAGGGCGATTGCTCCTCAACCGGAGAGGTGGAGCTTGATATATGGCTTAAGCATGTACGCGACATACTCGAAGATCCCGATTCCAACGCACTGCAATTCCTGGACAGCTTTCACAAGGAACTCCTTAGCTCCGACATATATGTATTTACACCTAAAGGTGAATCCAAGAATCTGCCCAAGGGCTCTACGGCACTCGATTTCGCTTATGTAATACACTCGGAGGTAGGCAATAGGGCTATTGCAGCAAAGGTAAACCAAAAATTATTACCTCTTTCGCATGAGCTCTCCAATGGAGATCAGGTGGAGATCATTACCTCGGATAGCGGCAAACCTAAGAGGGAGTGGCTGGACTTTATCCGCACCAACAGGGCGCGAAATTTTATCCTTGACTCTATTAAAGCTGAAACCAAAGACAGTATCAAGGAGGGAATGTTGTTCCTCACATCCAAACTGAAGGAGCGGAATATCACCATAAAGAGCCGTGTAATCAAGAAACTCATAGATTATTATAAGGCGGGTAGCAAGGACGAGCTCTACCACAAGATAGGTATCGGATTGATTGATCTTTCAGACCTTGAAACGGCACTCAAAACCAATGTAGAGAAGCGTAATGTACAAATGTGGGGAGTGAAACTCCTGACACCCGAACGAAATACCGGCGAAATTGATAAAAGTCGAGACTACGAACTAAGGGAGGACCTATCCAAAGGCACTACAACATTTACCATTGCCGATTGCTGCTCTCCTATCCCCGGAGATAATGTAGTTGGCTTTATAGAAGATGACGGAAGCGTACTTGTGCATAAGAAGAGTTGCCAGAAGGCTACCGACATTGCAGCAAAACAGGCTGACAGAATAGTATCGGCAAGGTGGAGTAAACACTTTATGATGTCTTACCTGGCACGGATTTCCATTAGAGGTCTCGATAGGATGGGCATTGTGAGTGATATGTCAAAGGTCATCTCCCTGCAGCTCGGTGTAAATATGCGTAAAATATGTATCGAAACTCATGACGAAATATTCGAAGGTACTGTAGATCTCTATGTGCGCAATACTGACGACCTTGACAAACTCATCAAGTCACTCTCTGCCATAAAGGGAATAGAGAGCGTTAAACGTGTGGAACTCAACTCAAACAGATAGTAAAACGACACCAATGCAAGATAATAGAAGAGTATGGATGACTGCGCTGGCCATGGCCGGCTTTCTATTGTGCCTGTTGCTTTCCAAATCATGCGCCAATACTACCACACCCCCAAGCGGAGGTCCGAAAGATACCATACCACCCGTACTCCTAAAGATAAATCCCGAATTCAATGCCACCAACTTTCCCAGGTATGATGGAACAATCTCCCTTACTTATGATGAATATACGGTGGTAAAGAATGTGGCAGAGATCTATCTCTCTCCGCCTATCAAAAAGAGAATAACCCACAAGATAAAGGGGAAGAACATCGTTTTTTCTATTCCCGATACTCTTGCCGAAAACAGGACCTACACTCTGGACTTTGGCGAGGGGCTGGCCGACAACAACGAGGGCAACATAGCCCCGAGGCTTGTTTATGCTTTTTCGACAGGTGGTACGGTGGATTCTCTCTATATAACCGGCAACATTATCGACTGCCAGACTCTCCAGCCGGTCAAGAAGGTACTTGTGGCGCTCTATACCGACCACTCTGACTCAGCCTGTTTCAAAATATTTCCCGATGCTGCCTCTAAGAGTGACGAATGGGGCTTTTTCTCCATAAGAAATATAAGTGATACACTTTATCGTATAGTTGCATTCACAGATAGCGACAATGACAACAGGTATGATCCGACAAAAGATCAGATTGCATTTCTGGACACGCTTATCCGACCCACAGAGGTAGTCCGCGACTCCATATACGAATTGCAGTCCTTTGACAAGAAAGATACCCTAGCCTGCATGGAGCGTAAGTCAATGTTTGAACTGCTTATGTTTACAGAACTTCAGAGTGTCCAATTCCTCAAAAACAGCGGCAGGAGAAGCGAAAAATCGGGATTCCTCTCCTTCAATGCCCCTGATGTCGAGATCTCGAATATCGAGTTTTTCGGTGTGGCGGACAGCTCTGTGATTATCCAGTACGCTCCGGCAAAGGATAGCCTCGATTTCTGGATCAATACTCCCTACAAGCTGGAGGATAGTCTGCTGCTTAAGCTAAGCTACAAGAGAACCGATTCTACCGGAGTGCTTCGCGATACGATAGAAAATATCTCCCTGGGACTGCCTAAGCCTGAGAGTGCAACCGGCGGTCAGCAGAAAAAAGAACAACCGAAGGATACCGTTTTCAAGTTCAGTATAGTAGCAAAGAATGAAAACATAGCCCATGATGGTATCAGCCTGGTCTCTGCACTCCCGATAATACGTTGGAATAGAGATATGCTCGTGCTTACCGCAAAAAACCCAAGACATCAGGTAGACACCATCACATTCAAGTTCGAACAGGATCCCCAGGAAATCCGTCGTTTTGTCATGTATATGGACAGGGAGATAAAAGATGGCCACGAATATGAGTTTATTGTACCTCAGGGCGCATTTTTCAATCTTGACAATCTTCCAAATGCAGAAGTAAGCAACAAATTCACCCCTCCGAAGAGTGAGGACGCCAGCTCCATTACTCTGGTGCTGAATGGCGTAGACACCAAATACATTGTGGAACTCGTGGACAAAGAGCGTAAGAATGTCTTCCGAAAATATAATGTTTCCAGAGATACTTCTCTCCTATTCCCCTATCTCAAAGCAAACGATTATTCGGTGAGGATTACAGAAGACCGCAATCAGAATGGGCTGTTTGACTCAGGTAATTTCCTCGACAAAAGACAGCCCGAAAAGGTGCGTATGTACCAGACTTCCCCGGGCGTCTATATCATCAAGCTTCCCGAGATGGCCGACCTGGAGCAGACCATAAACATAAAGGAGATGTTCAAATGAAAAAGATACTCTTTACTCTCTTTGCCACATTACTATTTTTCCAGCTACATGGCCAGGAAAATGTAATAATAGGTGACTTGGAGGATGATTTTGTAAATATCGATTCCATTGCTCCGCCAAAAAAGTTCAAAAACATCCACATGCTGGGGGTCAGATATAGCTACGGTTTCTGTACTGTCAGCTCCTCTCCTACGGTAGGTGAAGAGTATATTCAATGTCCCAAGAACTTTTCCCTGCTTTATACCTATTATCACGCACTCTGGGACCAGCTTTTCAATTTTGGAGTGCAGTTTGGAGTCAATTATGGCGAAGAGGGCTATTCCTCTAAATATGAAGATTGGGGTGAAAGATATGAGATCATAGAGATCCCGCTGGTTTCACAGTTCAAAATCGACTTTTCGAGGTTCAGGATACTGGTCAATGCGGGCGGTTACTACGGCTACCGTCTTTCCACGGCAAGGGAGAGAGGCTGGGATCAGTATGATATTCGTCACGACTATGGGATCATGGCAGGTGGCGGTTTTGCTGTGGTCTTCAAACCCTTTGAAATTCAATTTGAAGGCAACTACAAATTTTCGCTCAACAGCATCTATCATACAAACAAGTTCAGCGACCAGTACTGGATGCTCTGCTATCCGCGCAACATTATGCTTAGTGTTTCACTTTTTGTACATCTTTGGTGAATCGGGGTATTTAATATAATGTTATGAAGAAAGTTTCTTTTGCAATTGGAGGTGTACATATCGGAGGAGGAGCTCCGGTATCGGTGCAGACCATGTGCAACACCGACACACGGGATATTGAAGCATCTGTTGCGCAGTGTAGAGAGATGGCAGCGGCAGGTGCGGATATCATCCGCCTGACCACTCAAGGTCTCAGAGAGGTAGAAGCATTGCGGCAGATAAAGGCGCAACTTCGCTCTGAGGGCATTATGACACCTCTTGTAGCCGATGTCCACTTTTCAGCCAATGTGGCCCTCGCAGCTGCGGAGGTGGCGGATAAGGTACGTATCAATCCCGGGAATTTTGCTCCCGTTCACGAAGAGGCCTGTAATAAATTCTCCCAACTTCTGGATAAATGTCGTAAGTATGGTACTGCCATCAGGATAGGGCTCAATCACGGCTCTCTCGGTGAGCGGATTACCCACCTCTACGGTAATACCCCTTTTGCCATGAAAGAGGCTGTTATGGAGTGGCTCCGTATGTGCATTGATAAGGATTTCCATAAGGTAGTCATCTCACTCAAAGCAAGTAACACAAGAGTTATGACAGATGCCTATCGCCTTCTCTACGAAGAGATGGAGAGGATGGGAAGGATTTACCCACTCCATTTGGGAGTCACGGAAGCGGGCAACGGAGATGAGGGACGCATCAAGTCAGCGGTAGGCATTTCTGCGCTTCTGAGCGCAGGCATAGGCGACACCATCCGCGTATCACTTACCGAGAATCCGGTAAATGAGATAGCGGCGGGTAAAGAGATTGTAAAATCCTCCCAAATGATGGGCAACGGTATTCAACCGGATACTGATCTTCCCGTAACAGCACAAAACTGGAATGAATGGATAATCCGTGCCTCTTGCAAATTTGGTCCTGCCCTGCTTGACTGCAAGATTGATGACATAGACCTAAGCGGAGCCACTATAGCCGGCGTACCCGTATCTAAGGAAAAAAAAGAGTATTTCAGAGATCTTCTGCTGCAAGCCACCCGAAGAAAGTTTACCAGACCTGAATATATTGCATGTCCTGGCTGTGGCCGTACACAATACAATCTGGAGGAGACCTTCAACGAAGTGAAACGACGCACCTCCCATCTCAAAGGTCTCCGCATCGCTATAATGGGCTGCATAGTCAACGGTCCCGGTGAAATGGCAGATGCAGACTGGGGCTATGTGGGCGAAGGAGGCGGAAAAGTAACCCTATACCGTGGAAAAACACCTGTGATGCGCTCCGTACCC